>JAUZRQ010000136.1 GCA_030950365.1 Candidatus Zhuqueibacterota bacterium | reverse complement strand
GGGCAAGATTTCATCAAGCGGGAATAACTGAATAGTTACCAATCAAGAATATTTCCTATAGCGCCAACGCTGAAAGCGAAGCGATCGCGGTTGGCGCGAACATTTAATGATGGATCAACCAGAGGTATCGAAGCAGGAGTAGCAGAATGAACAAACGGATGTATGGTTGGGCGATATTGCTGATCATTTTGGCGGTGGGATGCGGAAAAAAGGACGATACGGGCACGCAGGGCCGGCCGGGCATGGGCGGCCGCAGCGGTGGCCAGAAAGCAGCCATCCCGGTGCAGGTGGCGTCCGTGGTGCGCGGCGATATTTCGCTGTATCTTTTGCACACCAGCACCATCGAAGCCGAAAAGGAAGTGGATGTAGTCGCCAAGGTGTCCGGGCAGGTGGTAAAGCTGCCGGCGGAAGAGGGCATGCGCGTGCGGAAAGGGCAGTTGCTGGCGCAACTGGACGAGGCCGAGCTGAAAATCGACCTGCTGCAGGCAAGAGTGAAAATGGAGACCGACCAGTCCGCCTATGAACGCGCCAAAAGTATGCTGGAGAAAAATCTCATTTCCGAAGAGACCTTCGAAACCACGCGGTTGCAGTATGAAAACTCCAAGGCCGCGTACGAGGCCGCCCGGCTGCGCATGCAATACACGTCCATTGTATCACCCATTGACGGAATCGTGACTGCGCGGCATATCGAGCTGGGCCAGCGCGTGAATGTGAATCAGGTGCTGTTCCGGGTGGCGGATTTTTCGCCGCTGCGCGCGCGCATTTACGTGCCGGAAAAGGACATGGGGCGTATTTTCGAAGGGCAGACTGCGATCATCACTGCCGATGCGCTGCCTGGTGAAAAATTCATCGGCGTGGTGCGCATGGTCAGCCCGGTGGTGGATCCCACCAACGGCACGGTGAAGGTGACCATCGACATCACCAATAGCAAGGGCAAGCTCAAACCGGGCATGTTTGCTTCGGTGTATATCACCACCGAAAAGCATGCCAACACCCTGTTGATGCCCAAACGGGCGCTGCTGCTGGAAAGCCAGACCGATCAGGTGTTTGTGTACGATAACGGCATTGCCCGCAAGCGTACGCTGAAGCTGGGATTCGTGTCCGGAGATACGGTGGAAGTGCTGGACGGCCTCCGTGAGGGCGATCTCGTGGTGGTGATCGGACAGGAGGGACTGCGCGAGGGCCTGCCGATTCGCATCCCGGGGCAGGAGGTGACGCAGGCGCCGGCGAAACCCGGAGAACGTCAGCCTGGCGCCCGGATGGCCGCCAAAGCCGGAGATGTGCCGGCGCAGGCTAAAGCCCGACCCAAAGCCGCGGACGGCGGCAAACGGGTCGATCCGAAAGAGGTGGAACGGATCGAGAACGTGTTTATGCAGAGCCGGTTTTTTAAGCGTGCGTTCGAGAACCGCCTGCAGGAGGACCCCGAGCTGGCTAACGATCCGGCCAAAAAAATGGCGTTTTTCAGGGAGTTCATTCAGCGCATGGAAGATCGGGTGATGCAGAATCCGATGATTGTGCAAGAATTTGAGAAACGCGTGCAGGAAGACCCGGAACTGGAAACCGATCTGGCGAAGAAGATGACCTTTTTTCAGGAGATGTTTCGCAAAATGCGCCGGATGCGCTGAAAAATCGAATCAATTGCCTTATCATCGTCCTCTCCCGGAAAAGGAGGCCCGCGATGCCCTATTGCCCGGAATGTCGTTATGAGTATGAGGCAGAAATTCAGGTCTGCCCCGATTGTGGCGCCAAACTGGTCGCCGAGTTGCCCGAGGAAACGGTACCCGAAATCCAGTGGGTGCCGCTACATCCGCTGCCGGGCAGCATCTATGCCGAGATGGTCAAAGAGGTGCTCGACAGAGAAAACATCCCCAATTTGCTGATCAAAGACTTTTTTGCCTCGGCAGCCGGCGTGGCCGGCGTGGGACTCCCGGGCATGGTGGGTTTGTTGCTGGTTCCGAAGCAGCAGGTCCGAAAGGCCGAGCGCATCCTGCATGATATGCTGGATCATATTTGACCGGTATTTTTTGGGGGGACTTGGGCAGGTTGCACCACAAAGGCACAAAGAACACGACGATTTTACAGCGGCTTTGGCTTCTATGCTGAATGAGTTCTAAATAAAGTATCAGCGCGCTTTTCTTCGTGGCCTCCGTGGTTTATTAAAAAAACACCGTCGCAGATGGTGTTGGATCGGATGATTGTCATGCTCGTGTGCCAACAAATAAATGGCAACAAAATGCGAGCCATCGGTTTGAAACGTGAATCTCAACAAGGTGAACCTGTATGACCTTACCCGAATTCTCCGTGAAAAAACCGATCACGATGCTGATGCTGATCCTGAGCGTCATCGTGCTCGGCGTGTTGGGATTGAAGCGGCTGCCATTGACGTTTTATCCGGAATTTTCCGCGCCCTCGCTGACCATCAACGTGCCCTATCCGTCGTCGTCGCCACAGGAGGTGGAACGGCTGATTGCCCGGCCCATTGAAGACATCATGGGCACGTTGTCCCATCTGGAGCGCATCAGCTCCACCTCTTCGGCCAGCGGCTGCAACGTGCGCATCGAGTTCACCATGGGCACTGACATGGACCTGGCCTCCGTGGAGGTGCGCGACCGCCTCGATCGGGTGCGGCCACAGTTGCCCGACGACGTGGAGCGCATTTTCATCCGCCGCTGGCAAACCAGCGACATCCCCGTGCTGCGGTTCAGCCTGGCTTACAAGGGCACCAACGACGAGCTCTACGAAATCGTTAACAAAGTGGTGGTGCCGAAAATCCAGCGCGTGGAAGGGGTCGCCAATGTGGAGGTAGGCGGCATCGATGAGCGCGTGGTGCAGGTGAATCTCGACCTCGAGCGCATGCGCGCGCATAATCTCGACTTTTTCCGGCTGGCGCGCAGTCTTCGCAACAACAATATCAACATTGCTGGCGGGACCATCATGGACGCCGGACGCAAATTCAATGTGCGCACCATTGGTGAGTTTCGCACCATCGAGGAAATCGCCCAGGTGCCCATCGCCGGCACCCATCTCGTGCTCGGCGACGTGGCCACCATCAAGCTGGATTTCCCGGAGAAAAAGCGGTTCCAGCATTTGAACAAGCGTGATGCTATCGTCATCAGCGTGTATAAAGCATCGACGGCCAATGTGGTGGATGTGGCACGTTCGGTGAGGCAGGTGCTGACCACTCTACGGCAGGATCCCAAGTACGCCGGCTTGCAAATGCAGGTTTTTCGTGACCAGTCGAAAGCCATTCTCGATAGCCTCAACAGCCTGACTATGGCCGGCCTCTTGGGTGGCGGCCTGGCCACCCTGATGCTGTTCGTGTTCCTGCGCAAAGTCCGCAGCACGCTGATCATCGGCATGGCCATTCCCATCTCCATCATCGCCACGTTTTTGCTGATGTACATTCTGAGGCTGGCGCCGTTCAATTCCGAAGTCACCATCAATCTGGTATCGCTCTCCGGTTTGATGTTTGCCGTGGGCATGCTGGTGGATCCGGCGGTGGTGGTGCTGGAAAACATTTTCCGCCACAAACAAGAAGAAGGGCTGAACGCGCGTGAGGCGGCCATCATCGGAGCGCGGGAGGTGGCCGTGGCGGTGACCTCCGCGACGCTGACCACAATCATCGTATTCGTGCCCATGGTGTTCATGAGCAGCAGCGGCATGGGCCGCTGGATGCGCGATTTCGGCGTGGCCATCGTGTCGGCCACCCTGGCCAGCCTGATCATCAGCCTGACCCTGGTGCCGCTGGCTGCGTCGCGTATTTTCACCGGCAAAGAGCGGCCGCGCGCCCGCTTTCTGGTGTGGATGGGCGAAACCTACGGCTCGGCGATCACGCGCATCACTCGCTATCCGTATTCGCTGCTGGCGCTGGTGGTTATCGGCCTGATGAGCTGGGGCAGCATCATCCTGTACCAGAACATCGACCGCGACTGGATTCCGCGTACGCCGGAACGCCGCATGGATCTGAACATCCGCCTCGATCGCAATTTTTCTCTACAGGAAGCCATCGCCATTTTCGATTCGCTGGAAAGTTTGCTGCTAATGCAGCGCGATAGCCTGGAGATTTACAATGTATCCAGCAATTTTAGCAAGCGTGGCGGCCGATTGACCATCTATTTTACGCCTGAGGACGAGGCGCGGCGCAACACCACTGAGCTGTATGCCATGGTGCGCTCCAGGCTGCCATCGATTCCCGGAGTGGAATACAAAGTGGGGCGCATGCATGGCCATGGCGGCAATCAGATGGGGGTGAGCATCGAGCTGAAGGGCAAGAGCCTGGAGGTGCTCGCCACTTATGCGGAAGAAATCAAAGAGCTGATCAAAGACATCCCCGGCATTCGCGACATCGATACGTCACTCGAGCGCGGCGACGAGGAAGTGCAAATTCGCGTGGATCGCGTTCGGGCGCAGCGCTACGGCCTTTCGTCGCAGCAGGTCGCCTGGGCCGTGAGCTCGGCGCTGAGCAGCCGTGCCAATTCGCGCTTCAAAACCCAGGATCGCGAGATCGACATCCTGGTGCAATTGGCGGAGGAAGACCGTGCCAATTTGCAGCAACTCGAAACCATGGCGCTGGAAAATATGCGCGAGGAAATGGTGCAACTCAACACCGTGGCCAAATTCGAGGTGAGGAAAGGCCCCGAAGCCATCAAACGCGAAGACCGCCGCACCACGGTGACCGTATTCGCCAACACCGAGCGCCGCGGCATGTGGAGCGTGAGCCGCGAAATCAGCAAAAAAATGGCCGGCATTGAACTGCCGCCTGGCTATAGCTGGTCTCTCGGCCGCAACTGGCGCATGATGCGGCAATCGGAGCAGGAATCCAACATGGCCATCATTTTGGCCATCATCCTGATCTACATCGTCATGGCGTCGCTGTTCGAGTCGTTCATTCATCCGTTCACCATTCTGTTTGCGGTGCCTTTTGCGTTGATGGGCGTGTTCTTCCTGTTCTGGGCCACGGGCACCAACCTCACCAGCATGGCCTATCTCGGCATCATCGTCGGCTGCGGACTGGTGGTAAACAATGGCATCATTCTCATCGATGCCATCAACAAATTGCGCCGTTCCGGTCTGCCGCGCAGCGAGGCCATTCGCATCGGTGGCCGCAACCGGCTGCGCCCGATTCTCATGACGACTCTGACGACGCTACTGGGCCTGGCGCCGCTGGTCATGCCGGCGCTATTTCCAGGGGTGTTCGGGCCCACCGAAGGCCGCGCGGCCATGTACACGCCGGTGGGATTGGCTGTGGTCGGCGGGCTCATCACCAGTACGCCGCTTACCCTGTTTATGATGCCGATTCTTTACGTACTGTTCGATGACCTGGTGCGCTGGTTGAGTGGCATCGTGCAGCGCGTGCGGGTGTTGCGCGCACAGCCGGTACAGGAGGTGTGAGAGGCGTTTTCGTGGTTTGTTGTGCATAGTGATTGTAAAGTTACTTTTGCGCGTGAAAAACGTCTCCTCCAGAGTGGAAGCGTTAAGGTGGTGTTGATGGGCGCAACGGGTTTTTGAAGACATTTTGGGCGCTTTCGCATGATATCAACGATTGAGATAGCCTGCGGCGGTCATCAGGCCCCACTCCCCGACCTTTCGCGGGCTGGAAGAACGGCAGTGCGGCCTTTGGGCATGGAATCGATGCCATTGATGCCATCGAAGGTTTCGAGTAACCGTACTGGATAGAGAATACGCACGATGCAAACTCGTTCAACTGAAAATCCAAAGCCATTTGCAAACTCTAATCGGTCATTTCAACTGCGGATTGATACACGATGAAAATCGTTTCGTTTTCCATTCACCGTCCCGTGACGGTGACCATGTTCATGGTGGCGGCCGTGGTATTCGGCACGGTGGCGTTCGACCGCCTGCCTATTAACCTGCTGCCCGACATTACCTATCCGACCCTTACCATACGCACCGAATTCCCGGGCGCGGCGCCAGGTGAGGTGGAGAACCTGATTTCCAAGCCTATCGAGGAAGCCGTCGGAGTCGTGTCCGGCGTGGTGCGCACCAGCTCCATTTCGCGCCCGGAGCTGTCCGATGTCATCATCGAGTTCGAGTGGGGCACCAACATGGATTTTGCCTCGCTGGATGTGCGCGAAAAGCTGGACATGATCAACCTGCCCCGCGATGCCGAGGTGCCGGTGCTGCTACGCTTCGATCCCTCGCTGGATCCGATCATGCGCATCGCGCTCGCCGGAGAGGAGGACCTGATTTCGCTGCGGCTACTGGCCGAGGAGCGCATCAAACAGGAACTGGAATCGCTGGATGGCGTGGCCTCGGTGCAGGTGTCCGGCGGTCTGGAAGAGGAAATCCAGATTCTGGTGGACGAAGGCCGGCTGGCGCAGCTTGGCATCCCCATCAATCAGGTTGTACAGCGGTTGGCGCAGGAAAACATCAATCTCACCGGCGGCACCCTGAAAGATGGCGAGGCCGAGTTTTTAGTTCGCACCCTGAATGAATTTCGCAGCGTCGATGAAATCAACGACATCGTCGTGGGCATGCGCGGCATGGCGCCGGTGCTGCTCAAAGATGTGGCCGAGGTGCGCAAGGGCCACAAGGAACGTAAGGTCATTACCCACCTGAACGGCCGCGAGTCGGTGGAAATTGCCATTTACAAAGAGGCAGACAAAAACACCGTGGCCGTGGCCGAGGCGGTGAAGGCGCGGCTGAACGACATTATGTCCGAATTCAAGCGCTTTGATGTGCCCATTGAAATGACCATCGTCAACGATCAATCGGTATTTATCCAGAACTCGGTAAATGAAGTGCGCAACGCCGCGGTGTACGGCGGTATCCTGGCCATTCTCATTCTGTATCTGTTTCTGCGCAGCTTCAAATCCACGCTGATCATCGCGCTGGCGATTCCCATTTCGGTGGTGGTCACGTTCTTTTTCATGTACGCCACTTCGGTATCGCTGAACATCATGTCGCTGGGCGGACTGGCGCTGGGCGTGGGCATGCTGGTGGATAACGCCATCGTGGTGCTGGAAGCCATCGACCGGTATTACAAAAAGAAGTTGCCCACGGCCGAGGCGGCCATGAAAGGCGCCAGCGAGGTGGGCAAGGCGGTGATTGCCTCGACCCTCACGACCATTTGCGTTTTTGTGCCAATCATCTTCGTGGAGGGCATTGCCGGCCAGTTGTTCAACGATCAGGCGCTCACGGTGACGTTTTCGCTGGCAGCCTCGTTGCTGGTGGCGCTGACCCTGATTCCCATGCTGGCCGCGCGAAAGTGGCCTGCTCCCGGCGATGATGTAGGCGCGCCCGGACGTGCTGCAGAGGCAGGATCGGTGGTGCGCGGTTTGCGTGTAGTGTTTATCGAAATCCCGGCCCTCGCGCTGGCATGGGGGATGAATTTAGTGGCGACTATGGGCCGAATCCTCGGCCGCCCATTTCGCTGGCTGCTCAACCAATTCGATCGCCGTCTTGCAACCCTGATCGAAGCCTATCCGGGCTTTCTGGACCGCGTGCTGGCCCGCCGTGGCCGTTTTCTGCTGGGCACGCTGGCGCTGTTTGTGGCGAGCCTTCTGACCATGCGGTTCATTGGCAACGAGCTGATTCCGGAAATGAGCCAGGGCGAATTTTTTGTGGATGTGCAACTTCCCATCGGCACGCCGCTGGAGGAAACCGACCGGGTGATGATGCGCATGGCCGAGCTGGTGCGGCCGGTGCAAGGCGTAGCCAGCGTGTACACCGTGGCCGGCACCTCCAGCCAGATGGGCTTCAGCGCCACGGAGCAGCGAGAGAATCTGGGACAGTTGCATGTGAGGCTGCAGCCGGGCATGGTGGGGGATGCGGAGCTGGCGGTGATGGACGAACTGCGGCAGCGCTTTGCTGACATTCCGGGGATCGAGTACAAGTTTTCTCGGCCGACGCTGTTCAGCTTCAAGACGCCCATTGAGGTCGAAGTGCGCGGCTACAACCTGCAGGAGTTGCAGCGCACCAGCCTGGAGCTGATGCAGCGCATGCGCGACATTCCGGGCCTGCGGGACGTGAAGGCCAGTACTGAGGGCGGCAATCCGGAAGTGCAGATTGTGTTCAACCGCAAGCGCGTGGCGCAGCTCGGTTTGGATATTCAGACCATCGGCAACATCATCCGCAACAAGGTGCAGGGCGAGGTGGCCACCGAGTTCAACCGCATGGACCGGAAGATCGACATCCGGGTGCGCAACCGGGAGGACTACCGCCGCAACGTGGATGATTTGCGCCGGCTGACCATCAATCCGAATGGCGCGGTGCCCATTCCGCTGGCATCGGTGGCTGAAGTGACGCTCGAGCGCGGCCCCAGTGAAATTCGCCGTGTGGATCAGGAGCGCGTGGCGCTGGTCACCGCCAATCTCAAGGGCCGGGATCTCGGCAGCGTCACTCGGGACATCCAGGCGGTGATCGATGAGCTGATATTGCCGCCGGATTTCCGCGTCACCATCGGCGGACAGCAGCGCGAAATGGCCACCTCGTTCGACAGCATGGTGCTGGCCATCGCCCTGGCGATTTTTTTGGTGTATCTGGTGATGGCGTCGCAGTTCGAGTCGCTGGTGCAGCCGTTCATCATCATGTTTACGATTCCGTTCGCGCTGATCGGCGTCGTGCTCATCCTTCTGATCACGGGTACGCCCATCAGCGTGGTGGTGCTGATCGGCGTCATCATGCTGGCGGGCATCGTGGTGAACAATGCGATTGTGCTGCTGGATTACATCAATCAGCTCCGGCGGGAGGGCCTGGCAAAACGCGAGGCCATCAAACAGGCGGGACAGGTGCGGTTGCGGCCGATTTTGATGACCACGTTGACCACCGTGCTCGGTCTGTTGCCCATGGCCATCGGACTGGGCGAAGGCGCGGAAGTGCGCACGCCCATGGCCATTACCGTGATCGGCGGCCTGCTGGTGGGCACGCTGCTCACCCTGGTGGTGATCCCCACGGTGTACGATCTGGTAGTGCGCGAGAAACCCGCAGAATAAAAGACACCCTGGCAGGGCCTGGCGCCCTGCCAGGGTTAAACTACCCCGATCTCAGACCATTTGTTATCCCCTCTCTGGTGTCTCCCGCTATTCATCACAAATTTCGCTGATTGATGCTGGTTTCTGATCCCACCGCAAAGCCACAAAGATCACAAAGGTTTTGAACGGCGCGCTATCAGCGTACCATACCTCACGCCGCCGGGGTCGGCAGCCAGGCAAAGTGCTTCTATTTCACCCAAACGGTCTTGATGTTCACAAACTCCTTGATGCCAAAATGCGACAACTCGCGGCCGTAGCCGCTCTCTTTGATGCCGCCGAATGGAAGCCGCGGATCCGATTTTACAAACGCATTCACAAAGCAACTTCCCGCCTCTAGCTCGTAGGTGGCAATCCGCTCGCCCCGGGGAACATCCCGCGTGAACACCGCCGCTCCCAGCCCAAAAACCGTGTCGTTGGCGATACGGATGGCATCGGCTTCGTCCTTCGCCACGATGATCGACGCCACCGGGCCGAACAGCTCTTCTTCATACGCCGGCATGCCTTTGGTGACGTTGGTCAGCACCGTGGGCGGGTAAAATGCGCCAGGCCCGTCGGGAATCTCGCCGCCGAGCAGCACTTTGGCGCCTTTCTTCGCACTGGCCATCACCTGCTGGTGCAGCTCGTCGCGGAGATCGTGCCGCGCCTGCGGCCCGACTTCCGTGGCCTCATCCAGCGGATCGCCCATCTTGCGCTGCCGCATCTGCTCCACATACAGGGTTTCGAATTTCTCCAGCACCGATTCCACCACCACAAACCGCTTGGCCGCGATGCAGCTCTGCCCGGAATTGATCAGCCGGCTGGTCACGCAGGTGGTCACGGCCTCCTCGATGTTGGCATCCTCCAGAATCACGTACGGATCGCTGCCGCCGAGCTCGAGTACGGTTTTTTTCAGCATCTGCCCAGCTTTGGCGGCCACGGCCTTGCCGGCTGGCGTGCTGCCGGTGAGGGTCACGGCCTTGATATGCGGATGCTCGATCACCGCGTTCACCCGCTTGCTGTCAATGAGCAGGGTGGTAAACGCATGCTCTGGAAAGCCGGCCTGGCGAAACACATCCTCGATGGCCAGCGCGCAGCCCGGCACGTTGGATGCGTGCTTGAGCACGCCCACATTGCCGGCCATCAGCGCCGGTGCGGCAAAGCGAAATACCTGCCAGAACGGAAAATTCCACGGCATCACCGCCAGTACGATGCCGATGGGCTGGAACGCCACAAAGCTCTTGCTGGCATCGGTTTCGATCACTTCCGGCTGCAAAAAGGCTTCGGCGTTGTCGGCGTAATAATCGCAAACCCAGGCGCATTTTTCAATTTCGCCGCGGCCCTGGGTGATGGGCTTGCCCATTTCGTTGGCCATCAAAACGGCAAATTCTTCCTTGCGATCGCGCAGCACCTGCGCGGCCTTGCGCATGAGCCCGGCGCGCTCCGCAAAGGAGGTGCGCCGCCAATCCTGATACACACGATTGGCCTGCTCCAGCGCCTTGTTCACCTGTGCCGGGGGCATTTCGTCGTATTCTTGAATTACCTCTCCTGTGGCAGGATTCAGGGCAACCATGCTCATGATTTGCTCCTCCAATATTGATCACATTTTTCGACCAGTGCCGTATTGACGGCGGGATCGACCGGGACTTCGATGAGGCACAGTTGGCGGGCGGCAAGCATGTCCTGCAAAATCGCACGCAGTTCGGCCGCCGATTGCGGTCGAAATCCCGGAATGCCAAAACTTTTGGCGTAGGCTTTGAAATCGGGGTTAGTGATACGCGTGCTGACCGATCGCCCGCGCGACATGCGTTGTTTCCAGCTAATCAGGCCGTAATCGTTATCATTGAAAATAAGGCATATGAAACCAACATTCAACCTTTTTGCCGTTTCCAGCTCCTGCGAGTTCATGAGAAAGCCGCCGTCTCCCATGGCCGCCACCACCTGGCGCTCCGGATCGATGAGCGCCGCGGCAATGGCGCCTGGCAGTGATATGCCCATGCTGGCCATGCCGTTGCTGATAATGCAGCCGTTGGGGCAGTAGGTTGGAAAATTGCGCGCGATCCACATCTTGTGGCTGCCCACATCGCTGATGATCACCCCGTGTTCATCCATCAATTCGCGGAGCACATTCAGCGTGCCCGGAATCGTGAATGGTTCGCCATCCTTCAAAGCATAGGATTGGATGTCGTCGAGAATCCGATTACGAATGGGCTGGAACCATTGCGTGTCGAAATCCACCGGTTCGTGTTCGAGCTTGCAAATCATCTCCCAGATGGCGCCGGAAATGTCACCAATGATTTCCACCTGTGGCACGTAGTGCGTGTAAACCTCGGCCGGTACGAAATCGATGTGAATCAGCGCCTTGTCACCGTTCGGATTCCACTTTTCAGGCGGGTATTCAGCAATGTCGTAGCCGATGGTGATGATCAGGTCGGCCTCGAGCACGGCCTCGAACACGAAATCTTTGAAGCCCAGCCCAATAGCCAGGAGCGACAGCTCGTGACGGTCCGAAATGGCGCCCTTGCCCATGAACGTGCTGACTACAGGGATGTGAAACCGTTCGGCGAATTGCGTCAGATGCTTGCTGGCCAGTTTGCGGATGGCGCCATTGCCGGCGATAATCAGCGGCCGCCGTGCCCGTTTGATCATCGCGATGGCGGCGTCGATGGCCTTGTAATCCGGCGCGGGCCGGCGCACTCGTTTTGGAGAAATGGGATCAATTTTAGACTCTGCCTGCTGTTTGGCAATGTCTTCGGAAAGCTCGATATGCGTGGCGCCCGGTTTTTCGAATTCGGCCACTTTGAAAGCCTTGCGCACCACTTCGGTCACCACGTCTGGGGAGTTGATAGCCGTGTTCCATTTGGTGATCGGTCGGAACATGTTGACCACATCGATATACTGGTGACTCTCGTGATGCAGCCGGGTGGTGCCGCCCTGCCCGGTGATGGCCACCAGCGGCGCTTTGTCGAGATTGGCATCCGCGATGCCGGTGACCAGATTGGTTGCGCCCGGTCCGAGCGTGGCCAGGCAAACGCCGGCATTCCCGGTAAGCCGGCCCCAGACATTGGCGATGAATGCCGCTCCCTGCTCATGCCGCGTGGGCACGAAGTCAATAGATGATGGCTCCAGTGAAAACAGCAAATCCTCCGTTTCTTCACCGGGGACGCCGAAAATATAGCGAACGCCTTCGTTTTCCAGGCATTTCACAAACAAATCCGACACTTTCATGGGAATCCTTTCATCTCCTGATATGATTGAGTGTTTGGCGGATGATGATGAACGATATGGATATCGGCGAAAAAGACTGCTCCTGCAGCCATACCTTTTTCATTGATATCTGCTGTAACTATTCAGCCATTTGGAAAAAGCTTGTAAAGAAGAAAAATGAACCTCTCGCAGTGGCGCTGAGGCCGCAGAGGTTGAAAAAAAACTTGCACAGATTGATCCGCATTCAATGAAAAGTACAGAAACATCCTGCAAAA
>JAUZRQ010000135.1 GCA_030950365.1 Candidatus Zhuqueibacterota bacterium | reverse complement strand
TGCGCCACTGCGAGAGATTCCATTAATCGCTTAGCGAGTTTTGCACGAACGGCTGCATGAGGACAACGATGAAAGGGACATGATGGCAAAACCAATGCTGGACAAAACGGTGGCGATTACCGGCGCCAGTTCGGGAATCGGCTTCGAAACCGCCAAAGCGCTGGCGAAGATGGGGGCGCATGTGGTCATGATCTGCCGGAACGCACAGCGCGGCGAAACCGCGCGCGAAACCATCGTCCGCGAAACCGGCAACGAGCACATCGATCTGCACCTGGCCGACATGTCGCGCCAGCGGGACATCTTTCGTGTGGCCGGGGCCATCAAAAAGCAGTACGACAAAATCGATGTGCTGGTCAACAACGCCGGCGCAATTTTCGGGCGGCGCGAGCTCAGTGAAGACGGCATCGAGATAACGTTTGCGGTAAATCACATGGGCTATTTCCTGCTTACGCGCGAGCTGCTCGAGGTGCTGAAAGCCAGCACCCCGGCGCGCATCGTCAACGTCGCCTCGCAGGCGCACCGCGGCGTCGATCTCGATTTCGACGACCTCATGGGCGAAACCAATTACGATGGCTGGCTGGCCTACCAGCGTTCGAAACTGGCCAACATCCTGTTCACCTACGAACTGGATCGCCGCTTGCAGGGCAGCGGCGTGACCGTCAATTGCCTGCATCCCGGAGTGGTATCCACAAATTTCGGACGCCAGGGACCGGCGACGGTTTCCCTGTTTTTCAAAGTGGCGCGGCCGTTTCTCACCAGTCCGCGCAAGGGGGCGGCCACGTCCATTTATCTCGCCTCTTCGCCGGAGGTGGAGGGCGTCAGCGGTCGCTACTTCATCAAACAGCGACCGCGTGAATCGTCGCCGGAATCGTACAACAAAACGGCATGGGAGCGGTTGTGGCAGGTGAGCGAGGACCTCATTCGCGATCAGGAAAGGTGATGCACCATGGAGTCTGACTCAGCCGCGATTGTGCACGCACGTGACCTCACCAAAGTGTACAGGGTGCCGGTGCGCGAAAGCGGGCTCGGCGCGGCGTTCCGCAGTCTGTTTCGCCGCAAAACCCGCGACATCCTGGCGGTGAACCGCATCTCGTTCGACATCCGCGAGGGCGAGATCGTCGGATTCCTCGGCCCCAACGGCGCCGGCAAGACCACCACCCTCAAAATGCTGGCCGGACTGCTGTATCCGACCTCCGGCACGCTAAAGGTGCTTGGCTATCCCCCGTGGAAGCGGGAAAAGCATTTTCTGCGGCAGATCACTCTGGTCATCGGCAATCGAAGCCAGCTCGTATGGGACATTCCCGCCGCCGACTCCTTCGAGCTACAGCGCGCCATTTATAACATCCCCAGAGACCAATTTCGGGAGACCGTGGCCGAGCTGACGGAGCTGCTCGATCTCGCGCCGCTGCTGCGCAAGCCGTTGCGCAACCTTTCGCTGGGCGAGCGCATGAAATGCGAGATCGCCGGCGCGCTGCTGCACCGGCCACGCCTGCTGTTTCTGGACGAGCCCACCCTCGGGCTGGATGTGACCATGCAGCGGCGCATCCGCGAATTCATCAAATACTATAACCAGCGCTATCACGCCACCGTTCTGCTCAGCAGCCACTACATGGCCGATGTCGAGGCGCTGTGCGATCGCATTCTGGTCATTCATCACGGCCAGTTGCTGTTCGATGGCGAGCTGGATGAGCTGATCGAGCGGTTTTCCACGTACAAAACCATCGAGGTGCAGACGCGAGCGCCCGAAGGCGATCTGAGCCGCTACGGCGAGGTGATCGAGCGCAGCGATGGCTATGTGTCGCTGCGGGTGCCGCGCAAGGAGACGGCGAAGGTCACCGAACGGCTGCTGGCCGAGCTGCCCATCATCGATTTGACCGTGGAAGACCCGCCGGTGGAAGAGGTGGTGGAGCGTATCTTTGCGCAGGGGCATGCGGGTCCCGCGCCGGATGAGGAAGCCGAACGGGCGCCCGGAACGGCGGGTGGTCGTGGCGCAAGCTGATAAAAGCGGTCGAGTATCCTTTTGCAATCTCAGCAGGCGGGTTTTTGCGAACCAGCGTTTTTGCTTGCGGTGATCCTTTCGAAATTCATGAACTCATGAAAAAATCCGCGCTACAGTACTGGCTCCGCTACTATCGGGCGGAAATCCGCGCGGCGCTGCTGATCCAGTTGCAGTACCGCGCCGCGTTCGTCATCTGGCTTTTGGAGATGATCATCGAGCCGGTGGTGTATCTGGTGGTGTGGTCCACCGTGGCGCGGGCGCGCGGCGGCGAGGTGGGCGGTTTTTCCCCCGAAGATTTCGCCGCCTATTTTATCGTGTTCATGCTGGTGAACCACTTCACCTATTCGTGGACGTTTTACGTGTTCGAAGAGCGAGTGCGCACCGGCAAACTGTCGTTTCGGCTGCTGCGCCCGCTGCATCCCATTCACAGCGATCTGGCGTTCAACCTGACCTACAAATTTCTGACCCTGGTCGTGATGCTGCCCACCGGCATCGGACTGACCCTGGCGTTTCATCCGGCGTTTGAATTCACGGCGGGACAGGTGCTGTTGGCGGTGCCGGCCGTGGCGCTGGCCTTTGGCGTGCGGTTCGTGTTCGAATGGGCCTACGCGTTGGTGGCCTTCTGGACCACGCGCATCATGGCGCTGAACGAGATGTATTATGTGATTTTGCTGTTTCTGTCCGGGCAGGTGGCGCCGCTCAGTCTGTTTCCGGACTGGGTGCAAACGCTGTCGTATGTGCTGCCGTTTCGCTGGATGGTGGCTTTCCCGGTGGAGCTGCTGCTCGGTCATCTCGATCGCGGGCAGATCATCGCCGGATTTGTCGCGCAGGCGGCCTGGCTGGGACTGTCGTTTCTGCTATTGAAATGGCTGTGGGCGCGGGGCGTGCGGCGGTATTCGGCGGTGGGAGGGTAAAAGTTGGTAAACCACAAAGGCACAGAGAGCACAAAGGGAGACAGAATCTGCTCTGTTACTGCTATTGTTGCAATTGAGTGAAAGCACTTGTGCTTTCACCATCTTTTCGCCACCATAGGAAAGCGTTTGAAACACACGGTCAGAGACCGTGTGAGATCGAATGGTAGCTATACAATTCGCCCATGATGAAAAGCCGAGATTAAAAAGACGAACAGAACCCTCTCTGTGACTTCAGCGTTTTCGGCGGTTCAAATAAAAATATTGGTTCGTTACCATGCGCGTGTTCTTGACGCTATTCCGGGTCAATTTGCTGTTCGAGCTGGCTTATCGTTCCAATTTTTTCGTGCAGGCGCTGGAATCGTTGTCGCATCTCGCCTTTTCCATCCTGGGATTGGCGCTGGTCTATTCGCACACGGCGGAGCTCAACGGCTGGTCGGTGTACGAGCTTCTGGCGCTGGTGGGGGTGTTTTTCGCCATTGGCGGACTCATCGGCTTCATCATCCAGCCGAGCCTGCAGCAGTTCATGCAGGATATTCAAAAGGGCACCCTGGATTTTGCGCTGGTCAAGCCGGTGGATGCGCAGCTTCTGGTGAGCATGCAGAGCATGCGCATCTGGAAACTGACCGATGTGTTGCTGGGCGCTGGCCTGATCGGATTTTCCATGTGGAAGCTGCAGACGGCCTGGAGCTGGCTGCGCGTGGGGCAATTTGCCCTGGCGCTGCTGGATGGCGCCATCATCGTATATAGCTTTTGGATGATCATGGCAACCCTGGCCTTCTGGTTGATCCGTGTGGAGAACCTGCTTGTAATTTTCGAGAGCCTGTACGAGGCCGGTCGTTGGCCGATCGGGATCTATCCGGGCTGGCTGCGCATGGCGCTGACCTTTATTGTGCCGGTGGCGTTCGCCACCACCGTGCCCGCCAGGGCGCTCACCGGCCGCGCGCAGCCGGAGGTGCTGCTTGCCGCCACGGGGATGGCGGTTGCTCTAATGGTCCTGGCGCGCATCATCTGGAACATTGGCCTGCGCCATTACTCCGGCGCTTCGGCGTGAATCTCGCCGGGTCGGTTGCCTTTGCGGAGCCTTTCAGTTTTTATTACGTTTTCGGACAGAGTTTTTTCTCTCGCAGAGGCGTAGAGCCCGCAGAGGATTAGAGGTTGGAGATTTTTATTTAATGAGCCACGGATGCCCACGGATGAAACGCGGATTTTACAAATACGAAACGGCCTTTGCATTTTTTGTTTTTTTTACAAATCCATGTTCGATCCGCGTCAATCTGTGGCTTTCATAACTCAATGAAAATCAGTGAAATCCGTGGTTTCCCTTTTTATTCCCCTGTAGAAACCTGAAATTGCGAGTTGAAATCATCAGGAAATCAAAAGACCAACCAGATTTCGGAGGGAGGTATGGAGCTGTACAATCTGGTGAGTTTTCTGGGCATGTTTGTACTGATGGGCATCGCGTGGCTGTTCTCCACGCACCGCAAAACCATCAATTGGCACCTTATTGGCTTCGGCCTGGGGATTCAACTTTTGTTCGCGCTGTTCATGTTCACCGTGCCGGGCGGCACCACGGTCTTTCTGTGGATCAACGATCTGGTGGTGAAGGTGCTGGATTCGGCCTCGGCCGGAACGCGCTTCTTGTTTGGCCGGCTGGCG
>JAUZRQ010000134.1 GCA_030950365.1 Candidatus Zhuqueibacterota bacterium | reverse complement strand
TAAATCTGGTAAGGTTATTGGCTTCGAAAAACTGAATTATTCATTAGCCAAAGATAAAGAGTTGCATTTCTCCTTTGAGACAATAGCGCAATAGTCAGCTAATAAGCCAGATTTTTTCTATTTCAATTTTGAGGCTTTCGTTTTGCGTTGATATGAGCAGGCAAAAAAACCGCGCTAAAAGAATCAGGGGCTGCCCCATGGTCGCTCGGCATTGAAGAAACAGCCCCGATATGTGGCTATGAAGCGCACTGTCATCGTCATCAACCTCAAGGCACCTCTAAGGTGCCTGGAGGTTAAAAAAGAGCAACCCATTTCATGTTGGCGGGTACAATGGATTAAAAACCGGGATCATGACATGGGGGACGTTTTATGGTTCTACAATTTGGTCGGTTCCTTTGCGTTTTGTGGCTGGTCGATCTGCTCTATTGCGTTCCGATGATCACAGGCGTTCGCACCGCCCTCCCGCAAGAATCCGTTTCACCGGCCAGACTCATCCGCGAGGCGATTCAGCTCGCCCTTCAAAACGATGCCGAGCAGGCCACGCAGCGATATTATCAAGCTTTGGAGTCGCCGCTAAATGACTCGCTGGCGAACGCTTTGTTTACCGACATCAAAGACCTTCTCATCCCATCAGAAATCGCCTCTTACAAATCGGCTTCAGATAAGAGCCAATGGCTGCGGCGGTTCTGGCTCCGCCATGATCCGACACCGGCGACGCTGGCCAATGAACGTCTGGTTGAGCATTATCTGCGATTGCAGGTGGCCCGTACACGCTACCGTTCCCCGCAGCCGCGCGGGTATGATGACCGCGGCGTCATTTATGTGAGATATGGTCCTCCGGACGATAGATTTATTTCCTCAATGGGAGAATTTACCAGAGATAACGAATCATGGGTTTATCACCGATTGGGAGACGTAAGCTTTGACTTCATAGAATATGGAGGGTTGTTTTACCTGGTCGATG
Source organism: Candidatus Zhuqueibacterota bacterium (assembly GCA_030950365.1). Taxonomy (GTDB): domain Bacteria; phylum Zhuqueibacterota; class Zhuqueibacteria; order Zhuqueibacterales; family Geothermadaptataceae; genus Hydrothermovivens. Next base: position 31,717 of record JAUZRQ010000134.1, on the reverse strand, counting down.
ATATTAGCAAAGCAATTGTTCCTAATGAAAATAAACTTTTTAGCCTCGTGCAATTATTTGAGGAGCGTTCCAATCTTAATTTGGCATATCAGGTCACAGCTGCAAATCTGAGAATGGTTTTGCAAAGTATTAGAAGTGGACAGGCCGCGCCAGCAATGCGTGTCGGAGATATCATTCGGCAAGATTATATTGCTCGAATTGATCGCGTAAAACAATCACTACCAGCACATGCCAGTACTTACCGCCCTCGAGAGAAACCATTGAAATTTGTGATTTCCTTAGCTTCTTTCGGGCCCGAGTTTGAAAATTTAGAGAGAATTAAAAGTAAAGAAAAAGGCGTCTTAAGGGAAAAGAATACCTCGCGCCTGGAGTTATACTATGCAATATTGTTAAAAGAATTAATCGCTAACAAACTATTTGATGGCAGCCGTCCACCATATGTTTTTTGGGATTTTGCGGTTTACAATAAAGTCCATGACTTGCTTCTGCAAAAGGAAGATAGCCTCAAGTTAGACCTTGCTGCTGTGCTGTCACAAAAAGATTATGTCAGTCAACTCACGTTCTTTCTCCAGCCCGATACCTACCGTATCGCTCTGGATATCCGTAGCCCGCAGACCAACCAGCGGGGGATGATGCAGATGCTGGTGGCAGTGCCGGAATTTCCGAAAGACCGGCTGAGCATGAGCGATATCGAGCTGGCTTCCATTGTGCGCCCGGCTGCGCCTGAAGACAGGGAAAAGGGCTTCATCAAAAACGGACTGTACGTGCGGCCGTATCCGTACCGCGTGATTGTTCGGCAGCAGCCCATTTTTGTGTATTTCGAGATCTACGGCCTGTTTTTAGACGAAAGTGGCACGGCGCGCTACCGGGTGACGTATGAGGTGGAGCAAAAGGGGCCCTCCGGCGTACTGGCGCTGCTGTCGGCGCTCAATCCGTTCGGTGGCAAAAAATCCAGTCTGTCGCTGTCGTACGAATACACGACCGATGACCGTTACGTGCCGCAGTACACATCGCTGGATTTTTCCGGCCTGGAGCCCGGGGAGCATAGGCTGGTGGTGCGGGTAGAAGATTTAGTGGCCGGAGTTGGTGTAGAGAAGAAGATAAAGTTCAAGCTGGTTCAATAGGTCGCGGACTGTGTGTTGCATGGTCAATTGCCAGGAGAAGCAGCAGGTTTTATTATAATCACTTTGTATCCCGCTACGATCTTGGGAGCCTGCACTTGTTACTTGAATTCACGAAATAATTGATGCTATCTTTGTTGAAGAAACGGAAAGAATCATCGTCATAACCGTAAAGGTATATTATCACAACCAAGAGGAAAACTCATGAAAATCTATTATGATGCCTCTGTTGACGCTCTCTATATTGAGTTTCGCGCTTTAGAACCGGGAACTGTGGAGGCACGGGAGATATCGGAAGATATTGTGGCAAATTACGGTCCCGATGGTAAATTAGCTGGCATTGAGGTATTAGATGCCTCGGCGGTTCTTGGCGATGCGCTAAAAAAGGTCAATATTGAGATTTCGCCTGTGGTGATGGACAATTCGTGAGATAAGGGGATAAAATTCAAGCTGATTGAATCGTCAACAAGGTGACACCAGGCACCTTCAAGGCGCCCGGTGTCGTATTAGATCAAATGCAAATCATTTCAACTCATCCACGGTCTGGATGATATTCCCCACCAGGCCGTATTCCAGCGCTTCTCCGGCGGACATCCAGAAATTGCGGTCGGTGTCTTTTTCCACTTTTTCCAGCGGCTGGCCGGTGGCTTCGGCAAAAATTTTATTCAATCGCCGCCGCATTTTGATGATTTCGTGCGCCTCGATTTTGATGTCCACGGCCTGGCCACCCACGCCACCGCTGGGCTGGTGCAGCAAAAAGCGCGTGTTGGGCAGGCAAAAGCGGTCTTCGCGCGGCACCGATACGTAAATGAGCGCGCCGGCGCTGGCCACCCAGCCAGTGCCCACGATGCGCACCCGGGGTTTGACAAAGCGAATCATGTCGTGAATGGTGTCGCCGGATTCGACATGACCGCCCTGTGAATTCAGATAAATGGTGATCGGATCATCCGACTCGGCCGACAGGGCGATGAGCTGCATCATCACATCGCGAGCCAGGTCCTGATTAATCTCGCCGCAGATCAATATCGTGCGGGCTTCGAACAGTTTCTCCATGAATTTGGTGCGATCCCAGGATTCGCCCTTATGGGCTGCCAGATCAAACATAGCCACTCCTTGCAATTTCGGGGTTCTAAACTCCTGATGGGCAACGGTTTTCAAATGGATATTCGTTTCAATCGGTATGATTGATATAACCAGCATAAATTGGAAAAGCATTCTCGCAGAGCCGCTGAGTGCGCTACTGTTACTGTTCAGTCTCCTACCCGTCATCGGGAGGAGCGGGGCGACGAAGCGATCTCATTGTTCTATTTACAAAGTGATCGCCGTCCGCCAGCAGTCGGACAGGCGCACCCGCCTTGCGGCGGCTGCTCGCGATGACGGGCAAAATTTCAGCAAACGGGAATACCTGAATAGTTACGCGCTGCTGGCGTTTCAACATTTTCAAATGTATGCGTCCCAGCAAATGGATGCGAAGCTTCCAAAATCGAACATGGATAAGCCCGGTGATACAGAGGAGCATGGTATCGATTCATGAAAAACGTTCACAATATCCAACATCCGTGTTTCATCCGTGGCTTTTTATGCTAATTTTAGTTTTCAGGCAGAACTTTATACTTTGTGCAGTTGATTGCCTTCATCGCCGACTTATCCAAATTGCAGCGCATAGCTACTTTCGCTGATTTTCGATTTCTTGAATAATGTCGGCAAGCGATTTGCTTTCAAAGAATTTCTCGCGTTCCTGAGTATAATCACCAAATCCTGTTATAAACTGGCGCAAAAATCGAACGGCATCAACTGCTCCCAGTTGCTGAAAAAGGACCTTTACAGCAAGCTGATTGATTTCAATTAATGGTTTGGCATCTACAGTCATTTTTCAATTTCCTCAACGAATTCGATGGGTGATACGACCTTTGTTCCTAACTCTTTTAATTGCTTAGCTTTGCGCAGTAGCCGGTCATCACATGTACAGAAATAGCTTGCTTTTGCTGCTTCTGCTAAGGCAATATGCAATGCATCCATTGGTTTTAGACCATATTCAACTAACTTTTCAGCTCGGAGTCGAGTACGCTTCGAAAGTTTTATGTCGTGCTGAGCTTTGGATAAAACGGTTAAAGCAAATTCTTTGCGAATTGGCATTGGATTACAAGAAATTTCATAGCGCAATGCATCGGACGAAATCAATTCAATTTGTCCATTTTCACAAAGTGAAAGAATGCCCAAGACCGCCTCACTTTCGAGCATAATTCGTAATTGATTAGCGGTATCTAGCGGCCTTTGAATTGCGCAAACATCAAGATAAATTTTCATCTTAGCATTGTATTATAATCCGGTTCTGGGCAACGTCTGCCAGGAACAAGCAATTGATAGGATGTTGCTGCCATCTCCACCAACATACCGCATTAATATAAAAAATTTCCGCCGATTCGCCAAAGGTTTAAACAAAGTTTCTCATTTTTCATATCAGCTCGTGCGTTTCCAGAAGGTGGCGGATGGCCGTGACGGTTGCGGCATCGGGAACGGTAAAGGGGTGGATCACATAAGGCTGGCAAAGTCCCATGTGATGCATGGCCGTCTTGATGGCCGGGATGGCCGGCGCGATATCCAGAATATGCAGCAGCTCCAGAATGCGCTGCTGCAACATCTGCGCCTCCTGCTGGCGTCCGCTGGCCAGCAAGTCGAATAACCGGGCGCCCCATGAAGGAATCACATTCAGCATGGCGTCGATCATGCCATCGGCGCCGGCGCGGAGCCCGGCGCTCCACAAATAGGCCTTGCTGGCGTATATGAGGAAATCCGGCCGTTTTTGTTTCAGCGCGATCAGCCGTAGCATGGCGCGAAAATCGCCGGAGCTGTCTTTGATGCCCACGATGTTGGGATGCTCGATCAGCCGATTCACCGTGTCCAGGTCCAGCGCATTGCGGATGAGCGGCGGATTGTTGTACAGAACGATTGGTGCCGGCGCCGCCTCGGCGATGCGTTCGAAAAATCGGATGAGGGCGTTGGTCGAGGCCGGATAAAACAGCGGCGGCAACAGTACGTATGCCTGAGGCTCGAACCGGGCGGCGAAGTCCAGATTCTGCAGCACCCGCTCCGTGGCGATATCGCTGATGCCCACAAAGAGCTGTACGCGGCCAGCGATGAGCTCGTGCACGCGCTGCACCGCTTCCCGGCGCACGGCATCGGTCAGCGCCAGATACTCCCCCGTGGTGCTATTCACAAAGATCGCCTGCACGCCGCCGTCGATGACGTGCTGAACGCAGCGCTCCAGCGCCGCCGCATCGATGCGTTCGTCCCGGGTGAGCGGCATGGCGAGGGGCACCACGAGTTTAGCCAGACTATGGATTTGCATGAATCATCCCTCGATTTAACGTTAGACAGGTTCGATCGTCACCGTTTCGGCCAGCTCCTGCACCCGCGGCAGATCGATCATGGCCGGATCCCAGATTTCGACATTGGCGCTGCCCGCGGCAAAGGCAAAGGCCAGCAAGCGCTCCATCGGCCAGGCTTCGGTCAGACCGATGGCCACGCCGGCGTCCACACAGTCGCCGCAGCCCAGGGAGTTGACCGGCGTCACTCGCGGCGGATGCACTGCATGGATGCGGCCATCCCACAGAGCCCTGCCCGGATTTCCTCCATCCGTGACGATGACCAACCGGGTACCGAGCCGGTGTTGTGCGATCATCCAGTCCAGGAGCGCAGACTCGTCATCGGCATCAAAGTCAAACGTGTCCGAGGCCTCGTGACGATTGATTTTAACCACATCCGGAGCAGCCAGCGCACCGAATTTGAGTGGCGGACCGTAGCTATCCAGCAGCGCCGGCACACCGGCATTTTTGCAGCGCTGGATGAGGTCGCGGTAAAAGTCCGGGAACTCATCTCCGGGCATGCTGCCCGCAATCAGGCAAAAACGCGCTTTGCGCAGCAGAGTCATAAATTTGTCGATAAATCGGCCGATATCTCCGAGCCGGAGTTGATGCGGCGGATCGTAAAATGCGGTCAGCGGATACGGCGTGCCCTTGAGCGTCACACCTGAGCGTGTGGTGGAAGCAATTGTCACGAAATCCGCCGGGACGGCTTCGGCCGCCAGAAGTTCGAGAATGCGCTGCCCCGTGTAGCCGCCCAGAAAACCGGTGGCCAAAGTTTGCCGTCCAAGCCGGACGATGGCGCGCGAAGCATTGACGGCCTTGCCGCCGGCCAGCTCGTACACATGTCGAGCCCTGTGAATGTGTCCCCACCGGGGGGCTGGAATGTCCAGCATGCGGTCGAGCAAGGGATTGGTTGTAACCGTTAGAATCATGGCAAGAAGCGTGTATCCGTTCGGGGTTACCAAGCCGAAATGCGGTTTGCATTTTTGCCGGAAATGTTTTATTATTCGCTCAACAGACGGCTGGAATTTAGACGCATCGTCTATTAAATGCAAGCAAGAATACGCGAACGGGCAGGAGAACGACCATGAAACCGGCGGTTGTGGAAATTATCGGACAATCCGGATCCGGCAAAACCACGCTCATTGAGCGGATTATCCCCGAGATCCGCCAGCGCCAGTTGCGGCTGGCGGTGATCAAGCACACGAGTCACCGGCATGAGTTCGATCGGCCGGGTAAGGACAGCTACCGCATGCGCAAAGCCGGCGCCGAAGTGGTGCTGGTGGCGTCGCCGGCCATGTTTGCGTTGTTCCGCGATGTGGAAGAAGAGCTGTCGCTGAAGGCCATCCTTTCGCATGTGCCAATGGACATCGATCTGGTGCTGGCCGAGGGCTACCGGAGCCGGGCGTATCCGGCCATCGAGGTGTACCGGCCGCCGGTCAGTCGGGAGCTGCTGGCCAAATCGCGCGATCAGGTGCGGGCAGTGGTCACCGAGAGCGAGATTGATGTGGACCTGCCGGTTTTCAGCCCGCGGGACATTCGAGGGATAGTGGATTTTATTGTAAACATTCAAAGGGAATGATCATGAATTCGAGGATTCCGGCCGTTGTTGCTTGTGCATTGTTTTTTACCCCCATTGTTCTCAGGGCCCAAAGCCATTGGAACCTGGAATTATACAAGCAAATTTCGCTATCCGATTTTCGCCAATTTGAACCTTTCCATCAACCGATCGACCTGCAAAATCCGGATATCCCGCTATTAAACGCCGCCTTGTTTTATGTCACCAATGAGCAACGGAAAAACCATGACCGGGCCCCTCTCGAATATTTGCCTGCGCTGGAGATCATGGCCTTTCAGCACTCCAAACGCATGACAAAATGGGTTTTCTTTTCTCACCGCGATCCGGTTGACCCTGAACGAAAAAATCCTCAGAAGCGGGCCAGCCTGGCGGGCATCACGAACCCGTATGTCGCTGAAAACATCATTCGGCTTTTTGTAACTCCCGGGCAAACCTATTTACAGGTAGCAGAGGCGGCTTTGCAAGCCTGGATGAACTCAAAGGGCCACCGACAAAACATCCTGAGCCGTGGGGCTGTGCAATTGGGTTGCGGTGCTTATTTAGAAAACCAGTTTCTGATTGCCACTCAAAACTTCCAGCATTACGAGGGGGCTCAGCTTCGAGCACCGGAAGATTTGTTGCCAGGAGGTTATTCCTATCCGTGGTGGGAATATCATTCTAAGATCCCCAGAAAATTCGCATCCAGCCCTTTTTCGAAAGCCCTTGTCCTTGGCATCGCTCGGGAGGTGCAGTATTATTGGGGGACGGAGATGTTCAGAACGCCTGATGAACAAGAGTATCTTCGTATGGGATTTCCAACGAGCGCCTTTGTAGGGTTTACGTTCTGGCGATATATTACGATAGCTGTTTTTTCGCGATGGGGCGTTCACAACCAGTACCGTATCGGCGAATTGATCCGCCAACAAGAGCTAACGCAAGTTTTCCCCGATACAAGTATGCATGCCTTTCCTTACAAGGAATTTCAGATTGGCTTTTTGTTCGGGGATTACATTAGAGCAAGTTTTGGCAAGGGCCAGCAAACCATCCGGCAGGCGGATGGGGTTGATACCAGGATCGATTATTATATAGGCACTATCGGAGGCTATGGCCATTGTGACCCCATATTTTTTTACATCCGCTACGAAATGATGGGAGGATTGGATCTCAAATACTATCAAATCAGCATGGGGGCGGGAATAGGTCTGCGGTTTCGGTTCCTTTTCTAAACCCGCGTTCCCGGTGTTGTGTTTTCTTACAATTTTTGTCTTTTAAGATGGAGAAGCATTCAGACATTTCGCAAAAAACGTCCGCAATCGCTCCCAATATCCTTCCACCTCATGGCAGTCCGAATGGCCGCGCCCCGGCAAAATCCATTTTTCCACCTTTTCAGGAGTCCCAGCCTGGTGCAGTTTGTCGGCCTGTTGGACGGGAACCACCGTATCGGCATCGCCGTGCACCAGCAGGATGCATGCCTTTGCGCGGCCAATGTTGTTGACCGGGGCGATGTCATCAAAACGCGCCTGGATAAGATACTCGACGTATTTCAGCACCATCCAGCCAATGGGATAAAAAGGAATGTGGCGCTTTTTCAGTTCGTAGGACATGACATCCACCGGATGGGCAAAGCTGCCGACCGTGACCACACAACCGATGCGCGGATCGCGAGCAGCGGCATAAATAGCCGCTGCGCCGCCCACCGAGAGGCCCACCACGCCGATTTTATCCGGCTCGGCTTCCTTCTGCTGCGCCACGAATTTCACCGCCGCCAGAATATCTTCGGCGAACTTCAGCATGGATGAAATCTTTTCCGGATCGCTGCTGCCGTGATTACGGGAATCGAACGCCAAAAGATTATAGCTCTGCGGATATAGATGTTGGATATACGGCATGGTGCGTTCCAGGTTGCGTCCCCAGCCATGCACCAGAATGATCGTCGGCGCTTTTTTGTCCGATGCGGGATTGATGGACCTGGCGGGAATCCACCAGCCATAAAGCTGGCGCCCGTTGATGGCCGGGAATCGCACCTCGCGGAAGGCAATGCCGTGATCGGCCGGCGTGCTTTGATGCGGGAAACGGGCATTTTTAAATGATTGCGAAATCCCGTACGTGACCAGCATCAGAAATATTATCAATCCACCGAAAATCCAGAGCAGCGTCACCATCGTCCTTCCTCAATTTAGGTTTCACATGAGTTGCGTTTTCAGCCCCTTTGAGCCAGTTTGTTTCCATTAAGCAATGGACAGCCATTTTGGCAATATGTTCAAAAGGGAGCCTGTTACGGATGCTTCGCCTGGCCGCGAAAGGTCTTCTGCGCCAGGCGTAATGCAAAGAACGTCGATGCGCTGGCGTGTCTGATAAAAACGATGTTGAAGCAAAAGCATTCCAGGAAACCTGTAGTCTGAGCAAGAGGGGAACGAATTCAATATCCGTAAGGCCGATTTGCTTTGAGAAATCGGGAACCATCGGAAAGGGGATAAGTAGAAACTGTATGCATTCGTAAAAAAGCTGATGAGAGGGATTTATGTCACGAAATGGGGTATGGCGCCTACCGGTCTTCATGGCCGGCCTGCTCCCGTTCATGGTCGGAGGGATGCAGCCTTCGAACCATACACCATTTTATCAAACCCGGTCGCATTTTGAGACCGATTCCATCACCACGGAAACGCAGTACTTTCAGAACCTCGTCGCTGCCGATTCAATCACCTTCAAGTATCAATTCGAAACCGAATTTCTTTTGCTGCTGGATGATGCTCAATGGCAAGAGTATCAACAGCAACCTTCTCTGCTCGCTAAAAAGCAATATATCCTTAACTACTGGAAAGCGACCAATCCAAATCCTTTGCTGGAGGAAAACGACTGGTTGAAAGATTTTTTGCAGCGCCGGCGATACGTGCGAACCCATTATGCCATCAGCCGACCGCCTTTTTTTGATGACCGGGGCAAATACTATTTGAAATACGGCAAACCGTTTCGAAAATATGTGGATCCGGCAGGCTATAAGAAGGTTGATATGGATAATATTCAGCAAATCCGCGTCGGAGAAACCACAAACCGCTACATCAATCTCCGTATGAATGAAAGTTGGTCTTACGAGAATATTCATCGGGGATTCGTTGTCCATTTTCTAAAAGAAGGCGAGGGTTTCAGAGAAATCGATGACTTGTTTGAGATTGTTGAGTCCGTCGAAGGTCGACGAAAATACGATCCGAATGTCATGGCGCAAATCTGGTTTGCGCTGGTGAAACAGCGTTCGTATCTTTCGCATGACTTTCTGGTGGCCGAGGATAAATTACGCTGGATCAACGAAGGGCGGGAGCATTTGCGATTCGGGTACGATCAGGTGCTGGCCCAGCCATTTTTTATCAAAGAAGCGTATGAGAAACGGCGTCGTCTGGCGATCAAGGAAGCGCCGCATGTGGCCTATGATCCGGTCGATGCCGTGAACCGGCTGAAGTTTTATACCCGGATCAGCCAATTCAGGGCCGGGGTTGATTCCACGCGAATCGATATCGTTTTCCTGTGGCCGGTTTCATCCAGAACCATCGAAAAAATGATCGATAAAAATCAGGATTCAATGAGGGTGGTTTTCAGTGCGCTGTTTCGCAACCGGGCCTTCGATAGCGTGGACCGGCAAGAGGTCCGCCGCCGATTGCCTCTGGCGCCGGTTGAGTCGCGGAAGCTAAGGTATGTGGTTGGCGAGGCCCGGCTTACGGCACCGCCACAAACGGGCGAGCTTACGGTGCAGGTGCGGGATGAGGTGCTAAACCAGCTCGGATTCCGGCGGATCGAATTCCGGCTTCGCGATTTCCGGCAGCAGGTGCTCTTGCTCAGTGATGTCAAATTTCTGGCCGATGCCGAAAAGTGGCCACAGGACCTGTTCCCGGTGAGCGACATCCAGAATCAACGCCTGATTCCCTATCCGTATCGCGTGCTTCGGCGCTTGCTGCCGGTTTCCACCTATTTTGAAGTTTACCATCTTTCCGAAAGCGGCGGTGCCCATTATGAAGTCGAATACAAAATTAGCTATGCGGGCGGCTCGCCCAACCTGCTCAGGCGGTTTTTGAATGTGTTTAGCGGCAGGAAAACATCCATCAGCGTGCGCTATGAGCGCCCGATTGTGCAAGACACCGCTCATGAGCTCCTGATGCTCGATTTGGGGCAACTGAAGTCCGGCCGCTACCAAATGGACATCACGGTGCGGGTACCGGATACAAACGCAGTGGCCACCATTCAGCGGCAATTTGAGCTGCGATGATGAACCAAATGTTGCCCCAAGATGAATCATCACGATTGCCCCTTTCGAAATCAGAAGCCCCGCCAAATTTTTCAGGCAGTCCGGAAAACCGATTTCTGCGCCATGCCAGGTTTCATTTTTGTCAGGTGCCGGACGCCCGAGGTCCCAATTTTGCTATTAACATCCGAAAAATCAGTGTATTTGGCGGAGGTATTGTCGGACAAATTGCTTGACTTGTTCGCGGGGCTGTTGTATATTTGGCAAAATCGGCTCGCTGGGAGATGACAGCGATTTTAATCGAGCCGCAAGACCATGTACGTGCTAAAATTAACGGATGGAGGCTTTATGAAACGGGTTATTCCAGTTTTGGTCGTCGTAGCGGCGCTTGTGGCGATTGGGGTCATGTATTATCCGGCCTCTTCGAGCACCAAAGTGGCAGAAATTAGCGTTCCAGACATGATGTGCGAAAACTGTGTCGAACATGTAAAGGCGGCGCTGGTGAAGGTGGAAGGCGTACAGGAAACCGCGGTGAGCCTGGAAACGAAAACGGCGCGCGTGGTGTATAATGCCAAGATGACCGACGAGGAAGCGCTTCTGCAGGCGATCCATCAGGCCGGCTACGGCAAATCGGCTGAGGCCAAAGCCGAATGTGACGGGGAAAAAGAGAAAGATGGTTCCTGCAGCGACAGCGGGGAGAGCTGCTCCAAGAGCAAAGAGCAGACCAAAACCTGATTCGGTGTGGGCTTTGTGATGGTTTAAAGCGAGATCCCCGTCTCGCTTTTTTTGTTTGGGGCGCTTCGCGCAATTTTCCTTACGAGCAGATGCCGTGGCATCCTTTGTCGCAACAGGATACGATCATTGGTGGCCCGGAGACCGCAATGCTGTCTCCGGGCAATCCTTTTCTGGAAATGGCCGGCTGTAGCCGATTTCCGAGGCTGGAACTCGAAACCACATACCGGATCGCGGGGTACCGATATGGCTTTCTGGAATGAGTGACGATACATCGAATTGAGACATTAATTGCGCGGGTCCGGCGAATTTGGATGCGTGAGGATGAACGAACCGGTTGATGACGGATTTGCAGGACCTGGAACGGGAATGGATAGAAGCATCGGCGTTTATTTTCCATGAAAAAACAGTTCGTCATAGGCATTCTCATCAGTGCGATTTTTCTCTACCTGGCCTTTCGCAGAGTCGATCTGCCAGAGGTCGTTGCTGCTCTTGGACAGGCCAACTACTGGTGGCTTCTCCCGGGCATCGTTTTCATGTTCATCAGCCTCGTCATTCGTGCCTACCGCTGGCGCTATTTCGTGCAACCGATTCAGAACGTGCCTTTCCGGCCGCTGTTTTCGGCCATGATGATCGGTTACATGGCCAACAATGTGTTCCCGCTGCGCCTGGGCGAAGTGATGCGCGCGCTGGCCATCGGCCGATCGGCCAAAATGTCGCGCGCTGCCGCTTTTGCCACCATCATTGTCGAGCGCATCATCGATATCCTGTCGCTGCTGGTGATCCTCGGTTTCACTGTGTTTTTTCATGATTTCCCACCGGAAATCCAAAACGCCGGGCTTATTATTTTTTTTGGCGCTCTGGCCGTGGTCGCGTTTATCGTGTTCCTCATGGAAAAGACCGAAGTCACCCTGCATTGGGTTGGCGTTTTGACGTCTCCGTTGCCCAACCGCGCTAAGCAGTTCATTCAGAAGTTGCTGCGGTCTTTCCTGACCGGCTTTGAGGTTTTTCGGCAGACGCATCATTACGTGGCCATCATTTTGCAGAGCCTGGTGCTCTGGGTGCTGTATGCCGGCATCATTTACGTCACGTTTCTCGCCTTTGATATTCATCTCGAAAACGATACCATCTTCGTGGCCAGTCTGGTGATTCTGGTGATGATCAGCATCGGCATCATGATTCCCTCCTCGCCGGGATTCGTGGGCACGTATCACTATCTAGCCATGCAGGGGTTGGCGCTGTTTGGTGTGCCCGAAGCCGATGCCCTGAGCTTTGCCATCATCCTGCATATCACCAATTACATTCCCATCACTCTGGTTGGACTGTACTATTTCTGGAAAGAAAACATGCACTTCCGTGACGCTCTGGAAGAATCGGAAACCATCGAGCCTGTTGCACCGCTGGAGCCAACCACTGCGGAAGAAACGGACGCCAAAAGCGAGTAGCCGGATTTCATATGCGCAAACGTGTGCTTCTTTTGTTCGTGGATGGCATCGGCATTGGCGCCGATGATCCGGAGGTGAATCCGTTCGCCCGCTTTGCCGAAGCCTTTTTGCCCCTGACACAGTCGCGATGGCAGGAGGGCGCGCCGCACGAAGGCACGGTTGTGCCGACTCGTGTGGATATGGGCGTTCCCGGCCTGCCCCAGAGTGCTACCGGGCAGACCGCCCTGTTTTGCGGCGTCAACAGCGCGCAGGCGGTGGGGCGGCACATCGCCGGGTTCCCGACGCCCACGCTACGGAAATTGATCGACGCCAACAGCATTTTTTTGCAATTGAAACAGCGCGGCAAAACCGGCACGTTCGCCAATGCGCTAACTGAGGAATACTTTCAAATGCGTGGCGAACGGATTTCGGCCACTACGCGTTCGTTGCTCGCCGGCGGCTTTCCGCCGCGCATGCTGGATGCCCTGCGACAGCAGCGCGCCGTGTCGCACGATCTCACCAATGAGTTTCTGACCGGCATGGGATATCAGGTGCCGCGGTTCAGCGTGCCGCAGAGTGCGGAAATCCTCGCCGGCATGCTCGAGGAGGTGGATTTTTGCCTGTTTGAATTCATTCTCAGTGATCGGGCCGGGCACCAGCAGGATTTCGGTGCGGCCAAACAGGTGATCCACAAGCTGAGCACGCTGCTGCAGCAATTGCTGCCCATTCTCGATCTCGACACCACGACGGTCCTTCTCTCCAGCGATCATGGCAATATGGAAGACCTGTCCGTGAAAACGCATACCCACAATCCGGTCCCCACGATGATCTGGGGAGCCGGCCGCCACGCCTTCGCCGAGCGCATCCGAACCATCGAAGAGATCACGCCGGCCATTCTGCACTGGCTCGATTCGTGATAAAGTTGCTTTTATCGAATGTTCAAAAAATCGTCATTTTCGTCGATGATTGGGGTGAGATGAAGACCAATGCACGAACAAAGCCTGTCCCATTTTTGCTGGCGGCGATCCTCTTTCCGGCGCTGGTCCAGGGCCAATTCCGCTATCTCGAAATCATGCCACAAGCCGCGCAGTATGAAATCTATGTCGGTAACCGGCTCATCGGCGAGGCCTCGTTGATCATTCGGCCGCAGCGGCCCGGCAGTCTGGATACGCTGCTGTTCCGGTGGAAAACCGAGGGACTGTTTCAACAGGACATCCGCGTGGCCTTTTTGCGCGCTCCTAATCTAAAGCCCCTGTGGTCGAAGTTCCATTCACAGCGCGGCACCATTCGCACATCGGTAACGACGCAATATCGGCAGGGCAAAGCGCAGGGCACGATCGTTCGGAAACCCTCGAAATCGAAGCCACGCCGGTTTGGTATCAGCGTGCCGGATACGGTGGTGGATATCGGCCTGGTTCGGTTGGCGGTGCGGCTGGCACCGTTGGCGGTAAACAGGGTGGTGAAATTTCCGGTTCTGGATGTGCGCGAAGGACGTGTGGTTTCGGGCAAGGGCTGGGTGTCGCGTCTTGTGGATGTGCAGGTACCGGCCGGCACATTTCGCTGCTACCGGGTGGAGATGTTCACGGGCCTGGCGCAGGAGATCGATTTCATTGAGGCGCGTCCGCCGCACCGGCTGGTGCGCCAAATTTTTCCCGCCGTGGATGTGGATATCCGTCTGGTTAAATAAACCATCCGAAGAAGATGAAGAAAATTTATCCAATACCATCTTCGACGGTGTTTCTTTCCAGCGAAACAACATGTGTTAACACAGGGGCAAAGACCGTGTGGGATCGATCGCGGCAAGAAAAACCGCGTAGCGGTGATATGTTTGTAGCCCTCAGGTTACACCTCATCCATGAAACCGCGTAGCGGTGGCACGTCTACTCCGCTCCCTTTGCCCCCTTGGCGGTTGTCCCCCCCCCAAAAAAAACAGAGTTTTCCGGTGCAAAAACAAGTCCGCTGCAACATTCCATTGCAATCCTGCCAACAAATTGTTATGTTTTGGCCTGTCCAGAATCGGACTTTTGACCTACACGTCCAATTGATTTTTGCCAAAAGGATGAATTATGACCATATTGCTGATTTCCACATACGAACTCGGTCATCAGCCGTTCAATCTGGCCTCGCCAGCGGCGTATTTGCTCGAGGCCGGCTACGAGGTGCACTGTCTTGATCTGGCTGTACAACCGCTAGACGAATCGTTGGTTCGAAACGCCGATGTGGTGGCGATTTCCACCCCCATGCACACCGCATTGCGCATTGGCCTGAAAGTAGCGCGGCGTGTAAAATCCCTGAATCCCGAAGCGCATCGGGTATTTTACGGCCTGTACGCCGGCCTGAATGCGCGCTACCTGCTGGATACCATCGCCGATGCGGTGATCGGCGGCGAATACGAGCATTTTTTGATCCAATGGCTGAAAGCACTGGTTTCGGGCCGACGCGATGAAGTGCCGGGCGTGGTCACGCAGACCGGCGGTCAGATCCTGTATCCCCGCCAGAGGTTCCTGCGCCCTGCCCGTCATCTGCTGCCGCCTCTGGATCAGTACACCCGGCTGAGCTACCGCGGTGAGCTATATCGGGTGGGCTACGTTGAAGCCAGCCGCGGCTGCGCGCACAAGTGCAAGCATTGCCCAATTACCCCAGCCTACAGCGGCCGCGTGCGCATCGTACAGCGGGAGGTGGTGCTGGCCGATATTGAACAGCTCGTGGATATGGGGGCGCGCCACATTACCTTCGGCGATCCTGATTTTTTGAATGGCGTGCGGCATTCCGTGGCTATTGTGCGGGAATTGCATCGCCGCTGGCCGGAGCTCACGTTCGATTTCACCGCTAAAATCGAGCATCTTCTCGAATACCGCGAACTTTTGCCCGAACTGCGACGGCTTGGCTGCCTGTTTGTGGTATCCGCAGTGGAATGCATTCAGGATCGCACCCTGGCGCTGCTGGACAAGGGTCACACGCGCGTGGATGTGGAAGCCGCGCTGGACATCATGCAGCGGGCCGGTATCGTGCTGCGGCCATCGCTGATGCCGTTTACGCCCTGGACCGGCGTGCAGGATTTCATCGAGCTGCTGGATTTCGTGGCCGAAAACGGCCTTGTGCCCAACATCGATCCCATTCAGTACTGCATCCGGTTGCTGCTGCCGCCGGAATCGCCGCTGCTCGATTTGCCCGAGCTGGCGCCCTACCTCTGCGCGTTCGATGAGGAAAAGTTCTCCTACGAATGGCATCATCCTGAGCCGGAAGCCGACGAGCTGCAACAACGGGTGTGGGACACGGTGGAACGTATGCTGGCAGACGGCCACGCCAATGCGGCCATTTTCGCGCGCATTCGGGACATCGCCAGCGAGTACGCCCACGGGGAATTTCGAGAAGCGCCGGTGGTCCTGGAACCGGATATCCCACCACCGCGGCTCACCGAAGATTGGTTCTGCTGAGCGGAGCCGCGTCGAGACCAGTTGGTCTCTGAAGTCGATCCCGTGCCGGGAATTTAGTTGAATTACACTACCGCCAGAGTCGGCAGGATGTCGAATTGCAGGTAGGCGTGCGCGGAGCTCAGCGCGGCCACCACGGCTTCCGGTGTTTCCGCGCGCGCAAACAGGAAGCCGAGATAGCTGGAGCCCTCGGGAAGCGGGATCAATTCGTGGTTGAGGGGGAAGGTGATTTGCACATCGACAATGCCGGGTACGGCGCGCGCCTGTTCGACGCCGTGCACCTGTTTCAGAACGCCTTTTTTCGGAATCGGGATCATCATCACGCCGCTGGCCTGCCGCTGCAGCGACAGATTCGCCGGTGAATCGCCCAGCGCATGCCGCAGCACCAGCTCCTCCAGACTCATACCGCTGGCAAATCGGAGCGCGCGCGAGCACAGCCCACCAATGGTGCGCGGCGCAATTTCCAGAAGAAAAATGCCGTTCGCGTTGATGCGCGCTTCGGCGTGAATGGGGCCGTGGTGCAATCCCAGCACGCGGCAGGCGGATTCGAGCTCGGTTTTCAGCCTGCGCTGCCTGTCAGCCGGTAGCCGAGATGGCGTTACGTAAATGGTTTCTTCGAAAAACGGCCCCTCCAGCGGCTCGGGCTTATCGAAAATAGCCAGCAGGTGCACCCGGCCGCGGGTCAGAATCGCCTCGATGGCATATTCCTGCCCGGGGATGTAATCTTCGATGAGAAGGTAGCGAAACGCGCGGTTGCAGGGGTGGGCCATCTCGGGCTGTTGCAATAAATGGCGAATACGCCGGAAAGCCGCTATGAATTCGGCCGGATGGTCGGCGCGGATGACCCCCTGGCTGCCGGACAACATGAGCGGTTTCAGCACGCAAGGGTACCGCATTCCCGTTGCCAGCGATTCCGGCTCAAGCTCGATGCCAGCCAGGCGGAATCCCGGTGACGGCAAACCGGCTTTGACCATGGCATGCCGGAACATGAATTTGTTGCGGGATTTGCGAATGGCCGCGGGGTGATTGAACGGCAGGTTCAGAGCCCGGGCGACTTTCGCCGCAGGAATGGCCGCGGCGTCATCCGCGGCCAGAACGGCGTGGATGGAACGAACCTCGAGCTGCTCCTGAATTTTGGCCACCGCGCGGTCAGGATGCGTGAACGAGACCGCGATGACGTTCTCTTGCGGATACATCTCCGCCAGCACCTTGCACCGGTCCGAGGCCAGCACGACCCCGATCCCCAGCTTGCGGGCGGCCTGCAGAAAATCGTGCAACCGATAGGTGTGTTTCGGCGCAAACAGGAGAATCCGCTTCGACGACTTAGGCATCAGGAACAGCTCGACCAAAACACGGTTGCGGTTCACGCATCATTTTTTCGAAGGGGCCTGTGGCACGTATCCGGGCGGCAGCTCTGCACCTTCGCCAAAAAAATAGGCTTCCATTTGCTGATCCAGAAATTCCTGTGCTTTCGGATCGGCCAGATTCAGGCGATATTCGTTGATGAGCATGATTTGATGCTGTATCCACATTTTCCAGGCTTCTTTGGAGACGTTCTCGAAAATGCGTTGGCCCAGTTCGCCCGGCTGGGGCGGTTCATCCAGACCTTCCAACTCTTGTTTAAGCTTGACGCAAAATACCGTTCTTGCCATAATGCCCTCTGTGGATTTATGATTCCAAAAGCCGTTACCATCGGCCGTTTCGTCGATTTCATTTGCATAAACAATAATAATATTTTATTAATTTCACAAGAAAAAACATGTTTATAGTTTTTATTTATTCCTCCTGACCTTTTTACCAGGTTAAACCTGGCAAGAAGGTCGCCCGGGAAAGAGGGATAAAAGAAGGCAAACTGAAAAACTTTTTTCAACGATCCCAATTTAACGATCCCAATGAGGCTCACGCCTAACAATAATTGCGGCGCCAACCGGGTTAGCGGATTCAAGAACGGCCCTGACGGCCACGCATGCTGATGTTTTAGCAATTTGCTTCAGAATAACAATGCCATGATCATTCATCCACTCCATGCCTGGGACCTGACGCCGCAAGAAGCGATTCGGCTGCAGCAGGAATTGCGTCAGCAGGTGATCATCCGGCCCTTGCGGCATTCCGTACGGCTGATCGCCGGTGCGGATGTAGCCTACCGTCGGGAAAGCCGTACGGCGTTTGCCGGCGTGGTGGTCATGAAACTGGATGACCTCCAGGTGGTCGAGACTGTCACAGTGGAGGCGGAGGTGCATTTTCCTTACATCCCCGGACTATTGACTTGCCGCGAAGGGCCAGCTCTGCTGGCCGCATTCGAAAAACTCCACACGGTGCCCGATGCTGTGATTTTTGACGGACAGGGCATTGCGCACCCGCGGGGGATGGGCATTGCCAGTCACATGGGACTTTGGCTGCGGTTGCCCACGGCGGGCTGCGCCAAAAACCGGCTGGTCGGTGAATATGAACCCGTTGGCAAAGTGAAAGGGGCCTCCTCGCCGCTGAGGTATCACGGCGAGGTTATCGGCGCGGTGGTGCGCACGCGTAGCGGAGTTAAGCCGGTGTTCGTTTCACCCGGTCACTGGATTAGTGTGGAAGACAGCGTACGGCTGGTGCTGCAGGCGACCGATCGTTTCCGGTTGCCCGAGCCGGTGCGGCAGGCGCACTTGCTGGTCAATGAGGCAAGACGGAAACAGGAGAAAAAGGTGACAGAACCTCAATAAGCCGGTAACCGGTCAAAAGGTAGCGGGGGTGATGATGGTAGCCTCATCGAAGCCCTGCTGATGCACCTGCTGCAGGACCGCCTGGGCGCGGTGTTCGGAGTGAAATTCTCCGACATACACATGATACTGGCCGGCTTCTTCGCTGATGTAACCGTTGATGCGCTTGCTGTGCAATTCGGCCAGCAGCGCTTCGGCATGGCTATAGTTATCGAAACTCCCCGCCCAGATGAGGTAGGCGCCCGGGCTCGGGCTTTCGTCCGGCGGTGAACCGGATGGCTGGTTGGCTCCCGGAAAAATGATTTTGATTTTCGGGAACTCGACCTGTTTGGCTCGTTCTTTGAGGGTACCCTGCTTGCTGCCCATCATGAAGGCAATATAAAACAGGGCGATATAAAAAAGCCATCTTGCAATGAAGACGACGATTTTGCCAACAATGAGATAGAATTTGTCCGATTTTTCACTCGGAGGCACGGGCCATGTCCTCTCGACTACGGTGCCACTTGATTAAAAGGGCCTGATCTGGATTTTACGGTGTGATGATTTTGGCTCTGGAAAAGCCTTTGTCCCGGATCCGTTTGAGGTCGGCTTCAGCCTGACTGCGCGAACCATAGGAGCCGGTGATAACGTAGTACTGTCCTTTTTGTGATAATATACGCCCACTGATCCGCTTTTGCCGCATATCATCCATCAGGCGCTGTGCGGTTTGAACATTTCGGGACGAGCCGATTAGAATGGTCATGAAATTGACATTGGGCGCGCCGCGAGCGCCGGTCGCGGCGTATTCCCGTAAAATAATGGACGGAATGGCTTTCAATTTGTCTGGCCATGTACCTTCCATTCCGCCCAGTTCATAGATGACATACCCAAGGCCGATGATCAGGGCCCACTTCAGGACTTCCCACGAGAACTGCAGAAACTTTGCGATGGCCTTGCCAAGCTTATCCCACACGGTGCTTTCCTGTCGTTTGATTCAACTTCCTGTTTGTCACCTCCTCACGTTTTCCTCAGCCTCCGGAACATTGCTTCCAAAAGAGGAACACCAGTAAACCAAGCCCGAACTTACACAAAAAATCAATGAGTTTGTCAACGGGCTTTTTTGGCGGGGGCTTTGGTGGACCCTTCACAAGTTTCACGGTTGCGTTCCATTCTTCCGCCATTCATCCCCCCGATTTGGGTGAAAGGTTGGTCTTGATAAATGCTAAAAAATCAAAAAGAAAAAAGCAAGGAAATTCGGTGGGAATGCAATAGGAGCTATAAATTTATAAGCACACGTTGGAGAGCATGTGAGAAGAATTTTTCGCTGAAAAAGGATGATAATAGGACGAGTCGAAACTGCAACTTGATAGTTCTCGATCGATATAAGGTATTCTAAGAAATCGTTTCCATAATGATACTGGCTTTTCTATAGCCATCTCTGCGCAAATCACGCACATATTTTTGCGCTAAACGAAAAGACCTGATTCCTTGAATAACCACGTAGAACCGATTATTGAAATCAACTACCTGAGCATAATACCGTTTTCGCCTGAGCTCGGAACGCAGAGCATAAGCGGGCTCTCGAGATGAAAATGAATCGATCAGGATCGCAATTGTTTTCACGGGAAGGGCCGTTCCGGGGGATATCCTGCCTCCACCAGCGCCGGTGAGCAGACCGCCGATGAGCCCGGCAAACGCCCGATAAACCGTTTCAAAATCCTGATCCAGCGGCGCTGGAGAAATAAAAGAATACCCCACCACAGCAAGCCCATGAATGGTGGAAAGCACAATGAATGCGATAATCACATATGTGATTAGAAGCTGGATGCATTTCAAGCACGGGTGGCAGGAACACTTTTTCTCTTTGGCCTCCGGCTTGGGCTTGTCACAACAAGAAGAAAAAAGACACATGTCCCCCCTCCTTATTGGCTTTGTTATAAAAAATAAGGTTTTATTGTTCACAATCCATTAAGGTAGCAGGAGCATCTCCTAAGTTGGCGTATATTTGGTTTACATGGGATGCCTGAATGAAAGACGTGATGAGCGTCAAAAAAAAGATTGCATTTATGATATCTGTTTCTATGGATAATTACGTCAACCATCTACCATGAAGCAAGCTTTGTCATTCGGGCTTTCAGTTGCGACCCAATGGGCGCCGCTGAAATGCCGAAATCTCATATTCCGGTTCAGGCTGGCGAAAGAGATTCCAGTATCCGCCAGTTATCAGAACCGGAATGTCAAAACAAATATCGAAATTTTAGGCAAGGCTGAATAATTAACAACGCTTCCAATGAATTGAAAATTGGCTGCTACGGTAAAAAGCGATTGGAGATAGGCATGATGAAATGGCTTTTTAACTATTTAAAAAATAAAAAACTGCATTGTCAAGAAAAATTTATTGAATCGATTGTGTGCTTAGCTGTGCCAATGACCCAAACTCAATGAGGCCAGCGGCGGCTGAACCATGTTTTTGCCACTTCCTCCGCCGGCTTACCATTGGGAGTGAAACCGGCATGGCCGGGGCCGCCATCCGATAAAACGGTAGGCCATTTCCACCAGTAAAGGCCCGCCAACCAGGGGCGGTCATACAGCGCCTCGAACATGGCTTCATAGGCCATCGCCTGCGCCTGCGGATCGGGCGGGGCCCCGCGGCCATCGCGGTGCGGCTGCACCCATGGCGTGGGCCGGCTGGCAAAGCCGATTTCGGTGATGAGCACGCGCTTTCCGTGTATCCGCGCCACGGCTTCAATTTTTTGAACCACCCGCCTGGCGCCCTGTTTCAGCTCGCCGAGACTGGCGCTGGAATCTGCCGAAAGCGGATAATAGCAGTTGACGCCGATGAAATCCAGCGCCTCCCAGAACGCCACGTTTTCAAACTCCTCGCCCCAGTTGGCGGCGTAGGTCAATGGGCCACCGTAAAAGCGGCGCACGTGCTGAATCAGCTCGCGCCATTCAGTTGCATGGCCACGCGTGACCTGCGTCAGCTCCACGCCGATGCACAACAGGTCGAAACGGTACATCTGCGCCAGCATGGCGTAATGCGTGATCCAGTCGCGGTAATGACGAAAGAAGGCCGGCCAGTCGTCCGGATTTTTCATCACCACATCGCCCGGCCAGCCCCAGTGGCCGCCACCGGCCAGAAGAATGTGCGGTTTCAGCATCACCGACATGCCGAGACGGCGCGCAAAGGCGGCCGAAGCTACCAGACTGGCGTCGTTTTCGGAGCCGGCGGATTCACTGCGGATCAGCGGCATTGGCCGGTGCGGATCACGGATGTAGCCGAACGGCGTGATCGAGATACCGTTGACACCCAGCTCGCGCAGCCGCCGCAGGGATGCGAAGGCGGTGCGGCCCATGTAGCCATTGTACACCGAATAGCCCTCGTGGGCAAAGCAAAATCCGCGAATGAACTCTGTTGGCGGAGGGAGCTTTGAAGGCGGAATTTCGGGCAGGGCGCGTTCGCACCACGCCTGCCAGGCCCGCTGCCGCTGCGCCGGAAAATACGCCGAATGTGCTTTTTCTGACGGTGCGGAGGGCACCGAATGCAACCACCGGCGCAAACGGTCGGGGCCCTCGGATTGCAGCAGAAACTCGATGTAGCTGGCCAGTTGCGGCCCGGCCAGGAGCGGCGAAGGCCGGTTGAAGCGCGACGAACGCATCACATCTGCCCACGGTCGGAATAGCCCGGCATGAAACAATCGCCCGGCCCACACGCGATAGCCTTCGCCGCCCCAGTTGTGAGAGAACGCGATGCCGGCCCCCCGGCGCACCAGGCGGTTTTGAATGCCGCCCGTCCAGCGATCCAGCACGCGCTCGGCAATGGCGGCGAAATCCTCGCCCTGGTAATCGTCATGAAACACGATATGCACCAGCGAGTCCCCGGGCGACCAACTGGCAAACTCCGGATTCCGGGTGCCCAGGGTTTTGGCCTCGGCGCTGCCATACAGTCGCAGCCGGATGGGGAGCAGTCGCGCCCGTTGCCGCTGCGGGATGTGCAGCCGCGAAAACAGTCGAGCGAGGGCCTGGCGCTGGCGTTGCAGAAAATTCGGCAGCCGGTCCTCGGCAATGGCGCCGATGGCCTCGACGATAAAAAACGAATCCGCAAACACCCGCCGCCGGTCGGAAACGAAATTCGTCTCTGCGATCACCCTTCCGGTTCTGGGATCGACGAAACCGCAGGCGATGAGCGCCTGGCCGCGGTAAATCGAGTAGTCGCCGGGACGGCGCCAGAACCGGTAGCCGGTCTCCAGAAAGCGCAGCAGCTTGCGCTCCTCGTTTCCGGTGATCACGGTCACTGGCGGATCCGTTTCGGATGCGCGCGGGACGCGTAGCAACAATACATCCGCGGGCTGGCGGTACCCGCGGCCAGCGATGGAGAAGCCGTTTTTGTCAAATCGTACCGGCAGGCGCGAGGGGGCAATCAGGCGGTGCTGCATCAGCCACTCTGGCGGGCCGACGGCCATCCGTCGCGCGATCGCGGACAGGGTGTCCAGCGCGCGATCCGGCACGGCCCGTACGCGCCAGTAGCGCGAGCGCAATTGCAGTTCGTGGATGATGCGCAGATAATCGTCGCGCAGCGGCGAGCGCTCTGGATAGATCACGGCCAGAAAACGGCTGCTGGCCGCCGGGCGGCGCGCCGTGGAAGTCTGCCGATCTCCCTCGAATTGCTGGAGCCCGAGCACAATGATCAACGCCAACACGAACAGGGATGGCAGAACGAGCCGTTTCATGGGCAGGATCCGTTTGATTAGCTGATGATTCCGGCGACGAGATACAACACCAGGGTCACGGCAGCCACGGTCAGAGCGTATGGCAATTGCGTGTTCACATGATCGATGTGATCCGAAGCCGAGGCCATGGACGAAATGATGGTGGTGTCGGAAATCGGCGAGCAGTGATCGCCAAAAATGCCGCCACCCAGCACCGCGGCGATGGCCAGGGGTTCGGCGGTGCCCAGCAGTTTGGCCATGGGCACGGCGATGGGAATCATGATGGCGAAGGTGCCCCAGGAGGTGCCGGTGGAAAACGCGATGAAACAGGCAATCAGGAATAAAATGGCCGGCACCAGCGACGGATGCAGAAACTGATCCGCAAGGCCGGCGACGTAATGGCCGGTTTTCAGTTCGCCGGTGGTTTTGCCGATGGCGAAGGCGAACATCATCAGGAGCGCCAGCGGCATGAGCCCACCAAAGCCTTTGAAAAACAGATCGGTGATTTCGTGCAGGGTGAACATGTTTTGCCACAGGTACATGATCGCGCCGATGCCGGTGGCGGCCAGCACGGCCCAGAACACCGACGTGGAGCCCGAGCCCTGCATGATGTTGCCGTCGCCGGTGAGGTACAGCCCCACGGGCATCATGGCCACCATGACCGCGATGGGCACGATGAAGTTGCGCATGCGGTGCGGAACGCCGGGTTTCGGCTGCAGCTCGGTGAGCTCTTTGGAAACCAGCGGCTCGGCGCCGGGCCGCAACACCTGTCCGGTTTCGCGGGCGCGGCGCTCCGCTCGCGCCATCGGGCCGAAATCCCGGCCGGTGACGGCGATGTACACCGCAAACGCGAAGGCCAGAATAGCGTAAAAATTCAGCGGCAGAGCGCTGAGCATCATCGATAGCGGCGCCTCGTAGCCCTGATTCTGGAGCAGGCCGATGATGTACGCGCCCCACGCGTTAAGCGGGATGAGGATGCAGATTGGGGCCGAGGTCGAATCGCAAAAATAGGCAAGCTTTTCGCGCGAGATTTTCAGTTTGTCGAAAATGGGGCGGCACACCGCGCCGGTCACCAATGCGGTGATGGAGGATTCGACGAAAATGACCAGGCCGATGCTCATGGCCAGCAATCCGGCCCGGCGCCGCGTGGTGATGAATCCCCGCCGGCTGATCCAGTTGATGAAGCCGTGCACGCCACCGGAATGCTGCGTAAACGCCAGCAAGGCACCCACCAGCGCGCTAAAGGCCACCACCTTGGTGTTGCCGGGATCCTGAAACACGTTGATGCAGGCTTCCAGCGCATCGCGAAGGCCGAGAATGGGGTTGCCGTCGGCGAGAATGGTCCAGCCGAGCCAGATACCGAGAAACAGCGAAAGATATACCTGCTTGGTCCAGATGGCGAGCACGATGGCGAGAACCGGTGGTAAAACCGAAAGCCAGCCCGGGTTCGGCATGCGTTTCCCTCCGCATTCAAATTCCAGTTCTGAGATGATTCCACAGGATCAGTTGCTGCGACCGGAACGCCGCTCCGGCCAGAAATCGTGTTTGACTTCCTGGTAAATGTCGTCGATCAGCCGCTTGATATCGGTTCCGGATGCCTGCGTGCGTTTGCCGCACTGGCAATCGTCGCCGTGGTGCTGGCGCATATCGGTCACGATGCATTCCGGTGCCGGGCCGCTCAGACCGAATTTTTGCCGGATTTCGCGCAGCTTTTCCACTTCCGGCGAGGCCAGTCCCCGTTCGCCGCCGAGCTGGCGCGCCAGGAAGAGAATTTGCGCGTAGTGCTCCAGCCGCTCCATTTTGAAATACGCATCCCACAAATCGCGGCCGAAGGTGACCGCACCGTGATTGGCCAGCAGAATGGCGTCGTGATCCTGTACATAGGGCCGCAAACTATCCGGCAGTTCGTGCGTGCTGGGGGTGCCATACGGCGCCAGTGGAATGGCGCCCAGGGTGAGCACGATTTCCGGCAGCACGCATTCATTCATCGCCAGCCCGGCGGTGGCGAACGCCGTCGCGTAAATCGGATGCGCATGCACCACGGCAGACACATCCGGGCGCTGTTGGTAGATGAACAGATGCATGGCGAGCTCGCTGGACGGCCGGCCGCCGCCCTTCACCCGGCCGTGAATATCCACGGTCACCAGCCGTTCGGGGGTCATATCGCCCTTACACACTCCGGTGGGCGTGGCGATGATGTGGCCATCGTCGATGCGGTAGCTGATGTTGCCATCGTTGGACGCCACCATGCGGAAACGGTATAGCCGCTGCCCGACCTCGCAGATGGTCTGCCGGATTTTATAGGTCGATGGGATCATGCAATTTAAGGGTTTGTGCGAATGTGGAATAAATGAATGTTTAACTTAATAGAAGGTACTGCCCTGACATAAGAAAAGAAAAGCACAAAGAAAATCTCTCGCAGAGCATGCAGAGATCGCTGAGTTTTAAAAACACAGCTTCACCTGACTCCCCTCTGCGCGCTCAGCGCCTCCGTGAAAGAATATCTTTTCCAAACACAATGCCTACTTCAAAATATCCACGCCCAGGTATTTTCGCAACGCTTTTGGCACCACCACGGTGCCTTCGTCGGTCTGGTAATTCTCTAAAATCGCGATGATGGTTCGCGGCAGCGCCAGCCCGGAGGCGTTGAGGGTGTGCACGTATTCGAGCTTCTCGCCCTGCTTGCGCCGGAAGCGGATGTTCGCCCGCCGCGCCTGGAAATCTTCAAAATTGCTGCACGACGATACCTCCAGCCATTTGTTGACGCCCGGCGCCCACACCTCAATGTCGTAGCACTTGGCCGCAGCAAAGCTCAAATCGGCCGTGCAGAGGTTGAGCACCCGGTACGGCAGCTCTAGCAACTGCAGCACTTCTTCGGCGTTTTGCAGCAGGGTTTCGTGCTCGTCATAGCTGGTTTCCGGCAGCACGAATTTCACCATTTCCACTTTGTCGAACTGGTGCAAACGCATCAGGCCCTTGGTGTCCTTGCCGTAGGCGCCGGCTTCGCGCCGGAAGCAGGGTGTGTAGGCGGTGTAGTAAATCGGCAGGTCCTCGCCGCGCAGCACCTGGTTGGCGAGCAAGTTGGTCACCGGCACCTCCGCCGTGGGAATGAGGAAGAAGTCCTCGCGCTCCACATGGTACATGTCGTCTTCCAGCTTGGGCAACTGGCCGGTGCCGAACATCGTCTGCCGGTTGACCAAAAATGGCGGAAAGACTTCGGTATAGCCGTGCTTCTCGATATGCAAATCCAGCATGAAATTGATCAGCGCGCGAACCAATTTGGCGCCCGGCCCGGTGAAATTGACGAAAAACGAGCCGGCCACTTTGGCGCCCCCGGCGAAATCGATGAGCTTGAGGGTCTCGCCCAGGTCCCAGTGCGGTTTTGGCTCGAAGTCAAAGGTGGGAATCTCGCCCCAGCGCTTGATCTCGACGTTGTCTGCTTCGCTGGTGCCCACCGGCACGGACGGATGCGGGATGTTGGGGATGCGGATTTGAATCTCGTACAACTGGCCTTCGATCTCTTTGACGCGCTCATCCATGGCCTTGATCTTGGCGCCGATCTCGCGCATTTCGGCAATTTTGTCGTCAGCCGGCTGCTTTTGCTTTTTTAGCTCGGCAATTTCCTGCGACACCCGGTTGCGGTAGGCTTTGAGCTGTTCCACTTCCGCCAGCAGTTTGCGGCGCTCCTCATCCAGAGGCCGGAATGGCGATAAATCCACCTTCTCGCGTTTTTGCTCAACGGCTTTTTGAATCAAATCCAAATTTTCGCGGATAAATTTGAGATCGAACATGCTGGTCGTCCTTCATGTTAAATCCTGAGTTGCTGCCGGAATGATTGAACAAAGTGCCAAATTTTGAGTCTTTATTTTAGCAAGAATCTCATTCAAATGCAAGAAATTTGGGGGATGAGCCTTTCGGTTTGCATTTTTATTCCACTAGGCGGAACCATATCGCAAGAAAAATAATACAATAAAGTAACCTGCATCTTCGCCGCAGCTCAGGATTACGGCCTCTCGCACTTTCCTTCCTCGCACGTCACAGCGTCGAAAAAAGTCGGATGCACCAACATGGGGGGCATGGATACATGCAACGAAAAATCGACGACCGGGTCTTTTGTCTGGCTCGCATCATCCTGCTGATTGGGACTTTCGTTTTTTACGCTTTGCTACAACTGGGCTATTTGCCGCTGCACTTCCGCGGATTAGGCTGGATGTTTTCCCTGTTCCTCCTCTGGTCGCTCATATTGATCTGGGCCATACGCAGAGATGACAAGAATCCCACGCCCCAAAATAGGCGATTAAAACGGATTCTAATCGCCGCCTCGCTGCCCATCGATGCTGGCTTTATTATATACGCAGCCGGCCCGACGGGGGGGATCAACAGCCCGTTTTACCATGCCAGCTTTGTCCTGATCGTGTTTCATGCTTATTATTTTCCGTATCTCATCCGTGCAAAGCACCCTCGCAGAAATATTCCGGTGACATATGGAGCGGTGAGCAGCTTTTTGGTGTTCATCGGCATTTATCTGATTCTCAGCCTGGAGCGAAATCAATTCGAGTGGTTCCAATTTCTGGTCAGCACGGTATTCGCTTTCATTCTGACCATGACGGCTTCGTTTTTGCGCAATCAGGACCGCGAGAACGTCCGGCGATTGCGGCGTTCCAATGAGCTGGCCACTCTGTATCGCAGCATCATCGAACGCGTAAATCAATTAACGGCTCCGGATGGTAAGCAGTCGATCATGCAAGTGGATTTTCAGGATCTGGCGGCAGCGATCGGGAAAAACCTGTCGGCCATGGCCTGTGAGGTGTTTGTCGGTCTGGAAAACCACGTGTTCGAGCGCCGGGGCCTCTGGGTGCATGAGCAGTATCGAAACCAGTCCATCATGTCGCTCTTGAAAGACGAGACCGTGATTGATTCCCACCACGAGTTCATCATCAAAAAAGGCCAGGATCGTTCCTGGCGTGTGGGGCGCTACGATAACTTAGCGAATCAAAACGTGCCCGATACCCCCCTTGGGCGGTGTATGGAGCCATTCTGCGAAAAAAAAGAAATCCGCAATTGTTTGTTCACGCTGATTTTAAAGCGCATTCAACCCGGCGAAATGGCGCCTATTGGAATCATTCGCGTGAGCAACCGGCTGGATAGCGATCAGACCTTGCATCTGAGCGGCTTCACCGAAGAAGACGAGGATGTTGTTCAAACCGTGGCCAAGGAGATTTCCGGAGCCATTGCCAATTATCAATTGCAAATTCAGTTGAAAAAAATCGCCGATACTGAGCGCCGCCTGCGTGAATTGGCCTTGAAAGACGATCTGAACGAGATTGTCGGCGATATTTTGGAGAGCATCGCGGCCATGACGCGATGCAAATATGCCGAACTCTGGATTCCGTTTGAGGATGATTTTGAAGCCAAACCCAAACTGATCCTGCGTGCCTATCATCCGGAAGAAGGCCATTTCGCAGAAGGAATCCCGGAGGAAAAACGGTGTATTGATGTGGAAAATAGCGTCATTGGTCGCGAGTTGGTCCTGAATAGCAAAAATGGTGGAGAGATCTTTTATCGCGAGGATATTCGCAAGGAAAAAGGCTATGCCTGGCATGAATTCATCGATCGGTTTGAAACTCACAAATTCATGGCGATTCCGCTACGACGGCGTAAAGAAATCATGGGTGTGGTCTGCCTGCATCCGGATGAAGATTTTGTGAACGATACAGGAATTCGGAATCAGTTGTTGGAATTTGCCGATCTGGCCGCAGTGAGCCTGGAAAATGCGCGGTACCGTCGCCGCTACACCCAACTGACCATGTTGAGAAAGGGGTTGGATCAATTGCTTGTGCGTGACGAAACCGAGTTTTACCACAACGTGGCCAAGCTGGTCAGGAAAGTCATCCGCACCGAGGCCTGTTCGATTTTTGAACTGAACGAAAAGAAAACCGAATTGGTGCTAAAAGGCACCACGGATGATTCCCCGGAGACAGCCAGGAAATTGAATAAATCCATTTTTTCCGTGTGGAATACCACGCTTGGCCGGGTGTTTCTGGATAAGCGGCCGGTAATGATTTACGGGGATGGCAAGCGCATCAGCGAATCGAATCACTTTTTGGAGACGACGAAAACACCGCCGCGTGCCATGATCGCGGCTCCCATTCGGAATTCGTCCAGCGAGATCATCGCCGTGGTGCGGTGCATCAATAAAGTGCAGGAGCGCAGTCTGGTTACCAGTGCGTTCACCAAAGCCGACCTGGAGCTGCTCGAGATTACGCTGGGCATCATCGGCGCGCTGATCGAAAACCGGTTCAATATCCGCAAACTGGAAGAGCTGAATAAAAAGCGCATGAATTTCCTCGGCAGCGTGGCGCATGAATTCACCTCGCCGCTGCAGGGCATTCGTACCACCGTGGAGTATTTGCGCAAGTATCATAAAGATAAAAAGCATTTGAAAGACCCCGAAGCGCAGTTCGATTTCCTTTTGGATGAAGTGGATTTTCTGAATTACCTGATTTCGAATATTCGCGAAGAATTCACACGCAATGAGGCAGCCTTTCAACAAATGCCGAAACAGGAGATTTCGCTGTTTAAATTGGTTGAGCGCATACAAACGCTTTTGAAAGGGCAGGCAAAGGAAAAACGGTTGGACATCAAGCTGAAAGGCCAGTTCCCGAACATCCACGCAGATCGGTTTCATCTGGAACAGGTGGTGTTCAATCTGCTCGTCAATGCCATCAAATATTCGCACCCGGGGGGCAATCCGATTGAAATCATCTGCCAGGAAAATGCCAATGAGATTCTTTTGATTTTTCGAAACTGGGGCATTGGCGTGCGCAAAGATGAGTCCGCGCGCATTTTTGAAATGTTTGCCCGGGGAATGAATGCGCACATGGGAGCAGTGACCGGGACCGGACTTGGCCTCTATATTTCGAAAAAAATCATGAAAAACATGAACGGCGACCTGCGGCTGACCCAACTCGAAAATCCAACCGAATTTACGGTGTTTTTGCCCAAAAACAACCACACTAACCTCTGACCAAAGAAAGGGGGGTATTCATGAAAGAGCGATATAACATCTTGTTGATCGATGACGAAGTGAGACGCATGCGCGCAACGATCGATATGCTGCGGTCGGATAATTACAAAGTAGAACAAATCTCCAGCGTGCAAAAAGCCTATGATCTGCTGCGGGAAGAACCGGATATCTGCGAAATCATCATTTTGGATATCATGATGCCCGCCGATGGTGATTTCGATGTTCCGGAAGCGGACCTCGGATTGCGTACAGGATTTCTCTTACTTGAACGGCTTAAGCAGATCCCTGAATTCCAGATTCCTATCATCGTGCTGACGGCAAATGCGGCTTATGAAGAGGAATTAGAAGGCAAAGTGGCTCACTTTTTTGTAAAACCCGTGGCCTACGGGCAGTTGAAAGCCACGATTGAAAAATTGCGCAATAGCAAAGAGGTGGAGCAATGAATGAAGAACATAAATCCGGACAGGACTTCATTCTAAAGCGCTTATTTCGCTGGTTAGCCTCTCAGAAGGTCGGATTCTGGCCTTTGAGTATCATTTTCCTTTTTACTATAGGGGCTTTTGTGGTTGTCCAGTCCATGCTTTACCACAACATCTTTGAGCCACGGCACACGGAAACGCGCCAATTCATGCTCGATCGAGTCAGAAACGACCTCCAGCAGATTACTTCCAAAATTGAATATGTATTGCTGGAGCGATCGAGTCATCAAAAGGAACTTCAGGCCGCGCTAGATTCGCTAAACGCACGGCTAATTACACTCGCCACGCATTTGACCGATGTGGCCATTGCAGACCGCTCCAATAGCCTGGATAACATCTTTGAACGGTTCTCGATGTTGGTAGCCGTGGTGGCGCTGATCTTTGGCGGCTTTGGCATTTTTGCTACGCTGCAATATCGCGATCAGTTGAAACAGATGCGCAGTGATCTGACCATGGTGAGAACAGAATATCTGAAAAAGCTCGAACAAAGTCAGCAGGAATTTGAACAAAAAGCCGAGGGAGCCAACCGGCGTTTAAGCGATGCCATTTACAAGAGCATGGATATGATCTGGCTCGTCGGCAATCATCTGGAACAGTTGCTGAATCTGGACATTATCGAAAGAGAGAAGGCCGAGAAGTTTTTGAAAGATATTTACCTCACTGGCTTTCGGCTGGCACTTTACTCCAATATTGAAGAAGAACGAATCAGTGCATTACACAATCTGTATGCGCAGGGGAACTGCGATGACCTCGTGGATTTAATTCGACTATATTTTTCCGAAAATGAACTGAAGAACATTCGAGAGTTGGCCTGGAGAACCATACAAAATATTCTGAAGCAATGCAGCCATAAAGACAAGCACAGTCAGCTTTTTCACAATGCGAATGGCGTACTACCGGCAAGTATTTCAAGAAGTTCGACGTAAACGCGCGCTCCCGACATCACTTCATCTTTT
>JAUZRQ010000133.1 GCA_030950365.1 Candidatus Zhuqueibacterota bacterium | reverse complement strand
AAATTGACCTACCGCATGATGGGTCGGGACGAGTAGAGAATCCGGGGCGACCCGGAGACTGCCGTGGAAGGCAACCTGTGTGCCTTCCATCCCCCAAAGAAGCCCGTTAAGAACCGGAAGTTCTTACGGGCTTTTTTTATGATTTGGGGGAGACCACAATGGCACAAAGAGAGCGATGGGAATGATCAGGAGAACGCCAGAAAAACACCAGGCGCCTACAAGGTGTCTGGTGTTTTGAGAGCCGATTTTTGCGTTATGGGCCTTCAGCAATTTCAAGAACTCTTTGAAGTCTTGCGGTAGCTTTATCTCCATAATTAATCCTTCGTAGAATTTCCATATAGGTCAATCGCTCCTCAGGCGTTCGATTGTGCCAATAGGTTTTGTCCTCTTTCGTTAACTCTTCGAACGATTCAGAAATCGAAAAGGAAGCCTTATCGATTATGGTGGATTTTGCATTCTGTGCCATTGTATAGACCCTTTTATAAGGAATCTATCTCATTATGATAACTCAATTTAATAGATTGGATTCAATGTGTCAATCTCTTTTTGAAGCAGGAAATATTTCATTAATCTTTGACTCAAAGAGGCTAATTTTTAGGTGTGTGGTTTCGATTATCAGTGCCTACTACCACCGACGGTCCCGTGCTGGAGGCCTTGCTTTTGATCGGTGAATTGTTATATTGCCCGGGGGTGGTTTGGCATGAACTTTATGAGAAGGAGAAAGACCATGCGCAGGATCGTCTGGATTTTTGTGGTTGTGCTTTTATGGATTGCCGCCGGCTTCGCCCAGGAGCGGCATCCCATCACCTTCGACGATTTCATTTCCGTGAAACGCGTGAGCGACCCGCAGCCGTCGCCGGATGGCCGGTGGGTGGCGTTCACGGTTACGGTGTACAGCAAGGAAAGCAACCGCGGCAACAGCGATATATGGCTGGTTTCGACGCGCGGCGGCGAGCCGCGGCAACTGACCAACTCGCCGGCCGGCGACTTCCAGCCGCGCTGGTCTCCGGATGGCAAAACCATTGCGTTTATTTCCACCCGCGGCGGCTCACCGCAAATTTACCTCATTCCGGTGGATGGCGGCGAGGCGCGGCAACTGACGGACATTTCCACCGGCGCCATCGGGCCGGTGTGGTCGGCGGACGGCCGCCATATCCTGTTCCACTCGCGCGTCTACCCCGATTGTCCGGACGACGCCTGCAACCGGGCGCGAGAGGAGGCCCGGGCAAACAACCCGGTCAAAGCGCAAATCTGGGATCGACTGCTGTACCGCCACTGGAACGAATGGACCGAGGGCAAGCGCAACCATGTGTTCATCGCCTCGGTCGATGATGGCCGCTTCCGTGATCTCACCCCCGGTGATTATGATTCGCCGCCCATCGCACTTGGCGGCAGCCCGGACTACGCCATCTCGCCGGACGGTAAAGAGGTCTGCTACGTGAAGAATACGGATCCCGTGGTGGCGCTCAGTACCAACAACGACCTGTTCGTGCGCCCATTGGACGGCGGTCCGGAAAAGCGATTGACCCCCAATAAGGCCAACGACAACAATCCGGTGTATTCGCCGGATGGCCGCTATATTGCCTATCTGGCCATGCGGCGGCCAGGATTCGAATCGGATCGGCAGGAGGTGATGCTGTACGACCGCCGCACCGGCGAGCACCGCAGCCTTACGGCCGATCTGGACCGATCGGCGCGCAACATCGTGTGGGGTCCGAAATCGAGATACATTTATTTCCTCGCCGATGATCAGGGCTATTATTCGATTTTTCGCGTGTCCATCAAGGGCGGTGACGTCTGGCAGCTCACACGCAAGTCGTTCAACACCAGTCTGCGGGTCACGCGGCAGGGCAAACTGGTGTTTCTGCGTCAGGCCATCAACCACCCGGCCGATGTGTGGATCGCCGATGGCAATGGCAAAAATGCCCGGCCGCTCACGGATATAAACGGTGATCTGCTGTCCAGGCTGGAGATGAATCCACTGGAAGAGTTCTGGTTCGAAGGCGCGGGCGGCACGCGCGTGCATGGATTGATGTTGAAGCCACCTAAATTCGACCCGAACAAGAAATACCCGCTGATTTATCTTGTGCACGGCGGCCCCCAGGGCGCCTGGCACGACAGCTTCCACTACCGCTGGAATGCGCAAATGTTCGCCGCGCCCGGCTATGTGGTGGTGATGGTCAATCCGCGCGGCTCCACCGGTTACGGGCAGAAGTTTACTGATGAAATTTCGCGCGACTGGGGCGGCAAGGTGTTCGAGGATTTGAAGCGCGGCTGGGAATACGTGGTTCAAACCTATCCGTTCATCGACGCCGATCGCATGGCGGCGGCCGGCGCCAGCTACGGCGGCTACATGATGTACTGGTTCGAAGGCCATCAGCAGCCGTTCAAATGCCTGGTGGCGCACGACGGTGTGTTCAATTTAGTGAGCATGTACGGCAGCACCGAGGAGCTCTGGTTTCCGGAATGGGAAATGGGTGGCCCGCCGTGGGAAAATCCGGAGCTGTATCGCAAGTGGTCGCCGTCGAGCTACGTGAAGCATTTCAAAACGCCGATGCTGATCGTGCACAGCCAGCAGGATTTCCGCGTGGATGTGTCGCAGGGCTTCGAAGCCTTCACCGCGCTGCAGCGCATGGGCGTGCCGAGCAAGTTTCTGTATTTCCCGGACGAAGATCATTTCGTCACCAAACCCCGCAATGCCGAGCTGTGGTGGAAAACCCTGCATGCGTGGTTTGCGGAATATTTGAAGTGATGAGGTACTTTGCGGCTTTGTTGTGTGGATATTATATTCACCACAATGGCACAAAGGCGGAAGCCGGATCCTTCTGAAAGGTACGATTTCGAGAAAAAATAGAACCCATATGATGCGGATCGGCACGGTATGGTGATTTTAACCTTACCCGTCATCGCGAGCGCGCTGAAGCGCGCGTGGCGATCCCTTTGCCGAACTGGAAAAAATTTTGACCATTAAGGCCACTAATTTGGATACTTCATAAATTGAATCAAGAAAAAAATGATCTCTCGCAGAGGCGCTGTGCTTGCAAAGTTGTTCTTTGTGGCCTCGTAGCTTTGTGTGGAAACAAAAGCTTTTAGTACGCATCCGATCCGACGGGGTCTCCGACCCCGTCTTCACTCGCCGTAATTTGCTCAGGTGAGCAAAACACCGTTGCAAACGGTGTTGGATCAGTGTCTTTTTCATTTTCTAGCAGAGGCGCTAAGTCCGCAGAGAAAAATCAGGGAATTCATTGTTTCTCAAAACCTCAGCGCCTCAACGAGGCGCTGAGGTTTCCCGCATACCTGTGGTGGTAAAGTCACCCTTTCCTTAAAAATAAATTCGCATCACCAGCACCGGCGCCGGATCGATACGGATTTGATGGCGCGTGGTCTGGGAGCCGTCGGACGGCTCGTTTTTGGAATAGGCGTATCCCAGGGGGCGCAGGTGTATGGCCGCGCTGAAGTTCGGCAGTAGCTCGTATTCCACGCCAAGGGTCAAATTGATCCCCAGCGACAATGTACGGCTTTGCTGGGTGGCCGGGCTGCCCGGAGCCTCCAGGTCGGATCGTGAGGAAAACCAGAATGGCATCACGCCCCAGTAGGTTGCCAGCCGGTCTGAGCGGTAGCTGTAGGTGCGCAGCTCCGGCTGGAGGCCCAGTGTCCGCCCCGTTTCCGTGCCCGGCGATGTATTCCCGTCTGTTTCGGTTTTCGTCTGGTTCCACTGCAAGGCCACCGAAACCAGCAGCATGGTCTGCCGGGACAGCTTTTTGCCAATGGCCACTTCCTGAAACCGGGGAGCAAACAGGGTGGCCGAAAACGCCCACCGGTGATCGTTGGCGCCGGACGTCGCGCTCTGAGACTGCGCCTGCATCGGAGCAACGAAAGCCAGCATGACGAATGCGCCTGCCACGAGTCGGCCGGAAAATCGGTTGAAATGCATGGTTCACCTCCTGCACTACGGTTCACGCTTTACCGGAATTGCGTTGAGCGCGGGGCAGCCCCCTGTAGATAACGTTCTCGCAGCCAGAACGGTCCGTGGGCGGTTGCTTGCATGAGGTTGATTTTAGTCAAGGAAAGGGGCGGCAAAAGGACGATTTAAAAAAGGCCATCCCCTGTTTTTTATCAGGACGAATAAGTCAGCAAAAGGTTATCGAAATTATTTCTAAAGATCAATTATAAAATGGCGGATTCA
This sequence comes from Candidatus Zhuqueibacterota bacterium, assembly GCA_030950365.1. Taxonomy (GTDB): domain Bacteria; phylum Zhuqueibacterota; class Zhuqueibacteria; order Zhuqueibacterales; family Geothermadaptataceae; genus Hydrothermovivens. The sequence continues at coordinate 4,528 of JAUZRQ010000133.1, read as the reverse complement.
TCAGAAACGTTTGGTTTGCAGAGGCAAAGCACCTGTTACCACCGGCATTCGATTTCATGCTCCTTCCCGTCATCTCGGAATTGCAACGTGACCGATTTTTGCTCCGAATCGAATTGCCAGTTTTTTGCGGCCAGAGTCTGGCCATCCAGCCGCAGAGTGGTGGGCGCCGATGCGATGCCGCACAGCACCAGCTTGAAATCGCGCGCATGCGGGCGGAACCGGCCTTCGCGCGCGTGGATCGTGAGCCGCAGCTCCCGGGCATCCGACCGCACCGAAAACCGCGTCAGGCACCATTCGCCGCGCGCGTAGGCCATGGAATGACCGTCGTCCTCGTACAATTCCGACTCCCCGTTGCCGGTATAGACGCGCAGCTCCAATTCCGTCAGCGGTTTTTCATCCACGTACTGCTGTACCTCGCGCATGGGGATAACCGAACCGCCGCGCACAAACAGAGGCAACACCTCCAGCGGGGCATCCACGTAGTGATAGCGTCCGCCCTCAAACGGTGTGTTGTCCCAGAACGAATACCAGGCGCCGCGCGGCAGGTACAGCTTGCGCACGCTGTGGCCGGGCGTGGTCACCGGCGCCACCAGCAGTTTTTCGCCCCACAAATAGGTGGTGTGGTTGGCGCGGTTGTACACCTCGGGCTCGTCCGGAAATTCCAGCAGCAGCGGCCGCATGATGGGTAAACCGGTTTGCGCCGCCTGCCAGAACGCCGTGTAAGTGTATGGCAGCAACCGGTAGCGCAGTTCGATGTACCGGCGGGCGATCGCTTCCACCCGCTCGCCGAAACTCCACGGCTCCTGATCGGGCGTGTTCAGGATAGTGTGCGTGCGGAACAGGGGCGTGAACGCGCCGACCTGAATCCAGCGGGCAAACAGCTCCGGCGACGGCGTGCGTTCGAAACCGCCAATATCCGCGCCGACGAACGGGATGCCGCTCAGCCCCATGGACTGGCACAGCCGGATGGCGATGTTGAGATGCTCGAACGTGCTGATGTTGTCGCCGGTCCAGCTTGCGGCGTAGCGCTGGGTGCCGGAAAATCCCGAACGCGTGAGGATAAACGGCCGCGCATCGGGTTTATATCGCCGAAACCCCTCGAACGTGGCCTGATCCATGAGGTGGCCAAAGACGTTGTGGATTTTTTTGATGGAAACCTTTCGATCGCCCTCATCGAATTCGACCAGCAGCGGCGCCTCCTTGCCCCACACCGAAGGCTCGTTCATGTCGTTCCAGAAGCCGGCGATACCCATGTCGAGAAACGCTTTGTGCAAATCGCCCCACCAGCGGCGGGTTTCCGGGCGGGTGAAGTTGGCAAAGTGGCTTTTGCCGGGCCACACATCGCCGACGTAGCGCTCGCCGTCCGGATATTTGATAAAATGATCGCCTTTGACGCCGCTTTCATACACCCAGTAGCCGGGATCGACCTTTACCCCCGGATCGATGATGGTGACCACCTTGAATCCCATTTCCCGGAGCTGCTTCAGCATGCGCCGCGGATCGGGAAAGCGCTTCGGATCGAAGGTGAAGACGCGGTACTCATCCATGTAGTGAATGTCGAGATAGATCACATCGGCCGGGATGCGCTTGTCGCGGAAGGTGCGCGCAAGCTGCATGACCTCGCTTTCCGGGAAGTAGCTCCAGCGGCACTGCTGATAGCCCAGCGCCCACAATGGCGGCAGCGGCATGCGTCCCACCAGTTCGCTGTACTGCCGGATCACATCTTTGATCGTCGGGCCGGCGAAAAAGAAGTAGTCCACCGGGCCTTTTTCGGCGCGGAAGTAGTACAGGCGATGGTTGCCGGCGCCCATATTGAACGCGCTTCGGTACGTGTTGTTGAAGAAGATACCGAAAGCGCTTCCATTTCGTAGCGTAATAAAAAAAGGATGCGATTGGTACAAAGGATCGGTGCGGTAGCTGTAGCCGGGGGTGTCGGCGTTCCACATCACGTACTCGCGGCCACGGCGGTCGAGCTGATCGACCTTTTCGCCGAGGCCGAAAAACCGCTCGTCGCCGTGGAGTTTTTTGAACACGGCCACCTCGTCGTCATCCCAGCCGATGCCGAACGCCGGATCGTCCTCGTCGAGTACGCGGCCCCGGGAATCCAGAAACTGCAACCGGCAGGGCTGTTTGCGGATGCGCACCTGCAGCGATTGCGATCGCAGGATCAGAACCTCGTCGCCGTCTTCGATATGGACCTCGGCGCCGGGCCAGTCGGTTTTAGCGATGGCGTATTCCGGCCCATCGTACCACTCGCCGTTTCGCGCCAGCGTGACCCGCACGAGGTCATCGGTTAGAAACTGGATTCGTAGCCGATCGGCTCCGCAATGCAAAAGCGCGCCGTTTTTTTCCTGTTCGATCTGCGTCACATCGCCGAGAAACTGGTAACCGTTCATTGCGTTTCCTTCCGTAAAGATGAGCAACAGCCCTAATATCCATCCAGGCCATGGTTTCATGATGAGCCTCTTGATTCGGGATTGTCGGTTTTGGCGACAAATTGAACCACTTTGCCGTTGTAACTGAGCACGGGCCCGGACGGCCGTGCCAGTTTGCCGCCGGGACCAAATTCGGTAACGATTTCGGCCATCTTTTCCACCGGCAGTTTTTTGCCCACCTGCCGGGGATGCTCGGCATAAAAGCTATCCACGTGGATGGTTTGCGTGGGAAAGGCAAACTCGACGCCGATTTCATTGGCCAGCCGCAAAATTTCCAGCAGGATGTTGTGGCGTTCGCGCAGTTCCTCGCTCCAGGAATTCACCTTCAGAAACACGTACAGCAGCACGTTGAGCGAGAAATCGCCATATTCGTAAAAATGGATTTCGTAGAAATCCTTGCGGGTGTACGGATTGGCCTGCACGATCGCGCGGATGCCTTCGACGAAGGCCTGCATCTGTTCGGCGGTGGTGTTGTAGGTGAGGCCGAGCAGCATTTTGATACGGCGGTACTGCCGCGCGCCCATGTTGTCGATGGCGGCATCGGCGATTTTGGCGTTGGGCACGCTCACCAGCGAATTGTAGAACGTGCGGATACGCGTGGAGCGGAAGCCCACCTCTTCCACCGTGCCCTCGATGTCGCCGGTGATGATCCAGTCGCCGACCTGAAACGGCTTGTCCAGAAAGATGGTGACCGAGCCGAAGAAGTTGGCCAGGGTGTCGCGGGCGGCCAGAGCAAAGGCCAGACCGCCGAGACCGAGACCGGTGAGCAGTGAGGTCACGTTGACGTTCAGGTTTTGCAGCGCGAAAATGGTGCCCAGGGTGACGATGAAGATTTTGAGCGTCTTGCGTAAAAGCGGCACCAGTTGATCGTCGAGCTTGGTCTCGGTTTTTGACGTGATGGATTTGAGATAGAGCTCCAGCACATCCACGAGGCGGTAGAGCCACCAGATGATGCCGAAGTACAGCAGCACCTGCAGCGCCACGCGGATGACCATATTGGTGGTGACGCCGAATTGCAGGTTGCTGTACAGCGCCGAGTAGGTGAGGGTCATCAAAATCAGGCCGACGGGCCGGCTGCTGACTTCGAGGATTTTTTCATCCCAGCGGGTGCGCGTGCGTTTGACCAGCCGCTGCGCAAAATGTTCGATGAACCATTCGGCCAGGCGGCGAACCAGCAGACCGATAAACAGCAGCACAAATACCCCGGCGATTTGCCACAGCGCCAGATTCAGCAGCTTTTTTTTGAAGACGGCTGGCAGCCGGTCCACCATGTATTCGATCCAGGCGTTGAAGGTCTGGCGGTACAGCCCGGGGATGGCCTTGAGGGTCTGGGGTGAAAACAGCCATTTGTCGCCGGATTTGACCAGCGTGACCTCGGGCAGTTGCGGGAACAGCATGTACTCGTGTTCGCCGGTCATTTCATTGCGGTAATCGGGATCATCCGGGATGGCTTCGATTTTCACGTACAGGCCTCGGGCATCGAGCACCCGTTTGAGCTGCCGCGCGAGCCGGATGCGGTCATCCAGCGAGAGAGAACCATCGACCGCAAAGGCCTGAGCCGCCACGTCCGGGCGGTAGTGCGACGGCTGCAGCCAGTACAGAAAATTGTGCACCGCCGAGCGCGGCGTGGCCATGCGGTTGGCGCGCGTTTCCGGGGCGGACTCGCCACCGGTTGGCGTTTGCGCCCCAGGAGATGTTGCTGCGCTGAGGCTGAGTGCCAGGACGGTGAAAAGCAGGTACAACCGTTTCATCGCAACCCTCTGTGGTTATCCGGGGTGGTAGAATAAGGATGGAATGAAATGACTTATCCTGAGTAATTCACCCAAAGACGCTAAGTCGCAAAGAAAAAAAATGGGTTGTGCCTCTTATTTGAAAACTCGCTTATGCATTTTGATCAGAATTTTACACTGCAATTGCTTTATAATCAAATTTTTAGCCTCGTTCTAGAACAGTTTTAAGACGCAAGGCAACCCGTCATCGCGAGCGAATCCGCCAATTGGCGGATGGCGATCTCCTTGCTTGAAAGATGGAGATTGCGTCGTCTCCTCCGGCTGGCGGATCCTCGCAATGACGAATTGCCAGATAGTAAGCCC
>JAUZRQ010000132.1 GCA_030950365.1 Candidatus Zhuqueibacterota bacterium | reverse complement strand
ATGGCGACCTCTGCACGAGTCTGAACGGCCGTACCACTCTTGCGAGCATTCACTGCTCAAAATTTTCGGTCATGGTCTGTTTACGGTGGTGGTCCTGCGCAAGTGCTGCAATGTCACCGGAGATATCGCCCCGTGCGGACTCCCCGCAGGCTGGTCGGCCCGGCGAGAGCTCCAAACTGCAGAATAAACTAAGGCCGTACATTCTAACACAGGAGGGGAACCATGGCCTATTTGCGTTTAAATTCGATTGCTCTGGCCAATGCGCTGGGCGCGCTGGAAGGCATCGCAATTTCTGTAGCCACCGCTATTCTGATATTGCAGGGCGAGTCCGGAGAGGCCTTTTTGAGTCACTTTTTCCCGTATTACGACATCAGTTGGCGCGGCGCCTTCATTGGTCTGGTGGCCGGCTTTATCGACGGCTGGATCGGTGGCCTCATTCTGGCCTGGGTGTATAATTATTTTGCATCAAGACGGACTTCTTCATAAAGTGAATTGCAATACAGAACCGGTTGCTGGGGATAATCATTCAATGAAATGTAGACTATTCGACACTATTCTGTAGAATAGTCAACAATGCCACGACCATCTCAGATTGCCAAAAACATGATCAACGCTATTTTTGCTTATTTTTATTAAAGTTACACCGAACCACATATTCGTGGCACGCGCTTTGCCATAAACAGCCCTGAAAAGCGAAACGTCAAAAGCCGGATGTTTACAAATCGGGCGCTTTTGAAGTCGAGCCATAGAACTTCTTGATAAGGAGGGTGTTACCATGAAACGGGTCATTACCTTTGCAATGATTGCCATGTTTGCCGGCTTTATGCTGAATGCTCCGGCATCGGCCCAGATGATGCAGGGCAAACAACAGGGCAGCATGATGGGCCAGGGCATGATGGGTGGTATGATGAAAGGCATGATGCAGGGCGGCATGATGGGCCAGATGCATGGCAAAATGCACGGTGGTTTTGATTTTTATCTCAGCAAAGCCAAACAACTCGGGCTGAGTCAGGAGCAAATTAAAAAACTTCGTGCCCTGAAATTTGAATTTGAAAAGGCCAATGTCCAGCGCAAAGCCGCATTGCAACTCGCCAAACTGGAGCTGAAGGAACTGAAGGCATCGGAAAATCCCGATCCCAAGAAGGTCGAAGCCAAAATTCGTGAAGTGCAGAACAAAAAGGCCGACCTGGAGATCGCGCTGTTCCGGGCCAAACGTCAGGCCAAAAGCATTCTCACCGATGAACAACGCGCCAAACTCGCTTCCATGACCTGCCCCATGTGCGGCCAGATGCACGGCGGGATGATGAGCGGTGGCATGATGGGCGGAATGATGGGTTCCGGTGGTATGATGGGCAAAGGCATGATGCAAAAAGGCGACAGCAAAGGTGCCCCGTCACAGCATGAGGCGCATCACAAAAAGAATTGATTCCTCCCATCCCTCTTCAGCCTGATTCGTTTGCGCCATTTTCACCTCATGGTTCAAGTCAAAGGGGTTGCGATTCGCAGCCCCTTTTTTAATGCCCTTGAAGTTTCATAACCTCAACCAGACACACCGCTTTTCATTTTCCCTGTAGAATATTATCAAAAATTGTAGAATATTCTACACAAGCGGCATTCAACTTATCGCGGCAGCAGTTTTGGAAGGCTATGTTTCTATAGAGCTTAAATCCACTTGATATATTTGGTATTATTTTTGAACAAAATGATTACAAAACCAGGCCGGCTCTTTCAAAATGCATTGCAATATATAACCGCGCATCAGGACGGATTGGTTCTTCAACGCTTGTCTGCATCCGGAGACACACCCGCGGGCTGCCAGCAATTCGATGCAGAGTCCCCGTTCAACCACGGAAGGAGGAAAATCATGCACCGCATACAGCCTTTTCCTGTTGCAGTGGCACTCAGCTTCATCCTGCTCATTTTGTTTTCGGTGTGTGTCCTGCTGCATCTGGTCTTCAGCACCACGGCCTGGCCCATGGTCAAGTTCTGGGAAGTCATCCTGGTGGGCTTTAGCTGGGTGTCCACCCTGAGTTACTTTGTGGCCGTTTTGGAGATCTTTGTCATCGCTTTTTACGTGGCCTATGTTTTTGTGAGCCTTTATAATTTTTTTAACGACCGCTTTCCTGCGAAGGAGGAAGAAGCCATGAAACCCCTGCGTTTCAAACCCGTCGCTTTTGCCATCACCGGTCTCGGAATTATCACCTACATCCTGTGCTTTCTGTTTGATCTGGTGTTTCCGGCCATGTCCATGGTGGCTATCTGGGAAATCGTGCTCCCCGGCTTTAAGGGACTCGATTTAAAAAGTTTCTTTATTGGGCTGATCGACGTGACGCTGTATGGCATTTACATTGCCGCGGTGTTTGTGCCGCTCTACAACAACTTTTACAGCACGGAATTGCCCGAGGTGAAATGAATGCCGAGGTCGGCCGGTATCTTTATCTGATCGATGCCCTGTCCGAAGCCATCTAACCAACGGATGCCGCATGATGCGAAAAAAGAAATTTCGGTTTTTTCGCCATCCTATATTTGCGGAATGGCGAAAAACCGAAATGACAGGGTACGCGTCAATTTTGTAAGGAATTCAGAATGGGGATCGATTGTGTGAGACAAACGAATGCGAAGAAAAGGAACGATTCATGTATCAGGAGGTGTGAAATGAAATCGATTTCGATGAAATGGTCAACTGTGATGGCATCGATGCTGTTGGTGTTTGTTATGGCAGGTCAGGGCAAGGCGCAAATGGGCGCTCCGCATCACGGTCCCGGCCACGGGTTAGGGCCGGATTCTATGCAAATCGTGCAGCTTTCCGGCACGGTGCTGGTGGATTCGTCGCATGTCCATCCGATGTATTATCTCGATACCGACAACGATGGCTCGGCGGAGTATCAGCTCATGTTCGGCCCGTGGTGGTATCGCCCGGAAAGCGGTGCACAGCGCCCCGGACACGGCGAGTCGATCACCCTGGTCGGCGGCCTTGAGGATGACATGCAGGCCCTGCCGCAGGTCATCGTCTTCGAATTGAACGGCCAGAAATGGCGCGACCCGGTGGCCGTTGGGAGTCATGGCTGGCATGAGGACAATTTCTGGGAAATCGGCGGCGATACGCTCACGGTGACGGGCACCGTGCTGGTGGACTCGACGCATTATTATCCCATGTATTTTCTCGATACCGATGGCGACTCAATTCCCGATTACCGGCTGGGCTTTGGGCCTTACTGGTATCAGCCCGACAATGGGCTGCAGCGCCCCCAGAACGGCGAGCAAGTGACGGTTTTCGGAATCGTCCATTCTGGCATGTTCGGTTTTGGCATGCTCACGGTGTACCGCCTCAACGGGCAACAGTGGCGGCCGATGAATGCGCCGGCGCCCTGGGCCGGACGCTGGATTCGCCGTGATCATGCCGATTCGGCTTACGTTTACTGCGCCAACGACAGCAGCAACTGGCTCGGTTTTGCGCCCGGACACATGGGCCGCGGCAACATGCACATGGGCGGCATGCGCTGGCCCGATTCCGTATTCGTGATGTTCTGGGAAGTGCATCCGGACAGCATGCCCGGCGATGGCGATCCCGGATATGTGCACGGATATTACCTCGATGTGCGAGACCCGCAGGGATCGACCATGATGGGCGGCAGCGCCTGGGGCGGCAACAACTGGGGCGGTCACCACGGCCGCATGCAGTTCGAGAAAAATCACCGCATGGAGCTGCACTACACCGATGAAGAAATGGCCGCCCTGGGACTCGATGAATCGAAGATTCGCGTTCGTTACTGGGATCCGCAAACGCAGCAGTGGCAAACCGAGCCCAATGCTCAGGTGGACACACAGACCAACACGGTTGTGGTCACCAGCAACACGCTGAACACGTACTATGTGCTGGCATCGGAGTCGTCCCCGACCGGCATCGACTCGCGCCGAGCGGCGCCGAGCTCGTTTGAACTGCTGGGCAACTATCCGAATCCGTTCAATCCGGAAACGACCATTGCCTTCCGGCTGGAGGAGCCGATGCGCGTAATCCTGCAAATCTACAATCTCGGCGGGCAGAAGTTGATCACGCTGGTGGACGATTGGCGCGCACCGGGATTGCACCGGATTGTCTGGGATGGCCGGGATGCCAGAGGCCGGACATTAAGCAGCGGGATTTATATGATCCGGCTCCGGGCCGGTGAGCAGGTACAGAGCAAACCCATTTTGCTGGTGAAATGATCCACTGTGCATGCAAGATCCATTGGGAGAGATGCTCCCCTGAAGCCAAACATCGCTTTCCCCTTGCTTCTCTCCTTCATCCGCCCGGATTCGCCACAAGGAGTCCGGGCGTTTTTGTTTTTGGGGCATACATGGCAGCCGGTAAATCTCATTGACATTCCGTGCGGAATCCGCTATATTCTTTTACCAATTCATCCCAAACCAGCTTGCAGGTGTTGCTATGAAAAAGCTCGGCCCGTCCGTCATTCAGGTCAGCGAAGAAGAGTTCCGGCAGCATGTGGATGAACTGCTGCAGCAGATCAAAAACGGGGTCACGGTGGTGATTTCGGAGAATGGGCATATTTTAGCCACGGTTGAACCGGGCTCCCCACTTCATAAAAAAGGGCATGAAGTGACCAACCTGGTAGGCTCCAAAGAAGAGGCATTGGAAAGAATCAAGCAAATCGAGGAAGCCCTCCATGAAGGTAGAATTTCTCTGAAAGACTCCAAGTTTTTTAATATGCCGCCCATTGATATGGGCGAAACAGACAGTTCCAACTTGGACGATGAAATTTATCAATAACCAATATGAACGCCCCATTATATTTTCTTGATACTTCCTTTCTTTGCGCCTACTTCAATCAGGCCGACAGTAATCATCATCAAGCCAGGGACATCTACCGCAATTTATCCACCAACAACAATTTTCAATTCATAATAACGGATTATATCTTTGATGAAATCGTTACGCTCCTGATGAAACGCACAACCAAACATCAGGCTATTGAATACAGCCGGTTGTTATTAGATGAACCTGTATTTACACTTTTTAAGATCAATCAGGGCATCTTTTTAAAAGCGTGGGAACTGTTTGAAAAAACAGAAGACAAACTCTGGAGCTTCACCGATTGTACCTCTTTCATTGTCATTCAGGAATTAGGCATCCAAACGGCTCTGAGTTTTGATCGCCACTTTCGGCAATTCGGGATTCGGATTTTGCCATAATTCGTCTTCGCTCCCTCTCCGCTTTAACCTGTTTATTTCAAATCAGCAAACAATCTCCGAACCATTTCGTATGACATCCGGGAGAATAACGCTTCCATCTCCTCCACCCCCAACACCGGCGACAAACACACATCCTTCCCCTCGGCCAGTGTCAGCCATTCGTCGCGCGTGCGCTGCTGAAACAGCTTTTGCAGCGCTTTTTTCAGCCGCTCGCCCTCTTTGCCCATGGCAAAATGCAGCGGTTTCCACTCCGGTCGCTCCACCAGATCGCAAAAACCTTCCCAGAATTTTTGCTCCAGCGCGCCCAGCGCCACGTATTTGCCATCCTTACATCGGTACACGTTGTAATTCGCCAGGCCGCCTGCCAGCGGATGCTCGCCCGGCCCGAAGTGCTGGCCGCTGGCGCGGTACTGCGCCCATTGCAGGGTGATGAGCGGCAGGACGCCTTCGAGCATGGCCACATCCACATGCTGGCCTGCCCCCGTGCGCTGCCGCTGCCACAGCGCCGCCAGGGTGCGGATGATCAACCAGTAGGCGCCGCCGGCCACATCGGCGATTTGCACGCCCGGCAGCACCGGCCCGGTTTTGGGACTGCCCGTAAGCGCCAGGACCCCGGCATAGCCGATGTAGTTGATGTCGTGCCCCGCCTGCTGCGCCATCGGGCCGGACTGGCCATAGCCGGTGAGCGACACGTAAATCAGCTTCGGATTGTGCTGGCGGACGGATTCGTAATCCAACCCGAGTTGCTGCATGACGCCCGGCCGGAACTGCTCCACCAGCACATCGGCGGAGCGGATCAGCTCCATCAGCTGCTCGCGCCCTTCCTGGCTATCGAAATCGAGGCTG
>JAUZRQ010000131.1 GCA_030950365.1 Candidatus Zhuqueibacterota bacterium | reverse complement strand
GACTCGCTACTGTGGTAAATACACCACGATACCCGTTGCAGCTCCCGTAGCACGGCTCTCCAGAGCCGTGAACCATACCATCAAAAACCAAACCGCATAACATGCAAGAAAGCACAAAACCCAAAAAACAAAATCACGACTCAGAGAGTCGCGCTACTGTTGTACAAACATCACGAAAACCGTGGCACATCCCGTAGCACGGCTCTCCTGAGCCGTGAACCAAGCCAGCAAAAACCAAACTGCATAGCATGCCAGAAAGCAAAACCCAAAAAGCAATATCGCGACTCAGAGAGTCGCGCTACTGGAGTTAACGCAAATCAATCACCTCCATGTCTTCGGAAATCGTAAAGGTAAACAGTTTGGCATCCAGAGACTGGTTGATTTGAAAATTCTTCAAAACATATCGGGTGATATTTTCGTTGATATCTTCCTGCTCGATTTTCACTGCAAGCCAACGTTTTTTGTCCACCCAAATGCGCGTACGTACAATGAAATCGTCTTCCGATTTAGGGATAAACTCGATTTCATAGCATGATCGGCCGTTGATTTTGGTCTCGCCGATCAGTTTCGCTTTGAAATCGCGCGTATATTTCAGCAGCAGGTCGCGCGGCAGAGGATTCTCTTTGGACGTGGCCAGGTTGTTGATAATCACCTGCTGGCGATCTTTCGAATACGTCCAGACGGTTTTGCCATCGGTGACGATGATCTGATTGTCGGTTTCCACACGGTAGCGGTTGCCTTCGGCCAGATAGAGTTTGCCCTCCACCTGCTGTTCTTCCTCTGCCAGAGACCAGTAGATCGACTGCACAAAATCGACCTGCAGGGTTTTGAGCTGTTCATAGTTTTTATGCACCTTGCGGACGACTGCATCGGCATCTTTGCCAGCGTGGGAGGGCGTATTCGCCAAAGCCAGAAACAACAGCGGAATCAGCGGAATCGTGACGTTTAATTTCATGGTCGTGACATCTCTTTTAAACTTTAAGGGAATGCGTTTTCAGCTATAGCCTGTTCCGGCATTTCAGCGGCTCTCACCTGGCCGCTGCCGAGGCCGGAATGATAAAATTGAGTTTATGGCTGAAAAGCTACACTTTCTGGTTTTAAGGTTTTAACCTTGGTCATTCAGAAACTTTGCGAATTTTTCAAAATTGACATACTGTGCCATTCCGGCCCTGTTCAGATTGTGGTGTATCCACAAGCGGACGGGTGCCGGATTCTACTTACCCCAATCGATCTGTGAAAAGAGATTCCGGCATTTTTCATCCTTTCGCTATCGCAAAAGGATGAAAAAGCCGGAATGACAATATATCCCATTGATTACTATAAGGTAATGCCCCAAAGAGAATCATTTTCTGAATTGCTAAAAAGATTCGTCTATATTTATAACCCATCCAGATCCATATGTTCCAATTCTTCTTCGGTGATGAGCACCTCGCGGGCTTTGCTGCCATCGAAGCCGCCCACGATGCCGGCGGCTTCCAGCTCGTCGATCAACCGCGCCGCGCGGGCATAGCCGATTTTGAGCCGCCGCTGCAATAGCGAAATCGAGCCCTGCTGATGCCGCACTACCAGCTTCAGCGCCTCTTTGAACAGCGCATCCCGTTTCCCTTCGACGCCGAATCCATCCAGGCCGCTGGCGGAAAATTCCTCGCGCACCGGCAACAATTTGCGCGGGTAGCGCGGCTGTTTCTGGATGTGATCCAGAATGCGCTCGATCTCCTCGGTAGAAATATAGGCGCCGTGCAGGCGAATGGGCTCTGGACTGCCGGACGGCAGGAACAGCATGTCGCCACGGCCTAACAGCTTTTCGGCGCCGTTCATATCCAGAATCGTGCGCGAATCGGTTTTTGAGGCCACGGCAAATGCAATGCGCGACGGGAAGTTGGCCTTGATCACACCGGTGATCACATCCACCGATGGCCGCTGCGTGGCCACGATGAGATGCATGCCAACGGCGCGCGCCATTTGCGTCAGCCGGGCGATAGGCTCTTCCACCTCTTTGGCCGCCATCAGCATCAAATCGGCCAGCTCGTCAATGATCACCACGATGCGTGGCAGCGGCAGCAGTGGTTCGTCCTCATCTTCGTGCTTGATCCGCCCTTCTTTCAGCCGCTGGTTGTAATCATCGATGTTGCGGACGCCCGCCTCAGCCAGACGGTCGTAACGTTGTTCCATTTCATAAACCAGGCTTTTAAGCACGGCCAGCGCATTTTGCGGATGGGTCACCACCACCTCATCCAGATCTTCCCGGTAAATCAGGTGGTGGTTGATGAGCTTATTGTAAATGGACAGCTCCAGCCGCTTGGGATCGATCAGCACGAATTTGACCTGCGTGGGATGCGCTTTGAACAAAATGCTGGCGATGATCGTGTTCAGGCACACGCTTTTGCCCGAACCGGTGGAGCCGGCCACCAGCAAATGCGGCATCTGATCGAGCTGCGTCACATACGGTTTGCCGCTAATGGTTTTGCCCAGAGCCAGGGCCAGTGGTGATGGATTTTTCTGAAACTCTTCTGTATCGATGATCGAACGCAAAAACACGACTTGCGGATTACGATTGGGCAGCTCCACGCCCACCGCGGCCTTGCCGGGAATCGGCGCCACGATGCGGATGCGCTTGGCGCGCATGGCCAATGCGAGATCATCCGCCAGGCTGGTGATTTTGCTGACCTTGATGCCCGGCGCAGGCTCGTATTCATACCGCGTGATCACCGGACCCGGATTGATCTCCACCACATTGCCCTCGACCCCGAATTCTTCCAGCCGCTCTTCCAGAATTTTGGCGTTGGCCAGAAGCTCATCTTTGGACACCGGCGGCTTCTGTGTATCGGGGTAATCCAGCAGATCCATTCCCGGGAATTGGTAAGCGCCGATGGCCGCCGGACGGGCAACCGCTTCACCCGCGGGTTTTTCTTCGGCCATTTCCGTCACTTTAATGTTTTGCTCGGGTCCGCGGTGGTTGTCGGTTTGTGGCACCGAGGCCTCGAATGGGATTGCCGAAAATAGATCCGCCGGTAGCGGCTGGTCGGCCGCTTCCGTGCTGGCCGGCTGACGATCACGCAGGGTGGCCGGGCCTTTGGGCGGCACGTTTTTTTCCTCGGGAACATCCGGCACTCGGGGCGTTTTTTTGATCGGCGGTGAGGTGTCCAGCCCCGTTGGCATATGCCGGGTGCGCCGTCCCATGCGCGGCTTGCGTTTTGGCAGGCTCAGGCGGGGCAGATGGATTTTGCCGAATTGATTATTCAGCCAGCCGAAGCTCACACGGACGCCATGGATGAACTCCGACACAATGCGGGCGAAGCTGAATTGCGTGACCGCCACCACCGTGACCATGGCCAGAGAAATGAGGATGATGATGCTGCCGATGGTGCCGAAAAACTGATACAATTTGCTGGCAAAAAAGCCGCCCACCAGGCCGGAAAATTCAAATCCGAATCGGGTATTTTCCGGGTCCGCCGCCTGCGGCAGGCCCATGATGGTGGCCAGATACAGCGCTGTGGCCAGTACAAACAGGGTGATGCGGGCCAGCCGCTGCGGATCGTTGCCGCGAAACCGGTTCCAGCCCCAGGCGAACAGTAAAAACGGAATCACCACTGAGCTGTAGCCGATCAGCAGCTTGATGAGAAAATAGGAAATATACACCCCCACGATACCCATGGCATTGCGGATGGGAATCAGTCCGAGTCCCGAGGGCTCTTCCGCCGGGTCATAGGACACCAGACTGATGAGCACCAGAAGCGCCAGGGTCATGAGGAGGATACCGAAAATCTCCTCTTGCTGGCGCAGGTCATCTTTTTTGCGTGCATTGGCCATGGTTCACATCACACCCGGTTAATACGGTCGTTGATAAAATGGCGTTTTCACCACAGTCGCCGCGGCATCGCGCTGGCGGATTTTCACCGTGAGCTCGGTGCCGATTTCATGGTGCGGCGCGGCCACATAACCGATGGCGATCGGCCGGTTCAGACTGGGCGAAAAGGTGCCGGACGTAATGACGCCCACCTCTTCGCCGTCTTTGAAGATCGGATAGCCATGCCGGGCAATGTTGCGGTCCTCCAGCTCCATACCCACCAGCTTGCGCTTAATGCCTTCAGCTTTGACGCGCAGCAGCGCCCCGGCGCCGATGAAATCCCCCTTTTCCAGTTTGGTGATCCAGCCCAGGCCGGCCTCGAGCGGATTGGTGGTTTCGTCGATGTCGTTGCCGTACAGGCAGTATTTCATCTCCATGCGCAGGGTATCGCGCGCGCCGAGGCCCACCGGCTCGATCTCGTACGGTTTGCCGGACTCCATCATGGCTTCCCATACCTTCACCGCATCATTTGCGGCCACGGCGATTTCAAAGCCATCTTCGCCGGTGTAGCCAGTGCGCGACACCATGGCTTCCACGCCGGCCACCCGGCCGATGGCAAACCAGTAGAATTTGATGCCGGACAGATCGAGATCGGTGAGCGGCTGCAGCACCTTTTCCGCGTGCCGGCCCTGCAGCGCCATCAGCGCCGTGTCATCGCTTTCGTTGCGCAATTCCACGCCCGGCATCGCGTGTTCCTGCAGCCACTGCCAGTCCTTCTCGAGATTGGCCGCGTTGACCACCATCAAATAATGGTCTTCGTGGCGATAGACGATCAGGTCATCCACGATGCCGCCGTGGTCGTAGCACATGGCCGAGTACTGCGCCTGGCCCACAGCCAGCCGGCCGACATCGTTGATGGTCATTTTTTGCAAAAATGCCAGCGCTTCCGGTCCGTAAAACGTGAACTCGCCCATGTGAGACACGTCGAACAGGCCGACCGATGAGCGCACTTTTTTGTGTTCTTCGATGATGCCCCGGTACTGCACCGGCATGAGATAGCCGGCAAACTCCACCATTTTCGCACCCGCGGCAACATGCCAATCATACAGCGGTGTCTTTTTCACCTCGCTCCTTCCTCATTGGTCGCGATTCGATGTGGGCCTCGGGATCACAGCTTTTCCAACGCCTTGCGGATCCGGGTCAGCCCTTCTTCAATGTTTTCGATGCTATTGGCATAGCTCAGCCGCAAATAGCCATCGCCGTACTCGCCAAAGGCCGTACCGGAGAGTACCGCCACATTGGCCTCGTCGAGAATGTAATCCGACAGCTCGCGGCTGGTCATGGGAATCTGCTTCACGTTGGGAAACACATAAAACGCGCCTTTTGGCATGATGCAGCTCACGCCGGGCAACTCGTTCAGCCCTTTGACGATCACATCCCGGCGGCGGCGGAATTCTTCCACCATTCGATCCGGTTCATCGTGCGGCCCTTGTAGCGCGGCCACGCCTGCATCCTGCACGAACGTCGCGGTGCAGGAGTTGCTGTTGATCATCAGCCGCTCGACCTTTTCTGCCAGTTCCTTCGGCATCACGCCGAAGCCCAGCCGCCATCCGGTCATGGCGTAGGTCTTGGAAAAGCCATCCAGCAGGATGGTGCGGTCCAGCATGCCCGGCTCGGCCATGATCGACACGTGTTCACCCTCGTAGATGATATTCTTGTACACCTCATCCGACAGCACCCAGATATTGCGCTCGCGGGCCATGCGGGCAATGGCCTGGATGTCTTCTTTCGACAAAATGCCGCCCGTCGGATTGGCCGGCGTATTGATGATGATCATCTTCGTCCGGTCGGTCACCAGCGCGTTCAGATCGTTGATATCGAAACTGAAACCCTTTTCTTCTTTGATGGGCAGCGGCACGGCCTTGCCGCCCACGAAATTGATTACCGACTCGTAGATCGGGAAGCCCGGATTGGGATAAATGACCTCGTCGCCTTCGTTGATCAGCGCCAGAATGGAAAAGAACATGATCGGTTTGGCGCCCGGGGTGACCACGACATTTTCGGGCTTCACTTCCACGCCTCGCCGCCGCGCCACGTCTTCGACCACGGCCTGGCGAAGCTCAGGAATGCCCGCCGCAGGTGTGTAATGCGTCCGGCCGCTGTGTAGAGAGCGCACCGCCGCTTCGATGATGTGTGCGGGTGTATCGAAATCCGGTTCACCGATTTCCAGGTGGATGATATGCTTGCCCTGTGCTTCCAACGCCTTCGCCTTTGCCAGTACTTCAAAGGCGGTTTCGGTCCCCAAACGTTGCATCCGTTCTGCAAATTGCATGTCTTCCTTCCTTTCCTCGGTTCACATGGTTCTTGATTCAATGATCCACAAACTCACTCAGCTTCACGGTCATCCAAATAGCCATTCCGGCAGTTCAAGCCGGAGTTCATATCATCACTGATTACGACCTCGCCCTTCATCGATCCGTTGCAGCAAAACGATAGACGCTCTGCCGCCTGAATGATTCCAGGCAAACGGAACGATTCTGCAGTCCGTATTCAAATCAAAATAAACTCAAGACGATCATTTGCAGAGGCGCTAAGTGTTTCAAGATAAAAAATTTATCTTTGTGAGTCAAGCGATTCGGCGGACGCAACGGTCATTTTTCGCGGCCGGATTTACCGCTTTCAACCCGCTGCCGCACGAAGGTCCGGGCCCACTGATCGGCCGCCAGCACGGTTTCCAGATCGGCCACATGACTGCGCTCATGCTGCTGCAGCGCCTCTTCCACCAGAGTCGGAATCTGGTCGAAACGGATCCGGTGCGTAAGAAACGCGTGTACGGCCTCCTCATTGGCCGCGTTCAGTACCGCCGGTGCCGTGCCTGCTGCACGCAGCGCATCAAAGGCCAGCTTCAACGCACGGAACTTTTGCAGGTCTGGCTCGAAAAAGGTCAATTGGCTATACTTTTTGAAATCCATGCGGGGTAGGTCGTTAGCCAGACGATCGGGATAGCTCAATGCATACTGGATGGGCACGCGCATGTCCGGAAGGCCGAGCTGCGCCTTGATGGAACCGTCGATGAACTCCACCATGGAGTGAATAATCGACTGCGGATGGATGAGCACCGAAATGCGATCCACATCCACGCCGAACAGCCAGTAGGCCTCGATGACTTCCAGCCCCTTGTTCATCAGCGTAGCCGAATCGATGGTGATTTTGCGGCCCATGCTCCAGTTGGGATGTCGTAGCGCCTGCTCCACAGTGACGTGCCGGAAATCCGCCGCGGCCAATTCCCGGAACGGTCCGCCGGACGCGGTCAGAATCAGCCGCTCGATGGTTTCGCGATGTTCGCCCACCAGGCACTGCCACAGAGCACTGTGCTCGCTGTCGATGGGGACGATTTGTGAGCCATGCTCCGATGCCAGCCGCGTGACCAGCTCGCCCGCGCAGACCAGAGTTTCCTTGTTGGCCAGAGCTACCGGCTTGCCGTGGCGAATGGCCGCCAGGGTGGGCCGCAATCCAGCAGCGCCCACCACCGCATTGACCAGCATATCGTAATCTGGCTGCGCGGCAATAGTTTCCAGCGCTTCCCGACCGACCAGCAGTTCCACGCCAATGCGCCGGAAGGTTTCATGCCACTCATCGGCCACGTTGCGGCCGGAATAGGCCACCGCCCGTGGCCGGAACTGCTGTGCCAGTTCAAACAGCCGCTTGACATTGCGGTGGGCTGAAAGATATTGAATGTGAAACGCGTCCGGGAACCGTTTGACAATGTCGAGACTGTTGCGACCGATAGAGCCCGTGGCTCCCAGTAAACACAACCGTTTCATGTTTATCGCAAGCTCACCGAAATACCCGCTGAAAAGCTGGGGAATTTGCCAAAGTTATAATCGGCATTGACGCGCACCAGCGGAAAAATGGTGGCGGTCAACCCGACCGTACCGTGGGTATGTGTGCCAGAGAAACTCTGCTCAAAGCCGCCTGGAAAGTTAGGCGAGTCTGGAATCTGCACGGTCAGAAAAGTGCGATCCACACCGGCACCAGCATATACTGTGAAAATCGCCAGGCTCTGGCTGGCGAACAGTTTAAGGCTTGCCACTTTTACTGTACCGAAATCAAACTCTTCTGGCACAAAAAGCATGTGGTAGGCACCTACAAGCATCACCTTTGGCAGGGCCGGCAGTTGCAAAACGCCATATTTGACCCCGGCTCCCACCAGAGTGATGGCGCCCCGGGTCGGATCCTCGCCGATGGGAAAGCGGAACAGGCGGCCCATGACTTCGATGTTGGGAAGCAGTCCAAGACTGGCAGTGAGAAAAGGTAGCGGTACGTAATCGGTACCGGCCAGCGGACCCGGCGGCTGACCGGGCTGCGCAGGGATGATGCCTTTGTATTCATCCGGCACGATGGCAATAACCGCGCGCGCGCCGATATCGAAGCCGGCAAGACTGTGCAGATCCGCGGTATTGACAAAACCAGTGCCAACCAGGGCACCGAATAGCTGCAAAATCGGCTCAATCTGATCATCCAGTTGCGGCTGTTCGTATCCGCTCAGGCTGAAATTCTGCGCCCGGGATGATTGCGGCTGAAGGGCCATCCCCAGGGCCACGGCCAGACTCACCAGCGCGATTTTCTTCAACATGTCTGCCTCCATTGAATTTTGGCATGCTCTATTGATCCCGTGCCTATTGGCACGTCCATTTCCCCTGAAACCGGCCAAATTGGTTTCAACGCAAAGCGAAAAATGCAACGCCAGGTCAAACTGGCATTTTCAGGCAAACATCAAAATCTATCAGCCACTCATCCAGAAACGAGAGAAAAACGCTCTCGCTGGGGCACAGAAACCCGGCCATGCAAGCGCCTCACCACGGCGTGCGGCGGTACAGGCGGGCCATCATCCGTGTTACTCCGCGTTCATCCGGGATTTCCCCAAATCAATCGCATTTGCCATGATTTCTGCTTTCCCGGGCATTACCCCTGCTCATGGATCAGCCGGCCGTCTCTGCCAGACGCGCCGTCCGGTCGCCGAGCATTTCACGGGCGAACTGCTCGCGAAGTTCCGCCACGGTGGCGTGCCATTGATTGTCGGGCCGGAATGGCTGAAAAACGATGCCAAAGGTCTGCTCGAATCCGGCAATCACGGCCCGGGCGACGTCATTGGCCGACACCGGCTCCGGTAACGCCTCACGCAGCGAAATGGCGGTCAGCGGTTCGCTTCCGGCCTCAGCATGCCGCTTTGGCGCGCGAAAATACTGCGACAGTTTTGCATGCGCCGGACCGATGAGGATGGAGCCGTGCTGCAACACGCCCTGCGGATACCGCCGCTGCGCGCTGCCCACCAGTTTTTTGCCAAACAGGTCGATTTCGAAACGCACGCTCTGCGCGAAACAGGCGGCATGGTGGGCATAGTTTTGCTCCTGCTGCGGCCGCGGTGCCGCCGTCACTGGCAGGCCCAGTGTGCGCAGGCCAGCGGCCAGCGCTTCGGAAATCCACCGGTACACCCGTTCGATGGATTCGCCGTTCCAGGGATGCGACGCCGGCAGGGTCACGCAATACGTCAGCTCCTCGGCATGCAGCACGGCGCGCCCGCCCGTGGGCCGCCGCACCACGTCGATACCATCGGCGCGCAGCCGTTCGAAATCCAAATCGGTCAGAGACTGGTGGTATCCAAGCGATACTGCCCACGGCTCCCAGGTGTACAACCGCAAGGCCGGCTGCAGCAGGGTTTGGACCATGGCCACATCCACGGCCATGTTGGTGAAACCGTCACGCGGTCCATCCTGCATCAGCAGCCACCGTTCGCCGCGAATCCGCTCATCGGCCACGAATGATGCCTCTCTCGCTGCTACGGATGAATTCGACAATATGCTGGATTTCGGGCGTCATCTCAAATTCCGCCTCGATGGTTTTGAGGGCCTGCGTCACATTTTTCCCGCTGCGAAAGATCACCCGGTAGGCCCGCTTCAACTGCAGCAACAGCTCGCTGGAGAAATTACGGCGCTTCAGGCCGACTGTGTTCAGCCCGGAAAACTGCAGCGGCTCGCCGCTGGCCAGAATGTACGGCGGGATATCCTTGGGCACGCGGTAGCCACCGCCGACAAACGCGTGGCAACCAATGCGTACAAACTGGTGCACCGGAGTCATGCCGCCAATGCTGACCCAATCTTCGATCTTCACGTGCCCGGCCAGATTGACGGCGTTGGCAAGAATCACATGGTCTCCGATGATGCAATCGTGAGCCACGTGCACATAGGCCATCAGCAAGCAGTTCGCCCCGATGCGGGTGACGCCAGCCTCGCGGGTGCCCCGATTCAGGGTGGCAAACTCACGGATGGTAGTGTTGGCGCCGATTTCCAGCAACGATTCCTCGCCGCCGAATTTCAAATCCTGCGGCACCGTGCCCAGCACCGCGCCTTTGAACACCCGGCAATTGGGCCCGAGGCGCGTGCCCGAAGCAATGTATGCCTGCGGTCCGATATAGCTGCCATCCCCGATAACGGTGTTGCCCTCGATGACCGCATACGGGCCGACTTCGACATGGTTTCCCAGCTCGGCCTGGCGGTCAACGATCGCTGTTGGATGTATGGTGGTCATGGATTGACTTTCTTAGTTTCGATCAACCACGGCCGCGGCCAGTTCGGCCTCGCAAACCAGATCCCCGGCCACATACGCCTTACCGGCCATGCGACAAAAGGCCTTGCGGTATTTAATCATCTCCAGCTCAAAACGAATTTGATCCCCGGGCCGTACCGGCTTCCGAAATTTCACCTTATCCAGGCCGGTAAAATACACCAGCTTTTCTTCGGGATTTTCCTCGGTATTCAGCAGCAAAATGCCGCCTACCTGTGCCATGGCTTCCAGGATCAGCACGCCCGGCATGATGGGATGGCCGGGGAAATGGCCCTGGAAATAGGGCTCGTTGAGCGTCACGTTTTTGATGCCCACCACGCGCTCGCGCGGGATCAGGTCGATGATTTTATCCACCAGCAGGAACGGATAGCGGTGCGGCAGGATCTTCAAAATGGTCTGCGCATCGAACACATATTCCTTGCTGGAGCTGTCGCCGGAAAACCGTGAGGTGATGCGCTGCTTCTCCCACTCTTTTTTGAGCATGCGCACCAGCTCCACATTGGCGGCATGGCCGGAGCGCGCGGCGATGATGTGCGCCTTGAGCGGCACACCCAGCAGCGCCAGGTCGCCGATCAGATCCAGCGCCTTGTGCCGCACCGGCTCGTTTTTGAACCGCAGGGGCTTGTCATTGAGAATGCCGCTGTTGCCGACTTTGACATCGCCGGAAAGCCCCAGCAATTGTTTGAGGTGATCGATTTCATTCTCGTTCACTTCGCGATCGATGATCACAATGGCGTTGTCGAGATTGCCGCCTTTGATCAGCCCCTGCTCGATCAGGGTCTCCACCTCGTGCAAAAAACAAAACGTGCGGGCGGGCGCAAACTCGGTCTCGAACTCGTCCTGCAGTGAATACATGGACGTGTATTGCGTGCCCAGGGCGGGATTTTTGTAATCCACCATGAAGGTGATGCGGAATTCATCCGACGGGAACACGACGATATCGATGCCGCGTTTTTCATCGGAATAGGAAATGGTCTTTTCGATCACGAAGTAGTCGCGGGGCGAATCCTGCTCGACGATGCCCGCTTCTTTGATCGCCCGCACAAACGGCAGGGCGCTGCCGTCCATCACCGGCGGCTCGTTGGCGTCCAGTTCCACAATCACGTTGTCGATCATCATGCCGGCCAGAGCTGCCAGCACGTGCTCGACCGTGTGAATCCGCAACTCGCCGTTTCCGATGGTGGTGCCGCGGGAGATATCCACCACGTGATCGATATCGGCTTTGATTTCCGGTTTGCCATCCAGATCGACTCGCCGGAACCAGATACCGGTGTTGGGCGGCGCTGGCACAAACGTCATGGTCGATGGATTTCCGGTGTGCAATCCGACTCCCTTGACCGTCACAGGTTTCGCAATGGTTCGTTGCTGTTCCAACATCGTATTGGCCTCGATTTTAATTCATTCCTCCGGAGACGTTTCGTCCTCCTGGTCGTTGGCAAAATTCGGATCCTTTTTTTCGAGATATTTTTCCAGTCGTCGCAGGCGTTTTAGCATTTCTGGAGCCCGCCGCAGGGCCGCCTCCTCGCGTCTGGCCTGAGCGTGCGGTTTGGCCGGATAGCCCGAAACGATGGTATTGGCCGGGATGGATTTAGTGACGCCGGCCTGCGCGCCAAAGGTCGCGCCGTCCCCAATGGTAATGTGGCCGACGAAGCCCACCTGCCCGGCGATGGTGACATTTTTGCCGATTTTGGTGGATCCGGAAATACCGGTCTGTGCGGCGATTACGGTGTTCTCGCCGATCTCCACGTTGTGCGCCACGTGGATGAGGTTGTCGAGCTTGGCGCCGGCGCGGATCCGTGTTTCGCCGAATGTACCGCGATCGATGGTGCAATTGGCGCCGATCTCCACCCGATCCTCCAGCACCACGCGCCCGACATGCGGAATTTTGTAGTAGCGCTCGTCATCACGCACATAGCCGAAGCCGTCCGAGCCGATCACGCTGCCGGCCTGCACGATAACTTCATCGCCGAGATGGACATCGCGCTCGAGCACCACCCGGTTGCCGATCTGGCACCGCCGGCCGACATGGCAGCCTTCGCCCACATACGCCTGCGCGCCAATGATGGTGCCGTCGCCAATAGCGGCACCGGCCTCAATCACAGAAAGCGGCCCCACGCTCACATTTTGGCCCAATTTCGCATTGGGATGGATCACGGCCCGGGGATGGATGCCTTTCGCTCGCGGCTCACCGACGCCAAAGCGCTCACGAGCGATGCGCACAAAGGCGAGATAAGGATTATCGACACGAATTATGGTCTGGCAGCGTCCCCTCGGCGAATCTTTGCGTACCAGTACGGCCGCAGCCGGGGTTTTGTCAAGCCATTCATCATAGGCCGGCTGCGCAATGAAGGCCAGATCGCCGGCGCGCGCATGGTCAATGGCCGCCACGCCGCGAATCACCGCCTGCGGATCGCCTTCCAGCTCTCCGTTCACCCATTCTGCGATATCTTTCGCCGTGTACTGCTGGATGGTCCTTCCCTCCTCGAAATAGTCTGGCATAAACGCAAAGAAGGTGCTGGAGCCTCCGGAAGAGAGCTGCACAGCACCCACGAAATTTTTAAAACGACGTTATTTTTTCTTTTTCGTCTGAATGCCTTTCTCCAGCTCCTCCAAAATGCGATCGGTCAGGTCCGGCTGATCCTTGCTGGCGAACAGGATGTTGCCGTTGACGACATCGAAGATGTAGTCAAAGCCTTCGGTTTCGCCGACTTTCTGGATGGCCGCATTGATCTTATCGATCACCGGCTGCATCATCCGCTGCTGCTCCTGATAGAGCTGACCGTTCGGGCCCCATTTTTCTTGCTGGAATTGCTGGAACCGAAGCACCAGATTCTGGATCTCCTGCGTTTTCTCCGCTTTGGTCTTTTCGGTCAACACCAGCGCCTGCGCTTCCAACTTCTCCTGCAGTTCCTGAATTTCACGCTGCATGTTGCGCGCTTCCTCTTCCCAGGCCTTATTCAGGTCTTCCAGCTTTTTTTGAACATCCTGTGCTTCTTTGTAATTATCCAGAATTCTCTTTGAGTTGACGTAACCAATTTTGAGCTGTGCATACGAAGTACCTGCTAGCAAAAACACGCTGAATGTAGCCAAACTAAACCATTTCAAATATTGCTTCACGGAAGCCTCCTTATTTAATTAATGTACCGACGAATTACGACAGCTACCTTCAAGAAACTCGTCTCCCTCCAGAATTTCATTTCAACGAAATATATTAAAACCCTCGTCCAAAAACGAAGTGGGGTTTCCATCGCCCGACACGCCGACCCGTCTGGCGGTCGATGTTATCGAAGCCGTACGCGTAATCGAAACCGATCATGCCCAGCATCGGCATGAACACCCGTGCGCCAATGCCCACGGACCGCCGCAAATCGAACGGATCCGTCCGTTTCAAATCCAGCCAGGTATTGCCCGCCTCAGCAAAGGCCAGGGCATAAATCGTCGGGTTCGGCGAGATCGGGAAGCGGATTTCCATGGTGTACTTCATCATCACTTGACCGCCCAGGCCGTTGCCGTTGCTGCCCAGCGGATCGTTGTATCCGCGCAGCGGGATGGACCGGGTGAGGCCTTCGCCGCCCATGAAGAAATGATCCAGATAGGGCACGCGTGGTTTTTTGCCGAACGGCTGAATAATGCCGGCTTCGAAATTGGAATGTAGAACGAAATTCAGCGCCAGCGGCGAAAACCACTGCGCCTTGAATTGATGCTTATGATAGCTAACATTGCCGCCCAGGATGCCGCCGGCAATTTCGGTGGAAAGCGAAAAGTTCGAGCCCTCGGTCGGGAATTCGGGCCGGTTCAGGCTGTTGCGGCTGATGACCTGCGTGATACTGCTTGAGGTCAGCGGCCACTCCTCGGTGACGATGCCATTCGGGTTCAAATTGCGGATAAAGCTACTGAAATCGTACAGTTCGGTTTTGTCGATGCGGTAGATCCAGTCGCCGCGGAAATAATTGTCTGGCCAGCGGAAACGCCGACCGATGCGCAAGGACCCACCGATGGACTTTTGCGCATAACCGATCCAGCGGCTGTCGCGACGGGTATCGTAAAAATTGATACCCAGCAGGGTCGGCGTGTCCATCAGCCACGGCTCGGTGAAACTGATTTGAAACGATCGGAAGTAGCGCCCGAAATTCCAGTCGAAGCTCAGCCGCTGTCCATTGCCCATCAGGTTGTTCATGGACACGCCGATACTACCGATGATCTTGTCGCGCTCACTCCAGCCGGCAGACATGTTGGCGGTATCGGTGGATTTCTCTTCGACCTCAAAGATGACATCCACGTTTTCATCATCCACTGGCTCCACCTTGGGATTGACATTGGCGAAATAGTTCAGCACCCACACCTCGCGCGCGCTGCGCATCAGCAGTTCCCGGCTGAAGGTCTGCCCGGGCAACACAAAGAGTTCCCGGCGGATCACCTTTTCCTTGGTGCGCGTGTTGCCCACAATGCTAATCTTGCGAATCTTGACCGCGGTGCCCTCGTTGATCATAAACCGGATATTGACCGTATCCTGCCCCACCGGGATTTCGCGCGGCGTGATGCCCGCGTAAATATAACCGGCATCGTAGTACAAACTGCCCAGGTTCTCAGACACCGCCTTTTGCAGCTTCTCAGCGTTGTACACATCGCCTTCTTTGAAGCCGAGTACCGAGCGAAGCTGTTCTTCGGTGTAGATTTCGTTGCCTTCAAACTCGATCTTGCCGATGGTGTACCGCCGCCCCTCATTCACCCATATATCGATGAACATGTCCTTCTTTTCGGGGCCGTAGTAGAGGGAATCGCGTACGATTTCGGCATCACGGAAGCCCTGAGAGCGATAAAAATCGAGGACATTCTTCTTTGCAGTGATGTACTTTTCAGGATCGAAATCCGCACCACGCCACCAGGTGTCTTCTTTAATTTCTTTCATCTTTTTCTTCAGCTTGCCATCGCTGAAGGCCTTGTTGCCGTGGAAGCGGATTTTTTTGACCTGGACTTTGTTGCCTTCTTTGATTTTGAATTTGACCACCACTCGATTGGAGTCATCTTTAGCAGGTACGATTTCTGTGGCAATATCCGCCAGCAAGTATCCTTTGTCGCGATAGATTGACAGCATTTGCCGTCGTGCCTTGGAAATCTTGGCCGGGCTGACCATCTGGCCTCGAAAAAAATCCAGTTCTTTTTTGAGATCCTTTTCTTTGACCTTTTTATTGCCGGTGATCTGAATTTCAGACAAATGCGGATACTCTTCGACCTTGATAGTCAGATATAAATTGTTGCCGATCTGACGATCCAGCAGAATCTGGATATCGGCAAACATGCCCAGGTCCCAGAGCTGTTTGATGGCTGTCTGAATATCATCGGCGGTGATGGTCGTACCCACAACCAAGCCGGACGTTAGCTTGATGAGGTTTTCATCGACGGTTTTGTTGCCTTCCACCGACAGGCCGAGGAGCTTGACGCGTTTGCCGCTCTGGGCAAACGTTCCCGAGGCGGTAACCAGGCAAACGGCGACGATGGCTAATGCGCGAATCCATTTATTCATAGTCTGCATCACACCTGCTTAAATTCAAAATTGCATCCAAATTACAAAATTAAAACTACAATGTAAAGCAAAAAGTTCGAGCACAAATCGTGCTGCCGAGTACCCGCGTTGTGCTTAAACCGCCAGAGCATATAGCATAATTCATGGACGTCAACAACCACGTTTTTCCAATAATTCCTGCTTTTTCGGCACCGACTACCATCAGCCGTGCAACCCATTTTCAGGGAAGCTTATTTCAAAGGAAAGGAATGCCGGATCCAGATTTTCTTGTCCTCTCTCTGACTGGCCAGCGCATTATTAACATCATACTCCATTTGCAACAGTAATCCCGGATTGAACCGATATTCAAGGCCAAAGGTATGGCGCAGGCCCAGATTGGGGTCCTGGTACTTGAAATTGGGCGGCCAGGCCTCCAATTGCCCGGTGTACAGAAAGAACAACCGGTTAGAAAGGTATTTCCCGACGGTCAATTTTGTACTGCGCAACAGCGCCCATTTGGTTTCGATCGGCTGCACCAGGTTCATCTCCAGAAAATTTCGCGTGAAGCGCGAATTTAGACGCACGATATCGAGACCAAGCGACCGCTCCAGGGTGCGCTCCACCGGGCGCAGCAGCGGCCGGAACAGCAGATTATCCGTACTGATGCCGATCATGTCGGTGGCTTTTTCTTTGACGTTGTCCAGCGAATAGCCCAGTGTCGCCAGCAGATTGAGCTGCGAGCTATTGTAGATCGGGATATCGGATTCCAGCTTGAAATAACTGTACTCCCACCGCCCGCGCGCGCGCTCCTCGCCCGTCACCGGATCCCGTGCGTAAAGTTTCAAATACACATTCTGCGGGAAGTTGGTCGAATCGGTGACTGTGGTCCAGGCGCGGCCATACACGATGGGTTGCAGCTCGCTGCGGTCCCAGATGGCGCCGAATTTATCCACACGGAAGTTCAGGTCCAGATATTCAATATTGCCGCGCGTGGATTCGATCACGCCTTCGATGCGGAAGCTGCTGGTATCCGGGCCGGTGGGCCGGGGCCGCCGCTGGCTCACCAGAAATTGCAGCGAGCCACCGGCGAGGCTGTCGGCGGTCAGGCCGTTGGCCAATTCGGCCGCCAGCTCCAGACTGTCCGCGCCGTTGCTGCGGGTCAGCGCCGCACGCGTGGTATCCAAGAAAATGCCGGTAAAATGCAGCCGGCTCACCTCGTTGTCGATGGCGATGTTCACGTAGATGTTGTCGATGCCGGATGGAATTTTCTTCACGTACCGGTTGTCTTTACCGGCAATGGCCACCACATCCCAATCGATATTGAACAGTATGTTGGCGATGAGCGGATCGACTTCCTCCTCGCCGGCATCGAACGGGAAGGTGACGTTAACGTTGTACAGCACCACCTCGCCGCGGAACACCGGGTGCGCCCACGGGCCGCCGATGAGAAATCCCGGTTCGCCTTCGCGACCGCGAATCCAGAATCGGCCGATTTCGCCCTTTTCCATGAGCGCCGGAATGTGCAGCGGTAGGCCGTTTTTGGTGGAATTGACCACGAGCGTGCCCAGACTCATCCAGTTGTGTGCGATGCGCAGCGGCGCGCCAAGATGACCGGCCTGCACCGGCGGTTCGCGGAAATTGTGAATGCGTAAACGGGCATCCCCAATACGACCTTCGAGCTTCTTGATGTGGATAAAATCCCCATCGGCCACCGCCTCGGCAGTGATTTCGTGAATCTCTTTGGCCACACGGGACAGGCGCATGCGGCCGTTCAGAATTTTGGCATGCATGTCGTACATACGCACGCTTTTATATGGCCCCTTCAGGCGAAAACGAAGCTCTCCGATGCTTTGCGTTTCCAGGAATATCGTGGCGAAGTCTGGCAGAGTGGCCAGGAAATTGCCAAACCCCTGGAGGGCCACCTCCATGGAATCGACCTTGCTGAAGGGAAACCAGCCCCTGCCATTCAGCACGTACTGCCCCTGTTTGATATAGGCGATGCTCTTGGCATAAAAACCTTTTGGAGTAAGGTAAGAATCGCCTGAGGTTTGCCCTCGTTTTGTTGGATCGCCGAAATTGAAAGTGAGATCATCAAACGAGAACCAGACCACCCGTCCGTTTTGAATACGGATATTGCCGTACAGATTCATGGGCCAACCGCCGCCCTGTAAGCTTACATCCATATCCGCCCTCCCCAGCAGCACATCACGGTGGCCGGTGATGGCGTGAATAAGCGTATTGACATCAATGTCTTTGCCCTGAATGTTGAATTCCGCCCATTTTTTGGAGAGATCGGTGAACCCGTACGCCTGAATGTATGGCCGGCCTTCGTATTGCAGCACAAATTTTTCCAGGGTAAAACGGTTATCGTGCAAGGCGCCGGACAGCTCACCTGAAAACACGCCGTCGCCGTTGAGAAGGCCGTTCAGAAACCATGCTTCCACCTGCCCTTCCGGCCGGTCAACGGTGCCGTCGAGGTTGATGCGGCCGAACAGCTTGCCGCCGAATTTCTCCCGGCTCAGGCCCTTTTCGCCGAGCAACTGCACGAAATCCACGCCGCTCAGGCGCAACTGACCATTCAATTTGCGCTGATCGTCCAGCCGGGCCTGCATGGACGCGTAAAACCAATCGTCATTGTCGCCAGCGTCGAGGGTAAACAAGGAATCGCTCAGTGCGCCTTTAAAATCCAGCATCAATGGATGTTCTTGATCGGGATGAAGGGCGAGGCTCCCTCCGAAGGTAAGCTTTTCCGAGCCACCGAGGTGAATATCGAAATTGGTGTCAAAAATTTGCTGCCGGGTGCGTGGCGAATAAGCCTCAAGATCGAACCGCAGCCGATTCGGCCCCCCTCGAATCCGGCCATCGAATTTGAACCAACGGCTCAGCGTCTGGATGAACGATACCGGCCAGAGATAGGCGATCTGATCGAGATGCTGCACCCGGAACTGAAAGGTGGGATTGTCGAGAAAATGCAAAATCTGGCCCTGAAACTGAAAGTCACCTTCGGCGCTGCGGGCATCCAGCAGTAAATCGTAATTCACGGCCTCGAACTGGCCCAGCAGGTTCACGCGCTGATCGCTCGGGCTCTGCAGGGTGAGATCGAAATTGCCTTCGATGATCGGCTGCTGCGAGCGGCCGCTAATGGTGACCATGATGGCGCCGGTGGAACTGGGAACGCGCAAGGTCTGTAACACCGGCAACGCGTCGGAAAACTCGCCATTGGCCAACAGGGTGATGTTCAATTCCTGATTATCGGCCTGGATCGGAATCTGTCCCCAGCCCTGCAACTGACAGTGCTTGTAATCGGCGCTGATTTTATCGAAGGACAGGGTCGAATTCTGATAGTTCAGGAATGCCTTGAGATCCTTCAACTGAAACCGCCCCAGATGCAACCGCTTCGCAGCCAGTGAGCCGGTGAAAACCGGTTTTTGCAAAGACTTTTCCACGCGAATACGCACCTTTGCGATACCCGAAACGCGAAACGGGGGCCGGCGGGGCATCGCTTGAAGAAAGGCCCCCATGTCCAGGCTGTCGGCGGATATGGTAAGGTCCAACTGCGGTCTGGGGAAATGATGAATCTGGCCAAACATGGCGACCGTTGATCCATTGAGCAAAGCCCGACTGCCTTCTTCCACCAGCAAATCTTGCTCGCGCAACCTTAATCGCAGGTTCACCTCGCTGAACTGCAAGCCCGATCCCACAATCACGCCACTACCGTTCTGAATCTCCACATGGCCCGATAGCCGCGGCTTTCCTTTCACCGGACTGGGCACGAAACGAACCTTCCCCTGCAGATAACCATCGTTGAGCTTCAAATAAGGCAGGTCGAAAAACGGCACGGTTTCCACGAGTCTGTATTGGCGGATGTGCAACACCAATGAATCCAGCGTGGACGAGATCAAATCGAAATCGCCGCGCACAATCACGTTGTAATCGTTCGATTGAAACAGCCGCGCGGCCAGCTTGGCCACTGCCTTGCCGTTTTGCGTGGCCTGCACCCAGCCGTTAGCCTGCTGAAATATGGGCAACTGCGATGACTTCTCGCTGGTTTCCAGAAACAGCCGGGCATCATTGATGGTGATCTTTTTGATGGAAGAAAATTCCAACACCTTGCGGCGAAATTCAGGGGAGGTGGTCAGCGCCACCTTCAGCGAATCGTCCGAACCGCTCGGCCGAAGTCTGATCACCACGGTGGGCTTGCGAATGATTACATCTTCAATGACTTTGAGGGGATCGACACCGAATTTGATCAGATTGCCCAGGTTGAGCTTGAGTCGGATGTCCCGGATGTTGAGCTGCACCATACTGTCGGAGGGGGCATAGGCAATGCGGTGGATGTAAATGGAGCCGAGCCCGAGCTGCACGCGGTCCACTTGCACTGTAGGGCCAAACGTATCGCGAAGGTTGGCCTCGATGTGGCGCTCCAGTTTGCGGCCGATTTTCCACAGCGGCAGAACATAATAGGCTGTCAGGCCTGCCGCCAAAACGAGGATGAAAAAGCCCCAGAAAATTTTATGCTTTTTTATCATACCTTATGTATCGACACCATTATCCGGTAATTTCAATAAAATCAAACAGCTGATCACCTCATTTGATTCTTGGGGCCGGGTTCTCAGTCGCAGCCATTCACATTCACACCGATCGCCACAACCTTTCTAATGCATCAAAGGCCAGTGAGTTCCGGAGAATCTGCGCGCATAGAAACCGGAATCTTGCCCATTTCGAATCGTTGCCTGTTCGTCCGAGTCCGCATAAGTTGTGAAAATCATTTCCAGCCTTCTTGCTGCGGAGTCTTCATCGATCAGCGGTATGCCCGGTGCTATCGCCCTGCGTCGCATGTTTATGGCGGCGGTATTTTCAACACAGCCGCATGCCGCTGGCCGGATACTGATGTTTTCAGGTTGTAGGTACATACGATTAGAATTACGAACGGGGCACGCTGCCCCCTGAATGGGCCGCAGGCTAATCCCCAAATACCGCTATCCAGATGGCTGCTCGGCATTCAACTGCTCGCTGACACGACCGAAACGACGCTCGCGTTTCTGGAAACAGCGCACCGCTTCCAGAAACTCCACGCTGCGGAATTCCGGCCAGAAAATCTGCGTCACGTAGATTTCGGTATAGGCCAGTTGCCAGAGCAGGAAATTACTCACGCGCAGCTCGCCGCTTGTCCGAATCAGCAGGTCAGGGTCAGGGATGTCGGCGGTGTAGAGATGGGCAGAAATAAGTTCTTCGTTAACATCTTCGGGCCGGAGCTGACCTTCGTAGGCTTTGGCGACCATAGCGCGCACGGCGTCAGTGATTTCGCGCCGGCTGCTGTAGCTCAGCGCCAGGTTCAGGGTCAAGCCAGTGTTTTTGCGCAGCCGCCGGATGGCCTGCAGCATGCCCTTCCTCGGTAAAAACGGCAGGTCTTCGAGCCGACCGATGGTCATGAGCTTGACATTGTTTTTATCCAGCTCTTCCACCTCGGCCCGAATCGTATCCAACAGCAAGTGCATCAGCGCTGTGACCTCACCCTTCGGCCGATGCCAGTTTTCGGTGGAAAAGGTATATAGCGTCAAAAATTGGATACCGATCTCACCCGCAACCCGGACTACCTCACGCACGGAGTTAATGCCCTCTTTATGGCCTTCCACCCGCGGCAATCCACGTTGCTTAGCCCAGCGGCCGTTACCATCCATAATGATGGCAACATGCTGCGGAATATTGCCAACAGAAAGGATTTCTTGCTTGAGCTGTTCTTCGCGTTGTTTTCTCGTCGTATCCATCATATTTTTTTAGTTTAGCTTTAAAAAATACCTTAAAATGCAGTCAAAGTCAAGCGAAACTTCTTATGCTATTGTTGGCGTTTCTCGGCCCTAGCGATCGGATGGTCACAGGATATCAACGGCCTTGCCATCAATTTTTCTTTGGGCTAACATTACGGAATATCATTGTTTTTTTGCCGTCAATTCTAATAAAGTTCCTTAACAAACCTTGACTTTTAGCTTCGCATTCCTTTTATTTAGTGCCACATCTCACCATACATGCGCGAACGGTTCCGACCCGGTTTCGAATCTGACCGAATCATCTCATCAACTGCAGAACCGGCAAAACATTATCGTTCATAAAGTCCCGCTTTGATCCATTTTTCAATGGAGGTGTTATCATGCGTCAATTTAAAACCCGTAGTCTGGATTTCATTGAGATCCTACCACCGTCGTCCAGCGCCCTCAAGGAAAACCTGTCGGAATTGCTTAACGAATCGCCAACGCTAGCGGCGGTGATCACCGATTTTGATAGGCGAACCGGCACGTTCAAAATGGTCATCCAGGGACGTCTGCCGGAAAAACAGCATATCCGTCAGCATGCCGCATAAAGGGCCGCTGTGATGGTGTTTATCACAGCGTCGGTATCAATCAGGGCTGAACTTCGAACCCCGTAAAAAACAGGAATAGGGACAATGCTCACAATCATCCATGGTCGATTGCGAAACATCAATTTGAAAAAAGCGCGAAATATCCTAAAATTGTTACACACGAATTCCCGAGTGTCACGATTGCGAGCATTGAAGTATCGCTGGGTGTTCAGTTGTCACCGCAGCGATCCGTGTTATTCAAACCCACCGCGGGATTGCAAGCCATCCTCATGAGCAATTAAACACGGTTGCGCCGATAAAGCAAGTGTGTTTTGGTTTCCATTGATCGACCGGCGTCCAGCAGTGCTTCGCACCACCGGTCGCGTATCTTCCCGGCGCCTCGGGCGTGTCTCCTGCCTTTCGTAGCCATTCCAGCCGCTTTGGCCGCCGCATTGGTTACGCCTCGGTATGCCGCCTGCAGGACCGTTCCCGGGGCGCTATGTTTTTTGCCTTATTTTTTGCCCGCCGCTCACGCATGAGGCAAAAATTCAACTACAAAGCAGCCCCAAAACGACACTATTCTCTCCCCACAGCCGGCAAAATTTTCCCACTTCCGGAGATCGTTGCCCTCAAAATCGAGTCTAATATCCTGATTTTTTGAAACATATGTTTTTGCCTTTTTATTTAAGAAGACCCGAAACAGGTCGATGTTTGGTTAAGAGACGGGCGCGGCGTGCCTTTTCCAGGCCGTTTCAAGCCTGTGCCAGGGGGGGCAGCGCGATGAAACGATAATTCGGAATTTGAAATTTCAAGATGACGGGAGCGGACTCTGTATGAAATTGGTTTCTGTACAGTATGGAGACTTCGAAGAAATAGAGCATTTGAATCCAAATTTTCAAAAGAATTTTTTGAAGTTGAAACTTACGCTGGATATGTTGTCCCCCAAAGAATTTTACATAAATAATTTTCCCCGCCTGATCTTTTCGGTCATCGAGGCCCTGCCGAACCTGCGGTACCACCAGTGCAGCCATGGCGAAAAACGGCACCTAAAACGGGAATATGATCCCAGCCACCTGATTTCGCCCATCAAAATCATCGGCGATGTAATCGACACCGTGCACCTGCTGGAGCACACGATCCTGGAGCTGCAGTGCCAGATCAGCGAGATGGATATTTGCAGCGGACTTACCTGCAACTACTGGGAACCCGAAAACCGGTTCGACGTCTTTGTGGAGTGCACCGAGCCCAACATTGCCATTTTCAGCAGCAATGTAGCGATCGCGGCGCTCAAGGGCATAATCTACAACGAGGAGTTCGATCTGCCCTCGCTGAAGGACACGGTGGCAATTGCGCGGCAGATTTATGCCAGGGGCATCACCGATGCCGATGAACTGGCCAACCACCTGAACTGGAGCAAGCCAAAGGTGCAGACTGAGCTGCGGCGACTGGATCGGTTCAATTTTCCGTTTCAGATTTTGCAGCCGGCGGCGTAATCCGCAAGCAGGTCTCGCAATCGAGATAGCGGCAAAATAGCTTTCCGATATGGATGAGGCCCTGCTGGAAACGCGCTCCGTGGGTATTGCCGGGCTCCTGCGTTGGTCTCTGCCGCAGTGCAAGCTGCTGCCGCAATCCACGGGTGAGCACATTCTCCTGCAGGCCGGGATAGGCGGTATACACTTCGAACACGCGGTTTTCCAGCAGCGCCTGCCCGGTTTCACGCGCGTATGCCGCCACCATCGGCAGCACGATGTTCACGATCAAATCGTCCGCGCGTTTTTCGCCGATGAGATGACCGAGCGATTTTTGCACCGCCGGCGCGCGGCTTTTGAAATCGTACCGATGGGCCCAGAATGCATCGGCGGGAAGGAGGAAAAACGCGCGCAGCTCGGCAATGATCTGCCGCACCGATAGCGAGACATCTAAAAACAGCGGTAATAGACTCTCCAGCATGCCCAGTCGGTAGAATTTCACGATCAACCGGCTCACGGCGGCGATGCGCCGCGTGGGGAAATTTTGCGGCCGCAGCCGAAAAAACAGCCATTCTTCGGCACGCATGGGACGAATCTGTAACACGTGCCGTAATTCTTGCCAGAGCGCCTGCCGCGGCTGCAAGTACGCGCGCACGTCGGCGTCGATGGGCCCGGTCCGTTCCGGTGCCTTCAGCAATCCGGCCGCGCCCAGCATCAGCGCTGACACCAGCAAGTCCGGATCCCGGTCGCGCGCTTCCCGCAGTTCCGCAAAAATCAAATCGATGGGCAAAAGCTGCGCCAGCCGGCGAAACGGCTCCTGATTTTTGGAATATCCCAGCGCCTCACAAATGCCGCGGTATAGCAACTGATCCCACGTTTGTTCATCGATCTGCTCGCGGAAGCCTTCCAGCTTCTCCCAGAACCGTAACGCTCCGGCACGGTGTACGGTCAACAAAATTTTATCCGTGGTCTGCCGTGAGAGCGGACAGTCGATCAGGCGGGGCAATCCCTGGCCGCTATCCAGCGCCGATAAAAACTGATTTAGCGCGTTTGCTGGCACAGAAAGCTGTGGACAGGTTAGGCCATTTTCCAGACGGACTTCTTCACCGGGGTTGTCATCGCCAAGCACAAGATGCAGGATAACCTGATTGTAGGCCGGATCAGCGTGATGCCCATGCCCGTACCAGTCCTGCGCGGCGAGGTGAATTTCCACATCACCGCGGTGAACTTTTCCGTCGATGCGCAGAGTGGCGTCACGGAAATCCGGGCCGGCATCGTGGTTGTAGCGGCCGGGGTGCACCACCTGCACGGGCCGGCCATCGGGCAACGCCTGCGCTTGCCGGAAATAGGCTGAATGCTGCCAAAAACGGTGTAGGTCCCGTTCGACAATCGGCGGTTTTGCGATTGGCATGCCTCCCCCTGAGGTTGCCGATGAAACGCTTTACAAATTCAACCAGTAGGTCACTTTGATAATCAGCGCCCGGTCCATGGTGGCGATGCGATCGCCGGCATCCCAGCGGTGGTTATACACAAGGTAAAAATTGCTGCCCGGGCGATAATACCAGTTATACAGGAAATTCAGCGACAGCAGCTCGGCGCTGTCGTTCCACTGGATGTAAGCCTTGGCAAACATGTCGCGGCTCAGGGTGTAGGTAATGCGCGTCGATAGCACGTTGGTGGTAAACTCGCCGGTGGGCAAGTTGACAATATTGCCATTGTACGACAGGTCCAGCGAAAAGTGTGGCGAGGGGCGATAATTCAAATTGAGATTCCCTCCGAAACGCGTGCCGCTGAAGAACTCGCCCAGGTTGCCGCCCAGGCGCACCGAGAGCTGGCGGCTGGCATCCGACCGGAAAAAGAAATCATAAGCGACAAATTTGTAGATGCCGGCCGGGATCACGATGCCGGGATGAATTTCCCAGTCGAAATCCAGGAGTTCGTACTGAACTTTGGGATTGCTGAACAGGATATGCCCGCTCTCAAACTGGATGAAGGTGCGAAGCCCGACATCGCGCGTTTGCAGCACGTTTTGCCCGTCGGTCAGGTACTGGATGTACGCCCCTGAGTACAGCCGGCGCAGCCAGTTCCACGACGGCCGCACGCCCTTGCCCGCCTCGGCGTTGAACCGGCGGATATCCTTGCGCCGGATGAAGCCCATCTCGGCATTGAAATTTTCCTGCACCTCGGTGTAGTTCACCCGGAAGGTGTACCGATCGCTGCGATAATTGAAATTGAAGTTGCCGGCCCAGTCGCGGTTGTGGATGCCCGGGGTCCGGGTTTTGGCAATCCAGGCGGAAATATTGGTCGCCGGGCCAAAGGCAAACACGCCGTCGGCAACAAACGTTCGGTTGAAATCGCTGCTGCCGATGGCATCTTTAGACATGACCATCATGCCGATGGACGAACGCTCCATCACCGGGCGTCTCAAGCGCAGCACGCTGAAATTGGTGCGCGGCAGTTCGGTATCATCGCTCACAAACCGGTCGGTCATCACATCCAGCAGACCGATTTCCAGCCCGGCCAGATTGCCGGTCACTTTCGTGCCGGCGATGATCGGCACTTCTTTGCCATTGTGCAGGCCAATGCGCCGGCTGTAGAAAAGCTGCTCGTTCGGGGTCCGCCGACCGGGGCGGTCGCCCTGCCCGACGCGGAAAATGCCGGCGCCTTCAAGAAAGAAATCGCGTTTTTCCGGAAAGAACAAACTGAACCGCGTCAGGTTGACCCGCTCCTGATCGGCTTCCACCTGCGCGAAATCGGTGTTGATGGTGATATCCGCGATGAGGTCCGCCGACAGGCCGTATTTCACATCCAGACCGAAATCGAGCACACGCTCGGCCTTCACGGGCGGATCGGTGATGGTCTTCTGCAATCCGGACAGGCTATACGGCCGGATTTCCAGCCGCGGCCGGCGGGTCAGATGATCCAGCCCAACCAGATCCCCGGCTTTGGAGATGCGATAAAACGCGCGAGAGCCAAATCCGTAATCGCGCAGAATCGGCGACCAGTAGGTATCCTCGCGCTTGCGGCGAATCACCCGGGCGAAATTGATGCCCCACGTGCTGACATCGCCGCCGGCCGGGAAACGCAACTGATTCAG
Organism: Candidatus Zhuqueibacterota bacterium; assembly: GCA_030950365.1. Lineage (GTDB taxonomy): Bacteria > Zhuqueibacterota > Zhuqueibacteria > Zhuqueibacterales > Geothermadaptataceae > Hydrothermovivens. The sequence goes on along the minus strand of JAUZRQ010000131.1, from coordinate 5,074 downwards.
CGGTATGCGCAGTTCCGCTTCCCAGCCTTCATCGGTGATTTGCGCCTGCACTTCCCAGACGCAATTCCAATCTCTATTTATACTGCGTCCCTCGTCGGTGATCTGCGCATCCCAGCGGGCGCCCAGCGGATTGGTTTGAAACGCAAAGGCATTGCGGCGATCGAGGTAGGTATCCAGCAGAATGCGGATGTAATCATCGTTTTCGAGATCGGCATCGTTGCGCATTTGCCGCGCCACGATGCGGTCCGGCTCGCGGTCGTAGCATTTGAAACCGATGTAGAGATAATCGTCATCATACAACACCCGCACCTCGGTTGGTTCGGTGGCGGGCTCTCCCTCTTTCGGATCCCGCTGGGTGAAGCCAGAGGCCACGGGTGCGAGCCGCCACACCGGATCGGTCAACAGGCCGTCGATTTTTGGCGGCTGCAAGGCATCGCGATCGGTACGGTTTTCCGGCGACCTCCCATTGCGATGGTCATCCATCGTGCGCAGGGCCGATGGTGCCGAACCACTGGCAAACTGCACGGCCGTTTCCGGGGTTCCGGATGCCGGTGTTTGTTTTCCTATATATAGTGCTTTCAATTGCTTTCGCTGCTCCCGCGCAAAACCGTCCACGGACGCCAGCGCGAGCATAATAAGCGATACCGCCACCAGCACGGCAGCGACACCCTGCCGATTGAGTCTCAACCCCATATGACTGTTCACCTCGTGTGCTCGATCATTGAAAGGCTGCGATGCGCTTTTTCTCGTAGGCGGCCTGTGGAAACATGCGTCCCCAGATAAACCCGGCCTCATCGATGATATCCGCTGCGTTCAGCGGGCGCGACAGCGAATCCACTTTGGCAATAATCCGCGCGGCCAGACTGTCCCGGGCAATCACGGGCTGGAATTCGACCTCCACGTTGTCGATATTCAGCGGATAAATTCGCGCAAACAGCAATCCATTGCGGTGCATGAGCACCTTCAGCAACATGCTGTGTTTGGCAACTCTGGAGTAGGAGGCGAATGCAAGATTGCCCAGGGAATAGGCGATAAGCCGATTTTTGTACAGCTCGAGTCCCTGCAACACATGGGGATGGTGCCCCAGAATTAGATCGGCGCCGTGATCGATGGCCAGCCGGGCAAAGTAAATTTGATAATCTTTGGGCGTTTCACGTTTCTCCGCGCCCCAGTGAAACGACACAATCACAAAATCGGCCTCGCGGTCCAGCGAATCCAGGGTCTGGATCAACCGTTCTTCGTATGGATACGCCGTTCCTCCCGTGGAATCGGTGGCCCAGAATGCTTTCGGAAACGTCATGGAGAACGCCAGGATCGCCACCCGTCCGGCGCGCGTGTCGATGATTGCCGGGCGCCAGGCTTCATCCAGGGTCATGCCCGCGCCGGCGTGATGCACCTGTTGCTGATCCAGCGCCTGCAGGGTCTGCTGCAGCGCGCCCATGCCGAAATCGAGAATATGATTGTTGGCCAGGCTCACCGCATTGAAACCGGCCTGGCGCAGCCCGACGGCATACTTCGTCGGCACGCGGAACGTGTAGGTCTTTTCCGCCGCCACGCCGGAATCGGCAAACGGGGCTTCCAGATTGGCGAACACCACATCGCCGGTCTGCAGCACATGGCGGATGCGGCGAAATGGGTAATCCGGGCCTTCCTGGCGCAAGTACTCGAGAATCCAATGTCCCAGCATGACATCGCCGCCGGCCAGCACCTGCAAATATTCGCCCGGCCGCGGAGGTACCAGCGCGGTGGCGCGCACGTGCAACATGCGCCGGTCGGGATGAACGCGCTCTGGCCGCGGCAACGGGCCATCGATTGGCCCGATGCGCGTGCCCCGGCATCCCAGGGTACCTATCAAGACGCTGAGCAGGATAAAGTGTTTAACGGCAAATTGTGTTTTCAAAACCACTCCCATGAAAAAATCAGCGTTCCACGGCGGGATGGTTCACGCATCGTGCCGGATCGAAGGAGACAAACAGAATCCCCCTGCTGAAGTTGCGGGCCCTATTCCGCCGTGGCTGCCGATTCCTGCGGTTGAGGCTCGGCTTCTTTCTGCATCGCCTCACGCTTCTGCACTTTCTCGAGCTCTTCTTTCTTGGCTTCCAGCCGGGTCTCCAGTTCCTCGATGCGATTGATGAACCCTTTCACCTCGTCGTCTGCCAGCACGTCCTCATTTTTGTTGCGGTAAAGCTGATACACCCGCCCGCCCAATTCGGTGAACTGTTTTTCGATATCCCGTTTGATCGAGATGATATCGAGTTTGATCCGGCCGATCTGGGTGAGCTGGTCGGTCTTTTGCGCCAGTTTATTCAGCCCGTCCTTGACCGAGCTCAAAACATCCTCGAACAGATTCTCGAGATCCTTTCGTTCCATAACGTCCTCCCTGGCCTTTGCGTGTTTTTTATGAAAGTATTGATGGAATTTAATGGCCTTTTTTCCAAAAAGCAAGCGCATTCCCGATGCGTTCGTCAAATGAGATTGTGCACTGAAAATAAACGCGGCGCGATGGCTGGAGTTCCCGCCATCTCGCCGGCAAGATTCGGAAATGGCCGCGCCCTACAGGCCCAAATCACATATTATGGATCGATCAAATCACCAAAAAGATGAGTCTTATTCCTGATATTTGCGATACAAACGCCAGGAGACGAACATGATGATCACGAACAGCCCAATAAGAATGGAAGCACCGAATCGGTAGCTCCAGCCCACCGCGGTGAGCGCGCCGGCCGTGAAACCGGAAATGCCCTCGCCGCCCATGATGCCGGCCGCCAGCAGCAGGCCGCTGTGATAGCGGTCCGGCGCCTTGCGGTCAACCAGCACGCGCAACACCGCGCCCAGCGCCAGCGGCAATGCCAGGCCCAGTCCCAGAAACAGTCCGATGCCGAACGGCATCCATAAAAACCGGTCTTTCCAGCGGGCCGGCAAAATTGTATTGAGTACCTCACCCAAAAAGGCGATCAAAAAACCCGTCAAAAACACGCGCGGAAACTCGAAACCGAAAATGCTACTGGCCACGAGTTGCGCCTGCGGAGCGGGCATGGCCGGGGTAAAAAGTTGTTCGGCGAAACCGCGCCGGATGGCCTCCAGCACAAACGGCGCGAGCAACCCGGCCACGGCCGCGGTGATCAAATCGATTTTAACGATATCGAAAAACCGTGTGCCCACGATGACGGCGGATTTATAATCATGCCCGGCATCGCCGGACACTGCACTGGCCACGCTCACAAAGGCCACGATCAGAAACGAGGCCAGCATGGTCAGCTCCAGCGACAACTGGCTGTACACAAACGCAATCACCAACCCCACGAAAATGCCGAACTGTTCCAGCGGATTGATGTTGGTTTCGCCGGTCATGCGCGCCGCCACCGTGACCATCAGCCACACGCCCAGCAGGGTGAGAATGCTGGCCGGCAGCGGCACCTTTTGCCACCACAGTACGGCCGCGCCGCCCAGCATCAGCACCGGGAACAACCTGAACAGCCGCGTGCGGCCGCGCAACATGGGAATAAAAATTTTTCCCAGCCGCGGGATCACGTAAATGGTGAAAAAGCCAATGCCCGATCCCAGCACCATGCCCATGCCCAGATTTTGCACCCAGCTCCTCGCCGAGGCGACCTCGAGCGGTCCGTTGAGCAGCAGTGGCATGATCACGCCCCAGCCGACCACGGCGCCGGCCAGCCAGGAAAACCCGGCACGGCCGCCGAGGATGTAGCCACCGCTCACCGCCAACGGCATCGGCAGCAGGATGAGAAAAATGCCCGCGGCCGACAGCGCCGGGATGGTGAATCCCGCCGGGAAATACAGATCGCGCAAAAGCGCAAACACCCCGGCCAGGCTCCCCACCAGGATGATCAAAAACAGTTGCCGGCCGCCGGTTTTGCCCAGTTTCAGCAACTCGGCGCCGGCCATGCCCGCCGGAAACGGCAACTCCTCCTCATCGATGAAAGTGTATTTCAGCGGTACAGAAAGCAGCACCCCAAGAGTGGCAGCCACCGCCAGCGCTGGCGCCAGAAGAAACGGGTTTGGCCACGGTATAGACAGGTCCTGGGATTTACTGAGAAAAAGGATGCCCGGCAGGGTGAACACCACGCCGGCAGCGATCAGCCCGCCAATGCTGGCGCCCGCCTGCGCCACATTGATTTCGTGGATATTCACCGGCCGGCTGCGATTGGTGATTTTGATCAGTCCGCCGGCGATGATCACCGAAAAAATGATGGGCCAGGGCAATGCGCCCAGCTTGAGGGCGATGTAGGATGAACTGGTGAGCAAGAAAACCGCCATGACCACGGCAATAAGCACGGCGCGCCAGGTAAAACCGGCCTGACCATCGCCGGTGGACGTCAGACGATCCTGTTCGGAATCCAAATAGCCCTCCCTCCGTTTCCATGGGTTCGAGATTGCAATTCGGGGCTTCTGGCAACCATAACGATGCCCGCCGCAGGGTTATTCCAACCTATTGCGTGGTTGCCGCTGCCTTTTCGATGATGCGCTCCAGGTCTTGCGGGCGATCGGCCACGAAATCCGGCTCGAGGGCCAGCAACTCCTCCCTGGGGCGGTAACCCCAGGTCACCGCGCAGGTGCGGACGCCGACGTTTTTCCCGACCAGAATGTCGTTGCCGCTGTCGCCGATCATGATGGTGTTTGCCGGCCCGGCTCCGAGCTCTTGCAAGATGGACCGCAATCCCTGCGGATCCGGTTTGGGTGGAAAACCGGCATTGCCGCCGACCACTTTGGCGAAGTAGCCGTCGAGGCCGATTTGCCGTAGCAGCGGCTCGGTAAACTCCTGCGATTTGTTGGTGAGCACCGCCATTTTCCGGCCAGCCAGTGTGTTCAGTACATCGCTTATGCCGGGATAGGGCCGGGTGTGTTCGGCCAGATGTTGCGAATAGTATTCGATGAAATAATTGCGCCCCTGCACGCGCAGGTCTTCATCCTCGATTTTCAGGGTGCGCAACAACAGCATGCGTACGCCGTCCCCCACATTACGGGTGACGGTATCGACATCCAGCGGCGGCTTGCCCAGCTTCTGGAGCGCATAGTTGACGGCATCGGTCAGATCCTGCCGCGTATCCACCAG
>JAUZRQ010000130.1 GCA_030950365.1 Candidatus Zhuqueibacterota bacterium | reverse complement strand
CACTGCAATTGCTTTATAATCAAATCGTTAGCCTTGTTCTAGAACACTTTTAAAACGCAAGGCAACCCGTCATCGCGAGCGAATCCGCCAATTGGCGGATGGCGATCTCCTTGCTTGAAAGATGGAGATTGCGTCGTCTCCGCCGGCTGGCGGATCCTCGCAATGACGAATTGCCAGATAGTAAGCCTTGAAAAAGCTGATTTAAGTGCATAAGCGAATTAAAAAATGATGTTGATTTTTTAGATACGGATGGACGCAGATTTGACACGCATGATGTGAAATTGGAGTTTTTCCTGGCTGTTTGGGACTGGTGAGGCTGCTTTCAACCCAGCGGCCTTGTCTCCTCTGCGAGAGGATAGTAAGTCCCCGATCCAACACCGTTTGCAACGGTGTTTTGCTCCTCTTGGCAAATCGGCGCAAATGTGGACGGGGCAGAGACCCCGTCGGATCGGATGCAGAGTTAATTGCAATATCCTGTTTTTCAATTAACCAAAAATCAAAATTTCAGAAATCGTTGCATGGTGACAAGCTGGTGCTTTTAACAGAATGAAAAGATTGAATTTATACAGCCGGATTTGTGCAAACCTTCTTGCTCTTTTGGTGCTCGCAGCACCGTCGTGGCCGCAGCCCCAGTGGGCGCAGGGCGAATGGCATGTCGAACGCATCGCGCCGGGCATCCGGCACATCCGCCATGTGCTCCCTGAGGGGCCGATCGTGGTGCATGTTCTGGAAATCGATCTGCAGCGGCGAGAGGTGGGCATTGAAACGGCGCTGGCTAAAAACCGGCTGGCCGGGCGCGAAAAAACCAGCGTGATGGCGGCGCAGCCCTGTCATCCCGGGCATGAAGTTATCGCCGCGGTCAACGGCGACTTTTTCTCCTGGGAAGGCCCGCCCATCAACATGCAGGTGCGCGGCGGCGAGATCATCCGCTCGCCCCGGCACCGCGGCATTTTTGCCATGGATCACCGCGGCCGGCCGATCATCGATTATTTCGAGCTAAAGGGCGAACTGCTGTTGAAAACCGGCCCATCCATCGGCATCGATCATGTCAACGCCGCGCGCAACACCGACGAGCTGGTGCTGTACAACGCCTTCTGGAGCGATTCCACGCATACCAATGTGTACGGTACGGAGGTGCTGTTGCAGCCGTTGGCGCGGTTCAGAGTGGGAGATACCGTGCGCATGGTGGTCCGGCAGGTTAGCCGGCACGGTCCCGGCTTTCCGCTGCGGCCGGGCCTGTATGTGCTGTCCGGACACGGCAAAAAATCCGCACTTCTGGAGCAGCGGTTGTCCCACGGCGATACCGTGGCGCTGGTTTTCCGGCTGGAGCCCGGCAACGTCAAAATCACCGAGGCGGTGGGCGGACTGCCGTGGCTGATTCGCGAGGGCAACTGGTTCATCAACTGGCGTGAGGAAGGTGCCAAACGGCCATTCGCGGAAAACAAGCATCCGCGCACCGCCGTGGGCTACACCGTCGCGCGGGACACGCTGTATCTGGTCACGGTGGATGGTCGGCAGCAGGGCTACAGCGTGGGCATGACTCTTTACGAGCTGGCGGATTACATGCAAAAACTGGGCTGCTACCAGGCGCTCAATCTGGATGGCGGCGGTTCCACCACCATGGTGATTCGCGGCAGGGTGGTCAACCGGCCGTCGGACGCCACCGGTGAGCGTCCCGTGGCCAACGCCATCCTGGTGGTGCGGAAAAAGTTGTGACAGCGGCTGCAGCAGACATTTCTCAAAAAGCGAACAGTTTGGTGACTTTGAGCGTGAGCAGGCGGTCGCGAAGCGCGGAGCGCGACAGGCCGTTTCCCGGTTCGCGGCTCTCCTGATAGACGAGAAAAAGGTCGCTCAGCGGTGCGTGGATGAAATTGAAGCGCACGTTGGAAGTGAATTCGCCCGTGGTCCGGTTGTACTGAAAAAAGCCGCTCAGGAACGTCCGGGTGTCGTGGCCGTAGCGGAAACGCAGGCCGTACAGGTCGGCATCCACGGTCTGCCCGGCCAGGCGCAGCCGGTTGCGCTGCACGCTGCCGTTGAAATACCAGTGCGGCGATGGCCTCAAGGTAAAACTGCCGGTCACTGAGGTGCGGTGGCCATCGTAAAACGAGCCCGCAGCAAGGGACAGGTTGACCGTGAGTTTGCGTCCACTGTCCGAGCGGTAGCTGATTTTGGCCAGACCGAATCGGTAACTCCCTGCTGGCACCTCCACGCCGGCAAAAGGCGTTGGCTGGAACAGATGCTCCAGACGGGCGGAATATTCGAAAGACAAAAAGCTGCTGTTGAGAAATCGCACGCCAAGCCCCGATTTGACCTCCCGGCTCTCAAGTTCGCCCGCCATATTGGTAAATACATTGACATCGATGTAGGGATTGATTTCGAACACCCCGGGCAACCGCGGCTGCGGATGCGCCCCTATCGTGGCAAACACCTGCCGCACGCCCCGCCGGCTGACGAAACCGATCCCGGGGTTGAAAGCCTCGCCCACCGATTTTAGCAGGATTGAGGTGTCCCAAAGGGGATCGCGCCAGGCAAGCTGCAGGGCCGCCGTGCTGCGATCCGCGTTCCGGAGGCCGGCTTCATCCGAAAAAGCAAAATACGAGTTGACGATCAAATTCTGGAACAGCCGCAAATTGGCATCCAGGCCGAAGGCGCGGTTGTACTGGCCGCCGGCGTCCGCCCCGGTGGCCATGCGGTTGGTGAACATCACCCCGATATCCGAATTGGTGAGAATGTTTTTGCGCAGCCGCACCACAGTGAAATTTTCAGCCGGCAGCCCCAGCGCCGCTTCGGTTTGCATGGCCAGCAGCCCGATGTCGTAATCGCCCATGCGGCCGGAAAGCCGCGCGCCGGCGACAATGGGCACGGCCCGTCGATCCGCCGACAGGCCGATTTTGCGCGAATGGAACAGTTTGAAGTTCTGCGGCCCGGAACCGGTGCGGTAATTGCGGATGCGCACATCGGAGAAATTGAAAATGCCTTCATTTTCGAGAAAAAAATCGCGGCGTTCCGGAAAAAACAGCGAAAAGCGGGTCAGGTTGATCTGCTGCTCGTCCACCTCCACCTGCGAAAAATCGGTGAACAGAGTGAGGTCGAGGGTGAGCTGCGGCGTAAGGCCCCATTTGAGGTCGAGGCCGTAGTGCAGTTCTCGCTGGTCCGTAGCGGGAGCCAGCGCCGGAGCGCGCTTCATGGCGCCGCTGACGTACGGTTTGATCCACAGGTTGCGCCCCTGCTTGAGGCCGGAAAGGCCGGTCAGCGTGCCGGCCAGGGACATTTTATACACCCGGAACTGCCGGGGCAGGGGCGCCCAGTTGGAGTCCTCGCTGCGGCGGCGGATACGGCGCGAGAAATTGATGCCCCAGGTTTGCTCATCGCGGGTTTCGTGAAACCGCAGCGTGGTGAAGGGAATGGCCATTTCCACGGTCCAGGCGTTGCGCAGAATCGCCGTTTTGACATGCACCACCCCTTCCCAGGCGCGGTTGATGAAGGCCTGATCGTTGAACGATTGCGCGTCGAACAGCGCCCCGGCCGGATTGATGGCGAACAGAAAGGCGTTTTGCCGGTCGTGGTACGTATCCAGCGCTATGCCGAAAATATCCGAATCGTGCGTTTGAAAATCCTGTTCCAGCCCGGCAGCGACCAGCCTGTCCGGCTCGGGATCGTACAGAATGGCGCCGATGTACAGGTTTTTATCGTCGTACAAGATTTTCACCACAGTGCGCTCCGACGATGGAACGCCCTGCCGGGGGATGACCTGCCAGAATGTGCCATCCGTGGAGTCGGCCTGCTGCCAGGCCGGTTCATCCAGCAGGCCGTCGATTTTGATTTTGCTGGAGGTGCGCGTGGCGCGCAGGGAAGGTCGCGGCAGGGAAAGCGGATCCACCACGCGGCCATGGTTCTGGCCGGCCGTGGGCGCGGTCAGAAAGAAGAGCATGGCAAGCATCAGCATCGCCAGGCGAGTGGGCACTATCGGCTGTACCGTAGAGAAAGGACGGAATCGCATTCCAGTATCCTCGACTGTCGCCAGTTTTTCATGATGGACGGCCGAGGAGGCGATTCGTTGCACGGATGGTTGGGGGCGTGGCTTCAATCCAGCGATTGCACCCGGTCGAGATCCTCGTCCCGGCCCATGATCACCAGAATGTCGCTGTCCTTGATGATGTGATCCGGATTGGGCACGGCGATGACATTTTCCGGCACCACTTCTTTGATCATGATCACCTGCACGTTGAATCGCTCGCGCAGCCGCAACTCGCGCAGGGTTTTGCCGCAAAAGCTCTGCGGCGGCGCCAGTTCCACAATGCCATAGCCCGAGCCCAGATCGAGGTAATCCAGGATGGACGTCTGTTCCAGAATATTGGCCAGCCGCTCGGCCATGTCTTTTTCCGGAAAGATCACCATGGAGGCGCCCACTGCATTCAGCACCTTGCCGTGATCTTCCGAAATGGCCTTGGCGATGATCTCTTCTACGCCCAGTTCGTGCAGGTGCAGCGTGGCCAGAATGCTGGAATCGATGCGGTCACCGAGGGACACGATCACCGCATCCAGCTCTTTGATACCGAGGTCTTCCAGCACCTGCTTGTCGGTGGCATCGGCAATGATGGCCTTGTCGACGAACTCCTTGACCTGATCCACGCGCGGCTCGTGGATGTCGATGGCCATCACGTAAAAGCGCCGGTTTTTCAAGTATTTGCAAAGGTAAAAGCCGAAACTACTCAGTCCGATTACGGCAAATTTGCGAACGTGCTTTCCTCGATTGATCATGACGCTTTCCTGTGCTTATCCGTCTATCTGTGGAAAATTGACCTTTTCTAGCTACAAATCGGGAAACCAGCTATTGGAAGCGATCCAATGTAGAGAGTAGGTCGCTTGCGTGATTTGTATTAACAAAATCTGTCTATGGGTTGCACCTAGTGCATTGAAATGATTCCGGTGTTCGCCCGCCATCGCCGGGGGAGCCCCGCCGTATCTTCCTACAGAGGGGAGCTAAGAAAGGCGGATCCGATAAATAGACATACAGGCCCGATAGTAACGAATGACTTGTGCATAAATGCACTATAATATTTGTACAACGTCATCCGGAGTTTCACCCAACCAGAAACTTTTCCGTGGCATAGGCATAGTGCTTTTTGCGGCCGCGGGCCACGGCCAGGGCCACGGTGAGCGGACCGAGCCGACCGAAAAACATCAGCAGAATAATCAATGTCTGTCCGCTCTGGCTCAAATGCGGCGTAATGCCAGTGGACAGGCCAACCGTGCAAAACGCCGATACGGCTTCGAACAGAATATCCAAAAACGAGCCGCGGGTTTGCAAGTGCGACATCCCACCGAGTTCGGAATTTAACAGCAGCAAGGTAAACACTCCGATGGTGACCGTGGAAAACAGAAAAATGGAAATGGCCTTGGATAAGATCGCCTCATCCACGCGGCGGCGCTGCAGGTTAACCGCCGGATCGTCTTTGAGGCGCGCCCAGAACAGCGCCGCGATCACCGCGGTGGTGGTGGTTTTGATGCCGCCGGCGGTGGAGCCCGGCGAGCCGCCGATGAACATCAGCAGCAGCAACATGCACAGGGTCACCGGCGTCAGCGCGGCGATGTCCACCGTGTTGAAACCGGCGGTGCGCGGTGTCACCGCCTGAAACAGGCTGATGATAAATTTGTCGTAAATCGAATGGCCCTTGAGCACATTGCCGGACTCGAAGATGAAAAAGAAAAGCGCGCCCAGCCCGATCAGCAGCAGCGTGACCTTGATGACCAGCCGGGTGTGGAAGGCCAGATGCTGCGGCTCTTTACGGTAACGCGCCAGAAAAAACCGCCACAGATCAAAAAACACCACGAACCCAATGCTGCCGAAAAAGATCAGGCCAACGATGGTGAAATTGAAATACCAGTTGTTTTGAAACGATACCAGGCTATCGGAATAGAGCGAAAAACCGGCGTTGCAGAACGCGGAAATGCTGTGAAAGACAGCGTGATACACGCTTTTGAGCGCCGGCCACTGCAGGTCCTGGTGATAATACACAAAGAGCATGGCTGCGCCAATGCCTTCGATCAGGAACGTGGCGCCGAAAATGATGTACAGCAAATGCAGCACATTGCCAATAGGCCGCTGACTGAACGACTCCTGGATGATTTCGCGGCTGTGCAGGCCAATGTTGCCGGCCACGATGCTGATGAAAAACGTGGAAAACGTGATGATGCCCAGCCCGCCGACTTGAATGAGAAACAGAATGACCAATTGACCGAATGTGGAATAGACTTGCGAAATGTCCACCACGGTCAGGCCGGTGACGCAGGTGGCGCTGGTGGCCGTGAACAGGGCGGTGAGAAACGGCACGGGCTCGCCTTTCGAGGCCGCCGGCAACGAGAGCGCGGTCGCCCCCAGCAAGATTACCGCCAAAAAGGATATGACCATGGATCGCGCCGGATTGCGCCCGGTATATTCTCTCAGTCGGTCGAAAACAGTGGGTATCATTCTGCCTGTCGGTTTCGTTCTGCGTCGTGGCTTGCTTCTGGCACAAACAGGTTGATTATAACAATGTTTGCGCAAATTGTCAATGAGCAAACAAAACTTTCGGATACCGGGCACATGGACTGAGAGGCGTTGAGCCTGGCGGCGGTATTGGATACTATGGAACCGTTGGCAACAGGAGGAACCATGTATCACCGAAAAATTGCCGACTGGCCGGAGGAAGACCGGCCGCGGGAAAAGATGCTGAAGCTGGGCGCGGACGCGCTCACCGATGCCGAACTGCTGGCGATCATTTTGCGCGTCGGCGGCGTGCAGATGACCGCCGTGGACCTGGCGCGGCAGATTTTGCAACAGTGCGGTGGCTTCCGCGGACTGGACCGGCTGACGATACAGGAGATGATTCGCGTTCAGGGCATCGGGCCGGCGAAGGCGGCACAGATCAAGGCGGCGCTGGAGATCGGCAAGCGGTTTGCCGAACAGCAGCGGGAGAGCGGCGAGCGCATCCGCAGCAGCGAGGATGTGTTCCGGCTGTACCACCTCAAATTCCGTGATCGGCAGCGCGAGGCGTTTTGCGTCATTTTTCTGACCTCGCGCAACCGAATCATCGACGATAAGATTTTGTTTGAAGGTACGCTGACCGAAAGCCTGGTCAGTCCGCGTGAGGTCATCCGGGAAATCCTGAATACCGGCGCTGCGGCAGTGATATTGCTACACAACCATCCCAGCGGCGAGGTGACGCCGTCGCCGCAGGACATCAAACTGACTCGGGCGCTCAAAGCCGCCTGCAACACCATCGACGTGGCCGTGCTGGATCACATCATCATCGGTGACAATCGCTACTACAGTTTTGCCGACGAGGAGCAGTTGTGAGGCGGGTGTCGTATTGCTACCGATTCCGAAGCATGTGATCTGACGGCGCATCCGCCCCGGTCTTCATTCGCCGCGATTGGCCAGGGGAAGCGAAACACCGTTGCAAACGGTGTTGGATCGGGGGCAAAACAATCTCTCTGGCAGGGCCCGAAGCCCTGCAAGAGTTCATCGTCAAAAGTTCAAAATTGTGGCACGCACCCTGCGCCCACAAGGGGCGCGGGCTACATTTTTTCCTCCCAAAGTTTAGCTTGGGGAAGAGGAAAATGACTTCGCGAATCCCGTCTGCCATCCTGCCTTCCATCCTTTGCCACCCACTTGTCCCACATCAGCCCGAAATCGCTTGATTCCATGCACGCGCTGTATTATTTTGGGACGATGCTCATCCGGGTTTTTCCGGCATGTCCCATTGGGAAACAATCGTATTTCGTTTAAAACTAAACCAACCTCGCAACTCTGAACACCGGAGGGATGTATGTTTCGCAAAATGGCAATCTGGCTGTGGCTGCTCGCCATGCCATTCACGGTCCTGGCGCAGGACGAGCTGACTATCACCGATGCGGAAAAACAGGCCGCCGAGGCCATCAACGAAGCGCGCCTGCGGGCGCACATCCAATTTCTGGCCGATGATTTGCTCGAAGGTCGGGCGCCGGCCACGCGCGGCAGCGACCTGGCCATGAAATACATCGCCAGCCAGTTCGAAGAAATCGGCTTGCAGCCCGGCGCCGCTGATGGCACCTGGTTCCAGCCGTTCGATATCATCGGCATCACCAGCAACGTGCCGGAAACCCTCACCCTGCGCAAAGGCTCAAAGAGCCTGCCCCTGAAATTCTGGGATGATTTTATCGCTTTTTCCGGCGTGCAGGAGGCGGTGGCCGAAGTGAAGGACGCCGAGATCGTGTTCGTGGGCTACGGCATCGTCGCGCCGGAGTACGACTGGGATGATTACAAAAACGTGGATGTGCGCGGCAAAATTCTGCTCATGATGAATAATGACCCGGCCGGTGATGATCCCAATTTCTTCGGGGGAAATGCCCGGCTGTATTACGGCCGCTGGAGCTACAAGTATGAAATCGCCGCCAAAAAAGGCGCGGTGGGCGCGATCATCATCCACACCACGCCGTCGGCCGGCTATCCGTATCAGGTGGTGCAAACCTCCTGGACCGGCGAACAGTTTGAGCTGCCATACGAAGGCGGGCCGAAGATGCCGCTAAAGGCCTGGACCACCGAGGAAGCTACGCGCAAGCTGGTGTCCCTGGCCGGTAAGGACCTCGATGCGCTGCGGCAAATGGCCGAGACGCGCGCGTTTCGCCCCGTGCCGCTGGGCGTGAAACTGTCCATCCGCATCGAAAACCGCATTCGCAAACTAAAAACCGCCAACGTGCTGGGCCTGTTGCCTGGTTCCGATCCCGAGCTTAAAAACGAGGTGGTGGTGTATAGCTCGCACCACGATCATCTCGGCATTGGCAAGGCGGTGGAAGGCGATTCCATTTACAACGGCGCGCTGGATAACGCCAGCGGCATCGCCAGTCTGCTGGCCATCGCGCAGGCCTACACGCAACTGCCCAAACCGCCGAAGCGGTCGATCCTGTTCGCCGCTGTGGCCGCCGAGGAATCCGGTCTGCTGGGCTCGGAATATTTCGCCAGGCATCCCACCTTCCCGCCCGGCAAAATCGCCGCTAACATCAACATCGACGGCATGAACATCTGGGGCCGCACGCGGGACATCGTGTACATCGGTTATGGTAAGTGCGAGCTCGATCGCTATGCCAAGGCCATCGCCGCGCAACAGGGCCGGGTGGTCAAACCCGACCAGTTCCCGGATCGCGGCTTTTTCTACCGCTCCGATCAGTTCAATTTCGCCAAAATTGGCGTGCCGGCCGCTTATTTCGACTCCGGTGTCGAGTTCATTGGTCATGACAAAGATTGGGGCCGCAAGCAAATGGAGCATTGGGAGGCGGTGCATTACCACCAGCCCAGCGATGAATATCGCGAAGACTGGGATCTGTCCGGCGGGGTGGAAGATTCCCGGCTGGCGTTCTGGCTGGGGGTGAAGATCGCAAATGCTCCGGAAATGCCGAAGTGGTATCCTGGCGATGAGTTTGAGGCCGCGCGCAAAAAGGCGCTGTCGGAGGTGAAGTAACCGCTAGCCGTGGCCGCAACCACCGGCCGTTGCCGGTATGTTTGAAAAAAAGCGGTCCCTGCCGCGCCGTACCGTTTGGTGATCCATGGATCGCCGGTACGATCCGCGGTGGGATCGCCAATTCCTTTTCATGCTCATATTATTGACAACGGAATCCATGCGCGAACCGATTCAGGGCGTCCGGGTGAGCACCGGCGACGCCGATTTCGATACATTTTTCGAACGCATCAAAGCTTTTCTATTGCAAGATCAAGAAACGCTGATCATCGATGGTAACACCTATCGTGGCTACCGCAGCCCGGATGCGCGTTCCATTTGGATCCGAGATCATTCCGACATGTTGCGCGCAGCACGCTATTTTGACGACGATCTGCAGAGTGCCACGCATCATTTTGCCGAAACCCAGGCTACCAATGGCCGCATTTTCGATTATTTTACCATCGGGCCGGAGCATGCCGGCGAACGCGAAAACTGGGTGAAATACGTGCGCGTTCCGGTGGAATCCGATGTGGAGTTTCGCTTCGTCAAGGCAGTATTCCTGGGCTGGCAGGCCACCGGCGATGACCAGTGGATGCTGGACATGCTGCCGGCCATCGAACGGGCGCTCGCCTATGCGCTCAGTCATCCGTGGCGCTGGCACGAGCCGTGGGGAGTAATCAAACGGCCTTATACTATTGACACCTGGGATTTCGATTACACCGCCGGCCGCGCGCCCTGGCTGAATTTCCAGATCACGCCGGACACGTACTGGGGCGTGATGCACGGCGACAACAGCGGATATTATGAGGCCATGATGCTGACCGCGCAGATGTGCCGCAGCGTCGGCTGGACTGGCAAGGCGCAGAGCTGGGAGGATCGCGCCGGGCGTTTGCGCGAGGCTGCCAATCGTATTTGCTGGAACGGCCGGTTCTATACGCATTTCGTGCCCATCAGCGAGGTGCGCATTCCCGGCGTCGATCCGCAGGAACAGCTCAGTCTGAGCAATCCCATGGACATCAACCGCAGTCTGGCCGATCACGCCCAGGCGGTGTCGATTTTGCGCGAATACCAGCGCCGCCGCGAAACGACCGAAGCCTTCGCCGAATGGTTCAGCATCGATCCGCCGTTTCCGGACGGTATTTTCGGCGATGAAAAACTGGTGGCTGGCGCGTATGTGAACGGCGGCATCATGCCGCTGGTGGGCGGCGAGCTGGCGCGCGCGGCGTTTGAGCACGGCATGGAAACCTATGGCGTGCAGATTCTTCGCCTGTACATGGAGATGATCAACGCTACAGGTGAGACCTATTTGTGGTACTTTCCGGATGGCCGGCCGGCGAGCGTGGAAACCAGTACCAGCCCGGAAGCGCAGCCCACAGACGGCTGGGGCAGCAGCGCGATGTTGTGGGCCTTTGTCGAAGGCCTGTGCGGCGTGATGGATCGCAGCAAATTGTTTGAGGAAGTTGTAATCGCGCCACGGTGGCTGGCGGCGGGAGTGCGCCGCGCCGAGGTGGCCGTTGGCTATGCCTGTGGCCAGGGGATCCGCTATACGTTTGAATACCAGCCGCAACGCCGCCGCATCACACTCACTGCCTCCGCCCCCGACCGGATGCAATTGCGGGTGCTGCTTCCCGACAATCGGAAGGTCAAGCAGGCTCGCCTGAACGGCAAACTGATCAAACCGGCAATCGACACCGTGGAAACCAGCCGGTACTGCGTTATCGACGCCCGCCAGGAGGCGCAAGTGGAGATCGTGCTGGCGGCGAAATAGGTAGCCCACCGCAAAGTCACAAAGAGCACATAGAAACGGCGTTTAACGATGGCATGAAAGAGACCCCAGGAAGCGATTCAGCCCTATCTACAAGCTATAAGCGGATGGCGATTCCCATGTTTTGCTCCGTGAGATTGCGTCGTCTCCGCCGGCTGGCGGATCCTCGCAATGACGGGTGAATGCCGATCTTTATCTTTTTAGCTGAATAGTTACGACCCAGGTGCCACAAAGACGCCCGGGGGCCTCGTGTCAAGCGCTTAAATAGGGAAGCATTCCTGGAATGACCCGACCGCCAATTCCGATTTTTCCGCAACAAGCTGAAAACCCTTCTCCAGGCGACGATAATTCAATAAAAAATATTGTTATCGGCCTGCGAGTGTCCTATATTATTCACAAGCACGGCGTTTGACGCGGTGTTTTTTTATTTGAAAATTGAATTTCCCAATATGCCGATAGATTGATTTATTAAGGAGTGAGTTGAATCATGTCGGACAAAAAGCAAAAGGACGTGGCCAGCGTGGCGTTCGGCCCCAATAGCTGGCTCATCGATGAAATGTACCGCCAATTCCAGGCCAATCCCAATTCCGTTGGCGAGAGCTGGCGGGACTTTTTTGAAGATTACAAGCCCGGCCTGCCGCAGGCGGACTCGGTGGTACCGGAATCCAGCACCATTGCCGAGCTGCGGCCGAAAGTCGAGCCGAAAAAGGACGAGAAGAAATTGCCCCCCGGCGCGGTGCCCATCCGTGGGCCGATGCAGCGCATCGTCGATAACATGGAACGCAGCCTCACCGTCCCCACGGCGACATCCACGCGCATCATCCCGGTGAAAATTCTCGAGGAAAACCGCCGCCTCATCAACGATTATCTCGCCAATGCGGTCGGCGGTAAGGTGAGTTTTACCCACATCATCGCCTGGGCGATTTTGAAAGCGCTGAAAAAAATGCCCAACATGACCGCCTCGTACCGGGTCATTGACGGGCAACCGTACAAAATTTTGCCCGAGCACATCCATTTCGGGCTGGCGGTGGATGTGGAAAAGAAAGACGGCTCGCGGTCACTGCTGGTGCCCAACATCAAGCGGGCCGATGAATACGACTTTCGCGGCTTTTTCAATGCCTACAACGACATCATCCGCAAGGTGCGCACCAACCGCATCGAACCGGAAGATTTCATGGATACCACGGTGACCCTGACCAATCCGGGCACCATCGGCACGGTGCACTCCATTCCGCGCCTCATGGCCGGTCAGGGCCTGATCGTCGCCACCGGCGGAATTCAGTATCCGCCCGAGTGGGAAGCGGCCGATCCGCGTACCCTGGCGCAGCTCGGCATCAGCAAAGTGATGGCTGTCACCAGCACTTATGACCACCGCATCATCCAGGGCGCGGAAAGTGGGCTGTTTTTGCAGTATTTGCATAAGCTGCTGGAAGGCGAGGATGACTTCTACGAGGAAATCTTCGAGAATCTGCAGGTGCCGCGGCAGGCGGTGCGCATGCAACGCGACATCAATCCGGTGTTCGGCGAGGTGATGGCACAGGCCGGTAGCGGCATCGAAAAGCAGGCGCGCGTGCTGCAGCTCATCAACATGTACCGTGTGCGCGGCCATCTCATCGCGCACCTCGATCCGCTGAATCCGGACGTGAAATACCATCCCGAGCTCGATCCCGAGCGCTACGGCTTCACGGTTTGGGATTACGACCGCGAGTTCATCACCGGCGGACTGGCCGGAAAGGACCGCGCTACCCTGCGCGAGATTCTGGACACGCTTCGCGAGGCCTATTGTCAGACCATCGGCGTCGAATACATGCATATTCAGGAGCCGGAGCAGAAGGAGTGGATCCAGAAACGGGTGGAAGGCGTGCGCCGCAGCGACTGGATGGACCTCGACACCAAACGCCACATTCTGGCGAAGTTGAACGCCGCCGAGGCATTTGAGCGGTTTCTGCACACCAAGTACGTTGGGCACAAGCGGTTCAGCCTCGAAGGTGCTGAATCGCTGATCCCCATGCTGGATGCGCTGGTGGAAAAGGCCATCGATTACGGTCTCGAAGAGATGGTGATGGGCATGGCCCACCGCGGCCGGCTCAACGTGCTGGCCAACATCGTCGGCAAACCGCTGGAGAAGATTTTCCGTGAATTTGAGGGCGATCTCGATCCCGAGAGTCAGCAGGGCAGCGGCGATGTGAAGTACCACCTTGGCGCTACTGGCACACATACTCGTGAGGACGGAAAGAACCTCAAGATTACCCTGGCGTCCAATCCGAGCCACCTCGAGGCCGTCGATCCGGTGGTGGAAGGCATGGCGCGGGCCCGGCAGGACCTGCGCAACGATGCGTCGCACGATAAAGTGCTGCCGGTGCTCATTCACGGCGATGCGGCGTTTGCCGGACAGGGCGTGGTGGCCGAAACCCTGAACCTGAGTGCGCTCAAAGGCTACCGCACCGGGGGCACCGTGCACATTGTGGTGAACAACGGCATCGGATTTACCACTGATGCGATGGACGCCCGGTCCAGTGTGTACGCCACAGACATTGCCAAGATGGTGCAGGCGCCGATTTTTCACGTCAATGGCGACGATCCCGAGGCCTGTGTGCGCGTAATCACCCTGGCGCTGGCTTTCCGGCAGGCGTTCAAAAAGGATGTGGTGGTGGATATGGTATGCTACCGCCGGCATGGCCACAACGAGAGCGACGAGCCCAGCTACACCCAGCCGATCATGTACAAAAAAATCAAGGAGCGGCGGTCGGTGCGCAAGCTATACACCGAGCTGCTGGTGAAGCGCGGCGACCTGTCCATTGAGGAAGCTGAAGAAGCGTTGAAGGATTTTCAGAACCGGCTGGAAGCGGCGTTCGAAGCCACGCGCGAAAGCGCGCCGCCGAAGGTGCAGCTTGCGACCGTGGAAACGCCGCCGGAGACGCTGGAGTCGATCATTCCCACCGGGGTGTCGAAAGATCTGCTGGATGAAATCATGCAGGCACTGACGACCGTGCCGCCAGGATTCACGGTGCATCCCAAACTGGAACGGCAGCTTCAGACCAAGCGCAAGCAGTACGAATCTGGCGCCGTGGACTGGGCGCTCGGCGAGGCATTCGCATTTGGCTCGCTGCTGGTGGAAGGCACGCCGGTACGGCTCTCCGGTCAGGATTCGCGCCGCGGCACGTTCAGTCAGCGGCACGCTGTGCTGGTGGATTACACCAGTGAAGAAGAATACACGCCCCTCAACCACATTCGCGCCGATCAGGCGCCGCTGATGATTTACGACAGTCTGCTAAGCGAATATGCGGTGATGGGCTTCGAGTATGGCTATTCGGTGATCCGCAAGGATGCATTGGTATGCTGGGAGGCCCAGTTTGGCGATTTCGCTAACGGCGCGCAAATCATCATCGACCAGTTTCTGTCCTCGGCGGAGGACAAGTGGAGCCAGACCAGCGGCCTGGTGCTATTATTGCCGCATGGCTATGAAGGCCAGGGGCCGGAGCACTCCAGCGCCCGGCTGGAACGATTTCTCACCCTGTGCGCCGAAACCAACATGCGCGTAGCCATGCCGACCACAGCAGCGCAGTATTTTCATCTGTTGCGGAGGCAAGCGCGCTATGATGTGAAAAAGCCGCTGGTGGTGATGACGCCCAAGAGCCTGCTGCGCGCGGAAGCGTCGAAAAGCCATACCGAAGATCTTGTGCAAGGGCATTTCCAGTATGTGCTGGATGACCCGCAGGCGCCGGAAGCGGCCACGCGCATTTTATTCTGCTCCGGCAAGGTGGCATTCGACCTGATGAAATACCGCGAAACGCACAATATCGTCGATACCGCGATCATCCGCATCGAGCAGTTGTATCCGTTCCCGTTCGAGCCCGTACGGGAATTGCTGAAAAAATACAAGCAGGCGAAGAACATCCGCTGGGTGCAGGAAGAGCCGCGCAACATGGGCGCGTGGAATTTCATTTTGCCGCGATTGGGTGATTTGCTCACGCACAGCCAGAAGTTGAGTTACGTAGGCCGGCTCCCCAGCGGCAGCCCGGCCACGGGCAGTTATCACGTGCACATGGCCGAGCAGGAGTGGTTGGTGCAGCAGGCGTTTGCATCATAACGGAAAAGGGG
Source organism: Candidatus Zhuqueibacterota bacterium (assembly GCA_030950365.1). Taxonomy (GTDB): domain Bacteria; phylum Zhuqueibacterota; class Zhuqueibacteria; order Zhuqueibacterales; family Geothermadaptataceae; genus Hydrothermovivens. The sequence goes on along the minus strand of JAUZRQ010000130.1, from coordinate 22,491 downwards.
GATGGGAATGAGGTTTGAGGACACCATAAAAATGCAAAGACTACAATGGCCTACACTGGCGGGGCGTTTGTCCCTGCCAGTGTTAAGGCTGAATTAGCTCTACGGATTTTGAAAATGATCGAACACCGTCTCCTGACGGTGTTTTTGATTTCGGGGCTCTTGGTTGTCGTCCCCGGCCCTTGTGGCCGGGTGATCTTGCAACTATCTCCCGAAAGGGAATAAAAGCGAACATGGATATCGCGGATTTTCACGGATGGGGATGCGAAAAGTCTGTGGTGGCCTGCTGATTTTGGTTTCACCACGAAGGGCACGAAATAGCCCGCTCCCCTTGAGGGCGCATGGGATTTGCATTAGGGGTTGCTCAAAAGAATCCAACTTTGGAAACGCTGGTAGGGATTGGGAACCCTGCCAGCGTAGCTTTCGTTCCTTGTGGCCGGGTGGTCTTGCAAACACCCCGCAAAAACAAGACAAAAGCGAACGCGGATGACACGGATGACGCGGATGGGCACGGAACAGCATCACAAGCTTGAAGCTTGTGCTACTGTGGTGCCCAGCTGATTTGGGATTTACCACGAAGTGTACGAAGACCGCGAAGGAAGAAGTAGCACAATTGAACTTCCGCAACAATCTCTGTGATAATCAGTGCCATCAGTGGTTAAAGATAACGGCACAGCAATTTTATGCTTCACCACGAAGCCATTCGACGAGCTAAAAATCCGCGTAAATCGGTGGCGCAATCCCGAATCATCTACGCTCACCGTATCAAAAATCAATCTGCACGAACGGCTGCCATGTCCACTGGCGGATTTGCGATTGATAATAGAACCGTACGCCGGCCAGAGCCCAGAGGTTTTGAAATGCGCTGCCGCGGAATCCCATCTGCACACCGGCGGCGAACTGATCGTTGTTGAACCAGCGATCGCGGCCGAGGCCGTGATTCCAGTGAGTGCCCCAATCATAAAACGCACCCGCAAAGAGGTAATCGATGTACAGCGGGAGCAGCGGCACCGGCCATTCGGCATAAGCCACGGGAAAAATGTATGCCAACTTTGCCCGTAACTGCTGCCTTCCGGCAAAATCCTGTCCACCCAGCGGCGCCGCCCCGATGCCCGAATAGGCGAAATTTCCGCGGCGGTTATGGTACACCAGCAATACCTGCAACTGATGGTGCCGGAGCCACGTCGGCCAGTAGCCGACAAAGCTCATCCCGAACTGCTGCGCCGAAAATTCATTGCCAGGCATCGGCACGGTCCACTCCGAGAATACATTCAGAAAGGCCGCCTTGTAGGGCACCACATCGCGCAGGGTCTGGCTGCCGCGGAAGGCGCGCAAACCGATTTGCACGCCGCGGTAGCGCTTGAGGCGCGGCACGATCCGTCCGGCGCTGCGCCGCCGGTCTTCCTGCCGGTAACGCACATACGGCTGCACAAACGTGCGGTACACGTTCTGTTCCAGCGTCAGCGGCATCCGCACGGTCAGCTCCAGAATGTTTTTGCGCCAGAACCCTTCGAAGCCCTGATAGCTCACCTTTTGGGGCAGATTGGCATACCGAACATCGAGGACCGGCCAGAAGCGTGAATAGCTGTACGACACATCCCAGGTCGGCTTTCCATTTACGGGCGACACCAGCATGAGGGCGCGCCAGAAATGCCGATACAGGGCGTCCTGGCGCAGCATGTACAGCCCCACGGCCGTGCCGTTTTCATCCTGGCTGGCAAACGGAAACCAGGCCTGCGGCAGCAGATGGCCTGGAAAAAGGCGATACGGAGTGACGCGCCACGACTGCGGATGCACCTCATTTTGAGGGATGGCGGCCGCCGACACCGCTTGCTCGAAATCCGCGGCAGGGACCCGGGCCTCAGCAAGAAAATGCTGCGGATCGAATGGCATCACCGCGACCGCAAACCCCACGGGCGTGTAGCGCGTGAACGCCAGTTGGCGGCCATCCGGAGAAACGGCGGGCGAAAACGCGCCAAGGGAATCGTTGGTGACCAGCCAGCGCTGGCCCGTGGCGACCTCCACCGCCCAGATGTTGAAGGTGCCGGAACGATCCGAGGCATAGAGCAGCCAGCGGCCGTCCGGGCTCCAGGCCGGATGGTTGTCGTGATAGCGATCCGGCGGATAGGCGAAGCGCCATTCACGGCGCTGCACGTCCAGAATGGCGATGTCCTGCCGGCCGGTGCTGTCCTTGAACGCAAAGGCGATGAAACGTCCATCCGGCGACCAACGCGGATTGAGCAGCGACGCGCCGTGCACGTTCAGGAGAAGCGCCGCCCTGCCAGAGGCGGCATCGATGCGCACCAGCCGGGTATGCGGCAGATCGTTTTGCACGGCCACGATCTGCCGGCCATCCGGGCTCCAGTCCGGACTGGTGACGCGGGCATTGCGGGTAAGCCGGCGGAGGTTGCCGGTGCGCAGGTCGAAAAGTTCCAGGTCGGCATAATCGGTGGCGCCGTAGCGCGGATTCGGCTCGAGGGTCACCCACGCGATTCGGTTCTGGCGCACCGTCAGCGCGTTCTCCTGCTGGGCCAGCCGCCGGCGGTGCAAGCGTTCGGCGCGGCCGCTCAAATATAGCTTTTCGACCTGCGGCAGCACGTCGAAACTGGTGTGGTACACGACCAGCGTGGAGTCGTCAAGCCACCGCGGGGATGTCTGGTTTTCGGGGAGCTGCGGTTGAGCCAGCACGCGCGCGGCCGGCGGCCGGAAACCGGGCACCGTGGTAGCGATGTTCTTCAGGCTGTCCAGCATCTGGCGGTACAGCGCTTTCGGCTTCTGATGGGTGACTTTTTTCACAGCGTGGCCGAAGCCCAGAAACGGCCATGCGGAATAGCGATCCAGAATGTTGGCCCAGGTGCTATCGCCAAAGCGGTTTTGAATGTACTGGGACAGATAATAGCCGGCCACGTAACGCATGCCCAACGGCTGGCGTTTACGGCTGAGGTAGTTGGTGTTTTCCAGCCGCCATGGCCGGCCGCCGGCAATCGTGGCGGCAAATTGCATGAAGTGATACGGATTGCGCCCGCGGCCGCCTCGGGTGTAGCGCGTTTCCACGTGCGTGGGGTAGCCTTCGATGAACCAGTTGGGCGACAGCATTTGCCAGAAACTGTTAAACTGGCCAAAGAAAGGGTAGGTGAGCTTGGAAAATCCGCGCGTTTTGCGTAAATGCACCACGTGCGTGAATTCATGAGTAATCAGCACGCGCAACCAGGTATCTTTCGAGCCCATCCAGTTGTCCTGAGGCTCGGTCAGGTGCAGTTCCATGCGCCAGGGCAGCGCGGTGACAAAACCGTTGGAAAAATCGGTGCGGGTGTGAATCACCACTTCCGTGGTGTGCGGGCGATAATTCAGCGCCCGGCTCACCGGCTCATACACCTCTTCGCAGATCCGCGCCACCTGGCGCGCCAGTGTCTCGTAGCCTTCGGGAAAATGAATCTTGAAATGGGGCGTATGCAGCGTGCGCCAGCGCAAATCGGGCTCGTGCTGCTGCGCGAAAACAGCCACCGGAAGCCATAATAGCAGAACCGCCAGCGTCGCGCCTGTACGGGTTTCGAATCGACCTTTCATGAACAGGATGCATCTATTTGTCGGATTTCTGACTCAGTTGCAGCGGCGAATAGGTCATGCCGTCGGGTTCCTTGCCGGCGCGAAGGGTGCCGGTGATCTTCCACGAAGTCAAATCGATTACCGTGATCTGGTCGGCGTTAGTGTTGGCCACGAAAGCGGTTTTGCCGTCCGGAGGTATGAGCACGCCCACGGGCACCGGGCTATCGCCCATGCGTCCGGCAAACAGCCGGCCTTCTTTGCTTTTGACCGGCCGGGCCTGCATTTTGATGGAGTGCACCGGTTTGCGCTTGTTGGTGTCGAACACCACCACATTGCCCGTGCGCGCGTTGGACACCAATGCATGGCGGCCGTCCGGAGTGAAGCGCACGCGGATCGGCATTTCGCCGCCGCTATCGAACGTGGCTTTGACCGCCAGCGTTTCGGCATCGATCACGCTGATGGTGTTGTCGCTGCGGTTGGTCACCCACACCTCTGTGCCATCCGGATGAATGTCGATGCCCTCGGCGCCTTTGCCGGTTGCGATGTCTTTCACCTTTTTCCAATTGCGGGTATCCACCACCGTGACCGTGCCCGAGCCGATATTGGCGACGAAGGCCCGGTGGTGTTTGCCCGAATAGGCCACCATGTGGCTCACCTTCTGGCCGGTGGTCACGGCCTTTTCGACCTTTCCCTGTTCGAGGTTGACCAGAATCAGGCTTTGCGCGCCCTCGGCGGTGACCAGCACGCGCTTGCCATCGGGCAGAAACTGGATACCATGCGGACGGGGGAATGGCGACAGCTTGATGGTTTTGACCACACGCTGCCCTGCGAGGTCAATTACAGTCAGGCTTTCGCCGGGGCGTTTGCGGCCGTAATTGGTGACCACCACCGTGCGACCATCGGGCGAGGTGGCGGCCTCGTGCGGGCCGTCGCCGGTGGGCAGGGTGGCAATGAGGACCCCGCTGCTCAGATCAATCAACGACACCGTGGCCTCGGATTTGTTCAACACAACCAGCGTGCCTTTGCTGGTGCTGTCGCTACCGGCAGACAGGCCGGAAACCATGCCTGGGACGATGAGGCAAAACGCAAAAGCCCAGAGACGCCATTTCATGAGATTCCTCCAACTCCGTGTGATAGTGAAACATTATGAATGGTGCTTTCAACGGTTCAGCCAAAATGTCCAATTGAATATCCGGCTTTTTGTTTTTTAATATTCAGACTCCATGTTGTGATTCACACCGTTTCAATCTGGAGTTTGGCGAGAACCCGACTTGAGATCAAGACGAATGGGGCGGCAGAATGTTCAGGGAATGATGTCCCTCGCCAGGAAAACGGCCTGCGATCAGTCCGGATAGACCTCACCCGGCTTCAGGATTTTGAATGGCGTGCTGCGCTCCTTTCGTTGACCCGAAACCTCGTCTTTAACGGCGAGCTTGAGCTCATACTCGCCAGGCGGCAGATTGGAAATATCCACGCCGAAATATTCGCTGGCCGTACGGTCCGTTCGCTCATAGGAATATGACAGCGAAATCATCTCCTTTTTCTTTTTGCGAAAACCGCGCAGGCGTCCCACCTCCAGCTCGATGGTGAACCGGCTCTTGCTGTTTTCATCCAGAAACAGGTGATAGATTTCTAAAAACACCATCATATTTTCGGCCTGCCAGAAATCCATGGCTGGCACGACCGGAAACGGTAGTTGCCGTTCCGGCGTGCTGTCGCTGCGCAGCGAGCCGATCACCAGATCGCTCAGCTCCAGGGAGTCCGGATTGGGATTCAGCGGCGGATCGATGGGGAACCGAATCTCGTTGTATCCGGCCAGCGGCGGCTCGACCGGCCCGGTCAGGAATTCCGCCACAGCGGTGGTTTCCGGCTCGAGGTGAAACACTTCGGCAATGGCCTGCATTTCGGCCAGCGCCGAATCGTGTGGCACGTGAAAGGTGGAAATGCCGGCAGAGGCGCGCGCCAGGCTGTCCTGCAATTGCTCGAAGGTCTCGCGGTCGTCGCGAAAAAGACGCAGTGAATGCACCAGCCGGTAGGGCGCGGATGGCGCAGACAGCGCGCGCTGCATGTGTTCGCCCGAAAAACTCGTTGACGACACCACCACACAGGCCAGCTCCGGCCGGTTGTGGCGGTCCAGGCGCCGCACCGGCTGAATGGTCATGTTCACCGTGGCGAGATCGTCATCAAACCGGCTAAGATCGTCGGGCAGGGGGTAGCGTTTGGCATGCGATTTTTCCAGATTGACGAACCGCGAGCGGATGGTGCGGAAATAGCTGCGGCTGGCTCTGAACATGCCGCTGCGTTCGAAACTTTCCCAGGCTTGCTCCAGTTCACGCAGCCGCTCGGCAAAGTAGTTGCTGTAATGAGACAGCTCGCCGTAATAAACCGTCTGCAGAATCGCGCCGGGAAGCAAATTGTATCGGCCGCTCGTACGGCGAAAGGCAATATCCGGTATGAAATCCTCCACTCCGGTTCGCAGACCGAACGATCCAGTGCCATTGCGCCGGCCGAACAGGTAGAAGATCGGTTCGGCGGTGTCGAAATGACGGTAAATCCAGATTTCGTATTCCGGGAAGGTGTTGTACCGGTCGATGAGCTGAATGAAGCGCTCGGCATCGCTGCGGGTGAAGCGGTGATACTGCAAAAGCACATCGGTCCAGCGTTTGAACACCAGCCGGTTGGTGCCCAGCCTCCCTTCGTTCTGGATATCTGGCTCGCCATATTTGACATAAATCAGGCCGCGGTCATCGGTGCCGTAAACGGTGTTTTTGCCTTTGTTGAAATGCCGGCGGGCATAGGCTATGCGCTCCCAGTGCTCCAGCATCCGTTCGTTGGTCACGGGCGTGGTGGGCGTCGGATCTTTGTCGCGCCAGAATGCACGCAATTCGGTCAGAAACGTGGTGTCGCCGGCGGCCAGCATTTTCTGCCAGCGTGCGTATTGGGATGCATCCAGAATGGGCTGCAGACGGCGTAGTTCCTGAGCATACGACGTGCGATAGGCGAGCGGATTGGGGCTGGTCAGCGCCCAGTCGTAGATTTCGCAGGCAAGCTGGTAAAAGGACTCGGCTTCGTTGGCGGTGGCCACTTCGATGAAGCCGAAACCGATGCGCGGATCGACCACGCGCAGAGAATCGAGCATTACGTATCCGGCGGCCCAGATGCGCAGGCCCTGCTGCCACTGCCCCGCGCGGATTTGTTGCAGGCCTTGCGAATACGGATCGCTCAGCGATTGCGGCGCGGCGGTGCGGTACATCAGCAACACACTGACGAAAAGCGGAATAGCGGCTTTCCTGCCGAAAATGTGCATGGTTCAACCTGTCATGAAGGGCAACCATTCGGCCATGGCTGAGCCACATGAGACTCCCGTCATTGCGGTGTTCGGCTCAGCGGATGCGCCGTGATTGTTTTGCCGGCAGGCTCTCGGGATGGCTGCACCCGCTTATCCGCGGATTGGCAATGACAGGGAACGGCCCGAATAGTTGCCTTGAATTCAACGGCAACGATTCAGCCTGTGCAGCTTTTTGTGATTTCGGTTTTCAGTGCCGACTCCATGAGAGCCGCTGAAATGCCGGAATAGCAAGGCAAGTATCGAAATTGCTGGTCTGGCTGAATCGTTACATTCAAAGCAATTTAATCAATCCCATGCATCGGAGCAATGAAAATATGGCCGGTTTGTGAGAACACGAAATCCTCACGTTTTCAAAGTCGCATGGTTGGATATGAATATTGAGTTTATTTTAAAATTTTTGTATCCGGATGCGTCAAGCTCCAGATATACCAGAACGTGTCGAAACCCTGCAAGCGCTCCGGACAGCCGGATCGCCCGCCGATGAACTCCCCGTGTTCCAAGTTGAACGCGCATCCTGAGGCCGGATGCCGCCAGCGACCGTCCTCGCGCTCGAAGCCAGAACCTTTGGAGCGGTAAGCGATGGTAGAGAAAAAGAACTGCGCGCGCGGCGGCCGCCACAAAAACAGGTGTGTATCGCCAATAGTGAAGGTCTTGCCGTTTTCGATCGCGTTGAACGGTACGGCGTATTTGGCCTCGCCGAGCTGAAACGCGAACACCGGTTCTTTGGTTTTCAGGCGACGATCCCGCGCCTGCATGCCGCGAAAGCCTTCTTCCGACCGGAAGTAGTTGTCATACGCATTTCGCGGCATGTCCTCGCGGCCGTTCACTGAGAGCACCAGGGTGTTCGGATGGCGTTTTTTCCAGTCATTCCATTGCAATTTCTGCGCCATCGGCAGCTCCCGCAACGACGTGCCTTTCAGCGGGCCAGCAATCACATCGCCAGTCATGATGGACCAGTAGCTGTCGGTTTCGCGGTCCTGCATCACCAGCGCAGCGTGCATCAGTCCACCAGAAGGTTCGAACGTCAGCTCTTTGCCTTCATAAGTTCGGCCGTACACGACGGCGGTATTGGCCAGCGGTCACCATACGGCGGCGAAGGCCGTGTCGCCGATCCGGTCGTTCACAATTTCGTGATGGTTCAATAGATTCAGGCTATAGGCTCGAGCCTGGGCGTTGATCACCACGCCAAGCACCCAGGTGTCGTCACGGATGTCGGCACTGTCGGCGGGCACATAGCGCGGTGCAACGATGGCCGGAATGGTGCCGCGCGGCAGAAGCTGCTGATAGGCCGCGGGCAACTCCTGCGCCCGGCCTGGCCGAACCATGCCAGAAATGGACATGAGTATTAAAACAAGAACCACGGATACAGATCGCCGTCTCATGATTTGGCCTCCATAATTGGATGGGACGGATTGCAAACGATTCAGGTCTAATAATATTGAACTTGAGCCTCTATGGTGAATTGTATGAAGTACTTGCTCATGGGTTGACAGGATTTACAGGATAAACAGGAAAAAATCATGGCAAAAATGGGTGAATCGCCATGAATGCGAATCATCCTGTCGATCCGATTCGAACATCATCCAGGGTGGTTCATCTGCAGCTCTGTCTCTTGCAGGATGCAACAAGATGCTTCTTCACGTAGAATTTGAAAACTGCAATTCCCCGCCGAAAGCAGCGTGAAGACCTCTCGGCCTGTAACCCCGGTTGATGACCAAATAAACCCTGCGCGTAAGCGTAATTGCAATATCTGAAAAGTAGGTTTCCCAGACACTTCGGCCATGTTTCTGTTCAAATCAAGATACGATCTGTGCTGCTCTACAAATCTGCTTGTGAATGTTTCAGGTTCAACGATGTTCCCAATGAACTTTTCGAAGGCGACAATGCCGGACGGGAATCTCTTTTGTTGTCAGACCTTAGAACCCATTTCATGATTTACAGGATATAAGTGAAAAGCTTCTCTATTGAACCATCTACCCGTTGCAGAGCAAAGTCTCAATCCCATCCGGTCGATCCTGTTGACCCTGTCGAGGAACGACCCATACCAATACCAAATGACATAGAGCCATTATAACAGTAACTCATTTGCAGTGGAATTTAATCCGCTGGCGACAAAAGGCATCCCGCTGCAATGGTTTGATCTGTTCAGCCGTACTTGTTCAGGTATCTTTGTTGACCTTCGCCTCTCACTTGTTATTCATTGGTATGGTCAAGGGAATGACTTCAAAGAGCCATGTACGGAAGTCGGGCGCTATTTCTTTTGGAACTTAATAGATGATTTCATGTTTCAGACTGAATAGTTATGGTCAGCCGGTCGCAAAAAATTATTTTTTTAAAACTTACTCAAAAACTGCTTGCACATGGAGCCGGAAGTTTTTACTATTTTAATTCAGCCTGAAGCGGCAGCGGAGCCGGAGGCAGCCGGTTGGCCAATCCTCGCATGCGCCTTGAGCGGCCCGGCCTTCTTCGTGATCGCGCCGCTCGGACAGAAAGAGAGCTTCTCTGGCGACTGCTGCAACCCGCGGGGCCGGGCCATTGCTATCCAGGCTGACGGAATCCACAGAGCAATCTGGATCATCACCCATAAAAACGAGACGTGTAACGACGTATGAAGGTTGTTTCCATCATTCTTGCCGCCGGAAAAAGCACCCGCATGCGCATGCCCGGGCAGGCCAAAGTGTGCGTGCCGGTTCTTGGAAAGCCCGCTATCCTTCGTCTTTTAGAGGCGCTGGAAACGGCAGGCATTCAGCGGCACGTGATCGTTGTGGGCGTGCAGGCGGAGCAGGTTATGTCTACCGTGGCAAGTGCGTATGAAAACTGCGTGTACGCCTTCCAGCGCGAACAGCGCGGCACCGGTCATGCCGCGAAGGTCGGCTTTTCGACGCTGCGCCTGCTCGATTACGACGGCCCGGTGCTGGTGCTCCCTGGCGATAAAATCATCCAGCCCGCCGCGCTCAAACGGCTGGTGCATGCATTTGAAAAACAAAAAGCCGATCTGGCGTTCATGATCGGCAAAAAGGAATGGATGCCCACGGCCGGGCGCATCATTTTTTCGCTCGAAGGCCAACCGGTTGGCAGCATCGAAAAATTCGACGCCGGGCGCAGCCGACTGCTGGCGGCGTTTTTTGCGCAAACCGATCGTGGCGGCGTGATGGAGCCTGATCGGGCGCTGGCGCTTGCCCGGGAGTTTGTGGGGCCGGAAGAGAAAATCGCGCTGGCGCTGGGCGAGTTGTACGACATGCTGAAAAAGGGACACTCCCTGAGTCATGACCTGCTGACGCGCTATTTCTCGCCGGAGGATCGGCTGCTGTCGCTGTCCGATGGCCGGCAAATCACCGGCGCCGAGGTGGAAAAAAGCCAGTGGGTGAATCTGTCGGTGTATCTCATCAAGAGCGCGGTGCTGCAAAAAGCGCTGAAGCAAATCCGCGCGGAAAATGCACAGAATGAGGAATATTTGACCGACATCATCAATATTCTGGCGCAGCAGGGCGCGAAGCTGGTACCGGTGAAAACCGAGTCCGAAGACGAAGTGATGGCGTTCAATACGCAGGAGGAATTGCAGCGGATCGAGGAGCGGCTGGCCGAAACGGAGCCCGGCGCCGGTGGCGCGGAAGCGCCTGACGCAAAAGCCGGTCCGGAGAGCCGGCCGCGGGTATCCGACTGGCAGAATTTCCTGGCGAAGAACGGCCGGCTCGAGCGCTGGCTCAATCGGCTGTTTGGCATCGAGAAAACCCTCAGCGAAAAAAATCTGTTTCTGCTGCGCACCTGCCTGGACAGATTCCGCGAGGTTTTCGGCAACGTGCCAGTGGTGATCAGCCGCGCGCCGGCGCGCATCAATCTTATGGGCCGCCACATCGACCATCAGGGCGGGCCCTGCAACACCCTGGCCATCAACCGGGAGATTTTTCTTCTGGCCCGGCAGCGCGACGACCGCCTCATTCGGCTGCACAATCTGTTCCAGCGGCAATACGGTTCCCATGAATTCAACCTGGACGAGTTCGATGCGTTTTTGCATCAGGAGTCGTGGGACTCGTTTTTGAACATCCCGTTCGTGCGGCGGGCGATCGAAGCTACGCGCGGCGACTGGTCGCACTATATCCGCGGGGCGGTTCTGCGCTTGCAAAAGCAGTTCCCCGGGCGCAAGCTGAAAGGCATGGATATCCTGGTGGGCGGCAACATTCCGGTGGCGGCTGGCTTGAGTTCATCGAGCGCGCTTTTAGTCGCGGCAGCTCTGGCCACGGTGCGGGTCAATCAACTGCCCATCAACGTGCAAGACCTGGCGCGGCTTTGCGGCGAGGCCGAGTGGTTCGTGGGCACCCGCGGCGGCACCTCCGATCACGCGGCCATGTTGCTGGCGCAGCGGGAAAAAGTGTCGCTGATCGAGTTCGACCCGCTGCATGTGATGCAGCATGTGGACTGGCCTGAGGAATTGGCCATTTTGGTGGCTTATTCGGGCAAGCCGGCGGAGAAAAGCGCCAGCGCCCGATTGCTGTTCAATCAGCGGGTGGCGTGCTATCACATCGCGCTGCGCTGGTTCGAACGCAATTTTCCCGAGCTGAGCAGCCCGTTCCATAGCCTGCGCGATTTGCATCCGCTGCAATTGCAACTGCCGTTGGCCGAATTTTACCGCCGGTTGGCCATGCTGCCAGAAAGCCTGTCGGCCGAGCAGGTGAAAAAACAGTTTGACGATATCTGGGCGCATTTCATTGGCCATCATCCCGAGGGAGAGCTGCAAGCATTTCCAGTGCGCGATGTGGTGATGTTTGGGCTCAGCGAAATGGAGCGCAGCCGGCGATTCGCCAATGCGCTGATGGATCGCGATTTTGCCACCCTGGGGCGGCTGATGCGCATCTCGCATGATGGTGACCGCGTGAGTGCCTGGCAGGGCAGCGAGAATCGCCGCTTTGAGCGGCGGTACGGTGACCGCGAGCTGCAGCGGCTCATTGAGCTGGCGGAGAGCGAATCGGATGAAGCGTCGCTGTACCTGCAATCCGGCGCGTACCGCTGCAGCATTCCGGAGGTGGATCATATTGTGGATATTGCGCAGAGCGTGCCGGGCGTGCTGGGCGCGCAGATTGCCGGCGCGGGACTGGGCGGCAGCGCCATGATTTTGCTGCAAAAGGAAGCGATTCAACCCTGCGCCCGGATGCTGAACCAGCAATTTTATAAGCCGCGCAACCTAGAGCCCAAGTTGTTTTTATGTTACCCGGTGGAGCGTGCTGGTATTCTGGAAATGCCGGATTGATTGTTTTTTTGCAATTTTTGCAAAAAGAAAATTCTCGCAGAGTCCGCTGAGCACGCGAAGAGTTCTGAACCGGGGATTGGGAAATCCAATGGAACACGGATGACGCGGATAACGCGGATTTGCACGGATTTTTAAAATAAGGTGTCAATATCCGATCCGACGGGGTCTCTGGCCCTGTCTTGATTTGCAGCGATTTGTCGTGGGAGATCAAAATACCGTTGCAAGCGGGGTTGGATCGGTGGCTGTGATCACCTTTTCATCATTGACTTTGCTTTTCCGCGTAAGGGAAATGGCGAAAAAAACGGAATCTCCTTCCACGGATGAATTCCGGTGTATGAGCTTGCGGCAATTCAGCGGCGACTGCGTGATCGCTGTACAAAGCCGGAATGGCGCGAACTCAAACAGGCTAAATTGTTCCCCATATTTCACCCGAAACCACAAAGCACGGGACATATTTATAGCTTCCTCTGGCGGCGCAACTCGAACAGCCTTGGCCCTGTGTCATGCCTTCCGGCAAGGAATGTATTGCGGAAGGCGGCATTTTATGTTAATTTTATCCGATAGCACGATCCACACCTGATGCGCCTGATGGCCAAACCATGCAATGGTTGCCATTCATACAGGGAATGCGGAGACAATCGGAAAACGCGAATCGTGCTGTTAACCGGGCCATCACCATGGCCGTAAAACGCTGGTGAATGAACGCGGAGGTGTTCCGTATGTGGACACGGAGGGAGTCTCGCCCGATTCTGTATCGTCTGGCGCGATTCGTGATCGGTACGGCCCTGCGGGTGTTCTTTTCCAAAATCGACGTGCGCCACGGCGACGTCGTTCCGGACCGCGGGCCGGTGGTGTTTGTCGCCAACCACCCCAATTCGATCATGGATCCGCTGGTGTTGGGGGCCGTGACCAAACGCAAGGTGAATTACATCGCGCATGCCGGGCTGTTTCGCAATCCGGTGATCCGCTGGTTTTTGCGCGGCTGCGGCGTGATTCCAGTGTACCGACGACAGGATGATCCGGACAAGATGGATCAGAACGTGCGCATGTTTGAGGAATGCACCAACGCGCTGGAAAATGGCGAAAGTATCGGCATTTTCCCGGAAGGCACCAGCGACGTCGTACGAAAGGTCAAGAAGGTCAAAACCGGAGCGGCGCGGATTATTCTGGAAACCGAAGCCAAACACGATTACAAACTGGGCGTCAAGCTGATCCCGGTGGGTCTGCATTTCTACTCCATTTCGCATTTCCGTAGCCGGGTGCTGGTCAACTTCGGCGAGCCCATCGAGCTGGAGCCGTATTTTGAGAAACACAAAGCCGAAGGTTTCGAGGGCGTGCGGGCGCTCACCGAGGAGATCGAGAAACGGTTGATGGAGCTGACGGTCAACGTGCGAGATGAAGAGCTGGATCAGTTCGTGTACGACATCGAGCAGATTTACAAGGATGAGTTGCGCACCATCAAAGGCCGCGGCAAAACCCTGCTGGACAAGGCGTATCGCGAGCAGTTCGTCATCAGCAAAGCCATCGCCGAATGCGTGCAGTACTACCACGATCACGATCCGCAGCGGCTGGATGACATGCGCGAGAAAGTGGCCGCCTACAAACGCAAGCTGAAAAAGCTGCATCTGCGTGATGCCATGCTGCGCGAATCCATGTCGCCGCGAGAAATCTGGAAACAAGCCGGTCGCGCGTATGCGCTGGCTATTCTGGGTTTCGTGCCGGCGCTGTACGGCATCATCAATAATTTTATTCCGTACCGCATCGCTGAAATCTGCGGCCGGCATTTTCTGTACGAACGCACCAAAATCCTGTCGGCGCTGCTGATTGGCGGCGGAGCGGCGTTTCTGTTTTTCTACACCGTGCAGACGGCGGTGGTGACGCAGTTGACCACGCCGCTGATCGGACTGGCGTATCTGGCGAGCCTGCCGGTGTTCGGTTTTTTTGCACTGGCCTACATTCACCGGCTGCGCGAGCTGAACAAGAAAATTTCATTCTCGTTTTTCCTGTTCACCAACCGGCCGATGATTGCACGCATGCGGCGGCAGCGGCGCATGTTGATTCAAAAGATGAACGAAATTCGCGACGAATATGTGAACACCATCCAGAAGCAGCAGGCCGATCAACGCCAGCCGGTCAGCCAGTGACGACCTGATGGCGGATACCGTGTTGTCCATCGAACTACTTCTCTCGGCAGGCCCTGCGCCTCTACGAAAAATCGCTGTTGGGCCGTCATCCCCGCACGGGTGCAAATGGAGCAAAGCATACAAATGGATCAGAATCAACCTTCAATCGGACAGGACGACGCGTGTGGAATAAACTGTTGAGCCTGTGGGAAGCGCGCGGCTGGCAAGCCGTGCTGGGCCATCTGAGTCACACTCTGGCGCCGGAACGGCTCGGTCCCAGTTTGACCGAGCGCATCTTCTGGCGCGCAGACGTCAACGAACCGGTGGTGGCCCTCTCCTTCGACGACGGCCCGCATCCCACATTCACGCCGCGGTTGCTGGATATTCTCGAAAAGCACGATGTGCCGGCCACCTTTTTTCTGATTGGCCGTTATGTGAGGCGGCATCCGGACATTGCCCAGCGGATTGCCGCAGGCCGGCACGAAATCGGCAACCACACCTATCACCATCGCATCATGCCGCTGTTGCCCGGCAAAATGCTGGAACACGAGATTTGCACCACCCATGAGCTCATCCGCGAGGCCACCGGCCGGGAGGCGCAATTGCTGCGGCCGCCAATGGGGCTGTTCACCCGTCGTACCGTGGACGTGATCGAAGCGTGTGGCTACAAAACCGTGGTGGGCGATGTGTACCCACGCGATCCCAACCTGCCGGGAACCGAGCGGATTGTCAGCCGGGTGCTACGGCGCACCCGCCCCGGCAGCCTGATCATCCTGCACGACGGCGGCAACACCCGCTCGGTGGATCGCTCGCAGACTCTCACCGCCGTGGATCGGATCATCCCCGAGCTGAAAAAACGCGGCTTCCGGTTCATCACCCTGTCCGAGCTTATTGAAAAAGACAAAATGTCGGAATCCATTCAGTCCGGTAGTTCGTAAAATAGCGTGATGCCGAGAAAATGACATTGGACGGAATGTCGAGGATAGAAAATCGAATGAAACACGCGACGATCGGCTGCGGTTTCGGCAGAGGTTGGTTGCTAGCCTGCCTGATGACGCTAACCGTCTGGGCGGCCCGCCCGCCGATACTGAATGCGCAAACCACCCGAAGTTCGGAAGAGCTGCGCGTCTTCGTGACGGCCAAGGGCATGTACGACGACGGCCTCTATCAGCTTGCCGGCGAACAGTTCCGCGAATTTTTGAAAAATTACCCGGACAGCCGGCTCGCCGGCGAGGCGCAATTTCTGCTGGCGGAGACCTATTTCCAGCAACAGCGCTATTCGGATGCCATTTCTGCGTACCGCTATTTGCTGCGGCACTATCCGGCTATTCATCTGCGCGACCGGGCGCAGTTTCGCATCGGGCAGGCGTATTACTATGCCGAGCAGCCACAAAAGGCGGTGCAAACCTTGCAGGCTTTCTTCCGGGACCACGCCGATTCCGATCTGGCCGATCAGGCGCATTATTGGCTTGGCGAGGCGTTTTATCAGATCGGCGAAGGCGACAGCGCGCTGGCCCATTACGCAACGGTGTTCGGCGAGTATCCCGAGAGCAGCGTCGCCGATTACGCGCTGTATTCCGCCGCCTGGATTTACGAGGAAACGCACGACTTCCGCCGGGCGCTGGCAGCCTATCAGAAGCTGGTGCAGACCTACCCGGAAAGCGATTTGCGCAACGATGCGCTGTATCACGCCGGCTTCTCGGCTTACGGCCTGCCAGATTACCACAAGGCCATCGAATTGCTGCAAAAGGCGATACAGCAGGCGCCCGGGCACGAGCTTCACGATCAGGCGGCGTTTTTGATTGCCGAGGCTTATTTCAAGCTCGAGGCGTATGACAAAGCGGGTGAGGCTTACGAGAAGCTCGCCGCCGATTTCCCCAACAGCCAATTTGCCGATGACGCCGTTTACGGCGCGGGCTGGGCCGCGCTGAATCTGGGACAGGATGACGATGCCCTGGCGCGGTTCCGGGATGTGGTGTCGCAATTTCCGCAGAGCGAGCTGGTGCCCTCGGCGTTGTTTCAGATCGGCCGGATTCTCGAGCGCACGGGTCAGCTTGCCGAGGCGCGGGAAACGTTTTTGAAAATTGGCCAGCAGTATCCGAAATCTGAAGAAGCCGCGCCGGCGATTTATGAGATCGGCGCGCTGGATTTCGAGCAGGGCAAATACCAGCAGGCGCTGCTGTTTTTCCAGAAAATTGTAAAAGCGTACCCGGAAAGCGCGGTGGCCGCCGAGGCGCAGTATATGGCGGGCGAATGCTACCTGGCCATGAAGCAGTACGCGCGGGCGGAATCGCAGTACACGCGCGTCATCCACGAATACACGCCCAGTGATCTCACCCCGAAGGCGCTGTTCAAACAGGGCCGCGCCCGTTTTCAGCAGAAGAATTACCGTGGCGCCATTAAAAGCTTCAAAGATTTGCTGGCGCGGTTCTCCGAAAACGATCTGGCGGACGATGCCCAGTTCTGGCTGGCGGAGAGCTATTTCAAACTGAATGACTACCGCAGCGCTGAAGACGGCTACACCCGGCTGTTGCAAAACTGGCCGGACAGCGACCGGAAGAGTCGCGCTTATTACGGCCGTGGCTGGGCGCGCATGAAGCGCAATAAATTTCAAAGCGCGGCCAAAGATTTTATGGCCGCGGCGGCAGACGAGTCGAATCTGGAGATCCGAGCCGATGCCCTGTTACGCGCCGGTGATGCGTTTTTCAATCTCAAGGCTTATCCACGCGCCATCCGCACTTACAGGCAGGTACTGAATCTGCCGATCAATGCAGAATTAAAGGCCGAGGCGCAGTATCAGATCGGCGTATGCTATTACCGCAAGGGCGATACGCAGAATGCACTGGCGGCGTTTGAGCGCGTGCGCATCCGCTATCCGGACAGCGAGTACGCCGTGCAGGCGCTGTACATGATGGGCCGCACTTATTTCCGCGACAACCGATTTGCCGATGCTCGGCATGCGTTTCAGCAAGTGCTCAATCTGTACCCGCTGAGCGAATTCGTCGATGATGCGCAGTATGCCATCGGCGACAGTTACTACAACGATGGCAAGTACGAAGAGGCGATGGCGGCGTATCGGCAACTGGTGGACCGCTTCCCAAAGAGCGAATATGTGGATGACGCGGTGAGCGGCATGCAGTGGTCCCTGTTGCAAATGCAGAAATACGACGAGGCGCTGGCGCTGGCCGATCGTTACATCGAGCGGTTTCCCAGCAGCCGCGTGGCCGCCGATTTGCAGTTCCGCAAGGGCGAGCTGCAGTTTAATTTGCAAAATTACGACGAGGCGATTCGTGAGTTTGAGGTGCTGTACCGCAGGTATCGCAACACCGAAGCCGCGCGTTCGGCCTGGTTTTGGATCGGCAGCGCGCAGTTGAAAAAAGCGGACACCACCGCGGCCATCGAAGCATACCTGCGCCAGGCCGATGAATTCCCAAAAGCGCCCGATACCCCTGAAGCGCTGCTGCGGGCCGGCACGCTGCTGGCGGCGCAGGGCAAGGGCCAGCGGGCGCTGGCCATCCTGAACCGTGTGGTTAACCAGTTCCCGGAAACGGTGTTCGCCGGTCGTGCCGAAAACGCCATGGCCACCATCTATCTGCAGCGTCGGCAGTTGAGACAGGCCGAGAAGGCGTTTAATGAGGTGTTGAACCGTTACGAAGATCGGGATGTGCGGGCGAACGCCGAGGTGGGACTGGGCCGGGTGGCCGTGGCGCGCAAGCAGTTTGACCGGGCGCGGCAGCATTTCAAACGGGCGACGGAAATCGTTGGCAGCGAGGTGGCCGCCGAGGCACAGTTTCTCTACGCCGAAACCTTCGAAATGCAAAACGATTTCAAGCAGGCGGCCGTCGAATATTTGAAGGTGAAATATTTGTACGGTTCGTATCTGTCGTGGGTACTGCCGGCGGTGTACCGCGCCGGTCTGGCCAATGAAAAGCTGAAAAATTGGGGCGAAGCGCGAAAAATTTATCAAGCCATCCTTGAAAATTATCGTGATGAGACCTATCAAAACAAGGCCCGCGAGCGACTCCGTGCGCTGGCTGGCAAATAAGTGGACTCTGGTGCTTGGGCTGGGCCTGCTGCTGTGGCTGCCGCAGGACCTTTCCGCGCAGGCGGCCAAAAAGAAAAAGCCCAAAGCGCCGCCCAAAAAGATGACGATCCCGGCGGACAGTCTGCAACAGCCGGCCGGCAAAGCGAAGCAAAAGAAAGAGCCGGCCGCGCCGCAACCCGACGAACGGCTGCAACTGCCCGAAGTGCTGATTTACGGCAAGGACGCCAGCCGGCGGATGGCCGGCAAAAAGATCACCATTTCGCCGGACCGGCCGGAGCTGGTGACGCCGGAAGCCATCTACGAGCCGCTGAATGTGGAAGAGCTGCAAAAGGGGCAGCGGGAGGAGCCCACGCCGGCCGACGAACAAAAGGATCGGCAGGTTGAGCTGATGGCCTTCGGCGGACAGTTTGACCAGTTCGGTGCGCAGGCGCGCTACTGGCAGCGGTTTGCCAGCCGGGACCTCGGTCTGGATGTGCAGTTTGCCCGCACTTACGGGCAATTCGTGAACAGCAGCAAGGAAACCGGCCATTTGCAAATGCAGCTCGGGTTGCGGCCATCCGAGCACACCGAATGGCGGTTCCGCGGCTGGCTGGCGAAGGGGCGGTGGGGCCTGTATGGCGCCGCCGAGCCGCAGACCGATCGTGACAACACCGGCGTCGGCCTTGGCGTGCGCGCCAATTATCAGCCGGAATCGGATTTCACCGCGGACCTGAGTCTGGATATCGATTTCCAGTCGTTTGCGGACAAACTCGCGGACACCACCCGGTTCGAGGCCGATTTGTTCCAGTTCCGCGCCGGCGCGAAAATCCAAAAAAGCTTCGAAAGCTCCGATTTGAGCCTGGAATTCGCCTCGCTAAGCGACCGCTGGAAAGCACAGGCCGGCGAGCAGTCGCGATCCTGGCAGCGTTACCGCGTGGTCTGGGGCGTGATGCCGTACCGCTGGCTCAGTCTGCAGCTCGCCCCGGGCATCACCGTGGCGCGCGAGGATACGATGCGCCAGAGCCGGTTCAGCCCGCAGGTCAAAGCCGTGCTATCGCTGAAAAAATCGATTGTGGCCACGGCGCAGTTTCAAAAGGGCTGGACTTACACGGCGTGGAAAGAACGGCTGGCCGGAAATGGCTATCTGTCGCTGAACACCACCAACCGGTTGCAGGATGTCCGCTGGGCGATTATCGGCGAACTGAACTGGGCGATTGGCAAGAACACCGTGTTGCGCGCAGCCATCCAGCGCAAGCGGGTGGACAATTTGCAGTATTTCGAGCGCGACAGTCTGGGCACCTTTGTCGCCGCCGTGGTGGATGCCGAGCTCGGGCGGCTGTCCATCGGCCTGGATGTGCAATTGTCGTCGCAGTTCTCGTTGTCGGTCGCCTGGAATTCGCTGGACGACCGCGTGCGCAGCGGCGATCGTTTTCTTGCCGTACTGGATATTCCGTACCGGCCCGAGATGGAAGTGCCGGTGATGCTGACCTACCGGCCCGGCGAACACTGGCAGATCGACGTGCAGGCGCTGTGGATCGGCGCGCGCAAGGTGCGGCTGCTGCAGAATGAACGTTTGCCGGCGTATGTGGACGTGGGCGCGCAAATCCGCTGGCGCTTTACCAGCAGCACCAGCCTGTTCGTGCAAATCAAAAACCTGCTGGATGAAAATTATGCCGTGTGGCAGGGCTACCGCGAACTCGGCCTGCATCTGATGGCCGGCCTGCAGGCAAAGTGGTGAGCGTTGCAGTCGTGTTTTCAGGCCGGCGTGTCCGGTGTAAATTTGAAAACCACGGATGGAACTGATTGGTGCTGCTTTCTGAGATGCCACGGATGGACGCAGATGGAACACGGATTGTTATCTTAATGCCCCTGAAATACTTAATAAGCACTGGATTTCGGGACGTCATTCCGAAAAAATAGATAGACGTTCATCCTGTAAAAAATCTCTGCGAACTCTGCGTCTCTGCGCGGTTTTTTAAATTGAAATTCGGTGAAATCCAATGGCTGTTAAAAGGACGTCAACCCGCATAACCGCGAACCCTATCCGGAGGACCGTATGTCGCTGCTGCAAATCATGATGAAGGGCGGCGTGGTGATGATTTTGATTTACATTCTCAGCATCGTGTCGCTGTTCATTCTGGTGGAACGCCTGATCACGCTTCGCAAATTGCGGATCAATACACGTAGTTTCGTGCTGCAAATCCGCAACCTGTTGCTGCGCAATCAGGTACAGGAGGCCATCTTATTGTGCAGGCAAACCGGCGGCCCGATCGCCAGGCTGACACAGGCCGCGCTGCAAAACGCCGACCGGCCGCGGATGGAAATCAAAGACGTCATTGAAACCGCGGGCAAGGCGGAAATTTATCATCTCGAAAAATACCTCGGCACCCTGGCCACCATTGCCTCGATCGCGCCGATGGTGGGCTTTTTCGGTACCGTTACCGGCATGATCCGCGCCTTCATGGCCATTCAGGCGCGCGGCGGCAACGTGGACGCCACGGTGCTCGCCGGCGGCATCTGGGAGGCGCTGGTCACCACCGCGGCAGGCCTGGTGGTCGGCATCCTGTCGCTGATTTTTTACAACTACATCCAGGGCAAGGTCGAGCATTTTGTGTTCGAGATGGAAGAAACCAGCGCCGAACTGCTGGATGCGCTGATCAGTGAAAAAGGAGTGGAGCAGCATGAGTTTGCAAACAAATAGAAAACGGCTGGTGATGTTTTCGGCCATTTCGCTGACCGATATCGTGCTGTTGTTGTTGATCTTTTTCCTGCTGTCGTCGTCGTTCATCATCCAGCCGGGAATCAAAGTCAAATTGCCCAAAGCAGCGACCGGTATTCCGGATAAATCTAAGCAGATCACCATCACGTTGACCGCCAGAGAGGAAATTTACCTGAATCAGGAGCGGATTTTGAAGGCCGACCTGGGCAGTAAACTGCGACTGCTGCTCGCGGACAACCGCGAACAGGTAGTGGTGATTCGCGCCGATAAAAATCTGCCGCTGCAAAAGGCGGTGGAGGTCATCGATCTGGCCAAAATGGCCGGCGCTGAACGGTTCATGATTGCCACGGAGCCGGGACTATGACCAGACGCGTCCGCCCCAAATCCATGGCTCGTCCGATAACGCCCGCCCCGACGCCCGATCCCGAACGGTGGGCACGGCTCTGGGGCTGGGGCGCGGCGATCACCGTGCATGCCATGCTGCTGCTGGTCTTTGCGCTGCTGAACGTGGGCTGGCGCTACGACATCCCCGAGTGGGTGGAGATGGAGATTATGAGTTTGAATCCGCAGCCGGCCCGCACCGCGCCGAGCGTGGCTGTGCCGCCAAAGCCGAAGCCGATGAAAGCCCCAAAACCCGAGCGGGTCATCAATTTGCCAAAGCGACGCATGCTGGAAGAGGAAACCCCGCGCATTCCGGTGGAACGGCAGTATGAGGCCGAGGCGGAACCCGAGCCGCAGGATGTGGTGCGCCGGGACTACCCGGTGCAGAAACGCGACATCGATGTGGTACGGCCCGAAGTCGGCGAACGCGGCAAGAGCACGGCCGAGCTGGATAAGCTGGACCTCGGCGGCAAGCAGGTTCAGGTGCCGGCGCCCGACCTGGGCAAGGGCGTGGCCGTGCCGTTCCTGATCGAAGGCGAAGCGGCCGACCGGACTGTAATACACCGCGTATTGCCGCAGTATCCGCCGGGGCTGGCGCGCGAAGCCACGGTGAAGATCAGCTTCACTGTGCTGCCCAGCGGCGTGATCGCCCGCGCCGTGCCGGTTTTGAAAGGCGACGCCGAGCTGGAAAAAATCGCCCTGGAGGCCTTTCGCCAGTGGCGCTTCAATCCGCTCCCTCGCGATGCCGAGCAACGTCCGCAACAGGGGGTGATCACGTTTCGGTTTGTGCTGAAGTGAGCCCTGCGTGCAGGGTGGGCCATTCCCAAATGCGACGTTTTGTCCCTCGCCATCCAGAACGAAATGGGGATTGTGAAACCGGGGATTCCATTACCCCCATCTGGAATGCCATCAAATGGTAGCTTGCATAAAAAAATGTTTCTAAAAAATTTTATTACCACCACAGTATTTTGTTTTTAAACGAAATACAGGTTATTTTCAAGGACAATGGCCTGGAATGGATGTTCAATACCCGGCAGAGGAATCGCTGAAAATCGGTCGGCTCCGGGGTGGCGCGAAGATAAGAGCATGTGTCTTCATGCGTTTTTA
>JAUZRQ010000013.1 GCA_030950365.1 Candidatus Zhuqueibacterota bacterium | reverse complement strand
CGGCCTCCCCGGTTCAGAACATGGGTGTAGATCATCGTCGTATTCAGGTTTTTGTGTCCCAGAAGCTCCTGAATGGTACGTATATCATAACCATCTTCCAGCAAATGCGTCGCAAATGAATGGCGTAAAGTATGGCATCCGATCCGTTTTGGAATGCCGGCCTTCAGTCGGGCTTCTTTGAGCGCCCTCTGGATGATCCACTCTCCCTGGTGGTGCCGGCGCCGTACGCCGGTTCGCGGGTCAGTAGAAATATTGGGCGCGGGGAACACCCATTGCCATGCGAAACTCGTTGCGGCCGACGGATATTTTTTCTCGATTGCATAAGGTAGAGCAACGGAACCATAGCCATTTTTTAAATCCTGTTCATGAAGCCGTTTCACCTTTCTTAAATGCACTTTTAAAGGCTCAATGAAATTCTCGGGAAGGATAGTAATCCGGTCTTTTGCCCCTTTGGCATCCCGGATGATGATTTGCTTATAGCCAAAATCAATATCCTGAACGCGGAGCTGCAGGCATTCTCGCAGACGAAGGCCCGCTCCATAAAGCAGCCCGGCCATCAAGCGCGGCACACCATTCAGGTTTTCAAACAGCTTTTTGACTTCGTCTTTCGTGAGAACAACAGGAACCCTTTTGGGGCGCCTGGCCCAGTTTAGGGCATCTAATTCGCCGATGTCTTTTTTGATCACAAATTTGTATAAAAAGATGATAGCACATAGAGCCTGATTTTGCGTCGATGCGGCAACCTGTTCGCGCGATGCCAGATGGTTCAGAAAAGCGGTGATTTCCGGTTCGGCCATATCTGCGGGATGCCGCTTCCCATGGAACAGGATAAAACGTCTAATCCAATACACATAGGCCTGTTCGGTGCGGGTGCTATAATGCCGCATGCGCAAAATCCCCCGCACCTGATCCAGAAGCTTGGGTTTTCGCGAGCGAGGATTTCGGGCTTCTTGTGCTGGCACGTAGGTCCTCAAAGCTTTGTTAATTGAAAGCCGAATTCCTTTCAACGTCCCAATGCCATCCCCCGGGCGTGCAGGCGGTTCGACAAGAAGGCGTTGCGTCGCAGTATTTCGGAAGGTAATTGGACGGCATGCAATCAAAAAATAGAAAGCGAAAGACGGGAAGTCAATATATTTTTACAGGAATGTTTCAGAATATTTTTATACCTGTGCGCATCCATCTGAAGGTTCTGTCGGAATGATTTGAAAAAAAGGAAATTGGCCGCGAGCGCTATCGCGTACGGCCGCCAGATGGGAGCGCCTGTCCAACCATCGGCGGTGGGCGATTTCCTTGCTTCTGTCGAGGAGATTGGGTCGTCGCCGCCACAGGGCCGGCGGTTCGTAGCCATTTCGAAAATGGGGGCAGAGGCTTTTAACAGACCTCAAAGCCATTGAATCCCGTGAACAGGAACCGATTTTTGTGCCATTTCGCGCACCGCCGATCCCGGCTTCCCGGTCGGGGCTCAGCCCCGTCGCCCTTACCCTCCCCACCCCATCCTCACCGTCTGCACGGCTTTATTGGCGATGGGGGTGTAGTCCTGGCCATCGACGGCAAAATGGCCAAAGGTTTTTTCGCCGTCGGCGTCGTAGAAAACGCCGTCGCCGGAGTCCAGAGTAGCGCCAGAGCCGTCGTGCAGCTCGCCATCGAGCCAGACATCCTGCAAAAAGGCCGCCTGGGCTTCGTTGTTAAAGTCGCGCCAGTCGGTTTTGCCGCGTTCATCCACTTCTTTTTGCCAGCTATAGGCATTGTTCACAAACCACTGGGCGGCGAGGGCATCGCTGGCGTAGCGGTTGCCGGTTTGCTGATACTGCCACACATGCGTCGTTTCATGCACCAAAAGATCGAGGCCGAAACGGTCTCGTTTCATGTAGATGGTGTTGCCCAGGGTGAACGCCCGCGGATTCAGCCCGAACAGGCCGGAATGGGATTCGATGAGCCGGATCACGTAATAATTCAGCGTATCTTTGAACACCCGTTTGAGCTGAGCGATCTCCCAATCGGTCAGCGGCCTTTCGAAACCCTGCAAAAACAAAATGGATTGCGCCCAGGCGATGATCTTGCCCAATATGACGATGACCGAACCGAGAATCGGTGAGAGGATGTCCCACAGGCCTTCGAGCATGAGGTTGCCCTGCAACGTGATGAGGCCGCCGATGATTTTGATCAGCCCGCCGACGATACCGCCAATGATGCCAAACACGGCTTTGATGACCGCCGAGGCAATGGCAAAAATGCCCTTGAAAAGACCGCCCAGCCAGGAAAAGATGGGCTTCAAGCCGACCTGTTCCCCAAGCCAGGTCAGGCCATCGTGGATGGCGTCGCCCACGGCTTCGATCGCATTGGCGACCGCGTCGCCCACGTCATTCACAAAATCTTCCACGGCAACGGCAACCGCCTTGACGCCGTTTTTAATATCATCCCAGAGTCCCATGATCACGATCCTCCTTTGGGTTCATGGCCCGTCCGGTCGGGTGCCTGCTGCCCGTCCGGCCAGATTGGCGGATGGCGGCCGTCAATGAAAAGGTCTACCTGCCATGGCAACATTGCGAGCGCGCCCGCATGCGCGGGGTAAATTCCAAGCATTGGTGAGGGCAAACCCATCGCTTTCATGCTGCCTGCATGAAGGCCACATTCCGGCAGGCTCCGGTGCAGAGGCAAGATTCGATGCGAATGGTGAATGACATTCATGTTTTAAAGGTAGCCAATCAAGGGGGGATGTCAAGACATTTGCGCTTATTGCGTTTTCTCATTTTGCAAAAGAGAAATGAAAGGGATGTGGTGTTCCCGCATCCGGCAGGTAGGGGCGATGGCAGGCCGGGCCGGCATGCGGCAGACGGCATGCAAAAAAAAGCGATCTCCGCTTTCCCCGGGCCCTGGAATGGAACCAGAGCTGCCAAAAGACTCCCATGCGCCGGCCATGCGGAGATCGCCCGCGACGATGCTGGTGGATTAGCTGATTTTGATTTCAATTTCTCTGGGCTTGGCCTCTTCCGTCTTTGGCAGCGTGATCTTCAGCACGCCATTCTCAAACCGAGCGCCGATTTTGTCTGCTTTGATACGGCTTGGTACCCGGAAGCTGCGCTCGAACTGGCCAAAGGTACGCTCCAGCCGGTAATACGTCCGGTCTTTTTGTTCACGCTGCGACTTTTTCTCGCCGCGAATGGTCAGCACGCCGTCATCGTAATCCACCTTCACATCATCGCGTTTCAAACCGGGCAGTTCCACATACAGGTAATAATTGTCTTTATCTTCGCAGATATCCACCGGAGGCGTCCAGGTGCCTTTCAGCAACGTGGTTTCCGTGGTCTCATCGGTGCCAAACACGTTGCGGATCAGACGGTTGATGCGATTGAACTCCTCGGTGAGATTCATGAGATCACGCGCAGGACTCCAGCGAGTGACCGTCATGGTTCATCCCTCCTTTCTGGTTTCTTTGTTCCTCTCGTGCCGATGCGTTTGCAATTCGAATGCCAAATTTTTGTGTGGTTGTAATTCGTTGAAAATAAGATAATTGAGCGATTTTTCGTCAGAATTCTGGATTTGCCAAACTAACAGGCCGATCTGCAAAAAATGCAAAGGGCGGGTGAAAAAGTTGCAAGAGGGGAGAAGGGGCGTCAGCGAACCCAGCGGATGCCGAAATTGTAGGTCTGGCCGGCGCCGCCGTTTTTGCCGAAAGGAAAAACCGTAACCAGCGACTCGAGCTCGAGATTCGGTCGCAGAAAAAATTTGACTCCGGCGCCCACCTGACTGTAATAATTGGACCAGCCGAAACCGTCCCAGGTCGGCGCCAGTTCCGCCTGCAAATAGGTGGTCCAGCGGGGCGTGGGCAGATAATTCACGATTGCCTTGACCGGAGTGAGCAGGGCCGGATCGGTGCGATCGAAGCGAATGTAAACGCCATTCTCGAGATACAGGTACACCGCGGGTGAGAACCGGTGGTCGTAAAAAAATTGCATCCACCACTGCACGTCATCGTATTCCAGAAACGGGCGGTTGCCCTGCATGCCCTCCAGGTCACTGGCCACGGGAATGAGCAGTTGCATTTGCACGGCCAGCCGGGTGAGCGCGGGGAAGGGCACGAACTTGATTTTCGG
Source organism: Candidatus Zhuqueibacterota bacterium (assembly GCA_030950365.1). Classification (GTDB taxonomy): domain Bacteria; phylum Zhuqueibacterota; class Zhuqueibacteria; order Zhuqueibacterales; family Geothermadaptataceae; genus Hydrothermovivens. The sequence continues at coordinate 90,981 of JAUZRQ010000013.1, read as the reverse complement.
GGCGATGATGGCCACGGCCGTGCGCGCATTCGCCCCCGAGGCGAAACGGAACACCGACAGCGGCGAGCTGCCCGCGGCATCATTGCGCACCGACTTGAAATACACATCCGCGCCGGCGTTGATGCGCGACGACACGCCAGTGAGCACATACACGATGCCGGTAAAGTAGGTGGAGCGCCCGCCCTGATCGCGGCGATTGCCGTTGTCATCGAAAAAAGCAGTCTGGGTATAAAGGTTGTTGAACAGCTTGATCTCCATTTCGCCGAGCCGCAGCATGGTGGATGGCGTGAAATTCTGCAACGAACGGTCGCTTTCGTGCATGGCCTTGCGCACCGGCGCCTCGTTCAGCGACCAGTCGTACGGAATGAATCGAAGCTGATAATCATCGGGAATCGGCCTGCGCCGGTAGCGGTTCAGATAGTCGATCAGGCTTTTGGACTGCCGCAGAAAGTCACCGCGGTACCAGTTGAAGATTTCGGATAGATGCACCGTCTTCGCGGCCGGATCGACGCGCACGTAGCGTGCGTCGTTGATGATCACCCGGGCACGTTCTTCGAGCTGGGCTTCCAGCCGGGACGGCGCAAAGGCTTCCGGTATGATGAACGGACAGCCTTTGGCGGCACACACCAGCACGAAATGTAGCCGCGGATCGGGATACTGTTTGCGCAAGATGTCGTGCTCGATTTGATCCAGGGTGAGCTGTCGCCCGGCCACGCGGTGTTTTTTACCGCTGAAAAAGCCGGGCACGTCTTTGGGCGAGCGGATAGGATAGAACTGCACCACGGTGTGGATCACCAGCAGATTATAGGCGTTGATCCAGAAAGCTTTTTGCGCGGCTCTGGGTTTGAGGCGCTCCAGCGGAAAGCGCGCCAGCTCGTTGACCAGCGCCTGCAGGGCTTTCGGTTGCTTGTGAATGGCCGCATAGCGCACCATACCATCGTAGGTCACGGCGGATTTCAGAAAGGTGTCCGTTCGTTGAAAAAACGGTTCCGCTTGCTGTGCACGAGCCGAAGGTCCTTGAAGCAATAACAATAAAGCGAGTATGAGAAAAAATGGTTTCATGGCATTTCCTTGCGATATTGCATTGAATTGGAATGGATGAACAATAGATGGCTACAATGTTTTTTTAAACCACCACGGAGAGCGCCGAGATCGCAGAGTTGGCGCTTGTTGTTTCTTTTGATCTCGATACGGTTTTTCAACGGTTCTGCGCGCCAGGGCCCCGATATCAAAAATATCCGCCCGAAACGATCCCCCACCCAGTGCGGCCACGGTCCGCTCGCCTTCCGGGCCGCGGGCCAGTCCCACCACCGAATCCCCGCGATCGCGAAACCGTTTTACGAGAGGTCGTCCGAGAAAGCCGGTTGCTCCGGCAATAAAAACTCGCATGATGCTGTTTCCCAAAATTCTGCAATGGCGTTTAAAGGATTCGTGTTCGTTTCTGGGCAAACTGAGACAAAAGCCGGAATCTCAGATCGACCTGTTCCATGGAATGGGCATAGAAATTCCCAATTCCTGGTGCGGCGGTAGAGTGACTTTTAATTTCTTTTTCAACCCACACCGCGGATAAAAATATTCCCGCAAAATGGATTTGTCTGAGAAAATTGTTCACACTGCTTGCGAATCTCAATTGTTTTTTTTATCATTGCCAGAGTAACGGCAAGGTTTTGCATATGCTAGGCAACCCATAGCCTGGTTGTACGTATTTTATGGGAGTATGGCTGCCAACCAAACGCAGCAGGACAGGAGGACAGAATTCCCATGTCAGCAAAAGGGGTTGGTTGGGCTGGTATTTTCGTAGCCTTTCTTCTGAACCTGTCGATGCCGTCCGGCAGGGCCGCTCCATCCGGTTCGGATCAACAGGTACTGACGCTCCAGCAGGCCATCCGGTTATCGCTGAAAAACCATCCCGGATTCAAAGCCGCTCGGCATTCCGTGAATGCAGCACAGTGGCGGGTGAAAAAGGCGTACTTCGATTTTCTGCCCAAGATCGCCGTGGATTTGAATTACAGCCGCTACGACGCGCCAACGGTGAATCGGGCCAATATCCTCACCGAAATTGGACGGAGCCTGGTGCGGCAGTTTGCTCCGGGCACCGATCCCAACGAAATCCGGCCAGTGCTGTGGCGCAATGCGTACGGCACGGCGATCACCCTGCAACAGCCGGTTTTCAATGGCGGCGCGTTGCGGGCGCAACTGACGCTGGCGCAGGCCAATGAGATCAGCACGCGTGCGAAGTTTCAGGAGAAGCGCCAGCAGGTCATCCTGCAAACCATGCAGGCATATTTCAACTTGATCAAAGCCAAAGAGCTGCTGGTTCTGGCGCACAAATCGGTGGAGGCCACAAGGGCGCGGCTGCAAACCATCCGTCGCATGTTCGAGACCGGCATGCAGAGCCGCTCCGAAGTGCTGCGATGGGAGGTGAATCTGGCCTCAGCCGAGGGTCAGCTCGTGCAGGCCGAAAGCGGATTCGCCCTGTCGCTGCACCAGCTTTCGCAAATCATTGGCGTGCGTCTGGATAGCACGGTGACGCTGGAATTCCCCGAGATGGTTCTGAACGAACCGCTGGAGCCGCTGGAATATTATCTTCGCAAAGGCAGGGCTGCCAATCCCACTCTGAAAACCTTTTCGGCCAATATCGAAATCCAGCGCGCGCAGGTGCAACTGGCGCGGTCTAACTTTTTCCCGCATGTGAATCTGTTTTACAATTATCAGTGGGAGACCAACAACACGCCGGCACTGGACAGCTTTCGGAGCTGGACCTTCGGGCTGTCGGTGCGGGTGCCGGTTTTCAGCAGTTTCGCCGATTACGCGCAATATCAGGAGGCGCGCCAGCAGTACCGTCAAATCCAGGCCGTGCATCAGGAGCTGGAACAATCGGTGGAACTGCAGATTCAGCAGGCCTATTATCAGGTGGAAGCCGCGTTGAAGCGCATTACTCTGGCCCAAAAAGGCCGCGCGCTGGCGCAGGAAAACTTGCGCGTGGTCAGCGATCTGTTCGAGGTGGGTATGGCCACCAATCAGGAGTTGCTGGAAGCGAAAATCGCCGCGCAGAAGGCGGAAACCGATTTCATCGAGGCGCGGTTCGATTATCTCATCAACCTGGCTCAGCTCAGGAGCGCGGCCGGCATTCTGGATGTTCCGCATGAATGACAAACAGGCGTGCGGCGCAGCCAGAAAATGCGATACTGTGCGGCAGGGAATCAACCGAAAGGATGCAAAAATGGACGTTCGGGCGGGCTGGACATATGGATGGTTTTTGAGCGTGCTGCTCGGGTTGGCGGCAATCGGGTGCGGCTCGGACTCGGAGAATGCGGCGGAAGCAACCAATAGCGCCGCCCCGGCGGCTGTCGATGCGGTTCCGGTCACTGTGACTGTGGTGCAAACTGCCGATGTGAGCGACAGCATCGAGCTGACCGGAACGTTGCGGCCGCTGCGCGAGGCCGTGATTGCGGCGCAGGTGGCGGGAGAGGTTAAGGCGGTGTATGTCGATCTCGGCAGCGAGGTCAAAAAAGACCAGCCGCTGGTGCAGATCGATCCGCGGACGTACGAGCTGAGGCTGGATCAGGCGCGCGCCAATGCCAACAGCGCCCGGGCGGCGTACGAAAAGGCCAGAGCCGACTACGAGCGCAATGTGAAGCTGCACCGGTCGGGCGATGTGTCCGATTTTGTGCTGGAAACCGCGCGGGTGCAACTGGCCACGGCGGAGGCAGCCTATCAAGCGGCAGAGGCGGCGCAAAAAATGGCGCAAAAGCAGCTCGACGACACGCTGCTGAAAGCGCCATTTGCCGCCACGGTATCCGCCGTGCCGGTGGACCCGGGCAATACGGTGGCGCCCGGCACGCCGCTGGCTACGGTGGTGGATGTGCGCAAATTGCGGTTACAGGTGGGCGTGTCAGAGCGGGATATCACGCGACTGCGCAAGGGCCAGTCGTGCATCATCACCCTGGATGCCTATCCGGGAGTGGAATTCAAGGGCCGGATTGTGGCGCTGGGGCCGGCGGCAAATCCGCAAACCAGAACGTTCCCGCTGAAAATCGTGTTGCCCAATTCACGCCAGCATCCGCTGCGGGCGGGCATGGTGGCCAGAGCCACGATTATTTTGAAGCAATATCAGAACGTGGCGCTGGTGCCGCTATCCGCGGTGCTGAAACAACAGGACGACTATGTGGCGTTCGTGGTGGATAATCAGCGCGCCCGGCGCCGGGTGCTCGAAATCGGCCCGCAGCAGGGCGAAGCGGTGGCCGCGCTGTCCGGCCTGCGGCCCGGCGAACGCGTGGTGGTGCTGGGGCAGGATCAGCTCGCCGACGGCACACCGGTGCATGTGATTGAGCAGAGGTAGGATAGAGACTCTGTCGCTATAGAGCGTCAGACTGAATGCTGCCGGCAGCCGTATGTTTCCGGGGGCGCGGCTATAGCCGGATCGGACGACTGTCATTCATACCCCAGATCGGGGCACAACGCCCGCAGGTGATCATTCAATTTCGGAGCGTGGGCATGTCCATCGCCAAATTTTCGGTGCGCAATCCCGTACTGGTCAACATGTTCATGATCGCGGCCATTGTGCTCGGCACCTATTCGCTGGTGCAGTTGCCGCGCGAGCTCACCCCCGACGTCTCTTTTCCGTGGGTATTTATTTTCGTGCCCAATCCGGGCGTCGCGCCGGATGAAAACGAAAAACTCATCGCCAATCCCATCGAAGACGAGCTGGCCGATATCGACGGGCTGATCAACCTGCTGTCGTATTCACGGCAGGGAGGCACGTTCATCTGGCTCAAGTTCGAAACCATGTCCGACGACGAGTTCGACAAGCGCTATCAAACCGTGCGCAACGAGCTGGCCAAAGTGGCGCTGCCGGAGACCGCCCTCGAGCCCGAGGTGAGCCAGTTCAAGACGCAGGACTTCCAGCCCATGGTGAATGTGGTGCTCAGCGGGCAGATCCCGGAGCGTGAGCTGAAGGAGATCGCCGAAGACCTGCGCCGCGATATCATAGACCTGCCGGACATCGCGCAGGTGCAGATCACCGGCGTCCGCGACCGCGAGATCTGGGTCGAGGTCGATCCCGAAAAGCTGGAAGGTTACGGGCTGTCCATCGGCCAGATCATGAATGCCATTCGCGCCAACAATTTGAGCCTCACCGGCGGCGATATCACCATCGGGCGGTGGGATTACACCATCCGCACCATCGGCGAGCTGCAGCGGTTGGAGCAGATTCGCAGCATCATCGTGCGGCCGAGCCCCACCGGCGATCACATCCGCATCCGCGATGTGGCGCGCGTGCGCGAAGCCTGGGCCGAGCGCGAGACCATCACGCGCTACAACGGCAAACCGTCGGTTACCCTCACCGTCGCCAAAAAGGCCCGCGGCAACAGCATCCAGCTCATCGACGCCATCAAAGCTATTGCTGCCGACTACCGCGAAAACCGGCTGCCGGCCACGGCCGAAATCCACATCACTCAGGACACCTCAATTTACATCAAAGAAATCCTGGGCACTTTGCAAGCCAATGCGCTCATGGGCATGGTGTTGGTGCTGGTCTCGCTGTATTTTCTGCTTGGCTGGCGCAATGCCATCCTCGCCGCCCTCGGTATTCCGGTCACGTTCATGATCACGTTTTTGTTCATGAATTTCAGCAATTATTCCATCAGCGGCTCGAGCCTGTTCGCCATGGTGCTGGTGCTGGGCATGATCGTGGACGACGCGATCGTGATCATCGAAAACTGCTTCCGCTATTATCAGCGCGGCTATTCGGCGACCCAGGCCGCGATCCTCGGCACGCAGGAGGTAGCGATGCCGGTGATCGCCTCGTCGGCCACCACCGTGGCGGCCTTTTTGCCCCTGGTGCTGCTGCCCGGGGTGATCGGCGAGTTCATGAAAGTCGTGCCCATTGTGGTCAGCATGGCGCTGGCGGCTTCGCTGTTCGAAGCGCTGATGATCCTGCCATCGCATTTCGCCGAATTCGTGGGCTTCGGACGCGGCGGCAACGAGCCGCTCATCAGCTTCCGCAAAATCCGCATGCGGTATGTGCATATTTTGAAAATATTTCTGCGGCACCGCTACCGGGTGGTCGGCATCGCCATGTTGCTGCTGGTACTGAGCGTGCCGCTGGCCTTCATCATCGGCGTGGACATGTTCGCCAGTGAGGAAATCCCGCAGTTTTTCATTTATATCGATGCGGCCGAGGGCACTAAAATCGAAGCGACCGATCGCATCATTCAGCAGGTGGAGGCCCTGGCGCTGGCACTGCCCAAAGACGAAGTCCGCGGCGTCATCGCCAATACCGGCATTAAGCAAACCCAGGGCGAGTGGGAGTTCAAATCCAACGTTGGCCAGGTCATCGTCAGTCTGGTGCGCAAGAAGTACCGCAAGCGTAGCTCGCAGGAGATTATGAACGAGCTGCGCGAAAAAATTGCGCGCATTCCGGGCATCGTGCGCGTGCAATTCTGGCAGGTGGAAGCCGGCCCGCCCACCGGCTCGCCGGTCGAAGTCAAGGTGAAGGGGCCGCATCTCGAAGAGCTTCGGCAGGTGGCTGAAGAGGTGAAAGCGGCGCTCCGGAAAATGGACGGCGTTTACGATGTGCGGGACGATTTTATGGAGGGCCGCAAAGAGCTGCACATCCGTATCGATGCCGCGCGGGCTTCCATGTTCGGGCTACAGGTAGCGCAGGTGGCCATGGCCGTGCGCAATGCCTACGCTGGCGGCGTGGCCGGGCAAATCCTCGACGGCGATGAGGAAATCGACATCGTGGTGAAATTCCGGGACGCGCGCACCTACACCCGCGAGGCGCTGGAAAACATGCGTATTCGCACGCCCATGGGCAGCTATGTGTATTTGAAGGACATCGCCGCGATTCAGGACACCATCGGTTACACCATCATCCGGCACGACGACCGCGAGCGAGCCATCACCATTTTTGCCAATATCGATCGCCAGAAAACCACCACGGTGAAGGTGAACAACGCTCTGAAAGAGGCGTTCAAATCCATCGCCCAGCGCTATCCTGGCTACCGGCTCAAGTTCGGCGGTCAGTTCGAGGAGTTCAAAGACGCGTTCGAAAATCTGGGCATGCTGTTCCTGCTTGGCGTGATGCTGATGTACGTGATTCTCGCCGGCCAATTTCGGTCGTTCATTCAGCCGCTGATCATCTTTGCCGCCATTGTGTTTGCCTTCTGGGGCGCCACGATTGGCCTGTTTATCATCGACAGCCCGTTCAGCATTAACAACCTGTTCGGACTGGTGGCGCTGGCCGGCGTGGCGGTGAACGATTCGCTGGTGCTGATGAGTTTCATCAACAACGCCCGGGCGCGCGGTATGTCGCGCTGGCGGTCGATCCTCAGGTCCGGCAAACTGCGTCTGCGCCCGATCCTGCTGACGTCCATCACCACCATTTTCGGCCTGCTGCCGATGGCGATCGGGCTGGGCGGCTACAGCGAGGTGTGGGGACCGCTGGCCAACGTCATCGCCTGGGGGCTGGCCATGGCCACCATTCTGACCCTGTTTCTGATCCCGTGCTTGTACGCTATCGTCGGCGACCTCAAAATGCGGCTCATGGGCCGTCGGTTCATGGATGAAGCCGGGCACATTGCCAGCGCGGAAAAGGAACGCCTGAAGCTGGAAGAAATCCGCGTGGTCAACAGCGGCGATGGCCAGTAGCGGGGCTGGTTCATGGCCCGGGCCACGGATCGGCTGAATCGGGTTCCGTTTATCAAAAATTCCTTGCGCGTTTAGGAGCTGGGCTCTATCTTTCAATTCGAATTTTTCGCTGCTGAGCGCGGCCGAACGTGTCCGGCGATCCGCACCGGTTTCTGGATACGTGATGTTTCTGCGAATGCAAATGCGGTTCGCGGACAGTGAAACTGATATTGGGAGATGCCGTTGCAGGAAAAATCCGTAGGTGTTGCCTATTTGCTCTGGCTGTTTTTCGGACCGCTGGGCATCCATCGCTTTTATCTGGGCAAGACGGTCACGGGCGTCATCTGGCTTTTGACCGGCGGTCTGTTTGCCATCGGCTGGATCATCGATCTGTTTCTCATCCCGGGCATGGTGGAGACGTACAATCTGCGAATCCGGTTGAAGCGTGCGGAAACCGTCCATGCGGTCTGAGCAGGGCATCACATTTTCATCCTGCCCGATCGGAAATCCAAACCCTAAGCGTTGAGGGACCGTTTTGCGAAAAGCCATTCTCACCATCCGCGCATTGATTTTTAATATCGGCCTCGGGGTGATGACCTTCATTATCGGGGTCATTTCGCTGCTGGTCTGGCCGCTCTCGCTCAAAACGCGCTATTCGGTACTCATTCAATGGGCCACCTGGGTGATGGTCTGGACCCGCTGGATGTGTGGTATCCGGTACGAAGTGGAAGGCGCGGAAAACATCCCTGAGGGACCGGCCATTGTGGTGAGCAACCACCAGTCCTCGTGGGAAGTGATCTTTTTTCAGTATTTTCTTCCGCCGCAAACCTGGGTGGTCAAACGCGAGCTGTTCCGGATCCCATTTTTCGGCTGGTCCATGAAATCCCTGCACCCGATTGCCATCGACCGCTCCAAACGCGTGTCGGCGCTGGATCAGCTCATCAAGCAGGGTAAATGGCACCTGGAGCAGGGCCGCTGGATCATCATTTTCCCGGAAGGCACGCGCTCGCGCCCAGGGCAGGTGCGCAAATTTTCATCGGGCGCCGCTGCGCTGGCCAAAGCGGCCGGGGCGCCGCTGCTGCCGGTGGCGCATAATGCCGGCCATTGCTGGCCGGCGCGCCAGCTCATCAAGTATCCCGGCACGGTCAAGGTGAAATTCGGCCCGGTCATCCATCCCGGCGAGCGACCGGCGCGCGTCATCAATCGCGAGTTGCAGGATTGGATCCACCGCGCGTTTCATGAGCTTGATGGCCGCGAAAAGCCTGTGGCCGCCCTCGCCGAAGAAAAAGCGGCATAAGCAAAAATCTCCTGACAGGGTTTCCGCGCCTGCCAGTGCTTCCCTAAAAAACGGAAATCAATAGCAATATGCGCCCAACCAACACAGGGTAGAACCATGCAAAAAAGTATCCTTCTGATCTTCTGCGCCGCCCTTTTGACCGGCTGCCAGAACCAGCCGAAATCCACCGACCCTCTGCCGGCGCCGCAGAGGCTCGCTTCTCCGGCCGGAGATCACAGCGCCGAGCCGAACCTGCATGTGGCCCCGGACGGCCGTTTTCTGCTGTCCTGGATCGAACAGCCGGAAGATGGCCCGGCGACGCTGAAATTCGCCTTCTATGGCGACGAGTGGTCCGGGGTCCGCGCCGTGGCCAGCGGGGAGGACTGGTTCGTCAACTGGGCGGATTTTCCGTCCATGACCGTGCTTGCGAATGGCACGCTGGCGGCGCACTGGCTGGCCAAAAGCGCGCCGGAAACGTTTTCGTATGATGTGATGCTGTCCTTCTCCCGGGATGGCGGGCAGACCTGGAACCCGCCCATGCGGCCGCACCGCGATGGCACCCAGAGCGAGCACGGCTTTGTATCCATGCTGCCGTACGGCGAAGATGCCGTGTTCCTCACCTGGCTGGACGGCCGCCAATACGCCGCCGCCCGGCAGGGCAAAGCGCCTGAGGAGATGACCCTGCGAGCGGCCATCATCAATGACCGCGGCGAGTTCCAGTGGGAAGCCGAACTGGATAACCGGGTGTGCGACTGCTGCCAAACCAGCGCGGTTCGGGCTGGTGAGGCGTTTGTGGTGGCCTATCGCGACCGGTCACCAAACGAGATTCGCGACATCGGCATCGTTCGTATTGCCGATGGCAGGGCGGAGCCGCCGCGCATCCCCCGTCCGGATGGCTGGAAAATTCCGGGATGTCCAGTGAACGGTCCTGCGCTAGATGCCCGCAGCTCCACGGTGGTCATGGCCTGGTTCACCATGGCCAGGGATTCGGCGCGGGTGCAACTGGCCTTTTCCCAGGATGGCGGCAGAACCTTTGGCCCGCGCGTGCGCGTGGATGACGGCCAGGCCCTCGGCCGCGTGGATGTGGTGCTGTTGTCCAAAAATCGCGCCGTGGTGAGCTGGCTCGAAAAAGGCGAAAATGACGCCGAGATCCGCATCCGGCAGGTCGATGCGGATGGGGCGGTTTCGGCATCACAGGTAGTGGCAACGACCTCCGCCAGCCGCGCCAGCGGTTTCCCGAGAATGGCCTTCAACGGCGAGCACCTGTTCTTCGCCTGGACGCAGCCTGGTGAGATTCCTCGGGTGAACGTTGCGAAGATAACCATCCGAACCGCCACGAATTGACGACGGTTTCGCGGACGGGCGTTTGCGCAAACCAAACCGGCGGAAAACGCTGCAAAATTGGCCAAATTTATGAAAATTGACAATTTTTTTGAAAAGTTTTACGATGAATAACTTGCATCTGATTGGCAGCGGTTTTATATTGCAGTGTATTTTGTTCTTATAATTTTTGAATGTGCAGGCGCCTATCCGCTCCTCCCCTCCGATGAACCCTCCAGAATCTCATCGAATCGAATAGGCTTCTGCTTTTTATTTAACAAAGGAGTTTTGTATGCCATTAGCAAAATCTGGCGACACCGTTAAGGTGCACTACAAAGGCACCTTGGCAGATGGGACCGAATTCGATTCGTCCCTTGACCGTGAACCATTTGTGTTTACGTTGGGTGAAAACATGGTCATTCCCGGATTCGAGAACGCCATTATTGGTATGGAAGTAGGCCAGACCAAGTCGGTCACTATTCCATCCAATGATGCGTATGGTCCCTATCGTCAGGACCTGGTTGTCGAAATCGAGAAAGCCCTGATTCCGCCGAACATCAATCCGGAACTCGGGATGGTGCTGCAATTGCAGTCCGAGGAAGGCGAAATCACCAACGTAACTGTGACCGAGATTTCTGAAAATACCGTGACCCTGGATGGCAACCATCCATTAGCCGGCCAGGATTTGACTTTCGAAATTCAATTGCTGGAAATCGTTTAGGTTTCTCCATTGTAGAAAACAAAGCAGGGCCATCTCAATCGCTTCGGTCGGGTCATGCTTGCGCATGACCGAGACCGGCGTTTGCGGTGGCCCTTTTTGATTTGCTGTAATGCTTCAGCCATAAGCCCATAATCGTCATTGGCTTTCACCGGCAACCAGGCGAGAACCGCTGGAATGCCGGAATCTCAGACCCGGCTCGTTTCATGGAATGACGACATCCATTTCCAAATGGCTGATTCGCATTACAAGTGCGATACATTCAGGGGACCTGGGAGGGGGAAAAGCAAACTCAGTCCAGCCTCATCCAGAGGCAATCCAAACCATCCAACATAATATGGATGATCAGCCCGAGTCCCCAGAGCCGGGTGCGCGGGTGAATCAAAAGGCCCACATAGGCAGCTATGGCTGGCAACGTATGTAGCGGATGAAATCCCAGGCTGCAGCGATCGGGGTCGGTGATGGGATCGGCCAGCAGATGGTCGAGATCGATGAGCAAGCCGGCCATCAAAACTAGCCAGGTTTGAAACCATTGCTTTTTCGAAAAGCGGTATGCCACCGCAGCAGGCACCGTCACATGCAAAATTATATGAACAATAAATCGGGTCATTGCTTTTTCTCCGGGTTCGGTGGCCTCTACACGTCGTGCGACTCTGTGAGTCGCTCATTGCGAAGAACCAGCCCGATATCTGCGCTTTTGGTGAAAGATCGCCTCATTCACGCCTCAGGAGAGTCGTGCTACTGTTCTGCATGAATTCGGATACGGTCTTTGCGGCTATCCATTGTGGGCGGACGGAGCTGGCCTTCGGTGGAAGCCACCACCGTCGCCACGGTGGCATCGCCGGTGATATTGGTTACCGTTCGCAGCATATCGAGAATGCGATCGACGCCGAGAATGAGCGCAATGCCGGCGCTGGGCACATTGACAGCTTCGAGAATGATCACCAGCATGATGATGCCGGCACTGGGCACCGCCGCCGTGCCGATGGAGGCCAGTACGGCCGTCAGGATAATGGTAAGCTGGGCGCCGATATCCAGCCCCAGATTCAGTGCCTGAGCAATGAACACGGCTGCCACGGCTTGATACAACGCCGTTCCATCCATATTAATAGTCGCGCCAAGTGGTAATACAAATGACGATACTTCCTCCGACACCCCCAGGTTTTCCTCGCAGCGTTCCATGGTCACCGGCAACGTGGCACCGCTGGAGCTGGTGGAAAACGCCACCAATTGCGCTGGAGCAATGCCCTGAAAAAAGGTTTTGATTTTCATGTTGGTAAACAGCTTCAATAGCATCGGATAAGTCATGGTTGTGTGGAAAAACAGGCCGACAATGACCGTGAGACAGTAGTATCCCAGCGCGCTGAGCAGTTCCACCACCTGCGCCAGGTTATCCTTAGCCACGCTGTTTATGGTATCGGCAATCAGGGCAAAAACGCCGATGGGGGCCATGAGCATAATAATATCTACCAGCCGGATGATCACATGGTTAAAGCCTTCGAACAGTTTGAGCACCGGCTCGGCGTGTTCTTTGCTGACTTGAATCAGGCCAACGCCGATAAGAATGGAAACGAAAACGATCTGAAGCATATTGCGGTTGCTGCTGGCGGCGCCGAAAAAGTTGGATGGGACCATGTCCACGATCGGCTGCAACGGACCGCGCTGTTTGGCCTGTTCAGCCATTTCGGTTCGACTTTGCACATCGGTTTGATACGTCCGCTGCAGTTCCTCTCGCATGTCCGCCGGCACTTTATGCCCTGGCTTGAGCACATTCACCAGCACCAATCCGATGGTCACAGAAACCACGGTGGTGGTGATGTAGATCGCGATGGTCTTTCCGCCAATCCGGGAGAGTTTGCGAAGATCGGACAGCGAAGCCACCCCGGTAATCAGGGATGCCAACACCAGCGGCACGGCAATGAGTTTCAGCAGGTTGATAAAAATGGTGCCGAACGGCGCGATCCAATTGCTGGTGAATGTCCCCCAGCCGTTGAGTGCACCGATGATTCCATAGATCACACCCAGAACCAGCCCGATGATAATTTTCCAGTGCAATGCCAGTTTCATGCTCTCCTCCGAGGTTTAGGATTTGGAGAAAAATTGTTGCAGAAATTGGATATGCGCTTCGATGCGCGAGGCCCAGTAGTCGCGGTTATGCTTTCCCGGGAATTCACCGTATTCCACCGGCACGTCATGAACGCGCGCGCTGTCGCGATAGGCCCGGTTGACCGCCAGAGCAAAATCGTCGCTGCCGCAATCCACCATGATCCCTTTTCGTTGGCCTCTCAACCGCCGCACCAGGATGACATTGCTGTTGCGTTCCCAGCGCTGTTTGTATTTCTCGAACGGTCCGAGTCGGCCTTCGATATTCCAGCTATTTGGGAAGGGCCGCAAATCGAGGATGCCACTCATGCTGCTGGCTGCGACGAAACTGTCCGGATAGAGTGAAAGAAAACGAAGGGCACCATGCCCGCCCATGCTCAGGCCGGTGATGGCACGGCCACGCCACCCCATCGTGCGGTAGGTCGTATCGATGTACGTGATTACTTCACGCAGGATGTGGGTTTCGTATTGAATAGTGGAATCCACGGGGCTATCCACATACCAGGAATCGTAGCCGCCGTCCGGGCAAACGAGGATGGTCTCGTATTTGGAGGCCAGCGCTGGCAGATCAGCGATCTTCAGCCATTGCATGTAGTCGCCGCTGTAGCCGTGCAAGAGGTAGATCACCGGATAGCGGCGCTTCCGGTTTTCTTGCTTGTGATAGCTTTCGGGAAGAACGGTCGCCAGCGGGATGTATTTGTGCATGGACTCCGAGGATACATATTCGATATGAACTCGGCCGGAAATAAGCGGTTTAACGCGTTCACACGAATTGAGGATACTGAGGCCGAGGCACAGAACACCGGCGATTGTCATTCTTAGCGGCAAGGCTCCCTCCAAAACGAGTCTATTTGAATTGAAAAATATAGGCCAACAATGAGCAAAATACAAGCGGAAAGCGGCGAATCGGCTACGGGAAACGGTGGACAAGTGCTACCATGGTGGTGCTGCGATGGCGTTATGGAACCCAGCGATGGGGGGCGTTTGGTTAGCGGCCAGGCGGCCAAACCAAATGCTCATGGTTCAGCCCAAAATGCCTTTTAATCGAAAAAACGCATGAATCGCTTTCCTAGCAGTATGATTCCTAATAAAGTGGGAGATGGACTACCGATGAAGGTGCCCGGCAGTGATGGGAAGAAGAGGCTGGTGATCGCGAGAGGTTCAAAGGAAAGCAGTCATGAAAAAACAACCCCGGTTCATCTCTTGTCAACTGCGACCACCTGTATTACAGGACGAGCCGTAAAAGATAGCCCCGCGATCCCGGTGCCTCTGCGAGAGATTCCCCATTTGAGTGATTGAGAATAACTGAAAATTAGCCCTACTTTGTTTGCAAAAAAAAAACGCTTCCCGATGGTGTCATCGAGAAGCGATCAAATGGTTTCGATCGGTTCTGCATCAAACCAGAACCAGCACAAGCAATTTGTACAGCAGAATGGTGATCACGCCGGTTACCGGCATGGTGATGATCCAGGAATAGACGATATTGCGAATTACGCGCAGGTTCAGTGCCGCGATGCCGCGCGCAAATCCGACGCCAATCACCGAGCCTACCAGGGTGTGTGTGGTAGAAATCGGCAGGCCCAGTTTGGAGCACACCAGCACCGTCGTCGCCGCGCCGAATTCCGCTGAAAAGCCGCGTGATGGGGTCATCTCGGTGATCTTTTTGCCCACGGTCTCGATCACATTCCGCCCCCAGATAGCCAGTCCAAGGACGATCCCGCCTCCGCCCATGGCCAGAACCCAGGTTGGGACCTGCACTTTCATGGCGACCGAACCGGTTTTCATGATATTCAGAATGGCCGCCAGCGGCCCGATGGAGTTGGCGACATCGTTGGCGCCGTGGGCAAAGGCCACGTAGCAGGCGGTCAGAATCTGCAAATCGCGGAAAATGCGTTCGACAAATTTCAGTTCGCCATTCATGCGTCGCTCCAGTGAGGGCAGAGTAAAATGGGCCAACAAACCGGCTCCTGTTGCGGCAATAAAAGCGAACAGAACGGCCTGCCCGAGGGGAAGGTCCAGGTGTAGATTTTTCAATCCTTTATAAATGAAGGATAATACGAGGATAAAGATGACCAGCGCGATGAGGAATGGCGCCAGCCGCTTGGTTGGCGCGGCCGGATTTTTTTTGAGCAGGATGGACTTTCGTACCAGAGTAAACATAAAAAAGGCGATCAATCCGCCCATGACCGGAGAGATCACCCAGCTCATGACGATGGTGGCAACTTTACTCCAGGCCACGGTGTTGACACCTCCACCGGAAATGATGCCAAAGCCGAGAATGGCACCAACAATGGAATGCGTGGTCGAAACCGGCAAGCCGAGCGCCGTGGCAAGTTGCAGCCACAAGCCGCCGGCCAGCAGCGCGGCCAGCATGCCATACATTAGCAATTCCGGATGATTGGCAAAAGCCTCCGGAGCGACAATCCCCTTGCGGATGGTGTTGGTGACGTGTGAACCGACTAGCACGGCGCCGGCAAACTCAAAAATCGCAGCCACTAAAATGGCCTGTTTGAATGTCAAGGCGCCGGACCCCACGGATGTTCCCATGGCATTGGCGACGTCATTCCCGCCGATGTTCATAGCCATGTATAGCCCGGCGGCGACGGCTAACCCCAAAATGATCATTTCGAGCATTGTGCTTTCCCTTCCTCCAGATTTTAGCCAAAATTCAGTCCAGGATGAGCAGGATTCGGATTCGATTGGCTAACCGCTCAGCGCGGTTGGCAATATCGCCGACGGTTTCAAAGAGCCGCATCCACAGGATAAACGGCAAATACGATAGCTCCGATTCCAGCTCGAGAAGTTTTTTGAACAGCGACTGCTGCGCCAGATCGGCTTCGTGCTCGGCCAGGCAGATGTCGTCGATCATGTTTTTGACTTTTTCCGCCTCGGCCCCACCGAAAGTCGTTTCCAGAAGCTCGTCCAGCTCCTGAATCACGAGGTGGGTCTTCGCAGTGGTCTCGTAAACCCGGTCGAGGAATTGGTCCAGGTCTTCAATAAGTATGGGCGGGATTTGCATGGGCCGCAGAGACAGCAACACGCCCACATCCTCGGCCCGGTCGGCGATGCCGTCCTGAATGGCGAGGATTTCCAGCAGGTCGCCACGGTCCACCGGCATGAACAGGCTTTTGGGGATGTGGTTGCGGATGTCGTTTTTGATCAGATCAGCTTTATGCTCGTTTTCAGAAATTTCTTTGGCAATGCTTTCGACTCGCGCCTGATCGCCTTGCTTCAGGGCCTCAAACAGGGTTTTGACCCCTTCGCAGCATTTCATGACCTCTTCCATGTGTTTCTGCAATGCTGAAAAAGGCGATCGCCCGAACAGGTTTGCGATGTTTCGCATACGGATATCTCCTCCAATAAGGTGCGAATGGCTCCTTTGGTCGATTAATAACCGCTCCATCCGAAAGCCGCTAAAAACTCCATTTCAGCCCGCTATATTTTATCGCAAATATTACTTATTAATCCGATAAAATGCAAAAAATAATTCTGGAATTTGTTACATTTTTTTGATTTATCTTGCTTCATTTATAAATTTCTCACGCAAATACGCCAAGTTGCAAAGAAATAGTGCCTTATAATTGCGCTTGATAAAAAACTTATTTTTTAAACTATAAAGATAGATAAACCTTTTAAGCCTTAGCCTAAATTATGCATGCAAATAATTAACGCAGAACCGCCGAAAACGCTGAGATTCGCAGAGAAAAACATAAGTATTTCAATTTTATTGAATGAAAAGTCTATTTCCAACGGCTTCACAAGCATTTTTGCTTTTCTCTGCGTGCTTTGCGCACTCTGCGGTAAAAACCATTTTGGGGGACCAACAGGAATTTAATGTTTTTAAAATTAATGTGTTACGGATATATTTCCAAACATTTATGAATAATTCAGGTTAGATTGATCAACACTTTGCGTTCGTTGCGCCTTTGCGTGATGAATTATCCAGACTATGGCGTGCCTGGATTCAGCCATAAGACTACTGATTTTACCGATTGGCACTGATTTGCTGAAGGCATGGATTAGCCCTTTTTCCTATATTTAATCTGAAGGAAAAATTTCTTATTGGATGTGGGCCTCCATGTCATAACCGATTGGCGGACGGTGTGAGAATCAATGCTAAAGGCAAACGCATAAAACAATGGCCCGGGTCTTGCGACCCGAGCCATCTGGCTGTGAGGGGAGGAGGGTGATGGAGGAGAAGGGATATCTATGGTTGACTGCATCACTGCCTGAATGAGAAAACTATCATCACGGGCCGCCGTGATCCGGGGCATTCCTCACCAACGGCGTCGCCGGGATGGCCGGATGCAGGGTCATCTCCAGCGGCTGCAGTGGAGCCGCACTGGCATCCCGCAACGTGATGGCCGCCACACCAACGCGTCCCTTGCCGGCAATTTTCTCAATACGTAGCTCCATTGCTGCATCCGACAGCGCTTCCGATGGAATGGCCACCCACGCCGTCCTTTGCGTGGAATGGCCAACCTTCATGGGAGCATGAAGGGGGACTCCATTGATGGATGCCATTTGCTGCACCGGGCTGTCCTCGGTGAGGTACAGTAAGCGAACGTCATAGCGGCGACCGGTATCCAGCATGGGGAAGCGGAACACCACGGCCTCATGGTGCGCCCATATGATGCGCTGGTTTCGTCCCACCGTTACGCTGGCGATTTCTCCCCGAATGCAGAAATCCGCAGCCGTCAGGGCATCGCCGGCCTCGAGGCGGAAAAACATGGGCAGGGTGATGGGGCCAAACTCGCGCACGCTCACGTTCTGGCCAGAAGGTGTGGCTGCCCGCAACCGGATAACATATTCGCCGGAGGGCACAAACGCCGTTGTTGATTCCCGGCGATCCCAGGTCCACGAAAACCGACCTGCGGGGCTCCAGGTTCGAAGCAGTTCGAAGCGTTGCTCGGGATAGTCGACGCGGATAAGCTTCAACGACAAATGGCCGGTATCGGTCAGTATTCCTTCGAAACGCACCCGCGAACGATCCGCTGACAAAACCACGCGCTGCAATTGCACGTCAATGCCCAGTTTGAAACGCTTCAAACCGGTGTCAGACGTCCAGCGTTCCAGTGCGAACCCCTGATTGAAACCGATATATTCCCGCGGATGTCCGCCAAGCGAACCATAGGCCAGAAACAGCGGCTGAAACAACAGTGGCGCAAAGGCGGAGCCCGGCATATTGAGGGTGGCAAGCAGAGTGAAATCCGGAGCATATTTTACCACGCGGGCGTGGCCGGTGTCAGAGAGATAAAGATTGCCCCAGAAATCGCTGGCGAGGGTTTCTGGGTGACTGCCCTGCGGCAGCGAAAGCTGCTGAACCGGCCGCACCATTTTGCCGTCGAACATCAACCGGTGCAGGGCAGGTGCCTGCTGATCGGCCACAAAAAGCTGACCATCGCTGCGACCGTTGAAACGACCGATGGCCACGGCCACGGGATCGCGCCAGTCCGGATGCCTATAGCGTGCCACCAGCGCCGGTTCCAAGAGCGATGCGCGAAACGCCAGTAGCTCACCGGTACCGCGATCGATCACCCAGAGCAGATCGTCCGTCGTATCGCGCAGCGTGCCGCCGTCATCCCAGGCCAGGGCATACGGCCGGCGCAGCATCTGCTCGCCGAACGCCCGCAGGCAAAGCAAATCGGCGTTCTCGCCGCGCCCCGACCGCTTGACAATCAAAATGCGCGCATTGCCGGTATCGGCGATGTAAATGTATCCACGGCTGTCCACCGCAATGCCATGCGGCTGCTGCAAACGTCGGCCAGTCTCCAGGGCGTCATAGCTTTTAAACTGGCGCCTGAAATGGCCGTACAGCACACGGTTCTGTCCGGGATCGGTGATCAGTTGCATAAATGCCGGTTCGCTATCGCGATTTCCGGGCACGAGCGGGGATAGCGCCAGAAATGCCATGGCAAACGGACTCATCAGCATCTCTTGTCGCCATCGCGCTGCGGCCACGCTCCGATTCAACGATAGCACGCGGTATTGCGGCAGGAGCATCCGGAACCGAAACGTGCGGTCGTCGTCCGGCACGGCTGTTTGCTCGAACAGAATGCGTCCGGATTCCTGAACGGTGCTGTCTTGCGGCTGCGGCGCTGTGGCCGTCAGCCGCGCCAGCAGCGACAGTCCGTCGCTCATGGCCAGACGCCAGCCGTCTTCTTCACGGGTGAAATACAATCGGATGCGCGCCTGTAGCTGGCCGTTCACCGCGAAGGCCTCCAGGGTACAATCCGCCGCATCGCCCTGGGGCAGCCATTCGATGAGCCGAAAACGAAGTTTCTGGAGCTGCGAGGGGGGGACCATTTGAAATTCGCGCAGAAAGCGCCGCTTGCCGTTGATATACCGACGCAAATACCGTTTGCGTTTACCCAAAAGAATATAGCCGGTGGGATCGTTCCAACGTGCCGGCGCTTCCTGGTAATCCGACGTCAGTAGTCCGGCAAGCCGACTAGCATCTGTATGGCTGAGGGCGCGGAGTAGGTGCTGCGTAAGCAATTGCATCACGGCCTGATCACTCACGCGAGTATCAGCGACGGCAATATCATCGGCGGTCGAGGCTGCTGGCTGCGGTAAATGCAAGTGAAACCCCAGTGCTGCCAGCGCAATTGCGAAAACCAGTCCAATGGTCCAGATTCGGTGCATCGTGTTCTCCTCGGTGCAGTGCTCGTGTTGTCGTTGCAAGGGAATTATTCTACCTGTCGATGCGCGGAGTGGTCCGTTTCCTGATGCGCCATCACCGGCTTGTAGCTGATTGCCGGCGGGGCGGGTTTCCGCGTGGTCGGCTCGGACAGCAAAAATTCGATCTTGCTTTGAATAGCTTTCATTCTATCTGCGTCATAGCCTTTTTGAATATACCGCACGCGCCCGTTGCGGTCGATGAGATAACTGCTGGGCATGGTTTCCACCAGAAACCGGCGTGCCACCCGTTTTTTGCGATCCCACAGTGTGATTAGCTCAATGTTGTGTTTTTTCAGGAACTTCAAAATTTTGGTTTTGTGGTTATCCACGCTGACCGCCAGTACAGTGAAGCCATACTGTCCATATTTCTTTTGCAGAGCAGCGAGGTGCGGTAATTCTTCTTTGCTGACCTTGGTCCAGGTGGCCCAGAAGTTTAAGTAAACCACTTTACCGCGAAGCTCGCTTAGCGTAAACGTCTTGCCGGTCAACGATTGGAGGCGGAAATTGCGCGCGTGCTTGTTCAGTAAGATATCCGGCGTAAACGACGAAAATAATGCTGTCGATAAAAGCAAGTGTAAGATCATCGAGCCCTCCTTTGGTTTGACGGTTGTAAATATCCCGAATAGGCGTTCATCTCGTCCTGGATCAAAGGTGTACATTTCAGCGCTATGGAAACTGGCGTCCTGGCGGATGTGCTGAGTGGCCCCGCTCATCATAGTGGGGTGATGGCACGGCTACCAGACAATTCGGTGCAATGAGCCACCACTGGATTGGCGTCCCTCCGGGCCCGCGATCCAGACCGCATGCGGGCATGGATAAAGGCCAACGGAATTCGTGGAGTTCGACGATAATACGACGATTCGAATGCAAAATCGCTACGGATGGAGCAGCAGCCGTCACCGAATGCGCGAAGGCGGGATGATACAGAGAATGGTCGCAAACCGATGGTTCGGTGGCATGCAGCGAAGTCTGAACGCAATGGTGCCGGCTCCTGAAAACGCCGGATGCAGTGCAAAGATGCATTTGAGCCTCCAGATGCTGTTGGAAGAATCCCATGTTGCAAAAGTCAGTGCGCTGCGACTCCCATCATGGGAGAAAGTAACCTCAGCCCACTTGCATGCTCCCAACACGTCCACATCGCGGCTCGACGAAACTGTGAGGTGATTGTCGATTGCCGGCGGATGGGTACGCTGTCGTGAAATCGCGTCCCTGCAGCAAAGAAGTGAAATCGGGTTAAGTTTGAGGCCAACCTGGTCCGAGTTGCCATCAAGTCGCACATCAGAAGCTCAACTTTGGGCCATCCCTGCAACGTTCGCCAGGAAATGAGGGTCGGGTTGAACAGTTTTGCCGAAAGCCCTGGCAACGTTTACCCCAAGATCCCTCTTTTCACTGTTCAACAAAACGCTCCTGTCGGCGCTGACGGACATCCATCCCTGGATCATTTGCTTCCGGTGCGGCTTATCCCGAGCTGCCAACAGGTCAGCCTCAACTAACCCGTCCGTCCTGAAATGAAAGGATTGGCGAGTCATTCGCGCATGTGATGCCTGTCGAATGCATCCCTACAGGCAGGTGGTCCTGATTGTGATGAGACAGTCATTGTCTCTCCCGCTAACCACGCCTGTTTTAAACAACCTCTGTGCCACGGAAGAAATTGTAAGAAGTTGTGTCAAAATTTTCACAAAATGCAGGCCGAGAGGAGGGTGGCTTCAAAAATGTGATTCAAATTGGGCGGATGGACGCGCGGCGGCCGACGTTGCCGGCGAGAAAAAGCGGCAAAACCCCGCTTCAAAAGGCCAGGGAGCATTGCAATACCGTAATTCAATCACAGAATTGAAATCACAAAATTGAAATAATTTCAAAAATTGGACATGGCTACTGCATCTCACGCTGGCAGGGTTTCCAATCCCTGCCAGCGTTGGATTGCTGTTGCACAAGCATCCTTGCTTGTGTTCTCGGCTCATGATGGGAATTGCGATGACATCGGTTTGGCGCAATTTGGGCTGAATAGATTCCCGCACAAGTTGGAAGCATATGCTACGGCTTCAATCAAACCGCAGCCGCTTCCATAACCGAACCAGCGCAAAACCAGCAGCCCCCGCTGCCAGAGTGGCGGCAATGGCCGGGGCCACGTTACCGTACAGCCAGAATCCGGTGGCGAACAGCGAACCATACACCAGCACCACGCCCAAAAACACGCACAACATCTCAAGCGGCAACGACCAGCGCTCTTTAACAACAGCCTTATCCAGGCTACCGCTGCTCAGGCCGGCTTCCACAACCGTCCGCCAGCCCGGCCCGCCGGGATGCACTTTGCGGTAAAACTCAATCAGCGTCGTTTCATCCGTCGGGCGGGTCACAAACGTCACGGCAATCCAGCCGACCGTGGTGATGGCCACACCGATGACCAGCCGCTGCCATTCGATCAGCTCCGGCAGCCCGAGATTCGGGTACAACACCTCGAAAAACACAGCCACCATGAACGAAATGACCATGGCGGCAATTTCGCTTGCCGCGCTGATGCGCCACCAGAACCAGCGGAGCAGAAACAGCAGGCCGGTGCCGGCGCCGATCTGCAGTAAAATGTGAAACGCCTGCAGCGCGTTCTGCAAAAATAGCGCAAACACCGCGCCCAGAATCATCAGCGCGAAAATGGACAACCGTCCCACCAGCACCAGCTCGCGCTCTTCCGGATGCTGGCGAATAAACCGGCGGTAGAAATCGTTGACGATGTACGAAGCGCCCCAGTTCAACTGTGTCGAAATGGTGGACATGAGCGCGGCGATCAACGAGGCGATCACCACACCGAGCAGTCCGTGTGGCAGAAACGTCAGCATGGCCGGATAAGCCAGATCGTGGCGCAGGATATCGCTGTCGATTTGCGGAAACGCCTTTTGCAAGCTGGCCAGATCGGGGAACACCACCAGCGAGGTCAAAGCGACGATAATCCAGGGCCAGGGCCGCAGGGCATAATGGGCGATGTTGAAAAACAGGGTGGCGCCGACCGCGTTGCGTTCGTCTTTCGCGGCCAGCATGCGCTGGGCAATGTAGCCGCCGCCGCCCGGCTCCGCGCCGGGATACCAGACGCTCCACCATTGCACCGCCAGCGGGATGACGAAAACGGTCATTACCAGGGTGCTGTCGGAAAAATCTGGCAGCAAGGAGATGCGATTTTGCACCGCCGGATGCGCCAGCAGGTTACCGAGACCGCCCACCTGCGGCAGGTTCAGCACCACCACCGCTGCGGCAATGGAACCGGCCATGGCGATGATGAACTGCACGAAATCGGTAAGCAGCACGCCGCGCAGCCCACCCAGCATGGTGTAGATCACCACAATGCCGGACACCAGCGTCACCGTGGTAACCGGTGAAATGCCGAGCATGACGCCAGCGATTTTGATGCCGGCCAGCAGCACCGAGGCCATGATGATGACGTTGAAAAAGATGCCCAGATACAGCGCGCGAAAGCCGCGCAAAAACGCGGCACTTTTGCCGCTGTAGCGGAGTTCGTAAAATTCGATATCCGTGAGCACGTTCGATCGCCGCCAGAGTTTGGCATAAATGAACACGGTGACCATGCCGGTGAGCAGAAACGCCCACCACAGCCAGTTGCCGGCCACGCCGTGCTGCCGCACCATGTCGGTGACCAGATTCGGGGTGTCGGCCGAAAACGTGGTGGCGACCATGGACACGCCCAGAAGCCACCAGGGCATGCTGCGCCCAGAGGCGAAAAATTCATTGGCGCTGCTGCCCGCGCGCCGGGTGACGGCCACGCCTATGACCAGCGAAATTACGAAAAAAGCCACGATCGATAGCCAGTCAATCCATTCCAGAGTCATGCTCGTTTCTCTCCCTCGCGTTTGGATGGTTTGCCGGTGCGCCATTCCGCGCCGCTGTCATCGCGATGCTGGTGGCGCGGTTCCGTCAGGCGTATTTCGCCCCATCTACGGTGGTTAGCGGCCAAAGCTGCGGCGTTTCTGGCGTGCGGTTGTCGAAGGTGGCCAAAAATTCCTGCTGTAGCCGCTCCGCATCGATGCGGTCGCGCTCGGCCACGGCTATCAGGCTGCCGCCGAAGCCCGCGCCGGTGAGCCGCGCGCCGATGATGGCCGGCTGCCGGTAAAGCCAGTCGATCATCTCATCGAGAATGGGCAGACTTACTTCGTAGTCCCGGCTCAGGCTGTCATGGCCGGCCTTCAGGATGTCGCCGATGCGCGCGGCGTCGTCCCGCTGCATGGCCTCGATGAGCGCAAACACGCGCTGCTGTTCGGTGATCACGTGTCGTGCGCGGCGGTAAATGCGCTCATCCATGTCGCCGCGCACCTGTTTCAGTAGCTCCGGACTGGCATCGCGCAGGGCGCGCACGTCCGGATCGTGCCGCTGCAAAAGCGCCACGGCTTTCTGGCAGGATTGCAGCCGTTCGTTGTATTCGCTATGGGCCAGCGCCCGTGGAATGCCCGAATATACCGACAGGAACAGGTAGTGCCCGGGCAACGGATAATGCGTCATTTCCAGGCTTCGGCAATCCAGCAGGCCGGCGTGGCCCGCCCGGCAGGCGCGACTGGCGAATTGATCCATGGGGCCGGACTGGATACCGACGAAATGGTGATCTGCGCGGCGGCAGATGGCGACCATGTCCGCATCGGCAAGATGCAGGCCTTCGAGCCGTTCCACTGCGGTGGCCACGGAGATTTCCAGTGCTGCCGAGGAGCTGAGGCCGGAACCCATGGGCACGTTGCCGAAAATAGCGATATCTGCGCCGCCGATGCGGTGTCCGGCGGCTCGCATTTCCGCCAGCACGCCGACGATGTAGGATGCCCATCCCGGCCGATCATCCGGGATGGCGTCCAGATCGCACTCGAACGATTCGTCAAGATTCTTGGAGTACACGCGCACCCGGATATCGCTACGGTGCCCAACCGCCGCCACCGTAAACCGGTCGATGGCGATGGGCAACACGTGGCCGTCGTTGTAATCGGTGTGTTCACCGATCAGATTGGCGCGTCCGGGCGCGGCCACGGCCGCTTCCGCTGGCCGGCCGAACTGATTTTCAAAAACGGCCCGGGTGGTCTCCAGCCATTCTGAGCGGGTTTGCAAGGCTGTCGGTTCGGGCATGGCAACCTCCGTTTGGCGTCAATGAGCGTGAATTTAATAAAAAATGCGGCCCTCGCAAGGAGTTTGAAACGAACGTCGGCAGAGTGACAACGGAGCTGCATGGGAAAATTGTCACAGGTTTGGAAAGTAGCGCGACTGTCTAAGTCGCGGGTTCACTGCTCAGGAGAGCCGTGCTACGTCGTAGCGTCGTAGCGCGACTCTCTGAGTTGCGAGGATCACGGCTCTGGAGAGCCGTGCTACGTCGTAGAGTTCACGGCGCTGTGTAGTTCATTTCCTTTCGTCCATTTGTGCTTGATTTCCCGCTTTTCCTTTTTTATTTCAGCAAAACAGAATCCAAACCGCCAATGAACCCGGGAGCGCGCTGATGTTCGGCATTTCCATTCCAGATTTCATCGTTCTGCTCGGCTATTTCGCTGGTATTACCTACCTCGGTTTCTGGACCCGCAAAAAAATCAAAACCTCGGGCGACTTTTTCATGGCCAATCGCCGGTTCGGCAAGTGGCTGATGATGGCGCAGGCTTTCGGTACCGGCACGCACACCGATCAACCCGTATCCGTAGCCGGCGCTTCGTACACCACCGGCATTTCCGGCATCTGGTACCAGTGGCTGTGGCTGTTTTCCACGCCGTTTTACTGGATCATCTCGCCCATCTACCGCCGGCTGCGCTATGTCACCATGGCCGATTTTTTCAAAGAGCGGTACGGCACTGGCATGGCCATTTTCTATACCCTGGTGGGGCTGATTTATTTCAGCATGAACATCGGCCTGATGCTGAAGGGCACCGGCGTGGCCATAGAAGGCCTCACCGGCGGGATGCTGCCAGAGCGCGCGACCATCTTCATCGCCACGCTGTTGTTCATGGCTTACGGGCTCGCTGGCGGACTCATCGCCGCGGTGTTCACGGATGCCGTGCAGGCGGTGCTGATTCTCGTGCTCTCGTTCATGCTCATTCCGTTTGCGCTCATCGAAGCCGGCGGTTTCCAAACCATCAAAGCCGGATTGCCGCCGGAAATGTTCCATCTCGTGGCACCGCAGGAAATCACGCCGTTTTTCGTGGCCATGATTGTGATCAACGGGCTGGTTGGTGTGGTGGTGCAGCCGCACCACATGGCTATCGGCGGCTCCAGCAAAACCGAAATCGCCAGTCGCATTGGCTGGTGCTATGGCAATTTCGTCAAACGGTTTGCTACCGTGGGCTGGGCGTTTACCGGCGTGTTTGCGGCGTTTCTGTATCCCGGGCTCGGTTTTTCCGATCGTGAGCTGGCCTTCGGCATGATCGCCAAAAATCTGCTGCCGGTGGGTTTCGTCGGCCTGATGATCGCCGCCATGCTTGCTGCGGTCATGTCCACCTGCGATGCGTTTATGGTGCATTCCTCGGCCCTGTTCACTCGCAACCTCTACCTGCCGTTCATCAATCCGCGCGCCAGCGACCGGCTGCAACTCAAGATCGGGCGGCTCTCCGCCATTTTCGTGGTGATCAGCGGCATCTGTTTCGCGTTTTATTTCCCCAGCGTGGTGGATGGCCTAATGCAGTTGTGGAAAGTCACGGCCTACCTCGGCGTGGCCTTCTGGATGGGGGTGATGTGGCCGCGCGCCAACCGCTACGGTGCCATGGCCAGTGCGCTGATCATGGCAGCAATCGCCATCTACACCGGCAATGTGCTGCACTGGTCGCTGGCCTATCAGATTGCCCTGTACATTCCGGCCGGTTTCCTCGCCATGGTCGTGTTCAGCCTGATCACGCCGCCCGAAGCTGGCGAGCGGTTGCACAAATTTTACACCCTGTTACGCACGCCGGTAGGGCAGGAAAACAAACTCCGCGAAGCCGGCATCGAGATCGTGCTGGAGGGGGAATCGCAGGCCACGGAGAGCCGGAGCCGGCGCTCGTGGCTGGAACGCTGGCTGGCCTCGCCGGTTAGCGATGATTTGATCCTGCCGGAATTGCTCTCGGGCCGGAAACGCATTTCATGGCGGCGCCACCGCACCGATCTGCTCGGATTTGCCGTGGCCATGGGCTGGGTGGCGGTGATCATTTTCATGGTGTATGGTCTGGTGCGATTGTGATGCCAAGCGACTGGAACACGCCGGAGCGTCGGCAGTTGTTCTGCCATATCCTGTTGTTGATCCCGGTCGGATTGGCTGCCAAATTCGGATTGGCCGGATGGGGACTGCGGTATGGCGGAGCCATTTTCTACGAAATGTTCTGGATTCTGTTTTTGCGCTTTTTCCTGCCGCAGTGGTCGCCGTTGCGCTGTGCCGTGACGGTGTTCTTCGCCACCAGCCTGCTGGAAATGCTGCAGCTCTGGCACCCGATCTGGCTGGAAGGGCTGCGCTCTCATTTTCTCGGGCGTATCCTGCTCGGCACCTCGTTCGATCCGGTGGATTTTGGGTATTATTTCGTTGGTTCGGCCGCCGGCTTTGGTTATTTGCGGCGTCTCGTGAAATCCTGACCGGAACTACGTCCGATGCATGACGGTAAAACAAGTGCAGGCAAAGCTCACCAAACTGAGGAGGAAGCAATGGATCTGCTGAAAATTGCACGCGTTCCGCCGATTGTGGTTTCTCCGCAGGATACGGTCCGCACCGCCGTGAACAGAATGGTGGATGCGGGCGTGGGCGCCGTGGCCGTGGTTGAGGGTGAGAATGAGCTGGTTGGCATTTTTACCGAGCGCGATCTGCTGACACGCGTGGTGCATCCCGGGCGTTCGGTGGATGAGACCCGGATTGACGAAGTGATGACGCGCAATCCGCACGTAGCCCCGGCGATGGAAATGGAAGCCAGTGAAGCATTTGAATTCATGACAGACAAGCATTTTCGTCATTTGCCGGTGGTGGATGAAAACGGTAAGCTGGTGGGAATGCTATCGGTGCGGCATCTCATGCACCGGATTGTGGAAGTCTTATCGCGTGAGTTGGAAAGCCTGAATGCCTATATCGGTGCCGACGGCATTGGGGGAGATTGATTGAAGCGCAAACCGGAAAAACAAGCCCTGGCAGAGCGTAAAACTCTGTTAGGGCCTTTTGTTTTCTGGATTTCGACGGCGACCAGAGGGGAGACGATGAAATTAGGAATATTGTGTCCCGGATTTTTTTCAGGTTGAGGAGCAAGTGGGGAAAACCACAGATTACACAGATTGGCACTGATGATTCACCAAAAAAAGATTCATGCTACTCACCGTTCATTTCTTCCCGCAACGGCACGAAATAATAAACGCGATTCAAATGCCGTTTTTCCTGTATCCGGCCCTGCTGCCGCAGGTGGTCCAGCACCTCGCGGATATTGGCTTCTGAATAGCCCAGGCTATCGTGAATGTCTTGCAGCGTCACCGGCCGGTGGGACACCAGCGCCAGAATGGTATCCATTTTATTGTCGCAAATGCGCTGGTGGTCGTGCGGCTGGAACGACGCGATGACCTCCGCCTTTTCGCCGATTTGCCGGCGCACCGCTTCCAGCCACTCCTGCGCCACCGGCTCGATGTTGCTTTCGGCCGGCGGCCGCACCACTGTGTTCAGTTGCACCCGATCCGGTCGGGTATCTTGAATCACTCGCTTTAACTGTCGGACATGCTCCGGCTGATCGTTCAAGCCCTTCACAAATAGAATTTCCAGCCAGAGCTGGCCGTTGTATTCCCGCCGAAATTGTTTCAGTCCTTCGATGATGTCCGCGAGATTCAATCGACCGTGCGGCCGGTTAACGCGCCGGAAGGCCTCTTCGGACACGGCGTCCAGCGAAGGAATCACCACATCGGCGCGGGCCAGATCGCGGCGTACGTCGGGCAGGTACAGCAGGGTGCCGTTGGTGAGCACGGCAATGCGGATTTTCGTGAACGCGCGCACGGCCTCGATCATGCGGCCGAGATCGGCATTCAGAGTGGGCTCACCGGAGCCGGTGAACGTGATGAAATCGATCTGTTCAATGACGGCCACCGCGTTGCGGATATCCGCCAACACCGCGTCCATGGGCACATAGGAGCGCCGTTCGAGAGTCTGGCGCGTGGTGCGGCCCAGCTCGCAATACACGCAGTTCAAATTGCAGGTTTTGGCCGGGACCACATCCACGCCCAGCGAATAGCCCAGCCGCCGCGACGGCACCGGCCCGAATACGTATTTGTGAGATGTTGACATGGTCCGATTGCAACGTTTGAGGTCAGCGTTTTCCGTTCCTGTTCACGCACGAGTTTTAAGGGCAACGTTTCACAAAAAGGCAAGGCAGATACTTTTACCCACAATCGCTAATCAAAACGGGTCCAGTTCAAAACCCATCCGGGTCGAACCGTGGCTTCAATTCCATAAAATCATGATGGATTTAGCTCGCATATCCAGCGATTGCCAGATGCACACCGGCGGATTGCGCCATCCCAATATAGCGAATTTTCGCGGTCGATCACAACCTGTAAATGCGATCGAAATGCTTTTGCACGTCCGGAATATCGCGAAAAATGAAATCGGCTTCCTGCAGGTCTTCAGCAGGGAGACTGGACGTGATGGCGACGCAGGTCATACCGGCGCGTTTGGCGGCCCGAATGCCCAGCGGCGCGTTTTCGATGACCACGCACTCTTCGGGCGCCACCCGCAGGCGGCGGGCGGCTTCTAAATAGGGATCGGGATGCGGTTTGCCATGCTTCGTGGCGCCTTCGGTAACCAGCGTATCGAAAAGCGCCAGGGCCTCCGGCGACAGCACGGTTTCCACATTTTGGCGCGTGGTGCCGGTAACCAATGCGGTCTTGAAACCGCGGCGTTTCACCTCCTGCAAAAAGACCACGACGCCCGGGAGCGGCCGCGCCCGCTGATGCTCGCGGAAAAAGCGCTGTTTTTCATCGATGAGGTGCCGCAACTCCGCCTCGCTCAGGGTTCGTCCGTGCGATTGGAGCAGTCCGCCAAGGACGCCCCTGACCGGCTGGCCTTCATGCAGGTAAACCTCGCGGGGCTGGAGGCGGATGCCCAGTGGCGCCAGCACGTGCTGCCACGCCTCGAAATTATACCGGAATGTGTCCGCCATCACGCCGTCAAAATCAAACAGCACCGCGCGCTTCATGAGGGAACTCCTGAATTTAGGCCGCGTCCACCACCACGACGGCCAGCCGTTTTGGACCATGCGCGCCGAGCACCAGAATTTTCTCGATA
Organism: Candidatus Zhuqueibacterota bacterium; assembly: GCA_030950365.1. GTDB lineage: Bacteria > Zhuqueibacterota > Zhuqueibacteria > Zhuqueibacterales > Geothermadaptataceae > Hydrothermovivens. Next base: position 61,017 of record JAUZRQ010000013.1, on the reverse strand, counting down.
TCCGCCGTCCGCGAAGGGCCGGTGATCAGCGCGGCATAGCTCCAGTCTGGCGATAGTCCTTTCAGCCCATTGAGTGCTTCTTCCAGCGAAGGCACCATTTGCGAAGCACGCGCCACCACGATGTGGAACGGTGGCAAGACCGAAAGCCGCCGGCCGCCGGAAGAAATGGTGCGCAACAGCACGCTGCCCGTGCGTGCGATCAGAAAATCCGCGGCCGTGACGCCCACTTCAACGCGGGCGAAATCGGCTGAATCGGCAACGGCGGCGGCATCCACGAGTCTGTCGCACAGCCGTTCGGCCAATCCGGGCAACAACGATGCCATGGGTTCTCCAGGTTGCACCATCACCGATCCTCCCACACTGTCTGCCAGCTCGACAACTTTGTCCGAAGCGGCCACCTCATCGCCAACGCGGTACACCTCGCCGCGCAGCTCTTCCAGCCGGGTTTTAAACAGCTCGAACAGTGATGCCGGATCGGACGGATAATCCCGGTACACATCGGCATCGCGGACGTCTGGCAGGGCTTCGGCCGATGCAGGACGCATTGCCTGCCGCAATTTTTCAAAAATGCGATTTCTGGCGCTCATGGTCTCTCCATAATCGGGCAAACGAGTGTTCGGCCATGGATGGAACGCGTCGGCGCTGCGCGCCGGGCAGCAGCGGGAGCAGCAATTTCGTGCCGAGCCGCAGCCAGGGGCGTAGCAGTGCGATCCGCTTTCGCCGTCGCATGCCCCAGGCCCAGAGCTTCATGGCCAGCCGCCAGCCGGGCGCGGCCGTGTGCTCGCGTTCCACCGCTCGGTGGCGGTTCCACAGCAGCAGATGGTGCAAGTCGATGTTCACCGGACATACATCCGAACAGGCACCGCACAGGCTGGATGCAAAGGGCAGGTGGTACCACTGCCGAAAACCGCGCAAATGCGGCGTGATGACCGAGCCGATAGGACCCTGATACGGCGTGTTGTAAGTATGCCCGCCGATGGTGCGGTACACCGGGCAGGCATTGAGGCACGCGCCGCAGCGGATGCAACGCAGTACGTGCTGGAACTCCGGTTGCGCAAGCAGCTCGGTGCGACCATTGTCCAGCAAAATGATGTGCATTTCCTCGGGACCGTCGGGTTCGCCGGGTTGCCGCGGGCCGCGCACGATGGAATTGTAGCAAGTGATTTGCTGGCCGGTACCACTGGTGGCCAACAGCGGCAGGAACAGCGCCAGCTCCCGCATGGATGGCAACACTTTTTCGAGGCCCACCAGGACCACGTGCACCGGCGGACAGGCCATGGTCAGGCGGCCGTTGCCCTCGTTTTCGGTCATCACGATGGCGCCTTCTTCGGCGAGAATGAAATTGGCGCCGGTGATGCCGATCTCGGCCGAGACATAGGCGTGTCGCAGATGCTCGCGGGCGATCATGGTGAGCTGCTCCACGTCCTGCGTCAGGGGCGCGCCTAACTTTTCGTGAAACAGCCGCGCCACGTCCTCGCGATTCTTGTGCATGGCCGGGGTGACGATGTGGTACGGTTTCTCGCCGGCCACCTGCACGATCAGCTCGCCCAGATCGCTTTCCCACACGTCGACGCCAGCGTGCTGCAGGGCCTCATTCAAACCAATCTCTTCGGTGGTCATGGATTTCGATTTCACCACCACGCGGGCCTGCCGGCGTGCCACAAGGTCGAGAATGTACTGGCGGGCCTCGGCGGCGGTTTCGGCCCAGAAAACCCGCGCCCCCCGCGCCGTGATGCGTTCTTCGAACTGTTGCAACAATTCTGGCAGCCGCGCCAGTACATCATCCTTGATGCGCGCCGCCAGTTGACGGGCCTGCCGCCAGTCGCGAAATTGGGTGTGTTTGCGCTGTTCGACGACGCGAGTGTACGTGTCAATGGCCTTTAAGATTTTCAGCCGGTGCTCTTCATCGCGCGTTTTTGCCGCCGCGCGCTGGAGAAAGGCTCTGGGCTCCTGCATGAAACGTCCTGGTTAATGAGTGTGAGAAGATCAATTCGAAATGAGTTTTTATTACACTACTCAGTTCTGTATTCACCATCTTGCGGGATTTTGAAAATTTGCCGTCAGTGACGGATTCTAATTCCAAGAATTTCGGTTGGAGGCGGATCCCGACCGCCGGCACGCTATTCCATGGCGCGGTCCAGTAGCTCGGCCAGGTGCAAAATCCGCAGCGGCAGGCCGCGCGCCTGCACTTCCTGCCGCAGGTGCATGATGCAGCCAGGGTCGTTGGACAGCAGCGTATCGCAGCCCGCTTCGAGGAACATGTCGAGGCGGGTTTTGGCCATGGTTTCGGCGATTGGGGCAAACTTGAATGAAAACAGGCCGCCGAATCCGCAGCACACCGGCTCGCCGGGCAGGGGAATCCACTCCAGACCGCGGATATGCTGCAAAAAGGCTACATGCTCATCGGTGATGCCGAGCTCGCGGTAGCTGTGGCAAGAATTATGAAAGCCCATCTTTGCCGAAAATGCCCCACGAATGCGATCGGCCGGCACGTACTGCTTCAGAAATTCTGAAAATTCATACACGCGCCGGGAAAGATCGCCGGCCGCGGCGGCCAGGGGATGCCTGGCAAACAGCCGGCCATAAAAATGCCGCACCATCGCGGTGCACGAGCCGGAAGGCCCGACAATTACCCTGGCCTCGCGAAACACCTCGACAAAATTTTCCGCCACGCTGCGGGCTTCGCTCACATGCCCGGCGTTGAAGGCCGGTTGCCCGCAGCACGTCTGGCGCGGATCGTAGTGCAGCTCAAAGCCCAGCCGTTCCAGCACCCGGGCCATGGACAGCCCGATCTCCGGATAGACCTGATCCACGAGGCAGGGAATGAATAGCGAAACGCGCATGAGTCCTTTCTGGATGCAATGAAGTTTGAAAGCGGCTTTTGGTTACTTGATTCAAATCAATCGAAGAAAAAATCCGGCAGCCGTTTGCGGTGCGCTTCGAATAGCTCGTCCACCATGGCGCAGATGGCATCGGTGGAGAGTTGCGCGGTGGTGTTGGGATCGAGCAACGCCGCGTGGTACACATGCTCGCGGCAGCGCTCCGTGTAGGCCGCCACGGCCAATTCCTGCACATTCACATTGGTGCGATTCAGCGCCGCCAGTTGTGGGGGCAGCGCGCCCACCACCGTCGGCTGGATGCCGTTGCGGTCCACCAGGCAGGGCACTTCGACGCAGCAGCCTTGCGGCAGGTTGGTGATCAGGCCGATGTTTTCCACATTGCCGTAAATCACCCTCGGATCATCCTCAACCACCGCGTGCATAATCTCTGCCGCGTATTCATTGCTCGGACGCAGGGCGAACGCTTCGCCGCGGTCCAGTTTTTGACGAACCGCCTCAAAGGTTTTGAGATTGGCCTCGCTGCGCCGGATGTACTCATCCAGGGGGATGCGCAGCCGCTGCACTTCTTCCGGGAACTGGATGAAATAGGGCACGTATTCGGCCATGTGCTCGCTGGATTCGCTGACGAAATAGCCGAATCGCCGAAAAATCTCGAATCGCACCGGATCGCGGGCGCGGATGGCGTCGTCCTTCATGGCCGCGCGCAGGCGCGGATAAGCATCTTCGCCCCGGTAGCGCAGCCGTAGAAACCAGGCCATGTGATTGATGCCGGCCGCGTGATAGTGCAGCGTGCCTCTTTCGAGCTGCATGTACGATTCGAGCTGTTCGGCGGTGTTCTGGATGCTGTGGCACAGGCCGACCGCGCGCACGCGGCTCTGTCGAAAGATCAGCAGCATGAGCATGGCCATGGGATTGGTGTAATTGAGCAGCAGGGCGTCCGCGGCCACTTCTTCGATGTCTCGGCACAGCGATTCCACCACCGGCGCCGTGCGCAAGAAACGAAAAATGCCGCCAATGCCCACCGTGTCGGCGATGGTCTGCCGCAGGCCGTACTTTTTGGGGATCTCGAAATCGAGCAGGGTGGCCTCGTGCATGCCCACCTGCACCATGTTCAGCACGAAATCGGCGTTCTCCAGCGCGCGCCGCCGGTCCAGGTGCTCCTCGATGCGGCCGCTGGCGCCGGCGCGTTCCTGGATGGTGCGGGCCATTTTCCCGGCGGCCTTAAGCCGCACCGGATCAATGTCCAGCAACGCGATGGTGGCGTCTTTGAATTCGGGGAACTGGTAAATATCGGTCAGCAGGTTCTGGGTGAACACCACGCTGCCCGCGCCGATGAAAGCGATTTTGGTCATTCATATCCTCCTCGCAAATGCTTTAAAATAAGCAGTAAGCCCTGCGAATCCAACCGTTTTGTGCACCAATGGGACACCAGCTTCATGTTTGTAGTGACTGATTCTGCGAATTAGATCGAATTGACGGGATGAAAGTAGCACAAGCTTCAAGCTTGTGGATTTTCGGATAGCTACGGTCGAAGCGGATCGAACGCGGATTGGAATGTTGTTGCTTTTTCTTCGCGCCCTTCGGGCCCTCGCGGTTTAAAAAACATCTTCCAGTAATAGCCTAAAAAGAGCGTGCAAACGCTGGCACCGATTGGAGCCCTGCTTCCCTGTGCTGGCGGGCGTCGTGGGCTTGCGATTCTACTTGACAATGGCGCAGAATATTGTTAAAATTATGAACAATTCCACCGCTTCCCCTTCCGATAACGAGGTCGTCGCAGGTGTTTCCCGGAACCAGAACCGCGATCGCCTCTGCCCTTCCGAGCATTCCTGAACGCATCACCACATTTCGTTGTTTGACACACGCTTTGTCATCCTAACTCTGGAGTTCCGCCATGAAAAAGCAAAAGCTGTTGGTCGCGTTATGCGGCATCGTGTTGTTGGGGGTATGGCTGGCGGGATGTGATAATGCAACGAAATATGAAATGCCCATCACCACCAATTCTCCCGAGGCGAAAAAACTGTTCATGAAAGGCCTGGAGCTGTATGAAAATCTGCGCGAGGAAGAGGCGCGTGATTATTTCTCCCGGGCTCTGGAAAAGGACATGGATTTCGCCCTGTGTCACTTCTATTTAGCCGACATTGCCACATCGGCCATCGAATATCAGACGCATTTGAAAATGGCCGTGGCCCTGGCCAAAAATGTGTCCGAAGGCGAACGGCTGCTGATCGAGTCGTTGCGGGCGCTGGCCGAGAACAACCCGGAGCGGGCTATTGAGCTGCGAAAAAAACTGGTGCAATTGTATCCACGCGATAAGCGCGCGCACCGGTTTCTGGGCTATCTGTACCGCGAGCGCGATGACCACAAAGCCATCGAGGCTTTTCTGAAGGCGATCGAAATCGATCACAATTATGCGCCGGCCTACAACAATCTGGGCTATGCCTACCGCCGGATTGGCGAGTATGAAAAAGCCGTGGCCGCTTTCAAAAAATACCTGCGCCTGCTGCCGGAAGAACCGAACCCGTACGATTCCATCGCCGACCTGTACACCAAAATGGGCAAGTACAAAGAGGCCATTCAGTACTACAAAAAGGCGGTGAAGCTGAGCAAGGCGTTCGCGTTCTCGCAGCGCAAAATCGGCGAAAACTACATTTTCATGGATCGCTACGAGGATGCCCGGGAAGCCATTCTTAAAGCTCTGGATTTGGAAGCCTCCCCTTCGGGGCGCGTGAATACGCATCTGATGTATGCCTCTTCGTTCCTGTACGAGGGGAAGATTGACGATGCGCTGAAGGCGGCGGAAAAAGCGTGGCAATTTGCCAAGGCCTCAGATTTGCCGGAATGGCAGGCGGAAACGAGCCTGTTCCGGGCGCGGCTGTACATTGAAAAAGGCGAGCTGGACAAAGCCATGCAAGAAGTTAAGCGGGCCGAGGCCATTTTCAGCGATTATGAGCTGCCGGCGCGGACGACGGAAAAAATCGCCGAGCGCATCATGTGCATCAAGGCCAGTCTGTTTGCGCGGCAGAAGCAGTTCGACCGGGCTTTCGATGTCGCCGAGCAGTTGAAGGAAAAGATCGCGATGAGCAAGGATTTCAAGGAGATGGAAAAATACCACCGGGTGATGGGCTTTTTGTACTACCAGAAGGGGCATCCGGCCACGGCCATCGCGCATTTCCGCCAGGCCAGCGAGCGCGATCCATTCGTACTGTATTACTGGGCGCTGTGCGAGGTGCAACTGCAGAATCCAGGCAAGGCGCGTGAGCTGATGGAGAAAGTGGCCAACTGGAACGAGCACAGTCTGGATTACGCGTTTCTGCGTAATGCCGCGCGAAACTGGCTCAATGAAGTGTTGTTGTCACAGCGTGTGGAATGACCGCCGCGCCGGTGGACAAGGCTATTCCACCGGCGCCTGAAATCCCGTGCGCCGCTAGTTGTGGTTGGGCGCCAGTGCCTATGGCTCGCTGAATAACACTCGCGCCATGCGATGTCCCAGGACGCGGTACACTTCAAACTGGGTTTCGTCGAAAAACTGCTCCGCCGAGGATTCGTGCGGAAAGCGCGGGTGTTTGTTCCAGTATTCGTGGATGTATTCTTCTTCGTCTCCGGTGACGGATGATTTCAGATAAATCAAATAACCGGTTTCGCCGTCGCCGTAATCGATGGTGCCCACCGCCCAGTGATTTTCGGTGAGATGGTCGCTGCTCAGCCGCAACCGATCCAGATCGATGTCGATCTCGATGGCCATGTCGATTCGCACCATGCGGATCAACTTGGCCAGGTCGCTGAAATCGTGATGTGGATCGGCGCCGGCATCCGAGGCGATGATCAGCCGGCAGCGCCGCCGCAGTTCGTATATCCCCAGATCCTCCAGATGCTCGCCATCGCTGGCATTCACAAACAGGCTTTCCGGATCGAACCGGCTGAACAATTCTTCCAACAGATACTCAAATTTTACCTTGTGAAAGATGACCTTTCGCTTAGCGTGGAGTTTGCGCGGATTCGGTAGCCAGTAACCGAGGCGCAAATTCAGCTGTGTCAGGATGAAGACCAGCGGCTTGATGGTGGTGGAGCCGCTGTTGGGCGACACCGCGGCCGCGGACACCGTCGTGGCGGTGCCAGGTGAGAGCTTCAGAGCCGACAAATCCGGTATACAGCGAATGACAAAAACACATAAGCCCCGAAAATCGCCAGCGCGCATGGCGTGAGTACGAGCAAGTTGTTCCATCGTGGCAAAATCTGACCGGCGACGAGCTGGCGAAAGTAATGGCCATACAGCTACTCGCTGCTAAACATGGCCAGCCAAATATACGGCAGAAAGGTGAGAAAGTTGATGAACAGGCCGCGCAGCAGCGCCGGGATGCGCAGCGAGTCCCACAAGCTCTCCGCCTGCCAATAGTTGCTGTTGTTGCGCAGAGGCCGAAATATCAGCGGTTCTACTTAGCACAGCTCGTGACGGCCGGGAAAACGCTTGAACTAGGGAGCATGGTCTGGCGAGTTGAGCAGGCAGCTCAAACAGGCGCCGATGAAGCCGCCACCGGAAATGGTGGAAAGGTCATCCACCAGCCGCAGGATGCCGTATTTCGATAGCGCTTGCAGCACGCCAAGGTTGAACGCCGCCAATCGGATGCCCCCTCCTGGAAAGCGCAGGCCCCACCAGGCCGAGCCGGGCTGATGGGGCCTTTGCATTTGATCAGTTTTTGGTAACTTTGCCCAGAAGGTTTTGGCGTCGCTGTCGCAGCTCGTCCAGCTCTGCTAGAAAAACGTTTTGCCGAAACTGAGTTTTCCCTTTCAGTCCCGAACCTCGAACAGGGGGATTCATACTGACGTATCTCTTTTTGACAGCCCGTGAACGGGCTTCATGCATTGCTTTAACCGCAAAGTACGGCTCCCCCGTTGATGTTGACCACCTCGCCGGTGATGTGGCGCGCCAGCTCTGAGCACAGGAACACGATCGGGCCGGCCACGTCCTCCGCCGTGGCGATGCGTTTCAGGGGAATCCCCTCGATGATTTCATCGATGCGGTCCTTGTAGGCCGGTTCGCTCATTTCGGTATCGATCCAGCCCGGCGCGACGCAATTGACGGTGATGTTGCGTGGGGCGTATTCCACGCACAGGCCTTTGACCATGGAGATGAGCGCGCCTTTGGTGGCGGCGTAATCCACGTGAAAGGCTTCGCCGCGCTGGCCGGCGGTGGAACCAACATACACAATGCGGCCGTTTTCCCGCAGCCGTTTCCCTGCCTCACGCGTGGTGTAAAATACCGCGTCCAGATTCACGGCCAGCGTATGTTTCCATTGCTCGGTGGTCATGTCTTCAATAGGAACATCATTCGGCGGCCAGATTCCCGCATTGGCAATAAAAATATCGAAGCCCTGCGGAAATTCGCGATCCACGCGTTCGAACAGCGCCTGAATTTGCTGCTCATCGGCGAGATCGACCTGATGCGCCCAGCCGGTGCTGCCTTCGGCTTCGATGAGTTTCAGGGTTTCCCGGGCTTCGGCTTCGCGGGAGCGGTAGGTGATCCCCACTTTGGCGCCGGCGCGGGCCAGCAATTGCGCCGTGGCCCGTCCCACGCCGCGCGAGCCGCCGGTCACCAGGGCCAGTTTACTGGATAAATCGATCATGATGCAGAATTTCCTCCATTGGCTGATGCATGAAATTGTAAATATTTTTGTTGTATTTACTCGCAGAGGCCGCGGTGTTCGCAGAGTTGCTTATAGGTTGTATCAATATACAAATCAAGTAACTAATACTACTTCGGTAAGTTTAAAAAACCGTACCTATTCAGCCCTTTGGAACAAAAAATAAAAGGCCCTGTCATCGCGAGCCTCCGCCACCTGGCGGAGGCGCCTGTCCGACGACTGGCGGATGGCGATCTCTGTGCCTTTCTTATAGAGATTGCGTCATCTCCGCCGGCTGGCGGATCCTCGCAATGACGGGAAGTGGGTTGAATTGTACAAAATCCTAATTTACTGAAGTAGTATATTCAGCACAAATCGGGCACTGCCATTTAGAACAACAAAGAAACGCCTTGCTAATGAATTTGGATGTCGACTCGAACAGACCGCAGATTTCACAGATTGGCACTGATTTTCGGGAGGCCACGGATGCACACGGATTAGCACGGCCGGTCTCCCTGAAACCTTGAAATGATGAATTCGCGATTCCCAAATCCTTAAACTTAAAGCTCGGCGATCTCAGCGCCGCTGCGAGAGATTTGCTTTTCTTCCTTATCGTTTTTTACCATTCGCTGAATAGTGACCAAATCAGCGAACACAGCGTCCCTGCAAAATGGATTTCCTGCGCTTTTGTGCAAGTTCGGACACAGGTGCGATCGGAGACTGTGCGCGCATGCCGCTTTTATTCGCGCACGCAGCGCTGGCGGAAATACCAGAGCAGCGCCAGCATGGTCAGCACGCCCACCAGCGGCACCAGTGGACCAGCCCAGTCGGTGCCGAAGCCAGCCGGTGCCCGGCCTTTGAGCAGGGCCACCGCCGCAATGCCCACGCCCAGCAGCCCCTCCCCGCCGACGAGTCCGCTGCCGAACAGGATGCCGCGCTCGCGCCGGCGCGAGGCGTCTTCCGCGGACGGCGATTGCTTTTCCAGTACGTGGCGAAGCATGCCGCCGAAAAACACAGTCATCATCGTGGCCACGGGCAGGTACACGCCAACCGCAAACGGCAGGCTCGGAATTTTGAAGAGTTCCGACACAAGGGCAATGCCCACGCCGATGCCCACCAGCAGCCATGGCAGTTCTTTGTCCAGCACACCCTCGATGACCAGCTTCATGAGAGTGGCCTGCGGGGCGGGCAGCTCCTTGGTGCCAAAGCCGTAGGCCTTCGCCAGGGCGATCACCGCCAGGGCCACGAACACCGCCGAAGTGAGCACGCCGATCAGTTCGCCGACCTGCTGCCGTTTCGGTGTGGCGCCGAGCAGAAAGCCGGTTTTCAAATCCTGCGACGTGTCGCCGGCAATGGACGCCGCAATGGCCACCACGCATCCTACCGTGATGGCGGCGGCCTTACCGGTCGCATCGGTCCAACCCATCAGCAAAAATACGGAAGACGTGCCAATCAAAGTCGCGATGGTCATGCCGCTGGTCGGGTTGGAGGTTACGCCCACCAGGCCGACAATGCGCGAAGATACGGTGACGAAAAAGAAGGCGAAAATGACCACCAGTACCGCGCCCACCAGACGGATGCCAAACGATTCGATCGGGCCGAAGACGTGCGGCACCACGGCCATCACCAGCGCCACGGCGGCCACGCTGATGAGCACGAATTTCAGCGGCAGGTCCTGGCCGGTGCGCGGCACCACGTAATCTTTGTTTTCCAGCCGCTCGCGGAACTGCTTCGCGCCGATGCGGAAGCTCTCCACCATCACCGGGATGCTGCGGATAAGGGTGATGAGCCCGCCCATGGCCACCGCGCCAGCACCGATGTAGCGCACGTACCGATTCCAGATTTCGCCGGCGCTCATTTCGGCGATGGTCTTCACGGTTTCCGGATATAGCGGTGTGGTCATGGTCTGGCCCCAGTAGGCAAGCACCGGGATGATGACCAGCCAGGAGAGCAAGCTGCCGCCGACCATGATGGCGGCGATGCGCGGTCCGAGAATGTAGCCAACGCCGAACAGCGCGCCGGAGATGTCAAACGACAATTGGCTTTTTTTGAGAAACGGCACCGAAAAATGCACATCGCGGGGCACGATTTTGATCCAGCTTACCAGGAATTTGAGCAGCGCTCCGACGCCGAGGCCGAGAAACACGTTTTTGGCTCGGCCGCCACCGACCTCGCTGGCCACCAGCACCTCGGCGCAGGCCGTGCCCTCGGGATAGGGCAAATGGCCGTGCTCGCGCTCGATCAAAAACCGGCGCAGTGGAACCATGAACAGCACGCCGAGCAAGCCGCCGAACATGGCCAGAAAGGTCATCTCCGCCAGAGTCGGCGGCACGTTCCACATGAACAGCGCCGGCAGGGTGAAAATGATGCCACTGGCCAGCGAGCTCGAGGCCGAACCGATGGTTTGCGACAGGTTGGCTTCGAGGATCGTGGAGTTGCGGCCCAGGCTCTGCAAAATCCGGAAGGCCGCCACGGTCATCACCGCCACGGGAATGGAGGTTGAAATGGTGAGACCGGCGCGCAATCCCAGATAGGCGTTGGCGGCGCCGAACATCACGCCGAATAGAATACCGGCAATCGCCGCTTTGATGGTGAATTCCAGCGGGCTTACCTGAGCCGGCACATAGGGTTCATAAGTTTCGCCGTTGGCTAACGGCTCGTACGCTTTGGGACTCAAACCTTGTTTTTGCGGCATGCTTTCCCTCCGGGTAAGTCCACGAGTCATTTTTTATGAAATCCGACAACCGCTTTTGTTGTGCCCTAAACTATGGCAACAACCCCGGTGAGTCAAGCAAAAAAAGCCTGGCTTGTGGCGCAAGCTCCCAGCTTGCGGTGCCTGCATTTGCGATTTTGCCACGGAATGATCCTGTAGCACAAGCTTCCAGCTTGTGACGCGCGAATATCGGGCCTCGGCCACGGATTCATGCGGATTGGCACGGATTTGCAATGCTGTTGTTTTTTCGCGCTCTTCCTGTTCTTCGTGGTTTGAAACAACCTCAATCACAGCAAGCAATCCCAGGACCGACAATCATATTGATTTTACAGCAGATAATCCATATATTTGGAATCTTTTGAATGCAAGTGTGAACACCAACTATAGAGAGGAAATGGGATTCATGAAGACACAAAACTGGGTGATCGACTACCGCGGCCCCCATCGCGCCAACATGTACCGCCTCAAAGAAACCCTGGTCAATACCCGTTCGCAATTTCAGGAAATTTTGATCGCCGAAACCTTTGATTTTGGCCGCGCCCTGTTTCTGGACGGCATCCCGCAGTCGTCGCAACTGGATGAGCATGTGTATCATGAATGCCTGATACAACCGGCCATGATGGCCTGCGCCGAGCCCAAAACCGTGTTTGTGGCCGGCGGCGGCGAGGGCGCCAACCTGCGTGAAATCCTGCGCCATCCATCCGTGGAGAAAGTCATCATGGTGGATATCGACGACACCCTGGTGGCGCTGGCCAAAAAGTTTTTGACCACCTGGCATCAGGGCACGTTTGATGATGCGCGCGTGCAGGTGCTGCACGAAGACGCCCGCGCCTACCTGCAAAACACCCGCGAACGGTTCGATTGTATTATTAGCGATATGACCGACCCGCTCAAAGGCAGCCCGGCGGCGTATTTGTTTACGCAGGAATTTTTCGAGCTGGTGAAATCACGCCTCAATCCCGGCGGCACCTTTGCCATGCAAGCGGAAACCACCAACATCGGCGAGCACCTGGCGCATGTGTCCATCATCAAAACGCTGCGGCAGGTCTTTCGCGATGTGCGACCGTATCATGCCTGGGTGCCGTTTTATGGCCTGTCGTGGGGATTTGCCGTGGCCGCGGATCATGACCTGAGCAAGCCCTATGCCGGAGAGCGTCTGACGCAAATTATGCAACAGCGCCACTGTACCGATTTGCAGTTTTATGACGCCGAGACGCACCGGCACATCTTCGCGCTGCCCAAATTCCTGCGCCAATCACTGGAAGACCCTGCCGCCGGGATGATCATCCGCGACGATGCATTGCTTGAGGTGGTATGAATCTTTTTTCATTGCTCCATCCAGCACTTCGACAGTGCCTCGTTATGGGGCAAAAAGATTCTTGCCACGAGCACGAAGGCCACAAAACACGGCTAACTGAGGGATTCCGGAATTTCTTGCTGCTTCCCCAACTCCCTAAAAACCTTACGCCCTTGTGGCTTTGGCAGAGATGGTCTAATGCATTTTATTGATACCAATCCGGGCAAACAGAGCTTTTTCACGGAGGTCCGTCTTCATGGACAGGACAGCCCAGACGTCCATTACGGAAGGATTCAACCGTTTCGCCCGCGATAACACAATAGCATCGCAATCTCTTGTCCCTGGCAGGTAGATGTCATTTGATCGGTCAATACCACTGCCGAGCGATGATTACTGCTGGAGCGCCTGCGCCACCTCGCGGGCGCGGTCGGGATAATTGGTGATGATGCCATCCACCCCGATCTCGATCAACCGCCGCATGGCGTCGCGGTCGTTCACCGTCCACACGTGCACTTCCTTGCCGTTGGCATGCGCCCGCTCAATGAAGGCCGCATCTACCATTTTGTAATGTGCGCTCAACACCTCGACCGGTTTCACAAACAGGGAATCGTGAAACAACTCCGGTACGAAAATATACCCCACCCGCATCTCTGGCGCTTGCGCTTTTAGCGAATCGATGAACGCATGATCGAACGACGTCACGATGCAGTGCTCGACAAAGTCCTTACGGCGGATGGTGTCGATCACCAGCCGCACAATCCCGCGCTCGTGGCCGTGCATTTTGACTTCAATGTTCAGCTTCATCCTGTCGCGTACCAGGTCCATGACCTCCTCCAGCGTCGGAATGGGCTCGCCGGCAAAATGCGGATCGAACCAGCCGCCGGCATCGAGCCGGCGGAGCTCCGCAAGCGATTTTTGCCACAGCAGGCCGCGGCCGCTGGTGGTGCGGTTGAGGCGATCATCGTGCATCACCACCAGATGAGCATCCGCGGTTTGTTGCACATCCAGTTCGGCCATATCGGCGCCCAATTCCATGGCCTTACGCATGGCGGCCAGGGTGTTTTCCGGAGCGTATGCCGATGCCCCGCGGTGCGCGCATACGACCACGGTTTTCGTTCTCAATCTGGCGGATTCGCCTCTGTCGCCGCGCTTCTTGCATGCCGATAACAACGCACTCTGAATCAGCAGGGTCACAAGCGCCGCGGATGAAATACTGCGAAATCGAGGTCCGGGTAAAGGGGCTCGCTTCATGGATCGGTCCATTCTTTGTCTGGTTTCGAAAAAGGCGGATGTCGAAAGACCCGGCATTGACGGCTTTGGCAGGACTACCATCCATCCGTCTCATGGATCTTCATCAGCCATGCGCAATTCCTCAAACACCCCCAACTCGCGGTTTTTGCGCACGTTGTTCCAGTGGAAATAGCGGCCATTCATGGCAATATATACCCCGGGGGGCAAAGATTGCACGAACGACAGCGCGCTGCCCAGATTGAACATGCCGTCCGAACTGCCAAAGGCGTAAGGAATCATGGCGCCGGTGAGCACAATGGTTTTGCCCGTGACGGTCTGGCCCAGCAGCCGGGCCGTATCCACCATGGTGTCGGTGCCGTGCGTGATGACAATCTGTGTCTCCGGCGCCTGCTGGCAGGTGCGGAGAATCTCCTGGCGCTGCGTTTCGGACATTTCCAGGCTGTCCACCATCATCAGCGTCTGGATGTGCACATCCAGCAAACAGCGCCCGCGTCGCAACATTTCGGGCACATGCGTGTTGCGAAAATACAACCGGCCGTGGATCTCATCGTATTCTTTGTCGAACGTGCCGCCGGTCACGATGATTCGAATGCTCATGGGCTGCCCTCGCTTTGCGGTTTGGATGACCGGCAAAGCATAACTTTCCGCTGGCAAAATGTCAAGTGTTTTTCGCGGAAAAGTGCGGCCGCGTGCGGTGCAATCGGCACAAAGCCGTTGCGTTTCTGCGCCGCGCATTCTAAGTTGCCTTTGCGTTTGAACATTACCGATGGAAGGAGGCGAATCATGAGTGAGGCACTGCGACGCATGGATGCCATCCGCACCTGGTGCGACGAGAGGGGGCTCGATCTGGATGCCATTAAAGAAGCCCTCAAACATCAGCACATCGAAACGCCATCCTGGGGTTACGGCGATAGCGGCACGCGATTCCGGGTGTTCGCCTGGCCCGGCGCGGCGCGCACGGTGGAAGAGAAGCTGGCCGATGCCGCCATGGTGCACCGGCTCACCGGCGTGGCGCCGTCTGTGGCGCTGCACATCCCGTGGGATCGTGTTGATGACTGGGACGCGCTGAAGCAGTACGCCGATGAGCTGGGAATTCGTATCGGCGCCATCAATCCGAACGTCTTTCAGGATGAGGCCTACAAATTGGGTTCCATCTGCCATCCCGATGCCGCGGTTCGCCGGATGGCCGTGGAGCACATGCTGGAATGCATCGAAATTATGCAGAAAACCGGCTCCCGCGATCTATCGCTCTGGTCCGCCGATGGGACCAATTATGCCGGGCAGGATAGCTTCCGGGCCCGCAAGCGGCGCATGCTCGAGGCGCTGGCGGAGGTGCATGCCGCGTTGCCGGACGGCAAACGCATGCTCATCGAGTACAAATTTTTCGAACCGGCGTTCTATCATACCGATCTGGCCGACTGGGGGATGGCCTACCTGGCGGCGACCCGACTGGGCGAAAAGGCGTACGTGCTGGTGGATACCGGGCATCATGCACAGGGCGCCAACATCGAGCACCTTGTGGCGGTGCTGCTGGATGAAGGCCGGCTGGGCGGATTCCACTTCAACAACCGCAAATATGCGGATGATGACCTCATCGTGGGATCAGTCAACCCGTTTGAACTGTTCCTGATTTTTCACGAATTGGTGAGCGCCGAACAGGGTGATGATGAACCGGCGCGGAGCTGTGCGCAGCAGGTAGCCTACATGATCGACCAGTCGCATAACATCGAGCCCAAGATCGAAGCCATGGTGCAGTCGGTGATGAACTGCCAGATCGCCCTGGCCAAAGCGCTGCTGGTCGATCGCCGGACGCTGGCGCAAAAACAGGCCGATGACGATGTCCTCGGCGCACACCGCGAGCTCACCGCGGCCTTTGAAATGGATGTCCGGCCGCTGCTGGCGGAAGTGCGCGAAGACATGGGACTTCACCCGGATCCGATCCAGGCGCTAAAGGAAAGCGGTTACGAAGCAAAAATCGCCTGCGAGCGCGGAGCATCCGGTGGTGGGTCGGGCGGCTATCCGGGTGCCTGATTGGAAACAGCAAGCTATGGAGTCGGCGAAATGGATCGTTTGCAACACCGTTTGAATACGCTTATTGAACGGTTTAAACGCTACCGGCTGATTCCGGTGGTGATCCTCGACCGCGCGGAGGATGCCGAGCCGCTGGGCGAGGCGCTGCTGCAAGCCGGCCTGCCGCTGATCGAGATCACTTTTCGCACCGATGCGGCGGCCGAGGCCATCCGGAGGATCAGCCAGCGGCTTCCGGAGATGACGGTGGGCGCGGGCACCGTCATCCGCACTGAACAGGCGCAGGCGGCCCTCGACGCCGGGGCCACCTTTATCGTGTCGCCTGGATTTTCCGCAGCGGTGTCGGATTTCTGTGTCCGGCAGGAGCTGCCGTATTTTCCCGGCGTGGTCACGGCTACCGAAATTCAGATGGCGCTGGACAGGCGGTGGCGGGTTTTGAAATATTTTCCGGCCGAAGCCTCCGGCGGTGTGCGCACCCTCAGGGCCATCGCCGCGCCGTTCCCGGAGGTGCAATTCATCGCCACCGGCGGCATCACCGGCGACAATCTGACGGATTATTTGAACCTGGATTGCCTTCTGGCCTGCGGTGGTAGCTGGTTTGTGCAGGGGCAGCTCATCGCCGATGGCCATTTCAGCGAGATTACGCGGCGGGTCAAGGAGGCGCTGGCGCGGGTGCAGGGAAAATAAGGATGAAGACGCGGCGGGGAAATTGTTGACTAAATAATTTAATCAGGCATGGTAAACCATGCATTAAAGTTTTTAAGAGAACCCAATCCTCCCCAATAACTTCCCTCAAATCTTAAATTTTCCATCTGCATCCATCCATCGGCCGAATCAATATTTCTATAACCTAAAAAAGCCCAACTAGATCCTGTTAATTTGTCATGGAATAAATCATAATTTCCAAAAATCCTTGACCAATAACCAGTTTTCTGAATATGGGCAGCTATTTTAACAGGGCCGCCATTAACAAAATTGAAATCAGTAAGTTGAGCGAGATCGATATCTAAATGCAGAAATCCTACTTTGTCATTCCCTGATACATTATTTGATGGAATATATCCATGTCCGCGGTAAAAATAAGAGCCGTTTTCCCAAACATAATAGGAAAGCCAAATCTTGTCTTGCGTCTCAATGTAATAGAGGTTAATATAAGCAGATTGATTTTCTGTCCACCAATGCAAGTATCCCAGGTATCCCTTTTGGATATACAACTCCACATCCGGTGGCACTTGCCATTGGATATCTGGCTGCTGAATACCGGCGCCGCCGCCCATGCCATCGGCCGTGATTTGCGATGAAGTCTGATGATTGGCCTGAGGTTTGGGAGCTTCGGTGGGCGTCTGCTCACAGCCAAACACCCACAAACTGAACACCAAAAGCAACACGATCCGTTTCATGGCGTCCCCCACGGTTTTGGGTTCAAAAAGTACCGCCGCGCCTATCGCACTTATATTTTTAAATTTTGTGCCATGTTTCCATGAGTTTGGTTGGCAGTTCTATCTCATTAAAAAACAATCATTAAAATGTTAGAACCTGATATTGTAATAGGCAAAATGTTTCATTGATGCATCATTTTTATTTAGAAAGCGCTGCCAAAATGCGACGCAGATTATGGAGTGTTTTTTGGATCGATTTTGAATGATTTTCGTATTTGAGGGTAATATAAACAGAGCGTCTCTGGGATTTGGTTTTGACATGAACAAGGCGTGAAAGCGAGACGGAGGAAGAGCATGAATAAAAGGTTCCTGCTGAGCCAGGCCGTGATTATTCTGGCGCCAGTGCTGGCGGCGATATATTTCTGGGATGCACTGCCGGATCAGATTCCGCGGCACTACAACCTTCGCGGGGAAGTGGATGCTTTTGCTTCCAGGGAATTTGTGTTTTTCCTTCCCACCATCAATCTGGTGTTGGCCCTGATCTTGAATGTCATTCCGAAAATCGACCCCCGCTCCGAAAATTTCGCCAAATTTCGGCCGGTTTACAATGGCATTGTACTGGGCCTGCTAGGCTTTATGTCGGTGCTTTCCCTGAGTGAGATTTTCACACAAACCGGGGTCGCATTCATCCGTCCCATGCAGACGGTGTATTTGCTGGGATACCTGTTCGGACTGCTCTTTATTGTGCTGGGCGTGTACATGAAAGACATCGAGCCGAATTATTTTGTGGGCGTTCGGACACCCTGGACGCTGGAAAACGCGGAAGTGTGGCGGCGGACGCATCGGTTCTCAGGAAAGCTGTTTGTGGCAGCCGGCGTGGCATTGGTGGCTTTGAGGATGATCGCATCCACGGCGGTGTTTTTTATCGGAATGATGGTGGTACTTTTTGGCGTGACGCTTGTGAGCGTTGTGTACTCGTACCTGGAATTTCAGAAGGAAAAAAAGAAGGCTGCGATGTCGTAAAAATAGCGCCACGGCGGGCGGGTTTCCATTCCCGCTTTGATTGGACGCCCGCCGCGGCTTTTTCGGATGGGGCGGGTAGGGTTATTTAAAGGCAATGGGATCCGGATTGCCATCCGGATCATTACAGGCCGTTCCATCGCTGTTGACCGTGCCGAATAGTAGCAAACCGGCCACATGTGGTGCGGCCATCGAGGTGCCGCTCAAAGTAGTGGTGCCTCCACCGTCCTTTGTAGATAAAATATTGACACCGGGCGCGGCAAATTCAATCGGAGGATTGCCCCAGTTGCTGAACGAGGCCAGACAGTCATCTTCACCGATGGCCGAGACGGTGTACACGTTTGGATATTCTACTCGCGCTGGCGAATAATTGTTAGCATCGTCGCTATCGTTGCCGGCGGCGATGGCAAACAGGATGCCTTTAGCCGCGGCCGCGCGGATGGCGTCGTCGAGCGCATCGTTGGGCGGACCGCCCAGACTCATATTGGCCACGTCACCAGGGGAGGCATTCTGCGTCACGTAATCCACGCCTGCAATCACCCAGCTATACGATCCCGAACCGCTGTTGTCCAGCACGCGCACGGCCATCAGGGTGGCATTGGCCGCCACTCCCACCACGTCGATATCATTGTCAATGGCGCCGATGGTACCGGCCACATGCGTGCCATGGCCATTGCCGTTATCCGGTGAATCCTTGCCGCGGGTGACGAAATTGGCGCTGCGGCTCACATCCACATTCAGGTCGGGACGATCCAGATCGATGCCGGTGTCGATCCCCCAGACGGTCTTGCCGGGGCCGTCCAGCGGACCACCGATGCGGGTCACGCCCCACGGCGTGACCTGTCCCGTGCTCCCACCACCCGGACCTTTGCCCGGAGGCGGCCCTACCGTAACCACGGCGTCCGGCACGATGTCTTTGATGCGGGGATCGTTTTGCAGGCGCTGCACCGCGGCATCGGGCAGATTGGCCGAAAAGCCCTTCAGCGCATGCCGATACACGTGTTCAACGGCCGCGCCATGCGCCTTCGGCAGTTGGGACACCAGATTCGCTACATCAACCACGTCGTCCTTAAACACGATGATGTATTTCCCCGGGATAATGTTGCTGGACGCTTTTTGCAGCATCGCTTTGGATGATGCGGTTGGCGGCTGCACCAGTACGAATTGCTCCCTCTCTCCGCAGGACCAGAGCAATAAGGCAAAGACAACAACAATAGACCCTTTGAACATTCTCACACCATTCTTCTCATGGATTGGAATTCAGATGCAATGCGGGAATGGAAAAGCATCTATGTAGAAGGGCGAATGCTGCCGGTATTCAACATCGAGATGTTCGCACGGTGCACAAGTTGCGAACGGCCATGCAAATTGCAGACCAAACCAGGATGAGGGCTTTATTAGGCCCTTTTAAGCTTAATTCGGGCGAAAAAAGATATCATAGAGGCGGGCGCTTAATGGTGGGCCGTTTCAAATTGAAAGACGGGCTTTTCAAAATGAAAAATCGAAAACCATTTTATTAAAATTTTCGATTGCAAAAAGGGGTTGGAAAGGCCCTTGGCAGGAATCCATCAAACAGTTACAATGCAGGCTCGGCTGGCGCTAAAGCGTGATCTGGTATTCGATCCCCAGGGCCGCCCGGGTATCCTGCCCAAAATACCAAAATTGCTCATGATACTGCAGGGCCACCCGGCCGCGCTTGCCAGCCGGGTAATCCAGCCGGGCCATGAAAGCGGGCTTGTTCGAATCATCTCCAGCCAATTTGGGTAGCCAGCCTCGCGTGAAGCCAAGTTGAAGATGGAACTTTTTGTGAAGAAAACCAACGCCGGCAAAATCCACGGCCACCAATTCGTCGTCCAGCAAATAAATGGCCGCATAGACACTTTCGGAGCCGAATTGGATCTGAAGCGTCGGCACAACGGGAAACCATTGCCAATCCGATCCGGAGCGAAAAATGCCGGTGAGAGCGGCGATTTTAAAACGGAAAAACCGCCGCCGGCTGTAGATATTCAGGGTCAGAAAGTAAGCATCGGCGCTATAAAAAGGGATGCCGCGGAGATTCTCCAGGGGGGGCAGGGCAATTTCGCCGGCGTGCCTGCCTCGATCGAAACGGTAGCGAATTTGGCCGGCGAATAAACCTTTATTGGCAACGGCAAACGCCTGGGTGCGGAGCATCAGTGTGTTGGTTTTTGGAAACGACAAGAGAATCGCCGGCAGCAAACACGCGGTTGGATGTGAAAACAAAGGTCGCAAGCCAGAGCGAATGATTAATGGATCGCATGGTTCAATGAATCTGAGAATGAAATGAACATCAAATGACACGAAGCGCATCGAGACATATCGATAGGCTGTCGCAGAGAACGCAGAGCGCGCAAAGGTTTTAATACATTGAGCCACCATTCTCACACCGCGAGCTCGGCGCCTCTACGAGACATCATTTTAGTGGCGTATGCGAATGCTCGAAGCTAAGTCAGTTCGCAGTTTTTATATTGGAAATCCATGCTTCATCCGGCTCGATCGGTGGCCCGAACACGTGCGACGCACTTTCAAAAGTGCGTCGCACGTGCAATGAGCCTATTTTTTGCCTTTACGGCCACGCTTCGGTCGCTTGCGCTCTTTGATTTCCAAAGTCTGTTTGGCCGTGGCTTTGCCAAGAGTTACTTCCACCGTGTACTTGCCCGGCCGCAGATACACCCGGCCGTTATCCGCAGGCTTCAGGTCTTTCCACTTTTTCTTTTTCCCTTTGCCGGACTTTTTCTCGAATTTCTTTTTCAGCGCCTTGTTGTAGGCCGCCACGCGCGTGGAATCCACAGCAAGGTCATATTGGACGTAATTCAGCCCTCGCTCGCTGTCATCGGTCAATGTTTTCAGCAGCAGGCCGTTTTCGGTGAGAATGCGGATCGTGGCTTTGCCCGGGCTACCTGCATAAAATGCGATTTCGATCTCCGGTTCGTTCGCCTCGGCCCAGTTGGCGCGTTTGCGGCCCCAATTTTCGCTGAAGGTGACTTTATCCAGCGGGAACAGGTGCAGCGGTTTCTTGCGCATTTCCGGCGTAAGCTGCTGCACATGCTCCACATTGGCGATGTAAATCGACCGGCCGTGTGTACCCACCACCAGATCCTTTTCCCGCGGATGCACCACCAGATCATGCACCGGTGCGTGCGGCAGGTCCTGCATCATTGCCATGAAACTCTGGCCCCCGTCCAGAGAGATGTACACACCGTGATCGGTGCCCACGTACAACAGGTCTTTATTCTCCGGGTCTTCCACCACCACGTTGATCGGTTCATCGGGCAGATCGGTGCCGATGCGCTGCCAGGTCTGACCGTAGTCGGTGGATTTGTACAAATACGCTGTGAAATCATCCCAGCGGTAGCCGTTGAGCGCCACATACACCGTGGCCGTGTCGTGTTGCGAAGCTTCCACGCGCGAGACCCACAGGTTCTGCGGCAGGCTGTCGGAAATGCGTTCCCAGGTGTAGCCGCCGTCCGGGGTCATATGCACCAGGCCGTCATCGCTGCCGACGTAAATCAGGCCGAAGCGCAATGGCGACTCGTCGATCGTGGTAAGCGTACCATACGGTACGTCGCCTTTTTTGCCGCCGCGGGTGAGATCGCCGGAGATGGTTTGCCAGGTTTCGCCTTTATCCATGGAGCGATGGAGGAAATTGGAGCCCATGTACAAAATGTCCTGATTGTGCGGCGATAGCTTGATGGGCGTTTGCCAGTTCCATCGGTACGGCCGCTGGCCGAGCTCGTGCTGCGGGGTGATGCGTTTGCGGCGGCCGGACTTTTTGTTGATACGGAAGTAATTGCCGAACTGAAAACCGGTGTACACCGTGTTGTTGTCGCGCGTATCCACCTCCACCTGCATGCCGTCGCCGCCCATGATCATCTTCCAGGGATAATTGCCGGTGGCGGTCCAGCGCAGGCTATGTTTGTAGGTACTCGGACCGTACCACACGCCATTGTCCTGCAGGCCGCCGTACACGTTGTAGGGCCTTGCCATATCCACAGCGATGGCATAGAACTGCCCGACGGCAGGCGTGTTGGCTTTGAACCAGGTTTTGCCGTCATCGTAAGAAATGTTGATGCCGCCGTCGTTGCCGATGATGATGTGCCCCTTGCGCCGATGGCTCACCCACAGGGCATGGTGATCCACATGCACATTTTCCTCGTTGATGGATTTGAACGTTTTGCCGCCGTCATCGGACTTCAAAATCGGCACGCCAGCGATGTAAATGCGGTTGACATCGTCCGGTGCCACCCGAATCTGTCCGAAATAATAGCCATAGGAGTAGAACAGCGCATCGATGTAATCGTCGTGGGTTTTCTTCCAGGTTTTGCCAGCGTTTTCAGAGCGGTACACCTCCGGGCCGATGACCGGGGTGTCGAAAAGCTGCCGGTTGGCATCTTCGAGGAAATCGACCAGCGACTTTGGCGTGATTTCGCCCTTGCGCACGCGCTCCTTAATGCCTTTGGCCGTATATTTCAGAGGAAAATTGTAATAATCCAGGTATTCGGTGATCAGCTCATCGTCCTGCTTGAGGAAGGCCTCGCGGGACATGGTTCGGAGGCGGTCTTTGGTCAATTCGGGCTCTTCCTCTTTTTTCTCTTTGGGCCGGCGGTTCTGGTTATCGACGATGGCGTAGAGAATGTTCGGATTGCCCGGATAAATCGCCAGGCCGATGCGGCCAACCCCGGGACCGGTGGGGAAGCCGCTTCCCGGGGTGTTCAGGCGCGTCCAGGTTTCGCCGCCATCCGTGCTTTTGTAGATGCCTGAACCGATGCCGCTCTCGACGAAATTCCAGGCAAAGCGCTCGCGGTGCCAGGTGGCGGCATATAGCACATCGGGATTGCTCGGATCGATGATCAGGTCAATGGCACCGGTGGTATCATCCACGAACAGAGTTTTGCGCCAGGTTTGGCCGCCATCCGTGGTTTTGTACACGCCTCGTTCAGGATTGTAGGAATACAAATGACCGAGCGCCGCTACCCAGACCGTGTTCGGATCGTCCGGATGCATAATGATGCGGCCAATGTGGTGCGTTTCACCGAGGCCCATGTGTTGCCAGGTTTTGCCGCCATCGGCGCTTTTGTAGATGCCGGTGCCCGAGTAGGAAGAACGGCTGGAGTTGTTTTCACCGGTGCCCACCCAGATCGTTTCGCCGTGCTGCCAGTCCACGGCGATATCGCCGATGGTCATCACGGTCTGCTCGTCGAAAATCGGCGTGAAACTGAGACCATTGTTTTCGGTTTTCCACAGACCGCCGGAAGCGTAAGCCACGTAAAAATGCGTTGGATCGGTGGGCGACACATCCAGGTCGGCGACACGCCCGCTCATGACAGTCGGTCCGATGGAGCGGTAGCGGACGTTGGCCACCAGGGATTGGTCCTGCAAGGCGATGCGCTTTTTATGCGCCAACAAGCGCTTGTCTGCCGGGGTGGCCGGAGGAACGGGGAGATCGTCACCGTTTCCCAATGCGGCCAGGACCGGCTGCCATTGTGCCAGATTGGCGCAAAGCACAAATGCAATGGCCAAGGAAAAAACGCGTTTTGCAAATGGCATATCCACCCTCATAAATGAATGGTTTTTTCACATATAGGAGTTCGCACAAAAGTAGATGTTTCCCGGATTTTCGCCAATAAAAAACGAACGAAGGGAATGGGTAAGGTTGGATTGGTGATACTTTTTATCGAATATGTTTTTCTTAACGGAGCAAGGGTGGGGATGGGCAGTGAGGTATCAGGAATTGAGAAATAGGAACCGGTAAAACTGACTGAGGCAAAATACAGAAATGCCTTTCGATCGAATTCCGGCCGAAACGCTGAAGTGAAAAAATGAACTCATGCTGGGATGATTACGAACCGGCAGTAAGGTCGGGAAATGGGCCTGGCATTTTGCTCATATAAAAATGAGCCGCTGTATCCATAAAGCCGTTGACAAACCGTTTATCAATTACTATTTTAGTGCAAAAGGGAGACATCCGCATGGATATTAAAGACGCCCTGATCGAAGCGCTTAAAGAGCTGGTTGTCCCTGAACTCAGTTCGATCAACAGCCGGCTGGACAAATTGGAGACAGCGCAGGCGCTTACCAATAAGCGTCTGGATAACATGAATGGGCACATCATTGAATTGAGCCGGCGCATCGACCAAACCAATGCCCGGATAGATCAGGTTCGGGAGGAGCTGATCGGCCGGATTGATCAAACCAATGCTCGGATTGATCAGGTTCGGGATGATCTGATCAGCCGCATTGATCAAACCAATGCGCGCATTGGACAAATTCGAGATGAACTATATAAGCATTTTGATGAATTTAAATGGGATGTCATCCACCGGCTGGATGCGATGAATGCCCGAATCGATAATATTGCCATCCAGATGGTGCGCCGGGAGGAGCACGAAAGGCTGGAGAAGGCCGTTCGGGATTTGCAGGACTACGAAAAGCTGGCCGAAAACGTGCACCAGCTTAATAAAAAAGTGAGTGCTCTGGAAGAAAAGGTCAAAGTTTAGCCTCAAGTCCACGTGTGTAATCCACCAATAGCATCATCCCCACGTCTGATTTCATGTACCTGTAAAATTCGTCCAATTCTGAAACCATTTCCCTCAACAAAATCGGCTGTTGGCGGATCTCCAAATACATCTCAATTGCCCTTGCTTTCGTTGCCTTCCGTGACGCTACCTCACGTCTTTTTCCGCAGCGGACATTTTTCCGGGTCAAATTCAGGGTCTTTGACCCGATCGAACAGCGCGTCCAGTGCCTGATTTTCGGTGCGGAAAATGTTTTCCTCGCCCAACAGCGCATAAGCGCTGGTGCTCTGCAGCACATCGAGCACCTGTTTTTTCAAGCCGGAAAACGCAATGCCGATGCCGTGGCTGCTGACATGTTTTACCACATTGCGGATGACTTCCACGCCGGAGGCGTCGATTTGATTGATGCCATCGCACACAATCAGCACCTGGCGCAGTTTGGGGTATTGCGAGATAATATGTAAAATCGAATCTTCGAAATAGGTTACATTCACAAACGTGAGCGAACCGTCGAAGCGGACCGCGGCGATATAATCGCAGGTCGGCAGATTGTGCAATTTGGCGTCGCGCAGGGTGCCATCGGGGTGGCGACCGAGAATGGCCACGCGCGGAGTCATGTTGCGCAGCAGATACAGCGCCACGGTGAGTCCGGCGCCAAAATAAATGCCCATTTCCAGGTGCGGCGCGAAAAGCAGAGTGGCTACAAAGGTGGCAATTGCCGAGATGCCATCATGGCGTTGCGCCTTCCAGGCCAGCAGGATGGGCTTGAAATTGATCAGACCGATCACCGCGGAGATGATGACTGCGGCGAGCACCGCTTTGGGCAGGTAGTACAGCAGCGGCGTGAAAAACAAAAGCGTGATCATCACCACGATGCCGGTCACCACCGAGGACAGGCCGGTGCGCGCGCCCATGGTGTAGTTCAACGCCGAGCGCGAAAACGAACCGCTCACCGGATATGCTGACGAGAAACTCCCTACCACATTGGCGATGCCCTGCCCGATCAATTCCTGGTCCACATCGATGGGTTCGCGCGTGCGCGCCGAAATGGTCTTGGCGATGGAAATGGCCTCCATGAAACCGATCAGCACCAGCGCAAACGCGGCCGGAATGAGCG
Source organism: Candidatus Zhuqueibacterota bacterium (assembly GCA_030950365.1). Lineage (GTDB taxonomy): Bacteria > Zhuqueibacterota > Zhuqueibacteria > Zhuqueibacterales > Geothermadaptataceae > Hydrothermovivens. The sequence goes on along the minus strand of JAUZRQ010000013.1, from coordinate 35,221 downwards.
TCACCATGGCGTCCCAGGAAAGCTCCGGCGGGCGCAATTGCGGCAGACCGGCGGGGATGTCGCCGATGATCTCGCCGCCGGCAATCAATAAAACTTCGTCCCCGTTATATTTTTTATAATGCCATTTGCGTCCCTCAGTTTTATGCGGGAAATGGGCTTTATCGATGGTGTGCAGATACGGCTTATCCGAGCCGGCGGAATCGGTTTGCAGAAATGCAAACCGGTGCAGATCATCTTCAATGCGAACAACCTCATCCTGGCTTTCTTTCAGTTCCAATTGCAACAACTCGATTTCAAACCGGGCGGCGAGGATGCGAGTTTCTTCGTCCGGATGTTGTTTCTGCAATTGTTTCAGGCGTTGATTTTCGCTTTGAATGCGGTCCTGCAGCACGCGCACGCTGTCGCGTTTGGCCTGCAATTCCTGAAACAGATGCCGGATTTCAGGATCACTAAAGTGGGACACCGGCACGCGCATTTCGTGCTGGAAGCCGATCTGCCAGCTAATCACCGTGCTCAGCACCACGGCCACCAGGACGCCGGGGATGCGCGGCAACCACTTCTTGAAGCCCATAATGATCGCGAAGGCAAACACCCCCATGAGCAGCGACGCTTCGTTGAAGTGGCGTGCCTGTTGCAGCAACTCCCAAGCATCGGTGAGGAAACGGCCGGTGTGGCCACCGGGCACGCCCAGCCATTTGCTCAACTGCGAAAAGCTGATGATGATCGCGGCGGCGTTGGTGAAGCCGGTCAGCACCGGATGCGACAGCAGATTGACCACCAACCCCAGCCGCAAAAGCCCCATGGCGATGCGGATGATGCCGGCGATGAGCGCAAGCTGGATGGCCAGTTGAATGTAGGTGTCTGATCCGGGCGAGGCCAGGGTAGTGAGAGCGCTGGCCGTGAGTAGCGAGGTCATGGCCACCGGGCCCGTGCTGAGCTGATTGGATGAACCAAACAGGGTGGCAAAAATCACCGGCAGAAATGAGGCGTACAGGCCGTACACCGGAGGCAGACCGGCTAGCTGCGCGTAGGCCATGGATTGGGGAATCAGCACCAGGGCCACGGTGACGCCGGCGATCAGGTCATTCCAGAGGTATTTCCCACGCAGCGGGAACCAGCGCAAAAACGGAAACCATCGATGGGATAATGCAGTTTGTGCGTTCATGCTTCGCGTTACGACATTTTGATCCGGGATGAATTCACCATCATTGAAGCGTTAGTCATCCACATGGCGCAGAATGCCTGGCTCTTTTGTTGAACAAGATGGGTCGCCTGTTCATTTTTCACGGGATTTACAGGATAAACAGGAAAAATGTATGGCAAAAATTGGAGAATGAGCATGAACAAAAATCATCCTGTCAATCACCTGCAAACTTCATCCGGGACGGTCAATTTAAAGTTCCGGCAAAAAAATGTGCGACGCCCCGAACCGTGCGCCGCACAGGGAATGCTACCTCGTACCTTAGATTACCGCCAGGTGCTTTGACTGTGCTATTTGGCGGTCATGGGTTGTAGGGCCGAGCGAATTTGCTGTACCAGCTCTTTTTGAATCGAGCCGGGCATGCGCATGTTTTTCATGAATGCCCATTTGCCGGCATCTTCGAAATACATCTTCATCCGGAACATGGTTTCCACCAGCCGCACGCTGACACTACCGTCCTCATTCTCGGCCACCACCACCTCAATGGGATAGGCGCCGGCATGCGCCAGTCCGGGACACTTGAACTTCTTGCGCGATTTATCGCTGCCGGCACGAACAATGCTGAACGACTTGCTATCCATGGGCGTGCCCGTGGTGCCGAAGACGACGGTCCTGTAGTCCGGCAGTGCCAGCTCATACACCCGGTGCATGCCCCATTTTGCCGATGGTTTGGATAGACCTTCGCGCACCCGGGCGGCCACCGACTGCCAGCCCTGCCCGGAAACCGTGGCCACGGCCACCAGTTTGTCGATGAACTTGCCGCCGGCCATCACGCCCATGGTTTTGCCAATATAACCCTTTTTGCGAAATTGTCCATATTCTTTTTCGTTTACAGTGCCTTTCACCGCGGAAGTGATCATGCCGCGCAGTTTCTGCAAGTGCGCTTCGGTCATCTCCATGTAGGCCTCGTCATCCATCAGCACGGTGCGGTTGATGGAGTGCGGATTGACCACCGACACGTGCACGCCGCGTTCATCTTCAAACACATTGACGCGGTCAACAACGGCGAATGGTCCCGTGACCCGATTGGCCTGCATGATTTGATCCGCATACGCCGAATCGGCCAGCACAAGCACGTGCGTGCGGTATTTGCAGCCCTCAGGCACGCCGCCGGCGACATCGGCAAGCACCTGCCAGCCGGCGGCTCCGGCTGCGGACTTGATGGAATCCAAAATGGCGTCCAGGTCGCCTTCGGCCTGCTCAACAACGTACTGATACACGCCAAAGCCCCTGTTGTTTTTCTCGGGCATGGCAAAAACCGTAGCGGTGCTCATCAGCAGCACCGCCGCAAGCAGATAGGTTCGAATCGTTTTCATCATGGGGCCTCCCTGAAAACGTCAAAATGTCAGCGCAACGCCGAATTCCCACTGATCCATTTTCAATTCGATGGTTTGCTGGTTGGGGGCTTCCAGCGGATTGGGCCCCTGGACGCTGCCGCTCAGTGCACGAGTAATCGACAGGCTGAGTTCCTTACCGCTGTTCAGTTTGCGCGACACGCCGAAGGTCAGATGCTTTTCGATTACGCCCGGGGCCAGAATATTGAACATGACTTCGCTTTCCGGAATCGGCTGTTTACCCGTCGAGAAACCGGCCCGGTAGGTCCAGGCCTCACCGCGCTGCATTTGCACGCCGATTTTGAACACGGTCATGTCCTCCCAGCCGAAGCCGGCCGCACCATCGGCGCCGAGGGGTGCCTGCTGCAAATTCGGAAACATGGGATTGGCAATCGACGAAATCGAGCTGTACATAATGCGTTGCACATCGAAGGCAATGGCGAAGGCTTCATAGCCCAGGGCCACGCCGACGGTCCAATTCGCCGGGATATCGAAATCGCCGCCGCCGGCAAACAGCCCGGCGTATTTGCTGAACTGCCCCATATTGATTTTGGTTTGATAGGCCGCGCCGAACGCAAGGAAGTCCATCCACTGGCCGAAATAGCCGATGCGCAGCCCGAAGCCGGTGGCGCTGTCGTAATCATTGTTGGTCAGTTTATTGGCATCGCTGGAGAAATTGCCAAAGGCCTGCAACCCTTGCGCCTGGAAACGCTGAAAGGAGAAAATCGGGCTGATGCCGATGCCATGTTTTTCGGCGAGCTGAAACGACAGGGTGGCGGCTACAAAGAGCTGCATCAAATCTACGCCCGTGGGCGTGGTGCCGTAAAACGTGTTGGTCGGATAATTGGTGTTCATGCCGCCGTTGCCGAACACGGCTACGCCAAAATAGACGGTTTCTTTCAGCCGCCAGTTGGCGGCCAGCGACGGAACGAAAAAATAGCGAGAGTCGCTCTCAACCGTGCCCGGCGTAAGGCCGAACGTCTGCGGAAACCCGGATGGATTGCCGGCGACCGTGTACTGGCGATTGGGATTGAACAGCGCCAGAGAAACCTGATAGCCCTTCCCGACGAATGCCATGCTGCCCGGATTGGTCGCAGCGGCCATGGGGCTCAGGTAGAGCGCCACCCCGGCGCCAGCCATGCCTTTGTAGCGAATACCATAGCCATGAGAAAAGTAACCGTTGGTCGCATGCCCGTGTTCGATGGCGAGAAATAGGAAAAGAAACAGGGCCACGGGCGCAACCCGTTTCGCATAGATAAAACGGGTACGGTGTCTCATACTCCTGCCCTCCGATATTTTTAGAGATATGACATCTTTGACCTTTTAGCAAGAATGGTGCCATAGAGCTTGGTATCAAAATTGTGGGAAAAACAGGGATACTACCGGAAAATGGATTTGCCGCAAAGGCAAGAAATAGGGCATCGAAACCATAAAGAGGGCGTTTTTACCCCAAAATGGCCAAAAATGTTGGCCGGAATCGAAATTTTTAAAATCTCATTAAAAAAAGTTGAAATATTTATGAAAATGAAGTAAAATACACACCCGCATCGTAGATATCTGCCAGGAAGGCAGATTGTTGCAGTGGACCCAATTTTCCAACCACCCATCCCTGACCGGAGGGAGTAAACCATGGCGAGTTATCGCGCGGGATTAAAGAAAAAATTCATGCTGTCCAGTATCAGTCTTTTGGTCATGTTTTCTGTATTTGGCAGTCTGCTGCTGTATTTTTTTATTTACTCCGGTATGATGGGGTTAAAAACCGGGCTTATCTGGCAGACGGTGTTTTATATTGCCGTCGGCATCACAGGGATTTCCGTAATTGCGCGCATCATGGTTCAACCGGTGATCGATCTTACCGACAAGGTGAAAGAGGTGCAAAATGGAAATCTCGAAGTGCAAATGGAAGTGAATGGCCTGAGCGAGCCGGCGGATGAAATGGATATGCTGTTTCTCGGATTTAACGAAATGGTGCGTCGTTTGCGGCAAAATATTCACGATCTGCGGCAGGCGAAAGAGAATGCCGAGGAGATATCCCGTCGGTTGAAAAAGGCCAACGAAAAGCTGGAAGCCATTTTTGTCGGCATCCCGGATGGCATCATGATCATCGATCGCAACTACCGCATCGTGGATGCCAACCCGGTGATGGAGAAGCTGATCGGTAAGAGCCTGGATGAGCTTTCGGGAGAGCATTGTTTCGAGATGTGCCAGGGACGGGAGAGTCGCTGTTCGTTCTGCCGCGCCGATACGGTGTTTCAACTTGGCGGCCATTCTTTCACCCAATGCACCAAACGTACTTCGTATGGTAATGAAGAGCGCATTTTTGAGATTTACGACTTTCCGCTGCTGAATGAAGCCGGCCAAGTGGAGCAGGTGATTGAATATGTGAAGGATGTGACTGAAGCCGTAAAAATGCAGAAACATCTCGAGCAGGCCAAAAATCTTGCCGAGATCGGCAAAATGGGGTCGATCGTAGCGCATGAGGTGCGAAATCCCCTCAACGCCATCGCTGGGGCCGTACGCTTTTTGAAAGGCGAGATCGAAAACGAGGAGCTGCAGTCGTACTTGCAGATCATCGACGAGCAAGTCAAGCGGGTGAACGCCGTAACCGACGAAATGCTCGATTATGCCCGCCCCCTGTTTTTGGAGTTTTCCTACTGTCAGATTCAGCCCCTAATCGAGAATGCGCTCAAGACCATGCAGGAGCGTATCCGTTCGAAAAAGATACGGGTCCAGCTTGACATGGATGGCAATTTACCATTGCTGCCACTGGATGAAGTCCAGGTGGAGCGGGCGCTGCTGAATTTGATCGACAATGCCATCGATGCCATGCAACCGGGTGGTCGCCTCCGCATCTCTTGCTATTACGATCAGGCCATGCCGGCCAATAGTTTGCATGAGGTCGTGCTGATCATTGAAGATGATGGCGAGGGGCTGGGGGAACGCGATCCTGAGGATTTGTTTAAGCCGTTTGTGACCACCAAATTGCGTGGTACCGGACTGGGGTTACCGGTGGTGCGCAAAATTATGAATAGCCACCAGGGTTCGGTGCACCTGGAGCCTCGTGATCATGTAGGAACCAAAGCGGTTTTGCGTTTTCCAACAACATTGAAAGTCTATGAAGCCAAAGAACACCATTTTAGTTATCGATGACGAGCCAGCTACACTCAAAGTGATGCAGGCTAACCTATCGCGTGAAGGTTTTACCGTTGTTACCGCGCTGGATGGTGCCGTAGCACTGGCGATGCTAGAAAAAGAACGCGTCGATGTGATTATTGCCGATTACATGATGCCGAATCTGGATGGGTTGACCCTGCTTAAACGATTGCGTGAACAGGGCATAGACATTCCGACGATCATCATCACAGCGCATGGCTCTATTGAGCACGCTGTAAAGGCCATGCAGCTTGGCGCGCTCACCTACCTGACCAAGCCCATCAATTATGATGAACTGATTCTGGTATTGAACCGTTGTCTGGAACAAGCGGCACTGAAGCAGGAAATTCACCGCCTGCGGCAGGAGGTCGAATCGCGCTACAGCTTCAGCAACATCATAGGTAAATCGCACAAAATGCAGGAAATTTATGAACTAATCGAGGACCTGGCCAATACCGATGCGACGATTTTGATCTATGGGGAGACCGGCACTGGTAAGGAACTCATCGCCAAAGCTATCCATTACAACAGCAGTCGACGCGACCGGCCGTTTGTGCGCGTCAATTGTGCTGCGCTGCCGGAGAATTTGCTGGAGAGTGAGCTGTTTGGCCATGAGCGTGGCGCCTTCACCGGTGCCATCAAAACCCGTATCGGTCGGTTTGAGGAGGCCGATTCCGGCACCATTTTTCTCGATGAGGTCGGCGATATCCCATTGGCTACCCAGGCCAAACTGCTGCGGGTGCTACAAGAAAAAACCTTCGAACGACTGGGCAGCAACCAGAGCATCCAGGTGGATGTGCGGGTTATTTCTGCCACGAACAAAGATTTGCAGGAAGCCATCGGTAAAGGTGAGTTTCGGGAAGACCTGTTTTACCGGTTGAACGTGGTCGTCATCCATGTTCCTCCACTCCGTGAGCGCATGGATGATTTGCCTTTGCTGGCGGTGCATTTTACCCGGCTTTATGCTGAAAAGTTCAAAAAAGAGATTGAGAGCATCACGCCCGAGGCGATTCAGACCCTGTTCAACTACCGCTGGCCGGGGAACATCCGCGAGCTGGAAAACGTCATCGAACGCGCCGTGATCATCGAAAAGTCTGGGCAGATCCAGGAGGCGACCATTCAGAAGTGTCTGCTGCCCAAGAAAAACGAGAAGGAGTTCAAATACTATGTGTATGATGGCGTACCGTTCAAAAAGGCCAAAACCGATCTGCTGAACCGTTTCGAAAAGGATTACCTGAGCCGGCTGCTGGAAAAGCATGGCGGCCGCATCGTCGATGCAGCGCGGGAAGCGCAGATGGATTACAAGAATTTCTGTGAAAAAATGCGCCGGCACGGGCTGAGCAAGTGGGATTTCAAAGAATAAGCGCGATGATGGGCTAATGGCTGCGTTCAGACTGAATGCCAAGCGAGCTGCATAACCAGATTTTGGCTATCCCGCCACACGTACAATTTTGATGCTATCTGGCCACTCCGTTTTCCCCGCCAATCTCCGCATGAAGAAGGGGGATGCATATCTCAATGTCTCTCTTACGATGAAGCCGGAAGGACCGAATGAACTTATGGCTGAATCATCAGCGGATTTTTCGAAGCCACGGATTGAACACGGATAATTGCATGACCAGGGGATAAGTGCTCGTTACAGATATTGCATTGTAATTGGCTGGCTGATAGGCGATCTAGAAAGTAGGCATCCATTCGGTCGATCCGCATGCAAATTATGGCACGTTTCGATGGGCCGCCAAACTTTTGTGCAGGCACCTAAAATACGGGAGGTATAGAAATGCGCCGCACAAATTAGGGTATTTTTGCCATATTCCCGAATTCTCACCACAAAATGCCCTCCCTTCGGACACGGTGGTCGCGATTATTAAAATTATTAATTGAATTTAACAATTTTAAAATTAATAACTTATTCGATAAGTATATTCATATATTTTGATGATCCTGCGATGGTATGGAGTTTGCTTAAAAGAGAGGCATGCAGGAAGGGCTCGGCCGATTCGTCGTGGGGTTCTTTGGGGCCGCAGGCACGTCGAAAAGGCGGGCCGAATAGAGGAACCCCGGTTATGACAGCGTCCCATAATGATTCTCGGCAGCCATCTCCGATTATTGTTGTCTCACGACGACTGGACTGCCTTGGGCAAATGGAGCCGATGCCACTTCTGCAGTTGCGAGCCGCATTGGAGACGATGGTGGCCGGGCAAATCCTGGAGCTGATCTGGGACGATCCGTGCGCTCCTGCGGATGTTGCAGCCTGGTGTCGCGTCACCGGTCATGAACTTATTGATGTCTATGAGCGGGGCGACCAGGTCAGTTTTTTTATCCGCTGTAAAGAGCGGATCAGCTAAAACAAGAATGGCGTATTCTTGTTAACGTTAAAACAGAAACGGATTCTGGAAGGAGGAGTTTTCGTGGAGGCCAAAGCCGATAAAATGTTGGACTGTACCGGGCTTTTATGCCCGATGCCGGTTGTGAAAACCAAAAAGGCGATGAATGATTTGGAAGTGGGACAGGTGCTGGAGATGATCGCCACCGATCCGGGCTCGATTCCAGACATGGAAGCCTGGGCCAAGCAAACGCAACACGAACTGCTGGTGGCAGAAGAACTCGATGGCGGCAAATTTCGCTTTTTGATTCGCAAAACCCATTAGTGTGATGGTGGGGGCACGCGCCACAGCTGTCGTGGCTGTGACCAAATGCAACGTTAACCAAAGGGAGCATTGCTATGGCACAAGAAAATGGAAAACGGCGCCTCGCTATGATCGCCAGCAAAGGCACACTGGATTGGGCGTATCCGCCATTCATTCTTGGTAGCGCCGCCGCTTCAATGGATTGGGAAGTTGCCATTTTCTTCACCTTTTACGGCTTGCCACTGCTTAGGAAAAAATTGGATGCTGCCGTCTCGCCGGTGGGCAATCCGGCCATGCCCATGAAAATGCCCTTCGGGCCCAAAGCATTTCAGAAAATCAACTGGCCGATTCCCAATTTGCTCACCTCCAACCTGCCCGGCTTCGAATCGGTGGCCACAAGCCTGATGAAGCAGACGTTCAAGAATAAGGGCGTGCCTTCTATAGAGCAGCTCCGTGAGGCTTGTGTGGACCTGGAAGTGCGGATGATTGGCTGCCAGATGACCATGGATGTATTTGGCTTCACTAAAGAAGAATTCATAGACGAGTGCGAAATTGGTGGCGCGGCCACGTTCCTGGAGTATGCTGCGGATGCTGATGTGACTTTGTTTATCTAATCTATTTCATGATCATCGATTTTGAATACCCGCATTTTGATTGTTTTTGAGGAGGGAAGATGGCTATTCGGCTCGTGGACCTGGGCACCGTATCGTATCTGCGTTCGCAAACCGTGTATCATGGGGTGGCCTATGCCAGAACCGATCACACCCCGGACACCATTCTTCTGATGAATCCGAAGGAACCATATGTGTGCGTGGGTTTTCATCAGGAGGTGGATAAAGAGGTGGATATGACGTTCTGCCGTGAAAAGGGGCTCCCGGTGCTACGACGTGAAGTTGGTGGTGGCGCGGTGCTGCTGGATGAAAATCAAATGTTCACCCAGTGGATCATGGCGCCAGACCGTCTTCCCTGGAACCTCAACAAACGATTTCAAATTTATGCCCGCCCGCTCGTGCAAACCTACCATGCTTTCGGCATTCAGGCCGAATTTCGTCCCATCAACGATATTCATGTTTCCGGAAGGAAAATCGGAGGTACCGGTGCGGCTGCCATAGGGCAGGCCGAAGTGATGGTAGGCAGCTTTCTGTTCGATTTCAATACCGAACTCATGGCCCGGGTATTGAAAGTGCCTTCCGAAAAATTTCGGGACAAGGTGTTTCAGAGTCTGCAGGAATACATGACCACCATGAAAAAGGAACTGCAGACGGTGCCGGACCGCGAAGACGTGAAGGCGGTTTACATGCGTGAATGTGAAAAGGCGCTGGGCGAAGAGATCGTGGAGGGAGAGCTCACGCCGGATGAACTTGCTACGATCGAAACCCTGGATGAAAAATTCCAGTCTGAATCCTGGCTATACCAGAAAAGCGGTCTGATGCGAGATGGGGTAAAGATTCATCAGGATGTTTGGGTGATGGAGGCGATGCTGAAAGCGCGTGGCGGGCTGGTGCGGGCCATGGCGCGGTTGCATCACGATCGCATCGAAGACCTGTCGCTGTCCGGCGATTTCACCTTCCATCCGCACCGGCTGTTTACCGATCTGGAAAAAGCGCTGGTGAATGTGCGACTTGAGCCCGATGCCATTCGCGAGCGGGTGGGGCAATTTTATGAGGATCACGATGTACAAACGCCAGGTGTGGAAATCGAGGATTGGGTATCGGTACTCATGAGTTTGCAGCAGAAGGCGGAATAGGTTTGAACCTTGGATAGCGCGTTTGTTGGCAGAGAGATTCGGCTTAAAGAAATCAGTCGGCTGTATGAAGAAACCGCGGGCGACTGGTTGCTTTTGGAAATTCTCGAGACCAATGCTACTGGCACGCCAATTCGGTTGCGCGTGCTGGCGCAATCTAGCGACAAAGACGAGCTGCATGAATTGATGATGGAGCAGGACGACTGGGATTGGAGCAAGCGCTACCTGATCGTGTACTCCGATCCCTCCCGGCCCTGCGAAATTGGTTGAGAAAAAGCAACCCACGAAATAAATGAAAAACGAGCAACCCTATCAACGAGGAGTGGAGACGTGGACGATTTTGAAGGCAAAAAGATCCTGGTGATTCAAACGCACGGTGTGGAAACGCCCACGAGAACCTATTCGCCATTGTTTTACGCCATGGCAGCGGCAGCGATGGAAATGGATGTGATGGTCTGGTTTACCATGAACGGCACCAACCAGTTGAAAAAAGGCGAAGCCGAAAAGATCAAACTGGACCCGACCAGCGATGTGACCCTGAAAACCATGCTGGAGCAGGCCATCGACTCCGGTGTGAAATTGCGTGTGTGTCAGCAAAGTTTGGCTTTGTGGAATATGACGCAGGATGACTTGATCGATGGCGTGGAAATCCTCGGTGCGACCAGCATCATCAATCTGGCGCTGGAATCCGATCACGTCATGTATTTCTAATTTTGAAGATCATTGAGTTTGTGGAGGAGAAACACAATGGCAGATACGCAAGAGATTCGTGGATGTGTGATCCGGACAGATTTATACTACAGTGTGGATGATCATACCTGGGTCCAACTCAACGACGATGGCACCGTCAATATCGGGATGACGGATATCGCCCAGAATATGGCCGGGCCCTTGCTACACGCGAAGACCAAGGCGGTTGGTACCAGTCGTAAAAAGGGGCGTCCCGTGGCAACGGTAGAAAGTGCCAAATGGGTTGGCCCCGTTAAATCGCCGATTTCTGGTGAAATCATTGCAGTGAATGAAGAAATCGAGAAGGATGCCACGATCATCAATCGCAGCCCGTATCGGAAGGGATGGATTGTGAAGATGCAACCCACCAACCTGGATGAAGAATTGAAGGCATTGGTGACTGGAGATGCGGCCGTGGAGGCGTATAAGAAGAAGATTGAAGCGGACGATATTAAAGGCTGCGAGCACGTCGAAGGTTTTGAAGCTTAAAAAAATCCACACAATGGGCTACGGTGTAGTATTCGTAGCCTTATTTTTAAAAATCGAAAAACATTATAATATTAAAATATATAAAAAACATAATTATTATAAAACCTAAAGGGAGTGGCCCGTGGCATTAGACCTGAGCCAAAACCGTTATGCCGAGGTTCCTTATGAAGAAAAGGAACGCCTGTTTAATGAAGTGAAACGGGACATGCGCTTTGATGAATACCTTTATGGATGCTATGAGTGTGGCATCTGTGTAGCGGCGTGTCCATCGGCGCGATTTTATGATTTCAGTCCGCGCAAGATTGCCCAGGCTGTAGCCCGTGAAGACGTGGAGCTATTTTACATTTTCCTCAATGATAGCATCTGGGATTGTTCGCAGTGTTTTTCCTGCGATCGGTGTCCACGGCAAAACTCTCCTGGTGGTCTTATTACCGTCATGCGGGAGGTTGCGGTCAAAAATGGTCTGGCTAGCGCCCAGCAAGCCCTGGAAGGATACGGTCGCATTGTTTACAAAATTATGAGTACGGGCACCCAGGTATCTCCAGATATGTTACAACCCAGCGCTTTCCCTGATTGGGGGCCTCATGTTAAAGAAATCTCCGACAATCTCGACCTTTGGCGCAAAGCGTTGCCCCCCGAAACCCTGCATACTACCGAGACCGGCTGGCAGGTGAGCGATAAAACCATTATCGAATTATACCTTATTTGGCACCACACAGGCGTGATGGATATGATTAAGGAAGTGGATGAAGGGTTATTTATGATTCTGGCCGACGTGATGGAAGAACGGCTGGAAGAAGAAGGTTATGACGTCACCTTCGATTAAATACCTCGTTGGTTTGGAACGTAAAACAAGGGAGACCTTTTTATGATACCGGTTGAAACGTTAGTTAAGCCGGCCAGTGAACGGCAATTCAACGTCAATCCGGCCGATGCCCCCACGGAAGATTATCATGATATTATCTTCCAATTGGAAAAGGAAGGAGAATGGGAAGTACAGCGAGTTCCTGAACCCTATATCGAAGTGGAAACCAAGTTTGGCCGCAAAAAAAAGATTCCCATTAACACTACCTGGCACCATAAAAGCTGTGGCCAATGCGGGCATATCCCGGGATATTCCACATCCATATTCTGGATTAACCGTAAGCTCGGCTTGGATTATCTGGATCCTACCGACCAGACCTCTTGTACAGCATGGAATTACTATGCTTCGGCCACATCCAACGTGGCGGCGCAGGCGGCAGTGGCCATGCGCAATTTTGCTGCTGCGGCCGAAACCGGGTATTTTCCGATTATCCATTGTGGGACCAGTTTCGGGCATTATAAAGAAGTCCGCCAGGAACTGATCCATAGTCCAGAACTACGCCGGCAGGTGCGGGATATCCTTGCCAAGTTGGGTAAAAAACTGGTGATGCCCGAAGAAATCGTGCATTATAGTGAATGGGTGCATGCAATGCGGCACCGGATTGCGGAACTGCAGGTGCGTGATATGAGCATGGTGGCGGCCACCGTGCATCCTGCCTGCCATTACCATAAGCTGGTACGTGAAGACGCGATTTACGACCCGGAAATTTATGGTGCTCAGCGTACAGCCGTTATTACGGCCACGCTAAAAGCCATTGGTGTGGAGGTGCGCGATTATTCAACCTGGTACGACTGCTGTGGATTTGGATTTCGCCATATCCTGGTCTCGCGCGATTTCTCACGTTCGTTTGCCACGCAGCGCAAAATCGAAGTCATGAAAGAAGAAGCTGATCCGGATGTGGTGGTGACGCACGATACCGGTTGCGTGACCACGCTGGATCAAAGCCAGTTTGCGGCCAAGGCGCATGGCCGGAACGTGGGTGTGCCGGTCATGTCTGATTCGCAGATGGCGGCACTGGCTATGGGAGCCCACCCTTACAAGGTGTTGCAGTTGCATTGGCACAACACCGACAACAAACCGTTGTTGGAAAAAATCGGTATAGATGTGGAAAAAGCCTGGAAGGAATTCGAAGACGAAGTGGAAAAAATCAAGCGTGGAGAAAAGCAATATTTAACCTGGGAGGATGTTGATGCCTGAACAATCCGTATTAATTGTGGGCGGCGGGCCTGCCGGTTTGGAGGCAGCTCGCGGGGTCGCCGACTTGGGCTACAAGGCTATCCTGGTGGAAAAGCGCAACCGGTTGGGGGGAACCCCGGATGAGGCAAACTATGCTGCATTGACGCCGGACTTCCGCCCTGCTGAAGAAGCGATGCGAGAAATGGCCGATGCAGTACAGAACCATCCCAATGTTGAATTGCATTTGAATTCCACTGTAACGGCCGCTTCTGGTAGCGTCGGCGACTTTGAGGTCACGCTGAAAAATGCTAAAGGGGTGGAAAAAGTGAAAGCTGGTGCCGTTATCATCGCCACGGGGTTCACGCATTTCGATCCGGGGCGTGAAACCCAGCAGTATGGCTATTATGAATTCGATGACGTGATTACCCTGGTGGACCTGGAAAAGATGTTAAAGGCCCACAAAGTGGTGCGGCCCTCTAACGGGCAGCCACCGAAACGGTTATGTTTTATTCAATGTGTCGGTTCACGTGATCGGCAGATTGGCAATGAATACTGTTCCAAAGTATGCTGCGGCATTGCCTCCAAGGAGGCCATCGAAGTGCGCCAGCAGGTGCCGGATTGCAAGGTGTTTATCTTCTATATTGACATGCGTATGTATGGTTATTGGGAGAATGAAATTTACTGGCCGGCGCAGGAAAAGTACAAAGTCAACTATATTAAAGGCATTGCCACCGAAGTGCTGAAGAAAGGTGATCAGCTCATTGTCCGGGGAGAAGATGCGACCTTTGGCCGACCGATGGAAGTGCCTATGGATATCGTGGTGCTGTCGGTCGGCATGGAGCCCAGCGCCGGCACCAAAGAAATGGCCAAAGTTTTCGGCCTGGAAACCAATAAATATAATTTCATCGAGACCATTGGTGGCGCCCTGAATACGGTGACTACCAGCAAGGAGGGCGTGTTCGCCTGTGGTGCGTGCACCGGCCCAGCCGACCTGGAAGATTCAATCTCCTCGGCCAGTGCAGCCGCTCTGAAGGCGGTATCGATGTTACGCAAAGTAGCTCAAGCAGCCTGAGTAAAAAGCTGGTCATTCCATCAACCGACAATGCAATGTGATGCCCAATGAGACAGGTCGTTGATACCGAAACTGCTCGCGAATTTATGCGTGAAACGCTGGACAAGGTGGCAGCCGATGAGCTGGCAGCTATCTGTTCAGAAGTGGAGGGCAAAGCGGGTTGGTTTCAGCAGCATTTAAGCCCGGAGGGCATCGAGCGGATGTCCGCGGCCAATTATTATTCGCTTTTGCGTCGCATCTTTGCTGTTCGCCGTCGGGCAGATAAAATCATGGAGACGTATCCAATACAGGATTTGAAAGCATGGACCCGGGAGCTGCTATATGGCTCCGGGCCGCTCAAATCCCGTTTTCAAACCTTTGTCGATCGCTTTGACGGCCTGGATGTCCGGTTGCGCTGTGATGTGGCCAGCGAGATTTTGCATTTTGCCGATCCCGAGCAATATTGGCTATGGACGCGCTGGATGTGGGACCCGAAGGTGAAAACTGGAGCGCTGCCTCTGGTTACATATTCTACCTTTAACTTGGAAGGCGAAACCGTTGGCGATATTTACATGCGTGTTGGCGAAGCCGTGGCATTTGTACACGAAGTTGGTAGTGCCGCCTCGTTTCAGGCCATCCGTAAGAGCATTTTTGGTACGGATGTGTATTTGAGCTGTGTGTATGTGATCTATGTGTACACCGTACTACGTATGCGAATGACTCAGGAGTTTAATAAGGTGGTTCCTGACTTGCCGGAGTTTTCGCGGAGACTTCTGGGGGTGTATCAGGGCACCCGCGAAGAGGACAAGCCCACATCCGTCTGAGCAATGATTGGATTTGAAAAAGACCCACGTTTAACCGCGAGGAGCATTGAATATGGCTTCAAATAAGCATTCCATCGATCCCGATCAAATCATCGAAAAGGAACATGTTGTTCAAGAAGGTATGGATATTTCCGGCCACTGGAACCGCATGTTCGAACAACGGGTGATCTGGGATTACAACACGGAGATGCTGGACAAGGTGACAGCCCTGGAAGGTGGCGAGTCGCTGGGCTATTGCTACCAGTGCGGACAGTGTGTGCCGGTATGTCCGGTCAATCTGGTAGGGGATTACGGTCCACGAAAAATTTTTCGCCGCGTCCAATGGGGGGAGGATCTATTCCAGAGCCCGCTGCTGTGGCAATGCACCACCTGCATGAACTGCCTGCGTGTGTGCCCGAAAGAGGTGGACATGATCCAGATCATGCCTGCCGTGCGGCAGGAAGCGGTGCTGGAAGGCTACGTACCGGAAGAGTTGCAGCAGGCTTTCGAGAATACCTTCGATTACGGCAATCCACTTGGCGAGTCACCAAAGAAGCGCGCCGCCTGGACTAAAGATGCCGGCGTGCCAGTGCCCATCATGAAAGAGAAAAAGCAGGCCGAGGTGTTATGGTTTGTCGAGTGTTATCCAAGCTATCATCCACGCGGCATCGATGCCAGCAAAGCGCTGGCACGCGTGCTGAATGAGCTGGGCGTGGATTTCGGCATTCTCGGCGTAGAAGAAAAATGCACCTGTGACAGCCAGCGGCTGGCCGGCGAAATCGGCCTGTTCGAAGAATTCGCCGAGCAAAACATCAAAACCATGAAGCGCTATAAATTCAAAAAGATTCTGGTCACCGATCCGCATGCGCTGAATGCTCTGCGGAAGGAATATCCAAAATACGGCGGCAAATACGATGTGGTGCATTACACCACTTTCCTGGCGCCAATGTTGGAAAAGCTAAACTTCACGAAAAAGCTGGATTATAAGGTGACGTTCCATGATCCTTGCTATCTTGGCCGCCATAATGGTGAGTTCGAGGCGCCGCGGCAGATTCTGCAGGCGCTGCCGGGCGTGGAGCTGATCGAAATGTTCCGCTGCCGGGAAAATAGCTATTGCTGCGGCGGCGGTGGTGGCGGCATGTGGTTGGATGGCTTCATGGCCGATCACGTGAGCGAGCGGCTTTCCGAACGCCGCGTGCGTGAAGCCGTGGAAGTTGGCGCTGAGGTGCTGGCGGTATGCTGTCCGTACGAAGTATCGCGGTTTGAAGATGCGGTCAAATCCACCGGCAACGAAGGCAAGCTGGTGGTGCGCGATATCATCGAGCTCGTGGTCGAGGCCATGGCCGCGAATTGAGACAACGAACCGATGTCCATGAAACCCATTTTTAAGGAGATGAACAGGCTATGAACATTATTGTGCCCGTGAAGCAGGTCCCCGATCTGGTCGAGGAGCTGGAAATCAATGACGACGGTACCGATCTGGACCGGGACTATCTCAGTTACAAGCTGAATGAATTCGATGAACATGCGCTGGAAGAAGCGCTGCTGCTGAAGGAAGAGCACGGCGGTACCGTGACGGTGATCGCTTTCGAGGGCGATGACACCGACAAGGTGCTGTATACGGCCATTGCCAAAGGCGCCGATCGTGCGGTGAAGATCACCAACGATCTGCCGCCGGGTACGCCGAACCATGTGCTGGCAAAGGCCTTGGCCAGCGTGCTTTCGGGAATGGAGTATGATCTGATTCTGACCGGTGTGCAGGCTGCCGATGATCGCGACGGCCAGCTCGGCGTGCTGCTGGCCAATTATCTGGATGTGCCGCACGTGAGCGTGGTCAGCGGCGTTGCGCCCAGCAACGGCGCCGTGACGGTGCAAAAAGAATACGCCGGCGGTGTGATGGCGGAATTTGAAGTGGACCTGCCTGCCGTATTTGGTGTGCAGGCCGCCCGGCAAACGCCGCGCTATGCGCCGGTGAGCCGCGTGCGCCAGGTGATGCGCCAGGCCGAAATCGAAGAAGTGGAAGCGAACGATACCGAAGCCAACATCGGCTCCAGCATCCGCCGCATGTTTAAGCCGGAAAAAGGCGCTGGCGCGGAAATGCTGGAAGGGTCGCCCGAAGAAATCGCTGAAAAGATCATCAAAATTCTTCAGGAGAAAGGGATTAAGAAATGAGCCAAGACGTATTCGTAGTTGCGGAACACCTGCAAGGCAAGATCGACGACGTGACCTATGAGCTGCTCGGCAAGGCGCGTGAACTGGCCGGCCAGAGCGGCGGACACGTCGTGGCGGTGCTGATGGGTTCGGGCATTCAGAATCAGGCCGGCAGTCTCGGCGCCGCTGATAAGGTGCTGTATATGGACAATGCCGCGCTGGAACACTTCAATCCCGAATCCTATGCCAGGGCCCTGTCGCACATTCTGGAACAGAACCAGCCGCGGTTGACGCTCATTCCCAACACCTCCATGGGCATGGACCTCGCGGCCGCGGTTTCGGTGAAAAACAACCTGCCGCTGGTGGCCTATGCCACAGACGTGCAAATCGATAACGGCCAGGTGGTGGCCACAAGCCAGCTCTACGGCGGCAAGATCAATGTCGAATCGGTATTGGAAGGCGACTCGTCCGTAGTCAGTGTTCTTGCCGGTTCATTTGCTGTGGATGCCGGCAAGCAGGATGGCAGTCCAGAGGTGGAAACGGTAGCCGCGCCGGACGGATTGGATCAGACGCGCGTGCGCTTCAAGAACCTGATCCAGCCGGAAGGCGGCGATGTGGATATCACGCAGCAGGACATTCTGGTTAGTGTGGGCCGCGGCATTCAGAGCGAAGACAATCTGCCCATGGTGGAAGAACTGGCCGAGGCGCTGGGCGGTGCGTTGGCCTCGTCGCGGCCGATTGTGGATAACAAGTGGCTGCCCAAAACGCGTCAGGTGGGCAAGTCCGGCCTGAAGGTGAAGCCGAAGCTGTACTTTGCCGTCGGCATCAGCGGCGCGCCGGAACACATCGAAGGCATGAAGGATGCGGAACTGATCATCGCCATCAATACCGATCCGGAAGCGCCGATTTTCGAGGTGGCGCATTTCGGCGTGACCGAAGACCTGTTCGATGTAGTGCCGGCCCTGACCGAGAAATTGAAAGGTTAAAGCAAAAGCAATCGGAGTTTTGGGAAATAAAAGAGTTGCGCTATATAAAATAGGAATGGGTACGATTTTCATGGCGCAAGGGAGGTCGGGCGGGTGCCCCAAAACTCCGATTTTCCTTTTTAAAGTATGTTCCCGTGACAAAAGATGTAGAACATAAAAATGGATTCTTGGGCAGATATTTTGTCTGTTCAATAAAGCCTGATCACTTATAGGCAGGCCTGTGATACGGTTCGCTGGGTTCGTTAGGGAAACCCGGCATATCTATATTGTCCCCGGAATGTATAAATATCTCGCACGTCTCGTTAGCAATCTTTCTGCAGGTGGCTGTATGTACTGCGAACCCTGAGGAGGGAGTGAAAGCATGAACCAGGTGCCGACGCGTGAAATATTCTTGCATTTCCCCTTGTGGATGCAACTGGTATTTTATGCGGTAGCTGCCGTAGCAAGTTTTATCTTTTTGTTTGGCTTTTTCCGTCGGTTTCAAAAATATCGACGGGGGCGCAAGGTCAATCGTTTTGATCATCTTGGCAAACGCATTACCCGTGCTCTGGCAGTGATTGCCGCACAATCCACCGTACGCAAGCGAGACCCTTTCGCGGGCTTCGCCCATTTTTTGATTTTTTGGGGATTTACGTTTCTTTTTATAGGCACGACGATCGTGGCAATCGATCACGATATTTTGCGTTTCTTTGACGTATCTATCCTGAAAGGCACGTTTTATCTGGGCTTTTCCTTTGTCCTGGATATCTGGGGAGTCCTTTTTCTGATCGGTCTGGTGCTTATGGCTATTCGGCGTTATGTCGTCAAACCTACGCAATTGGACTATTCGCGTCCGGATGACCAGAATGGCAAATATGATCGCTCCGGATTTATGACCGATGATATGCTGTTTCTCTTGCTTCTCTTTGTCATCGGTGTCACAGGGTTTTTAATTGAAGGTTTGCGTATCGCCGAAACCATGCCAGAATTTGAGCGCTGGTCCCCAGTGGGGTGGTGGCTTGCTGGTATGTTTCAGTCTATGGACGTGTCAAGTATTTTGGCATGGCATAAATGGATGTGGTGGGTCCATGCGGTAGTAGTCATGGTATTTATTGGCTATATTCCTTATTCCAAAGTTATGCACATCTTTACCGATACGGCCAATCTGATTTTTTATGATGATATGGCCGCGCGTCGGTTACCCCCGCTTCCCGAGCCCGAGCCGACCGAGGGTAAGAAAAATGCCCTGCCGCCCATGGGCTATACTTATATTACTGATTTTACCTGGAAAGAGTTGCTCGACTTTGATGCCTGCACCAAATGCGGCCGTTGTCATGCGGCATGTCCAGCCAATGCGGCAGGTACCACCCTATCTCCACGTGATCTAATTCTCGACCTGCGTACCTTTGCCAATGAGGTGTTAACACCGAAAGAGTGGTTTAAACAAAAATTTCTCAAAGGTTCGAAATGGCCACTGGCAAATGGTAAATCCAGCGAAGACGCCTTGAAAGTTGATGTCCCCCTTAACGTGATTCGGCCGGAGACCCTGTGGAGTTGCACCACTTGTATGGCCTGTGTGGAAAGTTGTCCTGTGGGCATTGAACATCTGACCAGCATTGTCCAAATGCGTCGGCATCTGGTGGATCTCGGTGAGCTCGATGATAATCTGCAAAACGCCCTGATGAGCCTTGGTGATTACGGCAATTCTTTCGGGCAATCGCCGAAGACGCGCGCCAAATGGACCAAGGGGCTTTCCTTCAAAATCAAAGACGCGCGCAAGGAAAAAGTCGAGTACCTGTGGTATGTCGGTGATTTCGCTTCCTTCGATCCGCGATTGCAGAAAGTCTCGCAAAAAGTGGCCGAGGTGATGCACGCCGCCGGACTGGACTTTGGCATTCTGTACGATGCTGAAAAGACCGCTGGCAACGATGTGCGCCGCGTGGGTGAGGAAGGCTTGTTCGAGATGCTGGTCGAAGACAACATGGCCACCTTGAAAAAGGCAAAATTTCAGAAAATCTTCACCACCGATCCGCACACGCTGAACACCCTGCGCAATGAATATCCCGAATTCGGTGTCGAATATCCCGTGGAACATTACACTAGCCTGTTGCTAAGTTTGATCCAGAGTGGTAAGCTGCCCATCAAGAAAAAGCTGGGGTACAAAGTCACCTATCACGATCCGTGCTATCTGGCGCGGTATAACCGGGTGATCAACGCGCCGCGCGAGGTGATGAAGGCAATCGGGCTGGAGCTACACGAAATGCCGCGCTGCGGGGTGAACACCTTCTGCTGCGGCGCTGGCGGCGGCCGCATCTGGATGGACACCTCGAACGAAAAGAAACGCACCAGCGAGCAGCGCATCGAGGAAGCGCTGTCCCTGGGCGACATCCAGTACTTCATTACCTGTTGCCCGAAAGATTACACCATGTACACCGATGCGGTGAAGGCATCGGGCAATGAGGACAGAATTGAAGTCAAAGACCTGATCGAATTCGTGGCCGAAGCGCTCGACCTGCAACCTGCAGAGAAGGCGGAAGCGGCGTCGTAAAGAAACCGTATCACCGACAATTAGAGAGGATTCGATATATGGCCAATTCGACGTTTTCTGCGCCCACCGATCGCGCCTACGATCGTGACACGCATTTCTGGGTGAAAAAAGATACAACCACCGGTCGGCTCATTGTCGGCATCGATGCGCTGCTGCTGGATACGTTCGGTGATCTGGCCTATATTCAGCTTCCGGACGTGGGCACGCCGATTCGCCGCGGCGACGCCATCGGATCGCTGGAGGCCGCCAAAATGACCTCGGAAATCATCGCGCCGGTGAGCGGTATCCTGATCGGTGTGAATGAAGCCGTACTGCAGGATCCGATGAAGGTCAATCAGGATCCGTATGAATCGGGCTGGCTGTTCGCCGTGGATGGCACGGATTGGGAGGACGAGCAGAGGCACCTGGTGCACGATCCTGCCGAAATTGCGACCTGGATGCAGGCGGAAGCGGAACGCATGAACGCACAGCAAAATCTGGACGCATGACCTGGCGGCTGATTATCGAAGATGGCGTTTCGGCAGCCTACGGTCTGACGGCAGACGAGGCCGTGACGCACCGCGTGGGCCGGGGCCTGTCGCCGCAAACCGTGCGGCTGTACACTTACCGCTCACACTGTGGACTGGTGGGCCGGTTTCAAACCGTGGAAAATGAAATCCATCTCGATTACTGCCGTCGGCATGGCATCGAGGTCAACCGGCGCCCCACCGGCGGCGGCGCGATCATCATGGGCGCCGACCAGCTCGGCGTGGCGCTGATGCTGGCGCGCAGTGACCGCACCGCGTACGGCCGTGCGCGCGAAATCATGGCGCAATTCTCGCGTGGGCTCCTGCTGGCGCTTGAGGCGCTCGGCATCCGGGCGGTGTTCCGCCGCAAAAACGATCTCGAAGTCGATTGCCGCAAAATCGCCGGTCTTGGGCTATACCGCCATCCGCAGGGCGGCCTGCTGTTTCACGCCTCCTTGCTGGTGGATCTGGATATCCCTCTCATGTTACGCGTGTTGAAGACCCCGTTTGAGAAAATTTCCGACAAGCACATTCATACTGTGGCCGAGCGCATGACCACCGTGCACCGCGAACTGGGGCGCGCCATCAGCGTGGATGAGGTGCGCGAGGCCGTGGCCCGCGGCTTTGCCCGCGCGTTCGAGCTGGAATTGACGCCCGGCACGTTCGATGCGGACGAGCGGCAGGCCATCCGCGAGCTGGAAGAACGCAAATACCGGAATCCCGAATGGATTTTCCAGACCGCTGACGTGCCGGAAGCCGAGGGCCGGGCGGTGCTCAAAACCGACGGCGGGCTGCTGGACGTTCGCGTGAGCCTGGCCGGCCGCACCATCAAGGCGGCTTACATCCGCGGCGATTTCTTTGCCAACGAGCAGGCCATCGCCGACCTGGAGGCGCACCTGCGCTGGCACAGCAGCGATGCCGATGCCGTGCGCAAAACCGTTTCCCGGGTGTATCATCAGCATCAGCACGACTGGAGTTTGATTTCGCTATCGTCGTTGTGTGAAGCCATCGAACAGGCCATCGAGCATGGCGCTCATCACCTGAATCAGAGCGGAGAGCAACCCTATGGCTGTTTTGTCACCCCCGACCGGTACCATGCCTGAGCTGGTGCAAATCGAGCGGCCGTACCGGAGCATTCCCGAAGTGAAGGTCGATCC
Organism: Candidatus Zhuqueibacterota bacterium; assembly: GCA_030950365.1. Taxonomy (GTDB): domain Bacteria; phylum Zhuqueibacterota; class Zhuqueibacteria; order Zhuqueibacterales; family Geothermadaptataceae; genus Hydrothermovivens. The sequence continues at coordinate 12,719 of JAUZRQ010000013.1, read as the reverse complement.
GGAGTGTCTGGAAATCAGGCGGCGGCATTTTGATGATGAGATTGTATTTCACGCGCCGGGGCTGAAGAAGTATAGCACCTCGGAATATACCTGCCAGCGACCTGAAGAATTTGTATCCATCAGCCTGACCGGCACGGCCTGCGCACTGAATTGCGAGCATTGCCAGATGCAGGTGCTCAAGGGAATGCTGGATTTGACCGGGCATCGGGGCGGGCTATTCGACTTGTGCCGGCAACTGAAGCAGCGCGGCGCACGCGGCGTGCTGATCTCCGGCGGCAGCGACCGCCAGGGGAGAGTGCCGCTAATGCCACATATCCCGGAATTGATTCGCGTGCGCAGGGAACTGGGCATGACCATCCGCGTGCATCCGGGCCTGCCGGATGAGGAAACATGCCGGGCGCTGGCCGAGGTGGATATCGACGGCGCCATGATCGACATCATCGGCCACCGCGATACCATCCGCGACATCTATCATCTGAACGCAGAACCGGACGATTATGAGGCCTGTCTCGAGCGGTTTCACCGCTACAACCTTCCCAGCATCCCGCACATCATTCTTGGGCTACATTTCGGCCGCTTGCTCGGCGAGTGGCGCGCCCTGGAGATGATCGCCAAGTATCCGCCCAAGATTCTGGTGCTGGTGATCATCATGCCGCTGACCGGGACTCCCATTGCCGGGGTGGAACCGCCCTCGCTGGAGGAAATCGGCGGCTTTTTCGAGCTGGCTCGTAAACGGCTGCCGGAAACGCCCATCATGCTGGGATGCGCCAAACCGCTGGGCAGTATGAAGGCGCACATCGACCGGCTGGCCATCGACGCCGGGTTCAACGGGCTGGCGTATCCGTCCGACGGCATGATTGCCTATGCCCGTGAGCGGCAACTGCAGCCTAAATTCGTAAACGCGTGTTGTGGCGTGAATTGGTGAGCGAATGGTCGGTCGTTTTGTAGCTCAGTATCCGGCCGTCAGGGACGGCCTCTAACCATTCAAGGTTTTTAATTGGGTAAGAGACGGTCCCTGACCGCCATTTCTGGGATACATGAATCATTACGAAAATGGAGAATTCGTCCGACTGCGATCTGTCATTGCGAGCCCGCGTCAGCGGGCGAAGCAATCTCCCGACCAGGAGGCAGAAAATCAAATGCAACTCGAACAGGGCATTTAACGGCACCTGCCCTGCATGTAATGCCGGGGCGCCGTTCTCCGCGAGCGCAGCGCCTCTGCGAAAGGATTCAAAAAAGTGTAACTGTTCAGCGATCTTCGTTTGATGAAATCTTGCTTGTCTTCGCGAACAGCCGCTGAGAGACGGGGTGCGCGGCGATCTCTTTGCAGATAGACCAGTAAGATCGCTGGGTCGCAGCGCTCCTCGCGATGACGGGAAGGAGGCTGAACAGTTACAAACCAGCTTTGCCAACAAACTCTGGAAATGGCCCTTAAATCATCAACCGGTAACATCGAGGTAGCTCATGGCAAAAGTCACCATCCCCACAGCGATGCAGGAGGAAGTGTACCAGATCAGTCCGGATTACGTCCGCATCAGCATGGCGGCGGCGATTGAGCTGGGACTGAAAAAAGGGCAGATGTTCCGTGGCTGCAGTTGCGGCTGCATCAACCTGTTGCAGAACTATCCGGAGGGATGCTGGGCGAACTGCACTTACTGTGGCCTGGCCCGCGAACGCCCCGGCGTTCCGGAAGAAAATACCTTTATCCGCGTCAACTGGCCGCTGTATCCCACCGATCTGGTGGCCGAGAAAATCGCTGAAAAAGAAGCCAACGGCGGCGTGGGCCGGGTGTGTATTTCGCAGGTGCAGGATAACCGCGCCTACGATGACCTCATCGATATGATCGGGCGGGTGCACCGGGCCGCGCCCGAGGTGCCGATTTCCGCCCTGGTGAGCGCCACCACCCTGGACGAGGACAAAGTGGCACACATTCAAACCACCGGTGTGGATATCGTCGGTGTGGGCCTGGATGCAGCCTCGGAAGAGGTGTTTTACAACAACCGCGGTAAGGGCGCCAAAGGTCCGCACGACTGGGAGCACCACTGGCGCATCATCCGCACGGCGCGCCGCCTGTTCGGGCCGATGAATGTCAACTGTCACGTCATCGTCGGCCTGGGCGAAACCGACCGCGAGCTGGTGGACCTGTTTTATCAGCTCAAATCCGAGCAGATCGCCGCGTACCTGTTCTCGTTCAATCCCGAGCCGGGCACGGTGATGCAAAATGTGCCGCGTGCGCCGATTCACCGCTGGCGCCGCATCCAACTGGTGAAATACCTCATCGAAGAAAAAGACCTGCCGCGTGAGGCGCTGGAATTCAATGAGGCCGGCGATCTCATCGGCATCGACGCGCCGGAAATGACCGTGGAAGTGGCCATCGACAGTGGGTTGCCGTTCATGACCAATGGCTGCCCGGATCGCGAGGGCAACCTGGCGTGCAACCGGCCGTACGGTTCGTACCGTCCCGGCGAAGAGTTCCGCGATTATCCGTTCCGGCCCGAACCGCAGGATGTGGTCACCATCCGGCGCGAGCTGCGGCTGGACGAGGTGTTCAATCGGCTTTCCGAACCGGCTATATCCTGAAGCGGAGGCAACATGGCTCGCACGCATCGCACGACATCTATGCCCATCCGCCTGGTGCGCCTCGGCCGTACGCATTGGCGGTACACGCAATCGGTGTATCATGCCGTGGCGGCGTGCATGGACGAATCCTCGCCGGATACGGTGATTTTGTGCCAGCCGGACCGGCCGTATTTTTGTCTCGGCTATCACCAGCATCTGGCGCAGATGTTCGATGTGGCGGCGCTGCAGCGGGCCGGCTTTTCAGTGATCCGCCGCAAAATCGGCGGCGGCACTACCTATCTCGATGCCCGGCAACTGTTTTATCAATTCGTGTTTCATCAGCGCCGTCTGCCGGTGCATTTCGATGCTATTTTTCAGCATCTGCTCTCGCCGGCGGTTGCGTTGCTGCAATCGCTGGGCTTGAACGCGGCGCTGCGCAAAATCAACGAAATCGAGGTGGATGGCCGGCGCATGGCCGGCACCGGTGGCGGCCAGTTCGGCCAGGCCTGCGTGGTGGTGGGCAACGTGCTGGCCGATTTCGATGCCGAAACCATGGTGCGGTTTCTGCATGTGCCGTCGCCCGGGTTCCGCGAGCTGGCGAAACAGGCCATGCAGGAACAAATCGCCACGTTCCGGCAGCTCGGCCTGCGGTTGCCGCTGGAGGACGTCGAGCGGCTGCTGGCGCGCCACATCCGCAGCCATTTCGGCCGGCCGGTGATCGACGGCGAACTGAGCGCGGAGGAGCGACACCGGGCCGAGGAGCTGGCGGACAAAATGACCGCGCCGGACTACCTCATGCCTCCGGAAAACGGACGTATCGCCGAGCCGCTGCGGCAGTTGAAAATCGCGGCGGATGATTTCATTCATTTCGCGCCGCTGCAGCATCAGGGAAGACCGGTGGCCGGCAATTTTTGGGTGAAGCGCGGCACGGTTTACGACGCCCGGTTGCTGGATGAGCGCGGCCTGCGGCTGTGCGAACGGGAAACGGACTTTATCGGGCTGCCCTTCCGGCCGGACGAATGGCGCAAGGCTGAAGCCGCCGATTCGGTGGTCGACGGGGCCGGCGCGCCCGCCTGATCGCGCTTGTGGTTGGCATAATCCACGGCCTGAACCGGAAGCGTCGTGGCGATTTTTCGAGCCACGGGTGAGCGCGGGAGGAACACGGCCAGGGCGATGGTGTGCAGGCGAAAATGATTGACGCAGAGACAGGCCATGATTCAGGGCACGCCCCGTCATTGCGAGCCCGCGTCAGCGGGCGAAGCAATCCCCTGGCAAGCAGACAAAGCACTCATCGGCCTCAAGGTGCAGTGGATATATCAAGAAATGACGCGTCATCGCGAGTGGCCGCGTGGCGATCTTCTTGCTCATCGACAAAGAGATTGCTTTATCGCGGAATTTACTCCGCGCGTGATGCGGGGCTCCTCGCAATGACAGGCAAAGCGCAGAGTGAAGTGTACAATCATTGAAATCCAAACGAATATTCCTGATAGCGCATTTGGCGCCGCTGTGAGAAAATCCCAGAATTGTGATAAAAAAACGATCATCGATCGAATCAATAATCCATTACCGGTGATGCTTCCCCATGGGCGGTTATCTGAAAACTTATCTGCAAGACCCGTTTTTAAATAATCTGTACTCCGAAATCCGACAGGTCGGCGGCATCCGGTCGATTTCGGTGGATTTGACCCACCAGTGCAACCTGCGCTGCATCGGCTGTTATTACTTTTCCGAGAACATGGATCAGCATACCGCTCCTGAGGACGAGGCTGCCTTCGATGCCTTCATCGAGCGCGAAAAGCAGCGCGGCACCAATTTCGTCACCGTGGTCGGCGGCGAGCCCACCCTGGTGCTCGGCCGGTTAAAGAAAATTTACGATAATTTCTGGATGAACGTGGCCACCAACGGCCTGATCCGCATTCCCTACGATGGCTTCGAGACCATGCCCATCGGTATTGCCGTGTGGGGCGATCATGACACCGACCGCTGGCTGCGCGGCGGCAACCGTGTGGACGTGTTCGAGCGCGCGCTAAAGAATTACAAAAACGATCCGCGCGCCTTCTGGTATTACACCGTAGCGCCGGGCATGGCCCACGAAATCGAAAACGTGGTCGATCAGTGCGTGGATAACGGCAATTACGTGCTGTTCAATTATTACTGCGACATTACCGGGCGGGGGGGAGCGCTGGACCCGGCCTACGGCTTCGCCGAAGTGCAGGACACCATCAACTGCATGATCGATAAATACCCGAACCGCATTCTCACCACCTCGTATTTGAGCTACGTGATCACCACCGGCCGGCTGTACGGCCAGCAGTGGGGCTACGAGGTGTGCACCAGCATCAGCTCTGATAATCCGATCAATGCGGCGCGCATCCGCAATGGTCATGCCTACAATCCGCATTTCCGCGCCTATAACGCCGATCTCGAAACTACGCGGCGCTGTTGCACCGGCGTGGATCGCGATTGCTCGGTGTGTTATGACACCTGGGAGCATTTTTCGTGGATCATGCTGAACATGAAAAAACATCTGCGCAGCCAGCAGGAGTTCACCAACTGGCTGACCACGATGTACCTGTTTTATTTCATCAATCGGATTCTGGATTTCGACACCGGCATTGAGCGGCTGCCAGAAATTCACCGCCGGGTGGGGCGGTATGCCATCGCCGCCGAAGCCGTGCCGGCCTGAATGCCTTGCAATCGTGCTAAAAAGGATTATATTTGTTGAAATAACAAAAGCCCGTCTTCGCGAACATTTGTTGACTGGAGGGAGTGTTTATCCGACGGCGGGCGGATGGCGATCGCAATACACTTTCCGGGGAGATTATGGTGCCCCCCACCGGGCTTGCGCAGACCATGAGAATTTTTTGAACGCATCTGGAAACTTTTTCAACCCAAAGCATCCGGCACCTTTTAAAGACGGGTGTTTAACTGTGGATCGATACCATGTTCGCTCAATCAACGGATCCCAATGAATTGGCGCCGCTGCTGGCAGAGGCGGCCTGGCAGCGACTTCGGTCTTTGGCTTTGTCGTTCGCAAAACTGGAAAATTTTGTGCCGCTAATGCCGGGTGCGTTCGTGCCGCCAAAATCCGACGCCGACAAGAGCAAATCGGCCACGGCCGCGGAGGATAGCCGGACTCTGGCCAGGGAATTTTTACTGACCAATCTGTCGGTGGTCTTTTCGTCAGAACAGACGCAAGTACTGCTGCTCATGGCCGCGTATCCGGAAGACAGCCCTGCCTCACTGGCCGAAAAAATTGGCATTTCGGAAATGCTATTGCGCGAGCGTCTGGCGGCCCTGCAGCAGGCCGCGATGGTCGAACGCAATTACGAAACCGGCCAATATACACCGACCCCCGCTGGCCGGGCGGTTCAGCAATTTTTGCAAACCATGATTAAGCTCATGGCCGGCAAAATTGAACAGGAACTCCCTGAAATCTTTAAAACTCGGTGACTAGATATGAAGTGCCCGTATTGTGATTTTTCCGGCTCACGCATGGCCTTGCATGGCCATCTGACCGACCATCATCCAGAGGAGGTACACATCTACATGGAAAAACTTTCAGGGCAGCTCGTGTTCGAACTGACCTGCCCGATCTGCAAAGATACCACCAAACAGGCATTGAAGAAATCGGCGAAGGTGCTGGAGCAATACCAGCGCGAAATTCGCATGGTGGCGTACGATCTGCTGCTGTACCACCTGGCCGATTCACATTCCGAGAACAATGAAAATTAGTGTTTTATAAACTATGAAATGGATTGAGATAGGTGAGTGTATGGAAGAAGTGATCGATCCGCAGCTCATGATCATGGCATCGGAAATTTTGAAAGCCGTGGCGCATCCGGTGCGATTGGGCATCATTCAGGCACTGGAAAACGGAGAAAAAAACGTCAGTGAAATTCAGAGCATTGTCAACCAACCGCAGGCGGTCACATCGCAGCATTTGAACGTGCTGCGCGTGCGCGGGCTACTAAAATCCCGGCGCGAAGGCAACATGGTGTACTATTCCATCGCCGAGCCGTTCGTCCTGCGGATTTTGAAATGCATGCGAGAGTGTTTTTTGAGTCATAAGTGAGCCCCGACGGCGCGGCCGGCGGAGACGCGACACCGGGCGGGGCTGTTCTTGCCACACGATTCATTTCATGGAGTCTGAACCGCTATCACGCACAAGGAGGCGGAATGAATTTTGGCTTTGTGATCGACAACCGCAAATGCATCGGTTGTCATGCCTGTACGGTCGCCTGCAAAGCGGAGCACGATGTTCCGCTCGGGGTGAACCGCACCTGGGTGAAGTACATCGAAAAGGGCGAGTTCCCCAACACCCGGCGGTTGTTTTCGGTGATGCGTTGCAACCACTGCGAAGATGCGCCCTGCGTGGATATCTGTCCGGTGGCGGCGTTGTACACACGGCCGGACGGCATCGTGGATTTCGACAACCAACGCTGCATCGGCTGCAAAAGTTGTATGCAGGCCTGTCCGTATGATGCGCTGTACATCGATCCTGAGTCGCACACGGCGGCCAAGTGTAACTACTGCGCCCACCGGATCGACATTGGCCTGGAGCCGGCCTGCGTAAACGTGTGTCCCGAGCATGCCATCATCTCTGGCGATCTGGACGATCCCACCAGCGAAATTGCCCAGCTCATTGCCCGCGAGCAGGTGCAGGCGCGCAAAGTGGAAAAAGGCACCAAACCGAAGCTGTTTTACATCGACGGCGATGCGGCCTCGCTGGTGCCGGGCATGGCCCCGCCTTCCACGAATTACATTCAAACCGAGCAGACCAGCGGCGTCGGCCATTTTGTGAAATTTGCCGAGCAGCGGCTCCAAGAAGCCGATCCGCAAAAGATGGCGCAGCAACTGGCCGGCAATGGCTCGCAGGTCAGCGCGGGCTCGCCGGAAGATTACGGCGTCAAAGTGCCGGAAATGGCCACCGGCGGCAGCTCGGCTTTGAACAAAGCCTGGGCCGTGGTGCGCGAGCAGGCGCGGCGCGTGTACGACGCCCCGTCCAAAGGCATTCTCTGGGGCTGGGAGGTCTCCAGCTACGTCTGGACCAAGGCCATCGCCGCAGGCACGTTCATGCTCATTGCATTCGACAACCGTTTCAATTTTGCTAGCTTCTCCGATCAGGCGCAGTGGGCAAGCTGGGCCATTTCATTGATTTTTCTGGCCCTCACCGGTCTGTTGCTGATCAAAGACCTGGATCAGCCGAAACGCTTTCTGTATGTGTTGTTGCGGCCGCAGTGGAATTCCTGGCTGGTGCGCGGCGGCTATTTCATTACCCTGTTTGGCGGCGTGGTCACCCTGTGGGGCCTGGCGCATTGGCAGACCATTGGCTGGCTGCAGGTCGCCACGGAATGGCTGGGATTGGCGCTGGGCGTGATGGTAGCGGTCTATACGGCCTTTCTGTTCGCACAGGCCAAAGGCCGGGATTTCTGGCAAACGCCGACCCTACCGCTTCACATGCTGGTCAATGCGCTTCTGGCCGGTGAGGCGGTGCTGGCCATTTTGAACCTCCTTGGCCCGGTGGAAGATGGCTTTTTATTCATGAGCATGCCGATCGCGATGATATTCACGTTGCTGGCGAACCTGGCCATCCTGGCGGCGGAAATTTTTATCACGCACCCCACGTCGGATGCCAGGCTGGCGGTGGAGATGATCATCAAAGGCCGGTTTGCCGGGCTGTTCTATGTGGGCGTGCTGCTGGTCGGGAACCTGATCCCGCTGGCGATGCTGCTGCTCGGACTGACCGGTCTGATGCCGGTCATCGGCGCATTGATTCTGATTGGACTCTACTGCACCGAGCACATCTGGGTGCGTGCGCCACAATACGTGCCACTGGCGTAGGCTGTTTGATGTGATCCTGGGCCTGTGGCAATTTGAAAAGTCAACTCTCGCAAAGGCGCCGGGACCGCCGAGGATAAAAAATTGAAAATTCCCCTACGACTCTGCGGGAGAATAAGCTGATCATGAAAATCACGAAGCATTTCAACCTGAGCGAACGGTTTGTGGTTTTTTGACCAACTCGAAAGCCTGGAGAGGAGCTATGGCCGTACAACCAACCCCATCCTGGATAGAACGCCTTGCTGAAAAACTGCGCCTGATTCCCGATTTGCATGGCGACGAAGATGCCCCGCTGGACCGTCTCACCGAGCCGGGCACCATGCAGAATTATCCGCCACCGGAAAAGTGGGACGACTGGACCGAATACGAGGCCAAAGCCTGGCCGCGGCGCGAGAAAAAACATTATATGATCGTGCCCACGGTGTGCTTCAATTGCGAGGCGGGCTGCGGCCTGCTGGCCTATGTGGAAAAAGACTCGCTGCGCATTCGCAAGCTGGAGGGGAATCCCTACCATCCGGGCAGCCGCGGCCGCAACTGCGCCAAAGGCCCGGCCACCATCAATCAGGTCACCGATCCCGACCGCATTTTGTATCCGATGCGGCGCAAAGGCGAACGCGGTTCCGGCGAATGGGAGCGCGTCTCCTGGGATGAAGTGCTCGACGACATCGCCGGGCGCATCCGCAAGGCGCTCAAGGAAGGCCGCAATAACGAGATCGCTTACCACGTCGGCCGGCCCGGCCACGAAGGCTACATGGATCGCGTGCTTAAAGCATGGAACGTGGACGGCCACAACAGCCACACCAATGTATGCTCGTCCGGCGCACGCTTTGGCTATGCCATCTGGCAGGGCTATGACCGGCCGTCGCCGGATTACGCCAACGCCGAGTTTATTCTGCTGGTGAGCGCGCATCTGGAGAGCGGCCATTATTTCAACCCGCACGCCCAGCGCATCATCGAGGGCATGATGAAGGGCGCCAAACTGGCCGTGATGGATCCGCGGCTCTCCAACACCGCCAGCATGGCTGATTACTGGATGCCGACCTATCCCGGCAGCGAGGCGGCGGTGCTGCTGGCCATGGCCAAAATTCTCCTGGATAAGGACTTATATAATGAAACTTTTTTGCGCAACTGGGTGAACTGGCAGGACTACATGCGCCACGAGCAACCGGACAAAGAGGTGACGTTTGAGAATTTCATCGAATCCCTGCGCGAGTTCTACAAAGAATACACTCCTGAATTCGCCGAGAAGGAAAGCGGCGTGCCGGCGGCCACGATCATTGAAGTGGCGCATGAAATTGCGCGTGCCGGAACCCGTTTTGCCACTCACAACTGGCGCAGCGCCGGTTCCGGCAACCTCGGCGGCTGGGCCGTGTCGCGCGCGCTGCATTTTCTGAACGTGCTCACCGGCAGCGTCGGCACGGTGGGCGGCACCCTGCCCAATGCCTGGAGCAAATTCAAGCCGAAATTCTTCGACAATCCGCCCGCGCACAAGTTCTGGAACGAGCTGCATTTCCCGAAAGAATATCCGCTGGCGCATTTCGAGATGAGCATTCTGCTGCCGCATTTTCTCAAGGAAGGCCGCGGCCGTTTGGATGTATATTTCACGCGCGTGTTCAATCCGGTATGGACCTATCCGGACGGTTTTTCGTGGATCGAAGTGCTGCGCGATTCCAAGAAAATCGGCCTGCATGTGGCGCTGACCCCAACGTGGAACGAAACCGCCTACTACGCCGATTATGTGCTGCCCATGGGCCATTCGCCGGAGCGGCACGATCTGATTAGCTACGAAACCCATTCGGGCGTGTGGATTGGCTTCCGGCAGCCGGTGCTGCGCGAAGCCATGCGCCGCATGGGTAAAGAGGTGCAATTCACCTATGAAGCCAACCCGGGTGAAGTGTGGGAAGAAGACGAGTTCTGGATCGAGTTATCCTGGCGCATCGACCCGGATGGCAGCCTGGGCATCCGTGAGCATTTCATATCGCCATACCGTCCCGGCGAGAAAATCACCATCGACGAATATTATCAGTATATTTTTGAAAACGTGCCCGGCCTGCCAGAAAAGGCCGCCGAAGAGGACCTGACGCCGCTGGAGTATATGAAAAAATACGGCGCATTTGAGGTGGAAAAGGCGGCCTATGAAAAGCACATGAAGCCGATCCCTGAGGATGAGCTGAAATCGGCGAAGGTGGACAAAGACAGCGGCCTGATTCTCAAAGACGGCAAGGCCATCGGTGTGATGGTGGATGGCAAACCGGTGGTGGGCTTCCCGACGCCATCGCGTAAACAGGAGCTGTACTCGCAAACCATGGTGGACTGGGGCTGGAAGGAGTACCGCCTGCCGGTGTATGTGAAGAGCCACATCCATCCGGACAACATCGATCGTGACAAGAACGAGTTTCCGCTGCTGCCCACGTTTCGGTTGCCGGTGCACATCCACTCGCGTTCGGCCAATGCCAAATGGCTCACCGAGCTGGCGCACCGCAACCCGGTGTGGATGCACACTTCGGACGCCAGGCGGCTGGGCGTGCAAACCGGCGATCTGGTGCGCGTGTACACCGACATCGGCTATTTCGTGGATCGCGTCTGGGTGACTGAGGGCGTCAAGCCGGGGGTGGTAGTGTGCTCGCACCACATCGGCCGCTGGCGTCGTGTGCAGGATAAAACCGGCAACCGGTGGATGAGCAACGTGGTGCAGATCGAGGAAAAGGACGGCAAGTGGCGCATGCGGACGCTGGATGGCGTGCGGCCGTTCAAGAGCTCGGACAACGACTCCATGCGCATTTTCTGGAGCGACGGCGGCGTGCACCAGAACATCACCTTCCCGGTGCATCCGGATCCGATCAGCGGCATGCATTGTTGGCATCAGAAGGTGCGCATCGAAAAAGCGCAGCCCGGTGATCGCTACGGCGACATCGAGGTGGATACCAACAAGGCGCACGAGGTGTACAAAGAGTGGTTGAAAATGACGCGTCCGGCCCCCGGCCCCAACGGCCTGCGCCGCCCCCTGTGGCTCAACCGGCCATTGCGACCGCAGGAGGAGATGTTTTATATCCAATCGTGAATCTGTCGTATGAGAGAAAAAGCCAAATAAAAACTCCGGGTATCTCGATGGTACCTGGAGTTTTTTTATGGCTCGGGAATCATTTTTGATCTATTGGAATCAACTGGTGAGAGTATGTGCTTCACAATTTGATTATGATTCAAATCTGCCGTTCAATGAATTATTAGAGAATCAATTGTCGGAAATTTGAAAAATCAATTGCATTTCGAGAATCATGCTGATATTTTAATTTGTTGGAATCAAGGAATTTTTAAATTAGAGGAGAATGTTTAAGGCGATTCATAAGCCGGGCTAAAAAGTACTAATTTATTTATTTGTATATTCAAGGATGCGCACATGGATGCTACTTTTGTTGAATTGGCCGATTTGGATAAGGAATTAAAAAACATCATCGAAAAAATTACGAGCGGGGAAAAAATCATTATTTTGAAAGGCGGTAAGCCGGTTGCCGAAATAAAACCCATTTCCGAAAAGGCGAAGAAGACGCGTCCATTCGGACTTTGCAAGGGAGAATTTGTGGTTCCAGATGATTTTGATGAACCCTTGCCCGAACTGATTTTGAATGAATTTGAGGGCAAAGATTAATGCGACTTTTGCTGGATACCCATATTTTCCTATGGTATATTTCTGGTGATAAACGGATTTCTAAATCGATTAAGCATCAGATTCAAAATGCTGAAAATGATGTATTTCTAAGTGTTATTTCGATATGGGAATGCATTGTCAAATATCAACTTGGAAAACTGACCTTGCCTGATTCCCCTGAAAAATACCTTTCCTATCAACGAAAGCGGCATCAAATAGCCAATCTCGATCTGGATGAATCCTCTATCATGCATTTGCCCCATCTCCCCTCAATCCATCGAGATCCGTTTGATCGAATATTGGTGTGCCAGGCTATTGAACATCAATTGACCCTCATAACAATGGATCAACAGCTAAAAAAATATCCCATTCGTATCCTAACCCATCTTTAACGAAACTCCCCTCAAAACGGGCAAAATTGGACAAAATTTAGCCATTCCGCAACGTAAGTCATTGTTATTAGGTTGAGGGTGGATAGGTAGTGACCTATAATAAAGAATACCTCTTGACTCCTTTCCCGCTTTTTTGTATCTTCCAGTATGTTCATCCGAGAAGTTACCAAGAAAAACAAAGGCTACGAAAAGACCTTTGTCTATCACCTTTTGGTCGAATCCTACCGTACGGCCAAAGGCCCGCGGCAGCGTACACTTTTGCACCTGGGCCGCCTGGAATT
>JAUZRQ010000129.1 GCA_030950365.1 Candidatus Zhuqueibacterota bacterium | reverse complement strand
ATATCAATCCTGTAACCTGATTTGAGGTCTATGAAACGTGATGTTTTTTTAAAGAGCGCGAACCGATGATAGACGCCCTATTAGCCGGTATTCAGCAGCAGCTCGGGCGGCAGTCCACAGAGCCATTCCCACAAGCGATGGATTCGCAAATGGTCCCAGACGTGCTGCCTCACTTTCAGAATGAGCTGATGGCTTCGGCAGACAATCTTCACGGCGAAATCGATGAAATGACGGCGAAACGTATTCGGATAACAACTTTTGGGCACAAGCGTTTGCGGCATATTCTGTTTGTAGGCTTCAAAAAAGACATAGGCCATCATGAATCATGGCAATTTTCGAAATTTTTCCTTGCGAACTATGACTTATTATTATCCTAATTCTATTCACCTTTTGGGTGTTTTGGTTTGCGGTTTTTGTAGATATCATAATCTAATATAGCACAACACCTTAAACACCCAAAAGTTTTTTTGTTTTAAAGTAGAATCGATCAGGTTAGGTTGTAGTTATTTCTATCCAATCACCCCGTCCCATTTCCTTTGACATTTTATCCATCTCTTCGTATGCTACCCCTGTCCGAAATATCTGACCATCATTGTGCAGGAGTGTGAACCATGTCCCGAACGATGAAAGCATATCTTCTTATTTTCGCTGCAGTTCTGCTGGCAGGAGCGGCCGCGGCGCCGGCGCAGGTGGATAAGCGGCCGATGACCTTCGAAGACGTGCTGAAGATCAAGCGCGTCGGTGATCCGCAATGGTCGCCGGATGGCCGCGAGGTGCTGTACACGGTGCGCGAGGTGGATCTGGAAAAGGATCGCTATGTGACGCATATCTGGCGCATCCGCATCGGCGAGAAGGCGCCGCAGCCGATGACCAACGGCGAACAGGGCGAGCGCTCGCCGCGCTGGGCGCCCGATGGCAAACGCTTCGCCTTCCTGGCCAACCGAGACGGCAAAACGCAAATCTGGCTGATGGCCCGCAACGGTGGTGAAGCGCGCAAATTCACCGAGCACCCTAACGGCGTCATCGCTTTCGAATGGGCGCCGGACGGCAAATCCATCGCCTTTACCGCCTATCCCGAAGAAAAATCCAAACGCCCGTCCGATGTCAAGGTGGTGGATAAACAGTTCCGTTATGCGCAGCTCTACGTCATCGACGTCGAATCGCGCCAGGCGCGGCGCGTGGTGGAAGGCAAACCGGCGCGCATCGGCCACATCCGCGAGTTCGAATGGTCGCCGGACGGTCAGCAATTGGCCTTCACCGCCGCGAAAACGCCCAGGGTGCAGGATTACATCACCTCGGAAATCTACCTTTATTGACATGCAACGCTGCAGCCTGGCCCGCCTGCCGGCAGCCACCGGGAGGCTCTGGCCGGTGCTGTGGCGCAATGTTCCGGAGGATATTATGAAACGCATGCTTTTGAGTTTCGCCATAGTTTCGCTGCTCGTCTCGTCCGGGTGGACGCAGGAGCAAAAACGCATCGGGCTCGAGGATATGTTTTTGTTCAAGAATATCTCTCAGACGCAATTTTCCCCCGACGGCCAACGCATTGCGTTTGTGGTTTCGGAAAACGATTTCCTTGAAAATCGTATCGATACCGACATCTGGTTGGCCTATGCCGATGGCCGGCCGGCGGTGAAGCTGGTCGCCAGTCTCAAGTCGGACACGCAGCCGCGATGGTCGCCGGATGGTAAAAAACTGGCCTTCCTCTCCAGTCGCGACGGCCGCATGCAGATTTATCTCATGGACATGGAAAAAGGCGGCGAGGCCTGGAAACTGTCTGATCACAAGACCGGCATCCAGACCTTTAAATGGGCGCCGGACGGCAAAACGATCTACTTCCTGGCCAAAGCGCCCAGGCCCAACAAGAAAAAATCAGAGCCGGATGTGAAGGTGATCGATGAGTCGTTCGACTACACCCAGCTCTGGGCGATCACCCTAAAGGGCAAATCCATCAAGCAGCTCACGCATGGCAAGATCAACATCGACAATTTCGACATTTCGCCGGACGGCAAAGCCATTGCCTTCGGGGCGCGGCCCACGCCGAAAGTGCCGGATTTTTTCAATTCCGATCTATATATTTTGGAGCTGGACACGAAAAAGCCGCAACCGAAAAAGCTGGTGGAACAGCCAGGCATTGACACCGATCCGCATTTTTCGCCGGATGGCCAGACGGTTGTGTTTTCTTCCACCGACGGTGTGAAGGAGTGGATTCGCAACCGCAATCTGTACCGCATTCCGGTGAGCGGCGGCCGGCCGAAAAATATCACCAAAAATTTCGACGAGCATGCGTCGTTTGTGGCCTGGTCGTCGGACGGAAACTATGTGTATTTTTACGCTACCGAAGGCGTGGCGCGGCACCTGTACCGGGTGCCGGCACGTGGCGGCAAGGTAAAAAAAATCACCGGGGGGCATAGCGTGCACGGTGCCTTCGACGTGTCACCGGACGGCCGCACCATCGTGTTCATGCGTGAGAACGCCGAACATCCGGACGAACTGTTCGTGAGCCGGGTTTCCAGGTACGAGCCGAAACAGGTCAGCGCGGTCAATGCCATTGCCGATGAATACCGCATTGCCGACAGCGAGATCATTTCCTGGAAGGGCGCGGATGGCTGGACCATTGAGGGCATTTTGACCAAACCGGTGGACTACCAGCCGGGACAGCGCTATCCGCTGATTCTGCTCATTCACGGCGGCCCCGCCGGCGTATTCGTCAATTCCTTCACGGCCTCGCCCGGACGGCCAGTGCAGTGGCTAGCCGCCAAGGGTTATGCCGTGCTCATGCCCAATCCGCGCGGCAGCGGCGGCTACGGCGAAAAATTCCGCAAGGCCAATCTTCGCGACTGGGGCGGCAAGGATTACCGGGACATCATGGCCGGGGTGGATTTCGTCATCCAGCGCGGCATCGCCGATCCCGACCGGATGGGCGTGATGGGCTGGAGCTACGGCGGCTTCATGACCTCATGGATTATCACGCAAACCGAACGTTTCAAGGCAGCGCGCGTCGGCGCCGGGGTGACCAACCTATATTCGTTTTATGGCCAGACCGATATCCCCGATTTCATGGAGTTCTATTTCGCCTCCCTGCCCTGGACCGACGCGGCGGTGTTCAAAAAGCATTCGGCGCTGTATTTCATCGACCGGGTGAAAACGCCGACTCTGATTTTGCATGGCGAGAATGATTTGCGGGTGCCGCTGGCGCAGGGACGAGAGCTGTACACGGCGCTTAAAGAAATGGGCGTGCCGGTCGAGTTTGTGGTGTATCCGCGTCAGGGGCACGGGGTGCGCGAGCCGCGGCTGATGCGCGATGTGGCCCTGCGCACTGTGGCGTGGTTCGACCGTTGGATTTTCGAAAGACGGGAAGCAGGGTTGGAGTAATCCGCTTTTCGACTTTAGTGTTTTGCAGGAAGCTGGAATATCCACGCGGTACGCCTGCAGTGCCTGGTAGCTCTTTGAACTCACATCTTTTGGATGCATTCTATTATACCGCCAAGGGCCAGCGACAGCGCATGTGGAGGCATGGTTGTATCGTCAGGCCAAAAGAGCTGGCTTTGAGTTCGGAGTCTATAGCGCGGTTTGAACAAGAGTCCGATGCGGCTCAAGCTGCGGTCGCATTTTGCGGCGGGTTTGCAAGCGGTGTTGGCGCATCATGGGAGGAAAGGATATGCAGTGGTAATTATGCCAAAAGGAACGCTATGCGCGCTGGAACACGTCCCGGACGCTTCTTTCAACACAACAGCGTATGACGACATCGTAGAAGATGCGTAAGGGCGACATGAAAGTTGCGTAGCTACAATACGCTATCCAGGCCGATCCATCTCGGGCTCAAAGTATCATTTTCGAGACAAAACTTCAAATTTGTATTCCATGGGGTATGATTTATGAATCAATTCAGGCCAGGGGGGCGATCAAATTATCACCAGGAATGCATAAAAACATTCCTTGATTTTTGAACGTCAAATTCCGGGAAGGGTCGTTCAAGCGCGCAGAAGTCCTGTGGTCCTCATAAGAGAGGGCCTTGCAAGAAAACGTCCTGAGGTGAGTGGAAGTCAATCAGTAGTCAAACACTTTCAGCATGTAACTTTCCCCGCGAATGGTATGAATGGCGGCTTTTTGCTGCCGCAATTCAGCTTGTTCCTCGGGTGGTTGATGTACACTTCCACGATGTTGGTGTTAGCATAGGCCCAAAAGCCAAACACCTTTTTCATGATCTCTTCCTTGGAAACGATTCTTCCTTGATGCTGTAGCAAATAGCTCAATAGCACAATCTCTCGTGCCGAAAGATACACACGATCGTCACCGCGAATAACTTTCGCGCTTGACGATATCCACATAGAGATCATCCACGCGATATACAAGCTGTTCGGCGTACATGGAAATACGCCGCAAATTTGCCTGGATTCGCGCTACCAGTTCTTCAAACGAAAACGGCTTGATGATGTAATCATCAGCGCCGCCCTCCAGCGCCCGCACCACATCCTTGGGCGCGCCCTTGGCCGTAACCACGATGATGGGAATGGTGAGGCCCTCTTTTCGCCATTCTTCGCAAAGATCGAATCCGCTCTTATGCGGCAGCGCCAGATTCAGCAGAATCAGATCATAATTCTTCTGTAAATCCAGGTGCTCACATTGCTTGTCATCCTCCAGGATCTCGACTTCGAATTCTTCCTTCTGCAGGCTTTTTTGATGAAAGCGGCAATCTTGGCATCATCTTCGACAATGAGTATGCGCATGACTTCCTCCGGTGGAGTAGATGATAGGAACAGCCGGTGATTTTACAGTTTACGAATTCGCATGGCGGCTCGCCATTGAAATTATTAAATTTCAATTGTTTGTCTTTCTTATAGCAACCGCTTTCCTGCTGCTGTGGCCATCATGCGAGGTGGTTCTCAATAGATGCGAAGCAGGCGTTCTATACTTTTTTAGAAGTTCCGCCCCAATTCCAGATACATTTGCATGGATTTCAACCGGTCGTTCCAGTAGCGGTGCAGAGACACATTTACGAAATACAGCCGCGAAAGATAGACAAATGCGCGCAGTTGCGTATATAAATAGGTCGAAATCACGTCGCCGGTTTTATATAGGTAGCTACCCAGCGTGACATGCAGCGGCAGCTTCTTCAGCGCCGTGAAACCATAGGTGATCGATGGCCGCAAGCCCATGTTGAGCTGAGTTTGAAACGCCGACACGCGCAGGGTCAGCATATCGCCGCGGAAGGGGATGTGACGGGCTCGCACCAGAAACGAACCAAAAATGTGGTTCCTGGCGTAGTTTGGGTGAAAGCGTATGCCGCCATCCACGCTCACAAACAGGTTCCATGGAAGCGTCACATTCACACCGCCGAACACGCCCTGGCGCGTATCGCCATCAAATAGGCTGTCGGGCGTGGTGCGGGTGTTATAATTGTGCGTTTGCCGGCGGGCGTCGTACGATACAAACACGTTCAGCATGCGGATCGGCTGCACGTTGGCGTACATATGCAGGTTGGACAGACTGAGCTTCCGGCCTTCGGCCGTCCTCCGCCAGCCACGGTTGATGTCGATCTCCACACTTTGATAAATCGAAAAGAGCCCCGACGCCCATAATTGATTTTGTACGTACACGAAATCGCGATCGATCACCCCTTTTTGCATACTGCCCGAAAACGCCACCGCTGTTTGCCAGCTCATTCCCTGCGAGTGCCGGCGCTCGTAATTCACGAAAAAGCCATATTTGGGGGAGCGTGTCTGCAACTGGATGTGGTGGATCTCTGGCTGCAGGCCCGCCACCACGCCGACACTCACATCCGGCAGCAACTTCATGCTGTAGTACCCACCATCCAGATAGCCGATGCCGCGCACTGAGGGCACCAGGATACGGCCGATGGCGAACTCGTTGCCATGATCATTGCCATTCATGGTCAGAGCCAGTTCGTAAAACCGGTGCGTCCACTCGTTCAGCATCAGCCCGCTCACAAAATTGTTGGAACGCCGGTAATGCCGCGAACGCTGGCGGTAGCGCAGAGTCAGGCCGCTACCGAACACGTTTTTAATCTCCAATTTGCCGCTGACGCCCGGGTACCAGTACGCCAGCCCCTTGCCGGTAAGATCATAGCTGACATTCACATCCAGGCTCAAATAGCCGCTCACCTGGTTGTGCCTGGATGTACTTTTGCGGCTCCGGCCACGCTCAACCCGCGCTCCTTTTGGCCCGGTCCTGTTTGCGTTCATTCCCCGGTGCATTTTCGGCGATTTCCGGCCAGTACGTTTTTGTTGATCCCGTGCCTTCATCGGCAGGCCTTGAAACCGCACCTGATCGCCGGCACGGATGTTCGGCCCCTGACGCACAATTTCGCACGCCGCCGAGTGTGTGGCCACATGCCTGACGAGTAGCAGCCCGATCATGCGACCGTCGCGATACACGCGTAAGCTATCATTCAGCCGGATGCCCTCGGCTTTCCCGGCGTTGATGTACACCGCTTCGGGCGAGATGTATTTCACTTCAGCCCGGCGCCATACGGCTTCCTGCGCCAATGCCTGCGTATTCAGACACAAGACTGTCAGAATCAGAATCGGTATCCATAGTTTGCTTGCGCTCATGTCAATTATCCTCTTGTCTCCCCTGTGGATGGCAGTTGAAACAGGCTTGCGATTCGTAGCGATATCCGTTCACTTCACCCAGATGCTTTGCATCCATTTTATCGCGACTGTGTGCGTGGCAATCGATACAGGTAAACACTTTGCGGTTACCCGGGTCATTGTGACAATCGGCGCAGCTTTTCCAGGCGCCTTTGTGCTTGCCGGAATATATCGGGAAAAACAGCGTATCATGCTCCCGGAACTCACCGCGTTCACCCCGGGGATGGCAGGTATAGCAGCTCTGACTGGAATAGACGTAGCCGGTGATCGCCGCATGTACAGGATCGGTCTGTGCCTGCGAATGCGCATGACACTCGATGCACGAAAACTGTTTAAAATCGCCGGGACTAACATGGCAATCGCTGCAGGCCTGCCATTGCGAGGCATGCGTGCCGGAAAAAATCGGGAAAAATTGCGAATCATGATCGGATGCCAGGCCATCTTCGCTGCCATTGGGATGGCAGTTGTAGCAAGCCGTACTCTCGTATCGGTAGCCACCCATGCCGCGGTGCTTCGCATCCATGGCGGCCTGATTGTGTTCGTGGCAGCCATCGAAACACGAAAATACGGCGAAGCCCTGCGTGATGTGACAGGTCGAGCAACTGGCCCAGACGCTGGCATGCTCGCCGGTAAAAATCGGAAATAGCGCATCGTGACCGGGATAAAATCCCGGCTGCCAGCCGTTCATTTGATGGCATTCCTGGCAATTGGTCGAAAAGCCGTTTTCGATGTGATTCGGATTGGCGGCTTCCATATACTGAGTCCGATGGCAGGATTCACAGCGCTGCGGCGTCAGTGCCGGGTCCTCAGCAGGCAGGCCGGGATGGCAACTCTGGCAATCGGCGAACACATGCCGGCCGAGAATCGGGAAATTGGTCTGTTCGTGGATCGATTCGATATTGAACTGCATCCAGCCGTTTACGCTGTGGCAACGCTCGCAATTGCTGCCCAATTTCGCCCGATGCACATCCTCATGGCATTCCTGGCACTGATTCTTCACCCGGTTGAAATCCTCCAGGCTGTGGCACTGCTGGCAATCCAATTTTTGATGATGCCCTTCCAGCGCAAAATCGGTTTTGCGGTGATCGAAGATGATCTCCTTGAAACTGCTGGTGGTGTGGCATGCCACGCAGTCGCGTTTGAGATGCTTGTGCGGATTTTGCTGAGCCTGCGCGAACACCGGAAGGCTCCAAACCGCCATCATAACCAGGGTCAAAGCCCATTTGCGTTTATCAATCATCGTGTTCCTTTGGGTTTGCATCATCAATGACACGTGCTGCATTTTGGGTCGATCGGACGATATAAAATGAACGTGACGCCCTGCCGTCGTACCGGCTTATGACAGCCGACGCATTCCACTTTGGCGTGCGCATTTTCCAGCTTGAAGCGCGAATCGCGATTATGTTCGAAGTCCAACTTCTCCCAGCCGTCGGTCCGATGACAGGTTTCGCAGGTTTTGACCGGCTTCAGCCGGCTGAACTGCCCCATATGCGGATCCTGGTGGCAGGTCTGACATGTGGTCTCAATGGGCTTGAACAGAATCCGCTCCATCGGCGTGCCCACGTCAACCGGCTTGTGGCACTGCTCGCAGGCCACCTGCCGGTGCTGGCCGGTCAACGGAAAGCGCGACCGGTCATGATTGAACCGCACCTGCTCCCAGCTCTCGGTGGTGTGGCAGTACGCGCAGCCGTGTTCCTGCACCTGCGCCCGGAACTGGCCCTTGTGCACGTCGTCGTGGCAATTTTTACAGGCCCGCCGGTCGATGCGGAACTGCCGATAGGCGCGGCCATCCGACCCGGTGACCAGCTTGTGGCAGCTCACGCACGGCACCGCCAGATGAGCTCCGGCCAGCGCAAAGCGGGTTTCCTGATGATCGCGGATGGTGAACAGCGCCGGCAGAAAGCCGTCTTCGGTGTGGCATGCGTCGCACCGGCCGCCGTCCTCACGCCAGGCAAACTGCCCGCGATGCTCATCCACATGGCAATCGCTGCAGTTTTGAAACGCCAGCCGCTTGAGAAAATTGCCGGAGGTATGGCATTTCCGGCAATCCACGGTGGCATGCCGCCCCTTCAGCGGAAACCGGGTTTTCGAATGGTCGAACCGACTACGGTTCACCGTGCTCCATCCGCGGGTGGAGTGACATTGTTCGCAGCGGTTGCCAAACTTGCCGGCATGCACATCATCGTGGCATGCCGTGCATCGCTTGAACCGAATGCCTTTGTATTTCACATACAGAACGGCCTTGCCATTGCTGGCTTTGCGATCGCGCACTTTGGGATGGCATTCCGCGCATTTCACCTGCCGGTGCCGACCGGTGAGTTTGAATCGCGCCCGCGAGTGGTCGAAGCCGCTCGCCGGCTTCCAGCCGTCCTGCGTGTGGCAATCCAGGCACTGGCGTCCGAGCTGCCCGCGATGTTGATCTTCATGGCAGCCCAGGCAGTCCTTCGGCAGCCCCAGAAACGTCCGCTCGAGGTCAATTTTCGGCTGAATCTTGCGCAAATCCTCGCGGACGAATTTCGGCTGATGGCAATCGCGGCATTTGAGCGTCTGGTGTTTTCCCCGCAGCCGGTAGCCGGTGCGGGCATGATCGAAATTTTCCATGCCATCGGGCCAGTACACAAGTTGAAACTGGCGCCCGGCGTGGTCGCTGTGGCAGCCAAAACAGGCCTGCTTTTCCTGCTCAACGACCATGAAATGAAAGCCTCGCTGCTCATCCAGCCGCTGCTGAATTTCCTTATGACAGGCCAGACACTTCTTCGCACTCGGCCCCCGCCCCACCTTGTGGCACTTGACGCAGTTCTGGATGCCATCCAGAAACGCGTGCGGCCGGGCCAGCTTTCCCGGCGAAATCTGTGCCCCGGCGCCCCGTTGCATCATCAGCAGCGCCACCGCTGCCAGACTCACGATGCGTCCTGCTACCCTCACCGCGTTTTTCATGCCTTCGCCGTTCCCTCCCCATCCTAACGGAATTGCAATCCATATCCGAACATCAGCGTGACCACGATGTGGATGAACATGAAAACAATCATGACCACGGCAAATGGCTTGTGAATCACATGCCAGTAGTGAAAAATTTTGTGCGCCGTGCGCGAGAACGCCCGCCGCCGCATCAGCAAATTGCGCTGTTTGATCGTGGAGATCACGATCGAGAATGCGCGACCGGACAGTTCCGGTGCCTCTTTGTGGATGATTTTTTTCAACCGGTGCGTGCGGAATGGCCGCACTATATCCAGCCAGATCATTTCCCATAGGCCGAGCTGCAATTGTCCGCTACGCTCCGGAAAACGCATGAAAATCTGCTGCAGCACCTCATCCGAAAGCCCAAAATTGTTGCGCAGTTCCCGTTCCAATTGCTTCTCGCGCTCCAACGCCATTTGCAGCGACAGCACATGGCCCTCTTCATCGCGCGGAATTTGCATGTAGATGTACCGGCCGAAAAATCCGCTCAGCATCACCGCCACCATGGCAAAATAGCTAATGGATACGATGCCATTGAACTTGAGGCTCGTGTGCAGGGTAATGTACAGCGGTCCCATGATGCCGAAAAAAATGTGAATATCCAGCCAGCGCGAGATATTGCCCCAGCGCAGGCCGAATAGCTCCCGCTTGCGCGCCGAATACAAAAACAGCAACAGCAGCATGGCGCTGCCAAGAATGCCCAGCGCGTGGCCGATGCGGCCGCCGGGCTTGAAATCCGGGTGCGCCAAGGAATGCGGCCGTTCGATCAAATCGAGACGGTAGTATGGCAGCGCTTTCCACAGAACGCCAACAAACAGGCCCAGCCCGACTCCGTACAGCACCAGCAGAAAAAAGCGGAATGGCTTACTCATCGTTCTCCGTACTTCATTTCGATTTGAATTCCGATCCGTTGCAGAAACTGAAAGGGCAGTTCACCACCGATGAACACAAACACATAGTCGTTGTCGATCACAAACTCGGTGCCCTGCTTTTCGATGAGAACGCTCGTCGGCTGTATTTCCAGCACCCGGCTTTCGTACAGCACATGCACGCGGTCCCGCGACATGGCTTCGTGAATGCGGTCGTAGTTTTCCTCGCGGATGCGCGTGAACGCTGCCCGGCGGTAGGACAGGGTCACATCCGTGCCCGGTTGATCGGCCAGCGATAGCGCCGCTTCCACGGCGCTGTCGCCGCCACCCACCACCAGCACCTTTTTACGCTGATATTGCTCCGGTTCGATCAGCTTGTACGCTACCTTCGGTGAACGCTCGCCCGGCACGCCCAGTTTGCGCGGCGTGCCCCGCCGACCAATGGCCAGAAGCACCCGCCTGGCCAGATATTCTCCCTTGCTGGAGATGATTTGATACGCGCCATCCTCGCGGTCAATATCCTGCACCTTCTCAAACGTCCGGATATCCACACCGGTCTTCTGCAGGATTTCCATCCACAGCTCGATCAGCTCTTCTTTGGTGATGGCGCGGCGTTTGAATTTGCCCCAGAGCGGGATGTCCATGGGCTGCGTCATCACCAGTTTCTGGCGCGGATAGCTAAGCACCGTGCCGCCGATATCGTCCTGCTCTAAGGTGAGGTAGCGCAGTCCGTGCTTCTCGGCCTCCAGGGTGGCGGCAATGCCGGCCGGTCCAGCGCCAATGATGGCCACATCAAACATGCCGGGATCGCGGTCGCGCAGACTCTCGGCGATGTAATCGATGGCTTCCGCGCCCTGGGTGATGGCGTTGCGTATCAGACCCATGCCGCCCAGCTCTCCGGCAATGAAAATGCCCTCGACGTTGGTCTCGAAGTTCGGCTTCACATAGGGAATTTCCACACCGCGGCGCTCAGTGCCGAACACCAACGAAATCGCATCCACCGGACAGGCAAGCTGACATGCGCCATGTCCGATGCATTTGCTCGGCGACACCAGCTCCGCGCGCCCGTCGATGATTCCCAGAATTTCGCCCTCCGGACACGCTTTGACGCAGCCGCCGACTCCGATGCACCGGTTCGGATCGATCTTCGGATGCAAGGAGATCGGCTCGGTCAGGCCCAGCGTTGTGGCGCGTTGCAGCTTTTCCCGCGCGATGCGCACTTTTCTCTTGTAGTTGCGATAGTAAATCACCGGAATCAACAGAGTTAATCCGATGGAGAATGCATAAATCAGGATTTGCGCCATGCGTCCTACTCCGCTATGCAGTTCACCCCGTGCAACGAATTATATTCCTAATATCGTCGCTGCGATCCAAAAAGATAACGGGGGCAACCGCCGCAATCCTTAAATTTTATTCAGCCTTGGAATATCTGTGCGTCCCGCTCACAAGCCAGAATGTCGCCCCCATCCAGGGAGGATACTCATTGAGAGACAAAAACCTTACCAGAGGACACTGGCGGAAAGGGCCGTTATTCCCAGAAATGATTTCTGACAAATTTTCTCTGATTTTATTAAAGTTAAATCATCTGGCCACTGTCAGCGAAATTGGTTAAAACCATAGGTGCTTGTGCAAACTCTGCACAGCTTGCGCAGAGCATGCACACCGGAGTGCCGCTGTGGAAATATCGGAGAAGCAGCTTGAATTGATGATGCTCCAAACGCCGCCGATCTGGCAGGAGCTATGCTTTCTTCGGCAGGTGTACGATGAACGTACTTCCGCAACCTTCCTCGCTTTCCACTTCGATTCGCCCCCCGTGCGCCCGGACGATACTCTCGCAGGTCGCCAGTCCCAGCCCGCTGCCTTTGACGGTACCCGGGACATTTGCCGTGCGGTAAAAGCGATCGAATATTTTTGGCACTTCGGTTGCCGGAATACCAACGCCCTGGTCGGCAATTTTGAACACCACCGAATCCCGGTTTTCGGGTAGATGACTTTCGATATAGCGTCCTTCCGGGCTATATTTCACGTCATTTTCCAGCAGGTTAAAAATCACTTCCGATAGCCGGTTCGGATCGCCGTGGAGCATGCAGTCCTCCTGAATGTCCTAATCCGAATTTTTATTCAATTTGGTCAGGTAAAGTTTGAGGCAGCTCCTACCAAACACTGAAGCCCTTTCGTCAAGCTCCGCAATGATCCGGTCATCCCCGAACTGGAATATTTGTGCTATTATCAAACCAGGTCCAATTTGAGAAATCAGTCCTCCCCGATAGCAATGTCCATTAGATAGCCTTTAATTTTTTACAGGCAGAGAGTTGGGCCGTTTCCACGTAGAATTATGGGGTTGATTTAGCCTGTGTAGCAATTCATCATTGCAATTTTCAATGCCAGTAAACTGGAAGTCAATGAATTACCGGAAAATCATATTCAACTCGTTTCAGTAAAGGAGCTCCCGATATGTTTCGCCAACCGGCACGAATGAACAGGGGAAAAATGGATTGACAAAATAAGTCATGATATTGCAGGTATGGATGAATCACTCCCCTCAACTACATCCAGGGTATTGATTTTGAAGATATATATCACTTAAAATTTTATTAAGCAAATAAAGGCAATTTCAAGGTTGATGGGGCAGCAGGAAACGGGGCCGCAAGGAGCCATTGCGCATCGGTATGATTATGAACCGTCTCAGTCGCATGTAAGCGCAAGATGATCAACCAACAGCGCCGTCCACATCCGTTGCATTGCCTGTGCCGTACACCATCCACGCCGGTTTCAGCGAACGAAACGCGCCCGGCCGGGGCCCGCCGCCCTACGCATTGCCCCCAGGAGGCGCCGGCAAGCGCACGCCATCTCGATTTGCGCTTGCTTTATTGAATCGATTTTATTATTTTGGCACAACCTTGAACCCCATATCCATGCGCATGCACGGAAAACGGAGCGTATTTTTCCGAAATACTCGTGTGCTGGTGACTCGAATTTAAATTGACGACCGGATGTTGACCAGAAATCTAAAATCCTTTTTTCTACTGCTAATATTCGCCCACATTTTCAGCATGGTGTTTTGCGGGGATATCGACTGCCTCGAGGGAGGGGTGTCGAAAAACTGCGATGCCCTGCTGTGCAGCGTGCTGGACAAGCACACGCCATCCGATCCGGCCACCAGCACCCAGAGCCAGAGCTCCGACGAAGATTGCCGCTGCGTGTGCCATGTGCTTTACAATCACCCTGAGGCCGAACTCGATCAGATCACCATGGTGGTCTTCCCCTATTTTAATTTTGATCCTACATTATCGATGTTGCCCCCGATTCAGCAGGTATATCGTCCCCCGCTGGTTTGATTCATTCCATTTCCAATTTCCTCTGTGATTCTGCAGTAGGCCCATTCGGGCGGATGCCCGTTTCTATTTGCATGCCATAGCTGTCATGTTTTGCGATGCTAGTCATGGCGCTGGTGTATGCCATTCTGTCGGCATTTAGCAGCAGCGCGAATGCTGGCATGCGATGCATGACCAGGAAGGCGCCGACCGGCATGGTTTTCCTTGACGGATCGGCGGTCGATCGTTGCGGCAGAATTCCACAGAGATGCGTCGATTTTCCATTCATTACAATCGTCTCAGCTCGACATGTACCCATTGATAAAGGAGCCGTGTATGGTGACCCGATTTTCAGGGATAATTGCACTGGTCGTATCTGTTTTTGTCATTCCGGGCACGCCGGTGTCCGGCTCGGCACAGAACCATGAGCCACTCACGCTGTCGGCGGCCATTCGGCTGGCGGAGGAGAACAACCCCGAACTGGCGGCCATGAAGGCCAACATCGCGGTGGCGCGCGGCCGCGCCATTGGCTTCTGGTGGCTGCCCGATCCGCAGGTGTCGCTGGAGTGGGAAGGCGTGCCCCGCGGAGCCGGGCTCAACGCCTACGAAGAGAAGCGGATCAACATTACGCAGGAAATCGAATTTCCCACCAATATTTTTTGGCGCAACCGCCTGGCGACGCGCGAGGTGGAAAGCGTCATGTATGAATACGAGCTCGCTCGGCTGCAAATCCGCGCCGATGTAATCGACGCCTATACCGATTTCATCAGCCGCCGGGATCAACTCGCCCTGGCCCGCCAGCGCGTGGACCTCGCCCGCGATTTTCGCGAGAAAGCTGACATCCGCCGGCGTGTGGGCGAGGCCGCAGCCATCGAAAGCGTGCGCGCCGGTGTGGAACTGGCGCGGGCCCGCAATGAACTGCAAATGGCCGAAAGCGATTACCGCGCCGCGCGGGCGCGGCTGAATGCGCTGCTCGGCCGGGAAGCCGACCGCGAGGTGGCCGCCAGCGATTCGCTGCGGTACATTCCGTTTCAAATGAATCTGGAAGCAATCAAAGCGAGGGCGCTGGAGCAGCACCCGCAGCTCCGGCTGGCCCGGGCGCGTCTCAGCGCCGCCGGCTACGAGCGCAAATTAGCCTGGGGGCGTCTGCTGCCGTCCATCGAGGCAACCGGTTTTCAGCAGAACATCGGTGGCAACCCCAATTTTTACGGTATCCAGATCGGCTTTCGCCTGCCGCTGTGGTTTGCCTTCCGACAGCGCGGCGAAATTCAGGCTGCCTCCTCAGAGCTGGCTGCACGCCGCTACGACGCCGGAGCCGTGCGTTTGCGGCTGTTCTCGCACATCGAGGCGGCGTATGCCCGGGTGCAGGCCGCACAGGAACAGGTGCAAACTTACAACACCGAGTTGCTGCAGCAGGCGGATGAAATGTACCGCATTGTGCTGCGCAGCTATGAAGAAGGCGAGGTCGGTTATCTGGCCCTGCTGGAAGCGCAGCGGACTCTCATCGAAGTGCACCGGGGTTATATCGATACTCTGGCGCGCTATCAAAAAGCGCTGGCCGAACTCGAACGGTCCAGTTCGATTCACATTTTTGATTGAGCGGAGAGTAGCGTCCGCGATTTTTGCCAGGCGGGAAATGTTTCCCGAATGGCGCGGGAATTGAAGACAAATTTTAATAACATAGACAAGGAGCCAACGATGTCCAAAAAAATCGTTTATCTGCTGTTCGTCCTCACGGCTGGCCTTGCGGCCTGCGGAAAGAACGCAGACCACGATGGCGCCGAAGCGCATGCCGATGAGTCACATGCGCCCGGCATGGTGGAATTGAATCAGGAACAGATGCAACTCATGCAGATCAAAATCGCTCCGCCCGATCACCGGCGGCTGGAAGGCTTTCTGGCTGCACCGGCGCGCATCGAAGCGCTGCCCGACAAAATCGCCGACATCGGCACCCTGATTTCCGGCCGGGTGAGCAAAATTTTCGTCATCCAGGGCCAGCGGGTGAAACAAGGCCAACCTCTGCTGGAAATTATCGGCCCGGAAATCGGCGAGATTAAGGGCGAGTACATCCGCACGCGCGCGGCCCTGGAGCTGGCGCGCGCCAACTACGAACGCCAGAAAAAACTGCTGGAAGAGAACATCGCCGCCCGGCGCGCTTTTTACGAAGCTCAGGCGGCGTACGAAGAGGCCAAGGCCGCCTTCAGCGCCGCGGATCAAAAGCTGCACTCCATCGGCATCAGCGATGAAGAGGCGCAGCGCATCACCAAAAGCATCGCGTTGGAATCCGGCGTGAAAACGCATCTGGAGCGCAAAATTCTGGCCTCGCTTAAAATCACGTCGCCCATCGACGGCATGGTGGGCCGGTTCGATGTCAAGCTGGGGCAACTGGTCGAGCCCAACACGGATGTCATGGAAGTGGTGGACATCCGCCGCGTCTGGGTGGTGGCGGACATTTATGAGAAAGACCTCAGCATTGTGCGTCTCGGTCAGCGTGTGGAGGTGGTGACCGAAGCCTATCCCAACGCGGTGTTTCCCGGCCGGCTCGAGTATATCAGTCCGGTGGTGGAAAAAGACACCCGCACCGTCAAGGTGCGCAGCACGGTGGATAACCCGGACTTCAAACTCAAACCAGAAATGTTCGCCACCATGCGCATTTTCAGCGAGGCCATCCAGCCGTCGATTGTGGTGCCGGAATCCGCGGTGGAAAACGACGGCAAAAACGAGTTCGTTTTCGTGCTGGCCCCCGAAAACAAGGGCGCCGACAGCGATGGCGCTGGAGATGGCGATGCCCACTATACCTTCCGCCAGGTGCTGGTCAAAACCGGGAAACGCAAGGACGGCTTCGTGGAAGTGCTGGCCGGCCTCAAGGGCGATGAAAAGGTGGTGGTGGAAGGCGCGTTCTTTCTGAAATCCGAGCTGATGAAGGAAAGCCTGGAGAGCGAAGAGCATTAGTCGATATCGGCTTCCGCTGCTTAAACCGAAGTCTGGCCGGGATGCGGCGCAGTTTGGTACATCCCGGACTGGAGCAGGCGGAAGTCCGTGCCAAACCGGTTCCATTACTGGGTTGAATCGGAACACGAACCCGAATCCAATTCGAAAGGAAAATCTATATGATCGATCGTCTGATTCGGTTTGCGGTGCATCAGCGCATGCTGGTGGGCCTCGCCCTGGTGGCCATCGTGGCCTGGGGCGTGGATAGTTACCAGCGCGTGCCCATCGACGCATTCCCCGATGTGACCAACAATCAGGTGCAGATTTTGACCAAAGTGCCCGGGCTATCGCCCGTGGAAGTAGAAAAGCTGGTAACGTATCCCATCGAAATTGAAATGAGCAGCCTGCCCGGACTGGTGGAAAGCCGTTCGATTTCCCAATTCGGGCTGTCGGCCATCACCCTGGTATTCAAAGATGATATGGATGTGTATTTCGCCCGGCAGCTTGTGTTTGAGCGGCTGGCTGCGGCGCAGGAAGAACTGCCCGAGGGCGTGGTGCCGGAGATGGGCCCGGTATCGACCGGTCTCGGCGAAATCTACCAGTACACCATCGAAAGCGACCGGCACTCGCCCATGGAGCTGCGCACCATCCAGGACTGGGTGATCGCGCCCGTGCTGCGCACCGTGCCCGGGGTGATTGAGGTGAACAGCCTGGGCGGCTACGTAAAGCAGTACCAGGTGCTGGTCAATCCCAACAAGCTGCTGGCGTATGACGTAACCCTGGCCGACGTGTTCAACGCCGTGGCCGAGAACAATACCAACGCCGGCGGCAATTATATCGTGCGCAATTACGAGCAGTACATCGTGCGCGGCGTGGGGCTGATTCAGAGCCTGGAAGACATCGAAAACATTGTGGTGACCGCCCGCAACGGCACGCCGGTGTACATCAAGGATGTGGCGCGGGTGGAGTTCGGGCCGGCGGTGCGGTTCGGCTCGGCCACCAAGGACGGTAAAGGTGAAACCGTCATCGGTATTGTGATGATGCTGAAAGGCGGCAGCGGCCGCGACGTCGTGGAGCGCGTCAAAGCCAAAATGGAAGAAATCAAAAAAGCGCTGCCCGAGGGCGTGCGCGTCGTGCCTTATTATGACCGCATCGAGCTGGTGAATGCGGCCATCAGCACCGTCACCGGCGCGCTGCTCATCGGCGGCATTCTGGTGATCGTGGTGCTGGCGTTCTTTCTGGGCAATGCCCGCAGCGCGTTCATCGTGGCGCTGGTGCTGCCGCTGTCCGCGCTGATGAGCTTCATCATCATGCGCTACACCGGCCTTTCCGCCAACCTGATGAGCCTCGGCGGATTGGCCATCGGCATCGGCATGATGGTGGACGGCGCCATCGTGGTGATCGAAAACATCATCCGGCACATTCAGGAGCACCGGGCCTCCGGCGGGCGCGAGACCATCCGCGTGCTGGTGCTGCGCGCCGCGCAGGAAGTTGGCCGGCCGAGCGCTTTTGCCATTTTCGTGGTGGTGGTGGTGTTCCTGCCGCTGATGACGCTCACCGGCATGGAAGGCAAAATGTTCTCCCCGCTGGCCATGACCATCAGTTTCGCACTGTTTTCGTCGCTGTTACTGGCGCTCACCATGGCGCCCATGCTGGCGACCTTCATGCTGGGCAAAAAAGTGTCCAACAAAGAAAACAAACTCGTTTCGCTCGTGAAACGCGGGTACCGTCCCATTCTTACCTGGGTGGTGGACCACCGCGGCAAGGCGCTGGTGATTGCGCTGGTGATCGTGCTCGGCGGCCTGGGCCTGTTTCCGTTTCTGGGCAGCGAGTTCGTGCCGGAACTGGAAGAGGGCGCCATCGCGCTGCAGGCGATCCGGCTGCCCACCATTTCGCTGGAGAGTTCCACGGAAATCTGCTCGGTGATCGAGCGGGAGATTTTAAAAACCCCGGAGGTGACCACGGTGGTGAGCCGCACCGGACGCGCCGAGGTAGCTACCGATCCGATGCAGCCGTACTTCAGCGATATTTACGTGATGATGAAGCCGCTTTCCGAATGGCGCAAGGGCTATTCCAAAGAAGACATCGTGGAGGAAATCCGCGAGCGGCTGGAAAAGATTCCCGGGGTAGCGTTTTCGTTCAATCAACCCATCGCTTTGCGCGTGGAAGAGCTCATTTCCGGCGTCCGCAGCCAGATTGCGGTAAAGCTGTTCGGCGAGGATATGGACATCCTGAAAGAGAAAGCCGATGAAATCGCCGCGGTGCTGCGTTCGGTGGAAGGGGCGCGCGATGTGCAGGTGGAGCAGGTGTCCGGTCTCGGCTATCTGCAGATCAAAATCGACCGCAACAAGGTGGCGCGCTATGGCCTGAACGTGGCCGACATCCGCGACATCGTGGAGATCGCCATCGGCGGCAAAGAGGCCACCACCATTCTGGAAGGCGACCGCCGGTTTGCGGCGCTGGTGCGGCTGGAAGAGCGCTTCCGCCGGGATGTGGAGGTAATCAAAAACATTCTGGTTAGCACGCCGGACGGTCACCGTATTCCGCTGCAACAGCTCGCGGATATTTACATCGAGCAGGGACCGGCGCAGGTGAGCCGCGAGGATTCCAGGCGCCGCATCACCGTGCAGTGCAACGTCAGCGGTCGGGACATCGGCGGTTTTGTGAAAGAAGCGCAGCAGAAAATCGCCGAGCGCGTGAAGCTGCCGCCGGGCTATTTCACCACCTGGGGCGGCCAGTTCGAAAATCAGCAGCGCGCCAACCGCCACCTGGCCATCATCCTGCCCATCACCCTGGTGCTCATCGTGGTGCTGCTGTTCACGGCGTTCAACTCGCTGAAAAACGCCATGCTCATTCTGCTTAACCTGCCGCTGACGATCGTGGGCGGTATCATGGCGCTGTGGATCGGCGGGCTGTACCTGTCGGTACCGGCCTCGGTGGGCTTCATTGCGCTGATGGGTACGGCGGTGCAAAACGGCATCGTGATGGTGAGCTTCATCAACGACATGCGCCGGCGCGGTACGCCATTGCGCGAGGCACTCATCGAGGGCGGGCTGCTGCGTGTGCGCCCGATTCTGATGACCGCGCTCACCACCCTGCTCGGTTTGTTGCCGCTGCTGCTGGCCAGGGGCATCGGCAGCGAGGTGCAGCGCCCGCTGGCGGCGGTGGTGATCGGCGGCCTGTTCACGACGATTCTGTCCACGCTGCTGCTATTGCCGGCGCTGTACGGCTGGTTTGAAGAAAAGCCGGCCGAGCCCGAGCTGTGATTTTAAAAAGCGAATTCTCGCAGAGCGCGCCGCGCATGCAGAGAATGCATCGAATTCAATTTACACCACCTTCCCAGGTTAAACTTGGGAAGGTGGTGTCATGTAAAAGAGCTCTTTTTCACAAGAGCACAGAAAAAACGTAACTGTTCATTCTCTTAACCGTTATCGCGAGGATCCGCCAGCTGGCGGAGACGACGCGATCTCATTGTTATATTTGCAAAGAGATCGCCGTCCGCCAGCAGTCGGACAGGCGCACCCGCCTTGCGGCGGCTGCTCGCGATGACGGGCAAGATTTCATCAAACGGGAATAACTGAATAGCTACAAAAAAACGGATGAC
>JAUZRQ010000128.1 GCA_030950365.1 Candidatus Zhuqueibacterota bacterium | reverse complement strand
AATGGTTTGCTCGCACAGCCAGGTCAGCTTGTCCTCATCCAGCTCCAGGTTCTTCGTCACCACGGCGCAGAGGTCTGATTCCATCACGCGCTGGTTCTGCGCCGTTGGTGGCACGATCTTGGCATCCAGAATGTGGCCCTTCTCGTCAAAACGGTAGCGGTGGAACAAAATGCCGCGCGGCGCTTCGGTGCAGCCGTAGCCCATGCCCGCGCGCGGGTGCACCTCCACATACGGCCGCTCCGGCATCTCGTAGTTTTCGATGATCCGCAACGCTTCATCGCACGCGTACAGGGTCTCCACCGCCCGCGCGATAATGCCCTTGAACGGATTGCGGCAATCCGGCAGAAAGCCCACATCTCGCGCCGCTTCCTGCGCCAGCGGCGACAACTGCTCGAAATTCAAATTGAACCGCGCCAGCGGTCCGACGAAATATGCGCCGCGGCCGACGATATGCGAATGCAGCGCATTGGAATGCGGCAGGTGTTCTTCCACAAAATGACGGTCGTATTCCTGAATGCAGATATCCAATCCTTTGTTGGAAATAAGCCGCCCTTCATTGAGTGCATACTCCTCAGGATGGTGCAACGCCACAAACTCGTAATCCTGCTCGAATTCCGGAAAAGGTAGGGTCGCCGTCCAGCGCACGGTTTCCAGCGCCGCGTCGCGCGCCCATTTCAGTTTGTCGGCGATGGATTGCAATTCCTTTTTCGTCGGCACGCGGTAGAAGCCACCCACCCGCACGCTGATGGGATGAATCTCGCGTCCGCCCAACAGCGCCACCAGATCAGTGCCGGTTTTCTTCAGCTTCAATCCGCGCTGCACCGCCTCGGCATGATCCGCCGCCATACGGATGGCATCTTCATAACCGAGAAAATCCGGCGCGTGCAGCATGTAGATATGCAACGCGTGGCTCTCGATCCACTCGCCGCAGTACAGCAGTCGGCGCAGCTCGCGGATCGTCCCGGGCACGGTCACGCCGAACGCGCTCTCGATGGCGTGCACCGAGCTCATTTGATAGGCCACCGGACAGATGCCGCAGATGCGCGCGGTGATGTCGGGCGGTTCGGTGTACAACCGGCCGCGCAGAAACGCTTCAAAGAACCGCGGTGGCTCAAAAATACCCAGCTTGCAATCCACCACTTCGTTGTTGCGAATTTTCACCTGCAGCGAGCCCTCGCCTTCCACGCGCGCCAGATAATCCACCCTGATCGTGCGCTTGCCGTTGGCCGCAGGCGTCGTCGTTTTCACACGCGTTTCACTGGAGTTCATACGCTTCGCTCTCCTTCCGGAAGGGTTCGGCATAGGCAGTGATTCCGCGGAACGCCCGGATGATGTCGCCTTTGCTGGCGCCCAATTCCTCCTGCCACCACTCGCTCAGCGAGTGCGTGTTGGGCGTTTCCTTCGGGCCAAAACAGCCGAAGCAGCCGCGCGCATACGACGGGCACAACGCGCCGCAGCCGGCATGGGTCACCGGCCCGAGACAGGGCGTGCCATGCGCCACCATCACGCACACCACGCCTTTTTGTTTGCATTCCATACACACGCTGTGCGAGGGCGTCACTGGACGGCGGCCGTTGAGAAACGCGCTGATCACCTCCAGAAGCTGGTATTTGTTCACCGGGCAGCCGCGCAGCTCGTAATCCACCTTCACGTGCTCGGAAATCGGTGTGGATTTGTTGAGCGTGCTGATGTAATCCGGCGAGGCATACACAATGGAGATGAACTGATCCACATCCTGAAAATTGCGCAGCGCCTGAATGCCGCCGGCGGTGGCGCAGGCCCCGATGGTGATGAGCACTTTCGACGCGCGCCGCACCTTGTGAATGCGCTCCGCATCCTTCGGCGTGGTGATCGAGCCTTCCACCAGCGAAATGTCGTACGGCCCTTTCACCACCGCCCGCGAGGCCTCCGGGAAATTGGCGATGTCGATTTCGCCCACCACATCCAGCAGCTCGTCTTCGCAATCCAGCAGGCTCAACTGGCAGCCATCACACGAGGCGAATTTCCATACCGCCAGTTTGGGTTTTCGCTTTGTCTTCATGGTCAGATCTCGCGTATGCCAAACAGGTTCTCGATTTCGGTGTAGCGAAACACCGGGCCATCCTTGCAGATAAATTTGGGCCCGTACTGACAATGGCCACAAAAGCCGATGGCGCATTTCATGTTGCGCTCCATGGAAACATAAATGCGGTCGTTGGGCATGCCGGAACGCTGCAGTTCGTAAATGGTGAAC
Source organism: Candidatus Zhuqueibacterota bacterium (assembly GCA_030950365.1). GTDB lineage: Bacteria > Zhuqueibacterota > Zhuqueibacteria > Zhuqueibacterales > Geothermadaptataceae > Hydrothermovivens. The sequence continues at coordinate 8,424 of JAUZRQ010000128.1, read as the reverse complement.
CGCATCATGATTTCCGGGCCGCAAATCATGGCGATGGCGTTTTGGGGATCGAAGCTCGTTTTAGGGATCAGTTGTGTAACTACGCCCACGTGGCCGTGCCAATCGCCCAGTGCCCGGTCCACGGTGACTTTTACTTCCATATCAAACCGGCCGCGCCATTTTTCCAGTTCTTTGATGTACAGGATATCCTCCGGGGTGCGAGCGCCGTACAGCAGCACCACCCGGCCGTAGGCGTCGCGATGCCGCAGAATGTGGTACAGAGCCGGGCGCAGCGGCGCCAGACCGATACCGCCGGCCACGATCACCACATCCTGCTGCTGCGCTTCCAGCACCGGCCAGCCGCGGCCGAAGGGACCGCGCACACCCACGATGGCCCCCTTGCGCAGCTTTTGCATGGCCCGCGTCACCGTGCCGACCGCCCGGATGGTGTGCACCAGCCGCTGCGGTTGCGCCGGATCGCCGCTGATGGAAATGGGCACCTCGCCCACGCCGAACACGTACAGCATGTTGAACTGACCCGGCTGGAATTCGAACGGCCGGTCGCTCTGCGCGCGCTCCAGCACGAGAGTGAACGTATCCTCCGTTTCCGGTTTGCGCTGCACCACCCGAAACGGTTCCGGAATCATCGGATCGGCGGTCAGCACCGCCATCGAATCCGTGGGTAGCTCCTGTTTCACGTCAGAAACGAGTGTTTCCATGGTTATGGATTCCCTGTCTGTGAAATGGCTCTTTCATCGATCAGGCATGCACACCGTACATATCCAGCAATTGCAGCCGTGTCGCATGCAAACGCTCTTCCATGATGTGCGCGATGCGTTTCATCAACTCGTAGCCAAGCTGGTAATCGGTCTCACATTTTTTGCGCAGACACTTTCCATCCAAAGCCAGCACGCGGGTCAGAGTCATGGCGCGGGCATCAAAATGCCACTTGTACGGCGGGATCAGCCATGACCAGCCCAGCACGTCGCCCTCGCCCAGGGTCTGGATGGTGAGCACGCCGCGTTCCGGCGCATGCAGTTCCAGCGCCACGTGGCCGTGACGGATGAAATAAAACTTGTCGGCAGACTCGCCATCGCGGAACAGGTAATCGCCGTTTTTATACACCTCATTGGCCGCACAGCCGGCAATGAACCGGATGTGCTCTTCGGACATGCCCTCAAAAAACGGGTGCTTTTTCAGCACGACATCCAGATTTTCCATTTGCGGCCTCCATGAAAAAGCCGAATATTCCTCATTGATTCACGGTTTCTGCACACATAATCCGGGCTTCCTCGGTGATATCGATGCCCACAGGACACCAGGCGATGCAGCGTCCGCAACCCACGCAGCCGAAGGCGCCGAACTGATCGACCCAGCTCGCCAGCTTGTGCGTCAGCCACTGGCGGTAACGCGCCCCGGCCGATGATCGCACGCTACCGCCGTGGAGGTACGAAAACTCCATGGTGAAGCACGAGTCCCAGCGCCGCCAGCGCTCGGCCGTGGCGCCGGTCAAATCGGTGATGTCTTCCACGGTGGTGCAAAAACAGGTGGGGCACACTTGCGTGCAGTTGGTGCAATTCAGACAGCGTTCGCCCACCTCGCGCCAGTGCGGATGCTCGCGGTTGGCGTACAGCGCCGCTTGCAGGCCGTGGGTATCCAGCGTGCGGCCCATCCGTTCTGCCGCCGCCTTCACGGCCTGTTCGGCCGCGGCGATTTCCTCTGCCGTGGCCGCCGCGCAAGCCAGCTCCTGCACGATTTCCCGTCCGGCGTCGCTGCCCGACTGCAACACGAAATAGTGCCGCTCGCCATCCGCGACTTCCGTCATCGCCAGGTCGAATCCGCGTTCGGCTTTCGGGCCGGTTTGCATGGATGCGCAGAAGCAGGTGCTGGCCGGTGCGGTGCACTGCACCACGATGATCAGCGCCTCTTTGCGGCGGGCCTTGTAGGTCGGATCCTCGAAACCGTTTTGCAGCAGCACCCGGTCCAGAATCTCAATGGCATGCAGCTCGCACGACCGCACCCCCAAAAACGCATATTTCTTCAGGGGGCCATTTTGAGCATTCAGCTCGAAACCAGTGCCGTTTTTATGCATCTGCCAGAGCCGTACGCGCGGCGGGTAGAGGTACTGTTTCCAGGAATGTGGTCCGACGGCAAAACTAAAGTAGGTTCCATAGCCCGATTTTTTTAAACGATAGCGGCCCTTTTCCTGCTCATCGGTCCAGCCCCTGGGGAGGTCGTCCGGAGAATCAAGCTCGTCATATACAATGGCCCCGTCGCGCACCGTGGGGCCGAGAATGGTATATCCTCGGGATTGCAACACCTGAAAAAGTCGGGAGAGATCGTTCGAAGGCAGCGTGACCGTTTGCGGAGAGGCATCCTTTTTCTTGCTCATAGGCTTGTCCTGTGGGTTTGCCCGTTGCCTGCGGTTATCACCATGGTAACCGATTCACATGCTATGCTCCAAAAAATATGCCACAATCACAGCAAAAGCCAACAGACATATCTATGTTTTTATTAAAGTTACATCATGGCAGAAGCAAGGCTTTTCCTTGATCATTCCCACGATTCAGAATATCGCTATGTTTTTCCTAAAAATTAGAATATTGCGAGATTGATACAGCGCCCACAGCACCCCTTCGGCCCTATTAGCAAAGACTGGAATGGCCTGCCTGTGCGCGCTGACGATACCGGCAGCGACCTGAATGGCTACCGGATCCGGTTCAAGCGGTCTCGTCCGTGCCAAAAGCCAATCGTCAAAATAGCACGCATCGAGTCATTGAACAGGAACTGCTAAAGGATAGAATGCGTTGATATGACCGATCTGGCATCCCTCATTGGCCAGATCGACCCGGGCCGCTTTCCCCCGGCTGGTGTTTTTCCAAACAAAAACTTTCGGCTCAATGTCAATAAAAATCAGCGGCAGCATATGAATGGCGAACCTCCCTTACATGCATGCTGGTGGGGGCCTTACCGGCAATATATCAAAACACCGTCATAAATCCGGCCGCACTTTCGACCTCCAGCACCTTTGCTGGTTGGTTTCCCCGAATATCCCAGATCAGCACATTGCGCCGGGGCCCGGGCACCCGCCGCGGAAAATACGCACGCTTGCCATTGGCGTTGCTGATCAACGCCAGGCTTCCGTCCGGCGAAATGGCACAACCGGTTGGTTCGACGAGCCCGAAGGTTCGAATGATCTGCTCAACCGATCGAATTCGGGTATCGATGACCGCCACGCGGTCGGCGCTGCGACAGGCAACGAATAGCCGGCTGCCATCGGGCACCATGCCAGGCTGCGCGGGACCGGCAGGAACCGACACGGTGACCACGATTTCATTCGCTGGCAAAGCATAGGCTCGAACCTCCTACGAATTTTCACAGGACACCCAGAGCCGGGCGCTGTCGGGTTGCACGGCGAGGTGCACGGGCGCGAGGCCGGACGAGTTGCTGGCAGGGGATCCGCCAAAACCGAGAAACCTCCCGAAACGCGATCCGTCTGCGGATCGATGACGGTAATCCAATCGATGCCGCATCAGGCCACATAAGTGCGCTGCGTATGCGGATCATACGTCAGCGCGACCGGCTCCTGCTGCACGGTGATCGTTGTCCGCACGTCCAGTGTCGAGGTATCCAGCACCGAAATACGATTGTCCGGCTGCGTGCCCCGGAGACGGTGCGCCGCATAAATTTTTCCCGCGTGCAAGAGCAGGCGGAAAGGCGGGGCGGCAAGACGCACCGCGCCCTGCAGCGAAAAATCGGCCGCGGCCAATTAGCGGATTTGCGAGCCGTTTTCCTCGGCCACATACATGGATTCGCTGTCGCCGACCCCATGCACCGGCCGCGGCGGCGAGCCATCGTCCGCCGCGACCTGAATCAGCCGGCTGATCACGAGGCCATCGAGCGAGATCACCGAAGTCCAGCCGTCTTCCCAGTTGGGCACAATCAGCCGGGGCCCGGGCTCGCTGTATAGAATCGTCCCATCATCCCGTGGCGCGCCTTCGGCGATCCAAAGGCGAAACGTATCGATCAAAACCGAATCCAGCGGAGCGCAGTTAAACGGCATCTGCGGCTGGTCACGGCCGGTGAGCATATCCATGATCAGGCTCTGCTCCGGCCAGTATGGGATGATGACCTCTCCGGCCTCCGAGCCCCGTACCACCGTCTCCCACGATAGCAATTGTAGTCCCACCTGCGCGTTCTGCTCGCCATGGCAGCCATTGAAGGCACAATTGGCCTGAAAATTGGGCGACACCAAATGTTCAAACGAAACGGGAACGTTCCTGTCCGGCGCATCCCGACCGGGTGGCAGGAGCGCCATCGTATATTTGCAAGCCGAAAGCATAAGCAACAGCAGCAACAGGCATACAAGCCCCGGCCAAAAGGATTTCATTCTACCTCCGGCAGATTGTTCTAAAAACCCGGGCATAGCCAGCATGATGCCGTCAGCGCCCGATATCGTTGTCGAGCCAAAAACGGGTAGCTCTTCGGCCATATCTGCAGTTCTGAATATTGATTTTGCTACTCCGATTTTTTCGCCCTTCGCAAAAGGGGAATGGCGAAAAATACCGGAATTGCTGACCCTGGGAAAAAACTATCTAGGAGATTCCGGCATTCCGGCGCCCCTCTTCGGTGGTCGCTGGAAGCCGGAATGCCAGAATTCGGTGTCATGCCGAATCGTTATAGCAAAGGGCAGTCTATTTCAGCAGAAGCATGCGCTGCATGGCCTTGAAGGCTTCGCTCTACAATTGATAAAAATACAATCCCGAGCCCAGCGCACGGCCCGCATCGTCGCGGCCCTTCCACACCGATTGGTAACGCCCCGAGGGCAGCACGGCATCCACCAGCACCCGTACTTCCTGTCCGAGACTATTTAAAACGACCAGCCGCACGTGCGCTGTGATCGGTACATCAAAACGGATGGTGGTCTCCGGATTGAACGGGTTGGGGAAATTTTGTAGCAGGGTAAAATCGGTTGGCAAGCCCTCGAGCCGATCGTCCGGAGTGACGCCGGTGGCCGGAGGCCACTGGATATCGGTGAAATTGGTATTGTGCGAGAAGTCAAGCTGGGGGTCTCCGGCCACGTTGCTGGCGGTCAGCCGCCAGGCGTGATCGGCCGGTGGCGCATCGTACGCGCCGTTTTGCTTCAGGTCGGCGTAAAAATCCACATCATAGGTATGCCCCGGCATAGGTCCCGGGATCCCCACGGTCGTATCTGGGGTGGTCAGCATCAGCTTTTTGCGCCCGATCTCCATTCCCGATCCCACATCCACAACGCGCACGCCGAGTTGCTGCCCAACATGCGGATTCATGTTGGTCAGGTTCAGCGTCAGCATATACGGCCACATGACATCGGTGAATGAGGTGTTGTGTGTGAACGTCAGGATGGTATCGCCCTGCGCATCATTCAACTCGAGACGCCAGGCATAATCTGTCGGCGGAGCGTCATACAGGCCGTTCATGTTGAGATCGGCATAAAAATCGATCCAGTAGCTGTGGCCGGTCTCAACGACTTCGAGCTCCACGTCGAAATCATGGTTGGCAATGGCGGCCAGCGAAACGCGTCCCACTTCCATGCACGTGCCTTTATCCACCACGCGAAACTCAAATTTCTGCCCGACATGCGGGTTCATGCTCATGAACCGCACCTTTAGCGTGGACCGTTGCGCATGGCCATTTTGGCCATAAAGAAACAGAAACGAAACCGCAAAAGCAAGCGATAAACGTTTTATCATTTGCATGATAAACCTACTTCAGTTGGTAAAAATTAGGGCGCATAAAAAGACCATGAATGATTGGATTGCAGCAGTTTGCCCCGGGCAATCTTCGCAAAAAGCGTGTTTTGCCCGGTGGCTGGCGCTCCGGCATGGATCACTCGCCGACCCCTGCCGGTCATCCAGGACGGGAAACCCACATCGGCTGTGAAATCAGGCCGTGATCTCAGCAAATGAACAGAGAGAGTACCGCCATGGGGATATCGCGAACATCAGGGCGTCGTGAAAATCCAGTGAGATCGGTCCCGTGCCGCATGGACTCGTTTCAATGGACAGGTTGATACTTTCCCGGTGTGCCAGACAATGACCGTACAGGGTGGCGGCGGGTGATTCAGGTCAAGCGGTTGCATTCGAAATTGGATTGAGCTTTCGGCGCGCTTTTATCCGGAATAGACCGGCTCGCGCGCATGCAGGTATTCCCCTCAGCAGAAAGCCCCGACTATTTATCTAATCTATTTATGACAGTCTTTAACAAAAGTAATTATAAAATACCAAAAAAGCACGACAATTTTGTGGCTTTGTCACATTGCTTTGCATTTTTTAAGAAAAAATGGTCGCGATTGTGCGAGTCACGCGCCGCTCCTGAGCCGCGATGCTATACCAATCCATATCCATAATAACTGCCGCGACTCGGAGAGTCGCGCTACGTTGCGAGACATCGCGACAAAATCTTTTTCTTTCACAAGGGGCTTCCATACATAAATCATTGCTTCAAATACAACAATTGCCTATTATCTGTGATAGAAAAGTCCATAACGAATCGAGCAAGCGGGCAGCCGAGATAACAATTGGCCAGCGGTTGCCTCAGCGGATGTATCCATACCTGGAGTGAAAATGTGCTTCGAAATAGCGTGATTTTCCATGCCGTTGTGTTTGCACTCGTGGCCGGCGAAGGCGCCGCCCAATCGCTGGGCAAAATCCAATCCGCGGCGTCTTTGCCACTGGCGCAGCCGATGAAACAAATCCTGGCCTGCCAGGCCGATACAGCCGGGGCTGCCTACCGGATATGGGCTGTGACGGCCGACGGCCTGATGCTGCAGCGAAACGCCGCAGTCACACAACTATCCCCCACCGGAGCGCGCATGGCGTACGCTCAGGCAAATCGCGCGCAAAACCGGCTGGCCGTGCTGGCACAGGTTCATGATGCCAAATCCGGTGAAGCGCGCTGGTTGCTACAAATATTCCGAAGCGACGGCACGCAGCAAACCGCCCTTGCATTGCCGCTGCATCGGGATGAGCCGTTTCCAGTGGTGCAGGTGACCGATCGCGGTGAACGCGTTTTTGTGGCCAATCCGGCCACCGCCACGCTGCACATTTACGATGCCAACGGCGGTTTGCTGCGCAAGGTGCGCCTTTTCGATGACGCACCGTTCGATTACGAGCGCGCCCTGATGCTGGATGTATCGGCCGACGGCCGCTGGCTGGCGGTGGCGGCCATGGCCAGCGCGGCGCGCCCCCAGCATCCGCTTGCGAACCGCAACAGCCATCTCTGGCTGTTCGACCACGATGGCCGCGAACAGTGGCACCTGATTCTGCCCGAGCAAAGTCTGTATGCCCTGCGTATGAGCGACGGCGGCCGCTTCCTGGCCGTGGCTTCGTACGACGCTTATGCCACGCCCGACATGATCCGCAAAATCCGGATTTTCGACCGTGCGGGCCGGCAGGTGCAGGAAAGCCGCGGGCTATTCGACGCCGCGCGGTTCGATCCCGACCGGCAGCGGTTCTATTTCACTGATCGCAAAGCGTTGCGGCGGATCGACCTGAGCACCGGGGAGGTTCACACGCTTTTTTCAGCGTCTGGCTCGGCGCAAAAACTCGTTGCCATGCTGCTCTCGCCCGGCCGCCGCCATCTGGCGGTCGCCGTGGCCCGGCCGCAGTTTCGCGATAATCAGTTTCAATTCGATCAAGCGCAGGTCTTCCTGATATCGACCGACGGACAAACGCGGTCGGCGCTTTCCCCGCCGGAGGACGAGCTACAGCCGCCGTTTCTGTTACCTGTGTTAGGCATCAATCGCTTTGCCGTAACCACGAAAAAAACGCTTCACCTAATTCCCTGGAAGAACGATGCTCGCTAAAACATTCAAGGCAATCGCAACGCTTGCGGTAATTTTGGCCTTTGCCGCTCCGTCGGCCCTGACACAGTACGCCTGGCCCATCGAGCCGCTGCATGAATCGCATGAAATTACCGGCACCTTTTGTGAGTATCGCGACACCGGTTCGGCGCCGCATTTTCACAACGCCGTGGATATTCCCAAGCCCGACGGCCAGCCGGTGTACTCCGTGACCGATGGCCGGGTGACTGCCATGGCGCGCAGCGGCTACAACGCCTATGTGCGCGTGCAAAACTTCGCCTATGTGCACATCAAGCCGTCGCCTGCGTTGTCGATCGGCGATTCAGTTTACGCCGGCAAAACCGTTCTGGGCACCATCTATCCGTCCGCCGGGCACGTGCACTTCGTCGATGGCTACGTGGGCAGCGAACGCCAGCCGCTGCGGCAAAACGGCGGCCTGACACCGTATGTCGATCCCTGGCCGCCGGTCATCAAAACGGTGCGGTTTCTGCTTGGGCCAACCGGGCAGGAATTCACCGGCCGCCGCATCAGCGGGCCGGTGGAAATCACCTTCCGCGTGCGCGAGGCCAACGGACCGCCCGGCACGCTCGAATCAAGGCTGA
>JAUZRQ010000127.1 GCA_030950365.1 Candidatus Zhuqueibacterota bacterium | reverse complement strand
CCATCGTCGCGGATCACGCGCAAAAATTCCTGAACCGCATGCAGCGAATTCGGACAGGTTTCCAGTGCCCACAGGCTGATGACCGCGTCGAAATGGTTGTCGGGATAAGGCAAAAATTGAAAATCTGCCTTCTTAAACTGCACCCGCTGGTCATGGATTTTGTGGCGGGCAATTTCGAGCATCCGGTCGGAGACATCCACGCCGATCACCTGCGCGGGATCGACCATTTTTAAGAGCGATGGGATCGCCTCGCCCGTTCCCGTGCCGGCATCCAGTAGGCGGGCGCCGCGGCGGACGCGTTTGCGGATAAGTTCAAAGAAGAAGTCCGTTGGTTCCCGAGCGAGGGTTTCTTGCCAAAGAAAGCGTAAGGCGTCATACTGGTCGGCGATGCGGTCGTAGGATCGGGCGACGGATTTGGGCGGGCGGCCGAGGAGCTTCAGGAAATCAAACAGGCCGAGTTTGGCCGCGGTATGGCATTCCTGCCAGTATTCACGGTAGCTTGTGGCGCCCTGCAGGATGTTGACGAAGGCTCTGGCGTACTCCGGTTGGAGTTTAAACAGAGTAAAGCCGAGTTTGGGAAACTGGTAAGCAAACCGGGCAATGCGCGCTGCCGCTTCGAATTCCGGATACATTTCCCGCTCAACCGTCTGCTGGTATTGGCTCAAATCCCGGCGCCCATTCCGCAAGGCGGCTTCAATCGCTTCGGCGGCGAAACCGCCGCTGCGAATGGCGTAATAAATGCCTTCGCCGAGAAACGGATCGACCAGCGAGGCGGCATCGCCCACAAGCAGCGAACCATCATCCGCGATAGGTGAAGGACTGGCGCTGTAAAGCGGAATGCGAAATCCACGCCGGTCTTCGTGTTCGATGGCCTCATCAACGTACTGGTGAGTGATAAACGTGCGATACAATTGTTTGGGATGTTCCTCCAGAGCTTGCACCGTTCCGACACCTAAAGACCAGTGATCCTTTTTCGGAAAAATCCAGCCATAGCCGTACGGAATATCGCCGATGTCCAGCCGGACGGTGCCGTGCATTTGCTCAAACCGCTCGGGAACAATGCGCGCCTCGCCTTCCAGCGCCACGGCCAAATGCTTCGGCGGCGGATAGCCCAGCGCCCGCCGGCTGATGCCATTGACGCCATCGGCGCCGACCACGAAGTGGCTATGGTAACGGCCTTGGGAGGTGACCACCTCAAAGTGATCCGCATGGCGAAGGATCGCTTTCACCGGCTCGCCCTCGTGGATAACCGCGCCGGCCGCGGCCGCTTTTTGTGCCAGGTAATGATCAAATCGGTCGCGCATGACCATGTAAGCAATGGGTGTGTCCGACTCGACGACGATTTCGTTCTGACCACGAAACGTCACAATCACCCGGGTGATCTCCGCCTCGATGACCGCATCGACGTCATCATCCAGCAGCGGACGAATTTTGCCGGAAAGGCAGCCGCCGCAAGTTTTGTAACGCGGCATGCGTTGCTTCTCCAGCGCCAGCACGCGAAGGCCGCGCCGGGCCAGCTCGCGGGCCGCTGTAGCGCCGCCCGGTCCGAGGCCGATGACAATGGCATCGTATTCAGGTAGAGTATGCATGTAAACCTCCCCGGTTTTGCATTGATGGGCAATCGACGCTGGCGAGACTGTCGCAAAAATCCTCCGTTGGCCATTTGCCATCATTTCAACGCTGACATCCGGACAACAGAAATTCCTGCCCCTGTTTCCGCATGAGCGACGGCATACGAAGCTTTCCAAACAGGCTCAGTGTGACTTTGAAGCATCGCCAGAGTTGTTGCCAGAGGATGAGGCACGTGAACTTCACACTTTCAGGGGGCGTGCGACAAATAGTTTGAAAATGGTCGAAAGCAAGTTGTGTTCTTCTTCCAGCTCGAAACCGGCGCAGCGGATATTCTGCGCCGTGGTGCGGTTGATATTCACGCCGATCCGGCGAACGGTGAATTCATTGAGGCGGTTGAACCAATTCGCCAGAAAGGCGTTTTCCGGCAGAACGTGCTCCAGCATCAGCAGTCGGCCGTCGGGTTTCAGCACGCGGTGGATTTCCCGCAGTCCGAGCACCGAATCCGGAACCGAGCAGAACACGAAAGTCGTTAACACAGTATCAAAAGACCGATCGCGGAAAGGCAGGAGCTGGGCATCGGCCTGAAGGAGGTGGATGCCCAGCTCTCGCGCCCGGGGCAGGGCATGACGGATCATGCCTTCGCTGAAGTCGATCCCGACGACAAACAGGGACCGGCTCCGATAAAACGGCAGATTTTTCCCCGTGCCAATGCCAACTTCCAGCACCCGCTGTCCGCGCACCCGCTCAAATAGCCGACGACGCCAGCGCCGATAGAACAACCGCTCCATCGGCCATTCCAGCACGTTGTAATAGCGCGAAATGCGGTTGTACCGGTCGCGCACAAACCGTGTTTTGTCAAGATCGACCCTGATCATTGCGGGCCAATCCAGCGTGTTGAATGAATGCTTTCAAAAACACGTTGCACTCATTTGGCGAGCCGGTGAGCCAGAAAATCTGGTCCCGGTGCCGGAAAAAATAGTGCGCTTTGCCTTTGCTGGCCGCTGAATGCACTTTAACGCCCAGCGGCATTTCTGATGACTGGTGTTGATGATCTGCCATATTTAAGCGCAAATTGGCGATCATTTGTTCCATCATCCGGCGCGCATCCGTCTCATTCTCAAACCGGCTCCAGTACACCCATACGCTGTCCCGTTTGCTGGTGTATAGCACCCGGGCGTTTTGATAGCGCAGAGTGTCGCCATTGTCCATGTGGGCTTTGAGTGTGCTCTCTGTTTTTTGATGAACATAATCGTTGACACGGTGCGGAAACGGAAACAGGCTTGGCGTTTGCGCATTCGCCAGAGCGGCAATCCCCAAAGCCAGCGCCAGGGCCATTAGTTTGATTGACCATTTCATGATGTTTTCCTCCTGCGTTGTCCATTTGTTTTTTTTACATACTTTTTCGGGTCCTTTTCGAACAGATTCTGGCACATGGGACAGCATAAATAATACACCACGCCCTCGTGTTCGATTTGAATATGGGCTTTGTTGGGATTCATGCGTTTGCCGCAGACCGGATCTCTAAGCATGGCTGGATACCTCCATGGTTTGAAGCGTGCTAGATTGAATGTGGCTTGCCATTTTGATAAACATCGCGGCCAAAAGATAGCTCGTCGCTGCGAAAATTAGGCTATTGGTATAACCCGAATGCATTGCTGTGAGGATAGCCGTAGCGCTACCCAACACCGAGGCGCTGCCGTTGATTGCCCAGGCCCAGGGAACGGCGCTGGAACCGAGCATGCTGCGAATCAGCCGCAGCCCAGACGGAAACATCATTCCCATCGGGATGCCCAGCATCAAAAGAAGCAAGCCGGCCGCCGTGTATTGCAGCACCTGCGGCGCATTGAAAAGCGCGCCAAAAAGTCGCGGTGAAAGCCACCAGAAAAGCAATGCCAGGCCAGACACCGCAAGGCCCGCAACCAGGGCGGTGTTTGCGGAGCGGTTCTGTGACAACAGGCTGCCGATGCCACTGCCCAGCAACAGCGCAGCCAATAGCACGCTCAGGCTCCTGGTCGGATCGCCCAAATGGAACATCAGTTTTTGCAAAAAGACCAGTTCCATGGAAATGTAACCCACGCCAATGGCGATGAAATAAAGTGGCAACGCCCAGGTAAAGGCCTTGCGATCGTAATAGGTATTAAACCGGAATCGTTGTCCTGGCCCAAATATAAGTACCAAAACGGCGGTAAGCGAAAGCCAGAAAAGCGTGCTCAAAGCCGGCGGCGGTTGGAAAGCATACTGAAAGAAGAACGGCCGATCATCGGTGGCTGGAATCAGATTGACATTGGTGCCGGTTTCCAGCCGCTTCAGGGATACTTTTCCGCGCGCCAGGTCCAGGAACATGGGATTCATCATTGGGATGCCGGCGTCGATGGATTGCGACAGGGAAAGGCGAATCAATTGCTGTTCCACGCCAGGGATGTAGGAATTCTGGCAGTCGAAAATGGTGTAATGCGCAGCGGCATGCAGATAGTACGTTTCGAGTTCATCCACCGGTTGCTTTTGCAGGCCAAATAGCGGCATGGAATACGATCCCAGTACAAACAGCCGTTTCATGCTTTCCTGCACATCCATGCCCTTTTCTTGCAGCGCCTCCAGAGCTGTGGTGACCATCTTGAAAAGCTCCGGCATACCGTGGGCCATGATCAGCAGCCGGCCTTCATCGGTCAGGTGATCGAAATAGTCCTGAAAAGCCTCTTTGGTAAACAGATAATTTTCAGTGAGCGAAAACGCGTTCAAATCGCGGCTGCTTTTGGTGATGGGCATGTAGAGCATGATCAGGTCGTACTGTTTTTGCTGATGCCGTAGGTAGTTGCGGCCTTCGGCAACGATCACACGGACCTGCGGGAAGTCGGTGTAAATGCCGCCGTTATAATCGCGGTAATCTTTAACGATTTTTACCATCTGCGGGTTGACCTCAACCGCGGTAATGTTTTCAAAGCCCGCTTTGAGCGCGATCAGCACATCCCGGCCGCCGCCCGGCCCGATGATCAGCGCTTCGTTGCGCTGGTGCGGCTGCAGATACAGCAGCGGCACCATACCGCCGAACGTCATGACAGCGCCCATAAACGTTGTGGTCGTGTCGGAAAGATCGCCATCGAATCGCAACATGTTGGCGCCGGCCGCGCCATCGATGAACAGAGTCATGAACGTCGTATCCTGTTTGGTTCGCACAAGATCCGTGCGACCGAAGGTGCTCCATCGTGAATCCACGACCTCCAGCGAGTCCCCGGTTATCGTTTGCAGCCGGTGAAGGTCTTTATCCATATTCATTCCAATGGGGATGCGTCCGAGCTGCGGCTGTTCAGTGACCAGCCAGAACAGGCTGCCGTTGATCCCGGCGCTGATAATCGTGGCGGCAAGCAGTGTTGTATTTTCCCCACCAGCCAGGAGTAGGAAAACAACCAGGGCGAGACTGAGCGCAAACAACAGCACCGCCCGGGTCGGGCCGAGCGCGGGCAACACCGCCGCGGCCAGCAAACCGGCGGCTGCAGCGCCGAGCAGATCAGCGCCGTACAAAATACCCGACCGGTGCGTGTAAATGCGGAAGATGCGCGAAAACACGAACCCGGATGCGGCAAACGGCAGAGACGCCGCCGCGCTCAGCATCCAGATGCCGGCGCGATCCCCGTAGCGAACAAGCGCGAACACCGATGCCGCCAGGAGTCCGGCTACCGTGAGAGCAGCTAAATACAATCCCTGCCGCGACGCTGCGGACGGGCGCGAGCTAAGCCAGAATTCCGCCAGCGCGCCCATGGATATGCCGAGCAACGCCAGGCCGAGAATGAGAAACACATATTGGCTGGTCAGCAGCACCGAGGCGATGCGGTTCAGCAGAATCTCATACGCCAGCATCGCCAGTGAAAGCGCAAATGTTAAAACGAGCATTGGCCGGTCGGAACCGGTGGCGGAGTTGGTATGCGTGATCATCGTTTTTCTGCTGATTTTGATTAAGATTCAATGGCCTGAGATGCGATCCATTTGTTGTTACCGTTCAGGGCACCCGCATTCGTTGTGATGAGAAGACTCGCAACCCTAGAAGACCGAATTTCGCGTTGGCGCGATCTACCTGTGTCTTCTGAATATTGATCAAAATCGTCTCAACATGCCTGGTCATCACTCGGGCAGCATGGTCTGTAAGGTTTTCCGGCACAGCCTGGTTCTTTCGGGATCAGCTCACCAGGTTTTTTTTCTTTTCATCAAACTCGTTCTGATCAATTTCTCCGCGGGCGTATCGCCGCTTCAGAATCTCGAGCGCATCGTCGGTGAGGGATCGCCTTTCGCCGGGGCCATGCAGGATGTGTGCGAAAAGCCAGACGCTTAGCACGACCAGCAGGATGTTGAGCAGCGCGATAAATGCAATGTGAAGCGGTCCGTGCATCGAAATACCCTCATTTGTTGAACATGTTTCCAGCCCGGGCATCAGGCCAGAGCGGCCATGTCTTCCTGGCCAGTTTGGATTTTGACGATGCGCCCCACGTCCGAGACGCAGATGATGCCATCACCTCGCATGCCGGTATAGGCGCTGCGCTGCAGGATGTCCACCAGACGATCGACCTCATCCTCGCCGCAAAGCAGTTCCAACTTGGCGACCTTTTGGTATTTTTCCACGCATTCAAACGAATACCTGGCATGCTGCATGTCGATGTTTTCACCAATGGCCATGACATCGATCAGGGTGATATCTTTGACGCCGGCCTGTTCCAGCTCGTGAATCACCTCTTCCGCTTTTTCACAGCGGATGTATGCTTTGATCTCTTTCATTTTGGACCTCCCGGGACTCCCTGCGGAGTTCTATGTTTTGAAGTGTGCCATCCTTTGATCCTCCTGGTTGTGGGGTCCAGTGTTGAGTGAATTGTGAATGATCCCGACCATCCAACCGCATGTCCAATTTGATTGGCCCCAAAACGGCGAATTGGAGCCACGCGGCTGGAAACGTGGCTCCAACTCCTGGCGCTATTGTCTCCGCGGTCGAATGTCGATGCGTCGTAGCAGATTGGCGTTGCTGACGACCGAGACTGAGGACGTCGCCATGGCGATCTCCGCCAGCACCGGGTGCATCCAGCCGATGATGGCCAGCGGAATCATGGCCACGTTGTAAAAAAAGGCCCAGAACAGGTTCTGGCGAATTTTGCGGAACGTGGCCCGGCTCAGGTTGATGGCCTCGACCACGCCCGTGAGTTGGCCGCGAACCAGGGTGACGTCGCTGGCTTCGATGGCAATGTCGGTGCCGGTGCCGATGGCGATGCCCACGTTGGCCTGGGTCAGTGCTGGCGCGTCGTTGATGCCGTCGCCGACGAACGCCACCAGGCCGAAGCGGTGTTGCAGTTTTTGGACTTCCTCAACTTTGCCGTCGGGCAGCACTTCGGCCAGCACATGGTCGATGCCCACTTTACGGGCGATGGCCTGCGCCGTGTGGGCGTTGTCGCCGGTGATCATGGCGGTTTGCAGGCCCATGGCATGCAGCGCCTCGATCGCCGCCTGCGAGTCATCCTTCAGCGTATCAGCCACGGCAATCACGCCGATGAGCCGGTTGTCTGCAGCCACCAGCATGACGGTTTTGGACTCGTCCTCGAGACTGCGCACACGGCCTTCCGCCGACGCCGGATCGATGCCGTGGTCTTTCATCAGCTTGCGCGAGCCGGCCAACACCCGACGGCCGTTCACTCGCCCCAGCACGCCTTTGCCGCGAATGGCCTTGAACTCCTGCACGTCGGCAAGCGCAAGTCCCTGCGCTTCGGCGTGCAGCACGATGGCTCGCCCCAGCGGATGCTCGCTGCCTTTTTCAAGGCCGGCGGCCAGAGCCAACACCTCGGTTTCGGATGCACCGCCGAAGGCAAGGACATCGGTAACCTCCGGCCTGCCTCTGGTGAGCGTGCCGGTTTTGTCAAACACCACCACCTTCACGTCTTTTAGCGTTTGAATGGCCTCGCCGGAGCGGATCAGAATGCCGTGCTCGGCGCCTTTGCCGCTGCCCACCATCAGCGCGGTTGGCGTGGCCAATCCCAGCGCGCACGGGCAGGCAATCACCAGCACCGCCACCATGGACACGATCGCCAGCGTCACCACGCCCAAATCCGGATTAACCCACGGCAGGAAGCTGCCCGCGGCGGCCAGTTGCCGCATCACCTCGGGAAAGACAGCCCACAGCACCAGAGTGAGCAGCGCAATGCCAATCACCACCGGCACGAAGATACCCGTCACCCGGTCGGCAAATTCCTGAATGGGCACTTTCGAACCCTGGCATTCTTCCACCAGCTTGATCACCTGCGACAGGAACGTGTCCTTGCCGACCCGCGTGGCGCTCACCTTCAGCAAACCTTCCTGGTTCACCGTCGCGCCGATGACCTCGTCGCCGGGTTTTTTGTTGACCGGCATGGATTCGCCGGTGGCCATGGATTCATCCACCGCGCTTTCGCCTTCAATCACCAGGCCATCGGTGGGGATTTTCTCGCCCGGCCGGACGACCATAATATCCCCCACTTTCACCTCGTCGATGGGCACTTCGACTTCCCGAGCGCCGCGCAGCACACGCGCGGTTTTGGCGCCCAGCTCCAGCAATTTGCGGATGGCCTGCGATGCCCGCCCCTTGGCGGTTTCCTCGATGTACCGGCCGGTGAGATGGAAAGCCATGATCATCGCGGCGACCCCGGCGTAATTGGCCACCGGAAACAGAAACGACGCCGGCCCGGTGAGCAGCGAAACGCCCGTGCCCAGCGCAATTAGCGTATCCATATTGGCGTGGCTGTGCAGCACCGCCAGCAGGCCGCTGCGGTAGGTGCTGCGGCCCACCCAGAACAGCACCGGCAGCGACAGCACGATGAGCCCGAGGTTGTATATGAGCTCGTTTGGCCAGAACACGCCGAAGAACATCTCCACCATCATCCACAGAATGATGGGGATGGTAAAGCCCCATGCGGTGATCATGCCGAACCGCGCCGTCCGCATTTTGGCTTCCTCGCGGTCGGCCTCGTCTTCGGCGTGTTCCTTGTCCTCCGCGGCCAGAAGCTCGTAGCCGGTGGCTTTCACCGCTTTTTGCAGATCGGCCACGGTCGCCACATCCGCCAGAAACGAGATGGTGGCGCGCTCCGTGGCCAGGTTGACCGAGGCATCGATCACGCCGTCCGCGCTGCGCAGGGCCTGTTCTACATGATTGGCGCAGGACGCGCAGGTCATGCCGCGAACGGGCAGATTTACAGTTTCAACCGCCACGTCATAGCCCGCGTTTTTCACCACCTGGATCAGCTCACTCAGGTGGGTGACCTGCGGGTTGTAATGCACGCGCGCTATCTCGGTGGCCATGTTGACCGTGGCCGAGAACACGCCCGGCGCTTCGCGCAGCGCTTCTTCCACATGCGAGGCGCAGGACGCGCAGCTCATGCCGCGTACGGGGAAAACCGCCTCTACTGCATCTTTGGTGACGATCTCTCCGGTCGGGGTGGCCACCCAATGAGAAATTTCCTCGGTTTCGGCCACCGCAACATCTCCATGATGCAGATACCGCTCGGGATTGGCATCGAATTTTTCCTTACACGAATGGGCGCAGAAATAGATGGTTTCACCGTGGTATTCACTCTGCGCCGCGGCATGTTTTTCATCTATTGTCATTCCGCAAACCGGATCGATGGACATGATACACCTCCTTTCGTGGCCCTTTCACATGGTCATTTGGCATGACGGGGCCTCAATGCAAAATGCAGCTCGCGCTGTGTGGACCTCGCTGCCGTGAGGTGGCTTTGCGAACGTGCAGGGTCATGCCATCCTGCCCGATGACCTCCACGGCCTGGCCCGGCAGCAGGGTTTCGTCGGATTCCGCCTGCCACAGCTCACCGTGGACATGCACCCAGGTTTCGCCGTGTTCGATCCGCCGCACCACCGCTCGCTGCTGCAGCAGGCCCTCGCGCCCGCTCATCACCGGGCGGTGCATGGCCTTTTGCATGGGAATGTATAGCAAGACCGACACCAGCACGATGATGCCGTAAAGTGGCAGCGCCTGCGACATGGGCATGAGCCAGAACAGCCCCAGCCCGAAAATTGGCATCATCAAAATGACATGACACATGGTTGCACCTCCAGTGGTTTCGTGGTGGCTTATCGCAAGGAGTGTACCATCGATGATGATCTGGTGTGTAACATGTTGAAAAAATTATAGATAGCGGTTTTTGTGAGGAGGAGCTGGTGGGAGCGTTTGAAGAATAATCTACACCTGCGGTGAGGAATATTCAACAAAACCACTGTGCATGATAAAGGCCAGGCCCTCAAAGATGCCTGAAGTTTCTGGCAGTCTCCTTCGCCAAATGAAGGCGGTGAGGAGGCAAACCGCGTCGCGGTGACATGTTTGTAGCGCCGATTGGTACCGTTTCCCCCGAACCGCGTGGCGGTTGCATGTCGTGGAGTCGAATTGTATCCAGAGCTCCGGGATCCAATTTAAGTCATTGTTGCATGCCACGCCTATGGCGTTCCTCTCTGTATCAAATTTGGGAAGAAGAGGAAATCCCGGCTGGCGTGAATTGCAAATAAAAAACGCCACCATGCCCCTACTGCATGGTGGCGCGGAGGGAGGAGGGATATACTCACTGCCGTTATGAGCAGGACAGTGATATCGGGAACCCTACCCGATTTATCTCTCCACCGACACGGCGGTTTCCTGCCGCACCGGTTGATTTTCGGACGCGACCTGTGGCGCGTAAACGGTGTTGAAAAATACCCAGCTCATGAAACCGATCAGCAGCACAAAAAACATCACCGTAATCGTCTTTTGTTTATCCCGTTTCATGGCCCGTACTCCCTTTGGCTTCCGAAGAAAGGCTGCTCAAATAATCGTCCACCTGCAGAACGGCATCCATAAGTTTTTCGCGGCGGGCGGTGTAGCTCGCCGGCTCAATTTCTCCGGCCTCGTATCGATGATCCAGCGCCAAAATTTCCTCGATGAGCTCGCGCCGCTTCTGGATCGCCGAACGCAGGTCCTGGCGGCGGCCGTTGGGCTTTCCGGGAGCGCACTTCCGGCGGGCGGCAAACACAAACATGATCAAGGCAATCAAGACCACCGGCGCCAGCCAGCGGTAATCGCGCGGCGCCTCCGGCAGTCCGGCAAAGGCCAGCTCAAACCGGCTGCCCTTGTCCAGGCTGCGAACGGTGAAATGATTGTAATCCTTGCCGTTGAACTGCACGCGCTCGGTGCGGTTGTCCACCGCAGTGGCCTCCGGGCTGCCGGCGCGCTGCACGCGGAAGGCCTGGAGTCGGATGGGATCGGTGAAAAACAGGTCGAAGGCTTTCACCGGATGATACAGCGGCCGGCTAAACGCCAGGCTGGTACCACTGTATGGCAGCACGTAGCTGAGAAAAATCTGCCGCCGCCCTGGTTTGAACGGCATGGTATCGATGATTTCGTTCCCGTTGATCACGGCGCAGCAGCTCATGAGATCGCCGCCGTATTTTACCTCGGTGGCCTCTTCGGGCACTTGCACCTGCAGCACCACAAATTTCTCTTTCGCGTTCGGAATCGGGAATTGGCCGGCGAAGGTGTAGTTGCCGCGGTTGGAGAACAGGTACAGCTCGGTGACTTTCAGCACGCCGCCGTTGCCTGGCTCCACAATCACGTGATGCATCTCGCTTGTGATCGCCGAATCCGATGACGTGGACTCATAAAGAATGATGTCGCTTTCGAGCTGGGACCGACTGCTGTCCGCTTTGACCAACTTGCCGCTGTACTCCACGCCGCCGTAATAGGTCAGGGGGTAATAGGCCAGGGTCTCACCGATGTCCAGATTGCGGAACACGAACCGACCCGAACCATCGGTCATGGTTTTGGGCCGCGGCGCGTTCACTTCTTTGCCGTTGATTAGTGTGTACAGCACCACTTCCTGTCCGGCCACCGGCTGGTTGTCGCGGCTGCCGTTCAGCACCTTACCAGTGAGTGTGGCCTTTTGCGGCGCTTTGCCGGCCGTTGCCGCCAGTGGCAGCAGGGCCGTCAGCAAAAGACTCATAATGAGGGTTGGGTATCGCATGATACGCCTCGAAATGGATGGTTTGAAAGTTGTTCAGTAATCTCTATTATATTTGTCCTGTATCCTCTGGTGCCGGATTAGGACAAAACTGATAAATGGGTTTCATTGACCCTGCGGAATTTGAGCCATTTACTCCACCAGCCGCTGCCCGCAATAGCTGCAGAACCGGTGCGTGGCCGGAGCCGGCGCGCCGCAGGACGGACAGGTCTTCTCCGCCTCACCGTGCCGCTGCTGGCGCAGCATCTGCAGCTCCGTTTCCAATTTTTTGCGCGGAATCGCGCGGCCTTTGGCCGCATCGATGCGCTTGAACAGCTCGATGGCCTGATGGCGGTATTGCTCCTGAATTTGCTCAAAATCCTCTCTGGAAATTTTGCCCATTTCGTAGTCGAATTCGATGTCCTTGATGGCGGACAGCAGGTTGTCACGCTGGGCCAGCAGATCGGCCAGATGCGAACTCATGCCGTTGGTCACGCCTTCCAGCGCCACCCGGCGCCGCCAGAAGGGCCAGAGAATGAAGGCAATGCTGACCAATGCGATGATCCAGAATAATACGCTATTCATGGCAGAAACCTCATCGGTTTAAAAATCGCTTATATCGATTTGTCTCTTTCATCCCGTCCGGGCCACAGCGGAAGGCTTGCCTTTGCGCTTTTTGCGGGGCCCCGGCGCCCTTGCAAACCGACCGCGCCGTCAATCCAGATCGCGCAGCACCTCGTCCAGCATCTTCTCGTATTTCTCGTTCTGGTCGGAGGCGAAGCGCGGCTTGCGGCCGCCGCTGGATTTCGCCTGCCGGTGGGACCATTTCTGAACGATCTTCACGATGCTGAAACCGGAAATCAGGATCGCAAAGAACGGGGTGATCCACGCCGTCAGGTTGAAGCCTTTTTTCGCCGGCGCCGACAAAATCTGCTCGCCATATTTATTCACAAACACGGCCAGAATCGCCTTTTTGTCCAGCCCCTGATCGATGAGCTGCTGTGCCTCGGCAGTGAGCTGGTCCGCCGGATTGCACGCCATGGCGCCCTGGCAGGCTTCCACCGTCATGGCGCAACCGCACTGGCAAATCAGGCTTGTTTTGATCTCCTGCAGCGTCGGTCGGTTCTGCGCCTGCAGGGACAGCGTGAACACAAGCAGGACGAGGAGCATCAGGGATAGCGTTTTAGTGCGCATGTTCCACCTCCGGAAGTTGCCGTCGGGATAGTTTGCGTTGCGCCGCGTCGATTTGCCGCCTGAACCGGTCCGGCCCCAACGCGATCAGCGTGCCGATGATCATCACCACGCCGCCGATCCATATCCACGCCACCAGCGGAATCACCAGCACCTTCATGGCGGCGCGCTCCTGCTCGTCCCAGCTCGACAGGATCAGATACAAATCCTCTTTCGGCGTTTGCCGGATCGCCACCTCGGACACGGGATCGTGCCGGCGATGCTGCTGCTTGGCCGGATACAGCGTGCCGATGAACTGGCCGTTCTTTTCGACGTCCATTTTGGCGGCAATGATGCGCGCATGTTCGGTGGATTGATCCACCAGACCGCGGTAGTGCAGGGTGTAATCGCCGATCTGCACTGTTTCGCCTTTGGCCAGCGATACCGTTTTTTCTTTGACAAACGCACTGGAACCGGTGATGCCCACGAAGATGAACAGCACGCCGAGGTGCACGATGTAACCGCCGTAGCGCCGCTTGTTGCGCATGGTCAAATCCCACAGCGCCACCAGGAACGACTTACCGGCGATGCGCGCCCGCGCCACGGCGCCGCGGTAAAATTCCAGCACAATGGTCACGAACACGAACACCGTAAGCGAAAACGACATCAGTGGGTAAATCGACCGCACGCCGAACAGCCACAGTGCGATCGCCGAAAGCAGACCGGCCACCGCAGGCGTGGTGAAGTTGCGCGTCAGATTGCGCTTCGAGGCCTTGCGCCAGGCGATCAGCGGACAGATGCCGGTAAGCGCCAGCAGCGCCAGTCCGATGGGAATGTTGATTTGATTGAAAAAGGGCGGCCCCACGGTGATTTTCACGCCGCGTACCGCTTCGGAGAGGATCGGGAAAATCGTGCCCCAGAACACGGCGAAAGCCATGCCCACGAGAATCAGGTTGTTAAACAGGAAGCTCGATTCGCGCGACAGCACCGCGTCCAGCCGGTGCTCGCTCTGCAATTGCGGCCAGCGCTTCCACAGCAGGTAGCTCGACACCGCGATGGTGAGCCCAAGAAAGGCCAGAAACAGCGGCCCGAGGTTCGACACCCCGAACGAGTGCACCGAGCTGATGATGCCGCTGCGGGTGATGAAGGTGCCGAAGATGGTCAGTGAAAACGTCAGCATGATGAGCACCAGGTTCCATATCTTCAGCATGCCGCGCTTTTCCTGAATCATCACCGAGTGCAGGAATGCCGTGCCGGTGAGCCAGGGCATCAGCGAAGCGTTTTCCACCGGGTCCCAGGCCCAGTAGCCGCCCCAGCCGAGCTCCACGTAGGCCCATTTGGCGCCGAACAGATTGCCCAGGGTGAGGAACAGCCACGCCACCAGGGTCCAGCGCCGCGTGGTTTTGATCCACTGGCTATCGAGCCGATTGGCCAGCAGCGCCGCAATGGCGAACGCAAACGGCACGGCAAAGCCCACGTAGCCGAGATACAGCGTCGGCGGGTGCATTACCATGCCAGGATTTTGCAACATGGGATTCAGGCCGTTGCCATCGGCGGGGGGACTCGGCAACAGCTTGAACGGGCTGGTGGCGTACACCATCAGGCCGAAAAAGAAAAAGGCGGTGAACAGCAGGGTGCCCAGCGCGTAAGGAAGGAGCTGCCGGTTTTTCTTTTGATTTTGCCACACCACGATAACCGTAAACATCAGCAGCAGCCACACCCAGAACAGCAGGGAGCCCGCCTGTCCCGCCCACACCGCGGAAACCGTGTAGAACATGGGAAGCGTGCGGCTGGAATACGACGCCACGTATTCCAGCGAAAAATCGCGTGTCACAAACGCGTAGGTCAACATGCCGATGGCCACACTGCTCAACAAAAACAGGGCCACGGCCGCGCGCTCAGCGCTTTTGATCAGCTCGGGTTGCCGCCAGCGCCCGCCCATAAAGGCAGCCCAGGCGGCATATCCGGCCAGAATGAAGCTGAGCAGCAGAACACCGTTCGCCAGATCATACATGGGAATCTCCTTTGCATATCACACCGTCATCGATTCATTATCCAAACATGCTTTCGCTCAATCTGTATCCACACCATTCCGGCGGCAGGGCGGAACGCCGGCGCAACCAGAGCCGTACCGCCAGCAAACCATCACTGCAACATGCGCTTTCGTTGCTCGAACTCCTGCTCGTCGATTTCGCCCCGGGCGTAACGCTCTTTGAGAATGTCGATCGCGTCCTCATTTCGGTTCTCGAAAACCGTGATCCGGTTGCGGCGCTGGCTATCCAACACCGATTTCACCGTCCAGATCAGCAGGGCAATGAACAACAACCACACCAGCCATCCGAGGCTCATTCCGCCGGCGAATCCGCCCGTTCCATGCATAACCACGATGCCACTCCTTCGCTTACAGGGTTTCGATGACGTTTTTCAGTTTGGATTGAATGACCTCTGCTACAGCCAGAAGCTTTGGGTTTTTCACCGCCTGCATCGACGCGATAGGATCGATGGCCGCGACTTCCACCTCGTTGTCGCTTTTCTGCTGCACGATCACGTTGCAGGGCAGCATGGTGCCGATTTTCTCCTCGGCCTGCAGCGCCTGATAGGCAAATGGCGGATTGCAGGCGCCGAGAATTTTGTACGGTCGGAAGTCCACGTCCAGTTTTTTCTTTAGCGTGGCCTTCACGTCGATTTCGGTGAGGATGCCGAAGCCCTCGGCCTTGAGCGCCTCGGTCACTTTTTCAATCGCCTCCTCGAAACCAAGGGGCAACGTTTTGCTGAAATAATAACTCATGGGAAACCTCCATTCATTGGCTTGTATTGGAACCAGAGAATCGTGCCGCCCTGACCGGGCAGCGAGCGCAAGACGTTCAGCAATCCATCATGCCGGTTCATTCACGATTCATTATCAATTTTGCTTATAACCAGAGCAATCTACATGCCAGCCCCAAAATGGTAAAAATCGCATGGAGTTGTGCTCAAAAGCGCCCCGTCATGGCAGGATAAAGTAGTCGAAAGTGTGGAAGGTGTAGAATATTTGACAGTGGATTGTGGAATATTCTACAAGATGCACCTCCCCCATGCTTACCGGCTATTGGCGGCATGGTGGGTGATTACCCATGCCTTGATCCTACCTTTTTGATCAGCAATGCAATAGCCACCTGATGGACCACCTTCGTGAGGATATCACCGAAGGCAAGGATGTGGTCGTCCCTCTAACGGCGCTGGAGCTGGCCGATGCCGGCCACATTCGGGAAGCGATCGAAGCTCTGAAAAAGGCCAATGCCCTGCTACCCGATAGCGGGCGGGATTTGCTGATTGCGGCCCTAGAAAGCAAATTGGCCAAACCGGAAGCGCAACCCAAATCGAAGTGGGCCATTCTATCGAATGGGGTGTTCCTCGTGGGTACCTTTGCAGCCTCTGCAGTGACCCTGGCCTTTCTGCTCATCGGTTTTTCTCCGCTCACGCGCGCGCGGCTATATACCATCATGGGGCGGCCATTGGCGGCAGCGCGAGTCTATGAGCGGCGGCTCGAAAAGAATCCGCGGCGGCTCAATGTCTATCCACTGCTGGCCAGCATCTACCTGATGCTAAACCGGCAAGACGAGAAAGCATTGCAGGTGTATAAAAAGGTCATCCAGCTCGATTTGCCTTCCCCGCATCTGTCGCAGATGAATTCGATTATTACCAATCGGTTTCTGGGTGACCAGAAACTGAACGGGGAGGATGGCATCGAGTTTCTGGAATGGGCTCTTCAAGAAGAATTGCTCAAGAAAAAGCAGTTTTAAGGCAGAGCTTGACAGCGCCGTTGTTGGTTGAATCAGAGTGAAGGGGGGCTGTCCAAAGTCTTTCGGGAGGATTCAGGGGGATCCACGTTTTTGGACAGCCCTTTTTTATTCTTTCGGCCACATTTCGCCCGCACGACCCGGTATACGTAGGCGAGACAAGCTGCCACGGATTTCATGCGTGCATGTTCCCGTGTATGCAGCTTGCAAGCACAGCTATAATGCATTTGGTTTAAAAAATAAAGTGATGAATTCATCTTTCAGCGGGGAATCGAGGAAAGGAATGGAACGAACCGGGTATGGAATTCCGGCATTTCAAAAACGCCCACGGGGTTGCCGCTGAAAACGGGAATGACGAAGAACGGTGCAGGCTAAATGATGACTTCAAATGCTATTCAAGATGCGATTCAACGGAAACAGAGAGCACGCTCTCCGGCCAGCGATGGCTGGAAGGCTGCCGGCTTTGAATGGACTCCAAGTCCCTGAGAAATTCACTCAATAGCCAGCCTTTTAAACGCCACGGATGGACACGGATTGAAGATGGATGCTGCGCAAATAACCCTGATCCCAATTTAAGAGAACGCAGTATCCCGAAAATATAGCACAAGCATCCCTGCTTGTGCTTTGCGGAAAAACGTATGATGGCGTGTGTCAGCCCGGGAGCCAATAGAAAGGGGGCAAATTGTGCTTAAATGAGGGTGATTGTGGAAGGGCGAGGTTGGAAAAAGGGTTGAAAGTGCTGAATACTTTAACGTGGATTATTGAATAATCTACAGGCCCCAGTTTGCCAGGATAGAAATGGGGAGGGTTGGGTGGCTGTAAATGGATAATTTAAAGCTTATCATTGAGGGTATTGGTTAATCTATAAATGCAATGGTATTCCTTTCGAATTTAAATTGAATTAGATTAATATTTAAAGCTTTTAAAATAGACAAAAACTTATCCTTATAATTATGAAACGGCAAAACTAAGTATTTTCTGATGCGATCCTCTCCTGCAGAATGAAACATTAATTGACCAATGCCTGTGTAAATAGACTGTGAATCAAATGATGTTTTAATTTCGAAAATACTAAGAGTTCGATTCCCATCGGAAACTCCAAGATCTATTAAAGATGTATTGAATGTTTTTAAATTAGATTCCATGCGATTTTTGAGCCATTCTTCCAATGCATTTACTATAAGCCCATGGTTGCTTTCATATTCAAATTTTGATTTTCTCTTTCCTTTTTTGGTGCCGTAAAATTCTGGGCTAAAAGATAAGCTATCTTCAAGGTTTTCAACTGATCGACTATTTTCTTGATTGGTAATAACTGTTTTAAATCTGGCAACTTCGTTTACAAAGTTTGTGATTTTGATTAGCAAATCCTTTGAGGTAATAGAGGATATTAAAATTGCCTCTTCTTCATTACCGTGATCATCAATTACCTCTACCCACGTCCCACGATACCAATTTTTAAAGC
Source organism: Candidatus Zhuqueibacterota bacterium (assembly GCA_030950365.1). Classification (GTDB taxonomy): domain Bacteria; phylum Zhuqueibacterota; class Zhuqueibacteria; order Zhuqueibacterales; family Geothermadaptataceae; genus Hydrothermovivens. The sequence goes on along the minus strand of JAUZRQ010000127.1, from coordinate 682 downwards.
TATCTCTCCCAACTCCTTTTTTCCCACCGCCGATTTTACCTCTATGCAGTAAAAAGCATTTGCCGGTCCTTTCGTCCTTTGCAAATAAGCCAGCAACTCGCTTAGTTCTACCTTCAAAAACTATATTTATTTCTACGGTAATATTTACGTGCTTTTGATTTTTTTCATGAAATCCAAATGCATTCCAAAATCGGGGAGTATTATCCTTTAGGACATCCGTTGAATACCAAAGCTTGTCTTTGAAAACTATTTCTCTTGTTACTTGTCCTCCCTGAAAACCAATTATTGCTGTTTTTTGGAACGGTAGATCTTTCTTTAGCTGTGTTTCAATTTTTTTTTGGCAAGCCTGAATTTCCTTTTCATTCGTAATCAGGCGAAGCATATAAACTCCCACATAAAATGAGTTTTACATAAAAAGTTATTGCAAAGCAGATCGTTCTTAAAAAAGCATTTTGGCAAACAAATAACTACATACTCCAACAAATTTAAACTAATTTTCAAAAACGTTTTGATAGCCAATGGTTATCTCTACTCATCCACATAAGGAATTTGATGTCTTTCGCACCACCGGCGGGCGATGTCGCGAAAGCGGGCCTCGCGGAACTGGTGCCATTGGTCAAACAGCCCAAATCGGTCGATGGTCTTTCTGAAGAGGCGGAAAGCACCCGATCCGTGGATGGCA
>JAUZRQ010000126.1 GCA_030950365.1 Candidatus Zhuqueibacterota bacterium | reverse complement strand
GCGGACAGTCTGTTCGACGTAAGCCTGCATCGCGCCGCCAGCGCCGGCCTGAGCCTCTATTTGCCGCTAAACATGACCTTGCGCGGCAACGTTTCCCTGCGATTCCGGCGGGATAATTTGCAGGACAACCTGTTTGCTTCGATTTTTTATAACATCCGCCATTTCCCCAAGCGCGGACACCATTTCACGGCGCGGCTGGCGTACATTCGGGTGCCGTTCACGCAAGCATACCGTCCGGTATTCACCTATCGCTTTCCGTTCCGGCGGCAGTATATTGTCAATCTGACCATGGGCGGATACCTGTACAAAAACCGGGCGTTTGCCACCTCCACCTATTTTGGCGAGATCAGCACGTTTTTCAACTTCGCCCGGGATTATTTTGCCTCGGCCAGCCTGCGTCAGTACTACGAGGAAAAGGGTCTCGGGGCCCTGCAGTTGTACTGGGAAATCGGTCGGAATTTTTGAGTTATGGCGGTGGTTATCGTGGCAGCGAATCGGCGTAACTGGGTCACCATTCAGCCATATTCGCGACTTTGATATTTGCGTTGTCATTCCGATTTTGTCGGTCTTCCACGAATGTGGAACGGCGAAAAATACCGGATTATTTTGCCATCAAACGAGTCGGACGGACAAATTGGGCCAGTGGCTGAATAGTTAGTTGAATTGCGACGGCTTGATTCACAAGCAGAAATATCCCCCGAATTCCCTGGCGGAGCCATTCCATTAAGATTCATATCAGGACGGTCGATAATTGAGCAAATATATATTCTCGGAATACCGAGGATAGCGGAGACGCCTGTTGCGCCCCGACGCGGCAGGCGTTATTTTTGGGGCCCGAACGGGTTTCCCCAAACCGTCCCCCTGAACAAAAGATACAGCGCAATGCTTTTTTAAAAATCACGCCAATTTTACGCCTTCCTTTTCCGTCAGGATATCCACGATCCGTTCGGCAGCTTTCCCGTCCCACAGTTCCGGAATCTGGCCCCGTTTCCAGTTGCCCTGCAGAATCTTGCGCGCCTCCTGCAAAATGCGCTCCGGATTCCGTCCGACCACAACATTGGTGCCCTGGGTCACCGTCACCGGACGCTCCGTGTTGTCGCGCGCGGTAATACACGGCACGCCCAGCACCGTGGTTTCTTCCTGGATGCCTCCAGAGTCGGTCAGCACAAATTTGGCATTATCCATGCATTTGAGAAAATCCAGGTAGCCCAGCGGCTCGATCAAGCGGAGGCCCGGATACTGACGCACCAGTTCTTCAAAGCCAAACTGCTGAACCTGCTTGCGTGTGCGCGGATGTACCGGAAACACCACTGGCATATCGCGACTGAGCATGCCCAGTACCTGCAACAATTTTTCCAGAATGCGCGGATCATCCACATTGGCCGGCCGGTGCAGGGTGACCAGGATAAATTGCCGCGGCTCAAGGCCCAGTTCATCCAATACCGCGCTGCTGGCGGCATTTTCGCGGTGGCGCAGCAGCGTGTCGATCATCACGTTGCCGACAAAGTGGATTTTGTTTTCGGCGATGCCTTCATTCATCAGATTCTCAAACGCAGATCGCTCGGTGATAAACAGATAATCGGAGATCTGGTCGGTCAGCACACGGTTGATTTCCTCCGGCATTGTGCGGTCGAACGAGCGCAAACCGGCCTCCACGTGCGCCAGTTTGATCCCCATTTTCACCGCCACCAGACCGCAGGCAATGGTGGAGTTCACATCCCCCACCACCAGCACGAGATCGGGCTGCACGTCCTGCAGCACCTGCTCGAATTCAATCATGATCTTGCCGGTCTGCTCGCCATGGCTGCCGGACCCGACACCGAGGTAGATATCCGGACGCGGCAGGCCGAGCTGATTGAAAAACAGGTCGGACATCACATGGTCGTAATGCTGTCCAGTATGTACCAGAATGCTCTCCATATCGGTCCGCTGTTCGATCGCGCTGACGATCGGAGCGATTTTCATGAAATTCGGTCGAGCGCCGACCACATTCACAATGCGCAAAACACTCATCATCCGTCCTCAGAGTTAGAATTCAGGCACCTTCTCAGCCAGCTTTTTGATGTCGCCCCAGACGCCGGTAACCTTGGCCTGAAAATACGAAAAACTTGGCGATCGCACAATATTGATGCGACGTAAGGCATACCGATCGGTGTCGGCGGTGTTGAAGCCGTAGATCTGGCTCAAAGCCGCCTCGTAGCCGGCTTCGCGCAGCATCGTCTGGTCGCGCCTGGAAAAATCGCGCGCCGTGCCATTGGGATAGCTGAAAAACCGGCATGGCCGCTGCAACTCCTGCTCAATTTTTTGTTTCGACTCAAACAGCTCTTTTTCCAGCTCGGCCGGGCTCAAATGCGCAATGATGGAATGCGTGCGTGTGTGCGAGCCGAACTCCACCTGGTGTTCGGACATCAGCCGCACCTCATCCCAGTTCAGGAATTCATAGCGCTCCTTGCTCTCGTCATCATCGAGAAAATTGAACGAGCGGTCCACTTGCCGCTCCAGGGCCAGAATGTGGCGCGCCCGCTCCCCTGGATTGAGGGTTTTCAAAAAGACCCGGATGCGATCCGACGCTTCGATTTTGGCCTGCTGGTTGGACACGTCAAATTCAGTGAGCGTGCCGTTCATCTGCACCTGCAACCGCCGCACATTGGCGCTGAAAATAATGGTATCCACGTGCTCGGTCCACAATCGGGCGCCAGGCTGCCCAATCATATCGGTAGTGAGGAAAATGGTGGCTGGAATGTTATGGCGTACCATAATGGGAAAGGCCACGGTAAAATTGTTGCGAAATCCGTCGTCAAAGGTCACTGCGGCGGTGTATTCGGGCAGCGGTTTGCGATTGCGAAAGGCATCAACGATTTCAGACAGCGGCAAAACAGTGTAATATTGCTTTAGCCAGCGCATCTGCTGCTCGAACATCTCCGCCGAAACGCAGTTGCGGTTGACATACGCATTCGATCCGTTTTTCAATACGCCGTGATAGGTCAAAATCAATACATCCTGCTTGTGTTTTTGGCGAGCGATATGATATATCCTCCCATGGCGTAGTGCACCGTAAAAGGCATGCTTGATCACAGCAGTCATGGTTACTCCACTCCATCGCTTCGTCAAATCCGTCTTCCGTTCCAGTCGATCCGTTCCTACCAACATATTTTCACCACTCTTTCGCATCCCTGCTGCCCCGTCTTCAATCCGGGATGTCGGTGATTTTATCGTCAATGCCAATGAGCTTCCCCGTTCCGGATTGCGGCACTGGTGCCTGCCCGGGGAGCGCCGTTGGCGGCACCGCGGCCGGAGCCTCCGCCGCTTGCTTATTTTTGCTTATAAATTGCAGATTGTACAGGATACAGCTCATGGCAACAAGCCAATAAAAAGAATCCAGATCGTTGTAATTATGAGTATAAGCACCGAATGAGACACCAATGAGACCCGCGGACAAAGAAAAAGCATACAACTGCAAATAGCTCGGCAACTGATCTTTTTTTAATGTCTTACGAACACGACGAAAATAGATCCAGGTCGCAATGAAGACGCTCATCCAGATTAAAAAACCTACGATTCCAAATTCGGTGGCTACTTTGAAATAACTATTATGCGCGTCTCGAGTGCCAAATTCGGTGAGCACCTCCTCAGGCATGTAATTCATGGAAATCAGCGAATAATTATTGTAGCCGATGCCATGCGGGTATTCCATTAAAATTTGCATACTGGCTTGATTGATAATCGAACGGGAAGCTGCCGAACTCTCCTGGCTTGGCTCCAGAATAGTACGCATGTAGTCAAAATAGCCCGGTGGCGCGAGAACAAAAATGAAAATGACCGCACCGATGGCAAAGGGCAACATACTCTTCCGCCGGACTTGCTTCGGCGCCAGAAACAAAAAAGCAATCATCGTCAAGACCAAATTTAAAAATGAGGCACGAGAGCCCTCCGGTAACACGGTGAGTGAATCCAGCACAAACGGCAAGATAAAATATGCCGCCCGCTTCTCCCATTTGCTGCCCCAAATGGCCATGAGAATCAATGTGGGGAAAAAGATCATGAAATGGGTACCAGTACCGCCGGTAGCAATGCCAATTTCGTTCTCGCTGATCCATCCCCACTGTTCGCCCCAACGTGCCATAAAGGCTGCGTACCAAATGGAACCGAGAATTACCCAGATGAGAATACGTAACTCTTTTTCTGTCTTAACGATTTTGCTCATCAAAAATGAAAACAGTACAATCTTTGCAAAATCAACAGAGCTCTCAAAAGCCAGCGCCGAATCGGCCACGGCCCAGGCACTGGTAATGAAACACATTGCCAGAAAACCAAACAGCAGCTTCATCGGCAGTTGCGTGGGAGAAGGAATCGCATCAAGCTGCTTTTTGTTGATGACGTACGATGCCACTAACACCAGGGTGGCGTAGTACTGGAACCGGATGTCCTCGAGGCCGGCCCCCAACGCGCGTAAATTCATATGAAAATACAGGATCACCAGAAGTACGCCGATAAATGGCCGGCGCAGGGTCCAGACGCAACCGAGAATCAGAAAAACGACGGCGACTAAAACACGAAGCGACATGGAGTTCTACGATTTAGGTTCAATGTTGTCGAAATTTCAAGCCGGGCGCCATAGTTTCAACAACCGCGGTTTTGAAAACCGTGCATAGTGCCCGTTTAATATTTTGCGCAATGATTTCGTCCAGAGTATCGAATCGATCGGTATTGATTGGCACCAGTTCCGGGAAACGGTGCAGAATCGCGCTGTAATGGTGGCATAGTTGAACCAAGTAATCCGGATCGTAATGCGGCCGCCGTTCGACGATGCGGCGTTCGTTGGCCATGAGAAAAAACGCCAGATCGGGACGCGGCAGAGCGCGTTTCAAAATCGCCAGGTAGAGGCGCTCCATTGGGCCGCTCAGAAAGTAGTGGCTGAAATTGTCATAATAATATCGATCGGTAATCACGATTTTTCCGTCCAGCTTCATGGCCAGTAACATGCGAAACACCAGCATGCGCCATAAATAGCCGCTGAAACGCAGGAAGTTGAGTTTTTCGAATTTGCCGGAGCGCAGCGCCTCCGGTGCCTGTTTCGTTCGATCATTCCTTTGTTTCGTATCACCGTTTTTTTTCGTTTTCATGGCACTGATGGGCTTGAACAGCCATCTCCAGCTCACGAACCGGAACCGCAGATAGATCACCTCAAAGCCCATGCTTTCGATCATGCGGCGCGCTTTTTTGGCGTTGGTGCTTTTGCCGCTGCCCACAACGCCTGAAAACGTGATCAGCATCTACCCTGCCCTGTTGCCATGCGATCGATTCCGTGTTTCCCGCAGGCTTCATTCCGGTGTGGAAACCGGTTGTCTGCGAGCCGATTGTTTGCGTTTTTTGAGACGTTTCATAAGCTGGCGGGTATCGCCGCGCAGCTCCTCATATAGCGCCACCACTGGCCGGAATCGAAAGATCAGGTGCAATGCCACATAGGCCACGCCTCCGGCGACCACCTGCGTGAGAAGCATGGCCACGCCGTCAGGATGCACATAAGCGCTCACCAGACGGGTGACCAGCGCCATCACGGCCAACATACCTAAAGTACACACAACGGCCGGAATTTGAGAACCAAAATAATCCATCCATTTCACGCTAGTTTTGGCCGTGATGATGAACAGCATCAAAAACATGACGATGACGTAGGACACCACAATGCCAATGGATACCCCAACGATGCCGTATTTGACGCCCCAGAAGGTGCCCACGGCCAGCAGAACGAATTCGAATGCGCGCCGGGTCACGGTGGATTTCACGAAACCGGTGGTGGTGAGCAGCGAATTGAGGAACGGATCCATCGAGCGCAAAATGCCGGCAAAGCACATGATCTGCAGCGGCCGCACGGAGGGCGTCCAGTCCGGCGTCAATACAATCGGGATGAACAGCGGCGCCACAAAGGCCAGTCCAGCCAGCATAGGATAACTCACCAGGCTGATCGCCAGAATCAACTTTTTGAACGCCATGCGAATGCGTTCAGGCTGATCCTGAATCCGGGAAAAGGCCGAGAATACCACACGGTTCACTGCCCGGGTAATGCGCCGCTGCGGCAAACGCATCAACTCGAAGGCTTTTTCATACAGACCCAGCGCTTCGGAGCCCAGGTAGCGAGAAATGAAAAAGTAATCCACCTTGTCCGAGCCGTACCGGAACAGATTGCGCAGCGAAATCAGGATGCCGAACCGGAAAAGATCGCGGCTGGCCTGGCGGTCAAAGCGGAACCGCGGCAACCATCCGGTTTTGCGCATGGCCAGAACACCGGATGTGCTCACTCCCAAAAGCTTGCTGTACACCAAACTCCAGTACGAAAATCCCAGCGAGGCCAGCAAAATGCTGCTACCAATGGTGATAAACCGCTCAATGGTTGCGATAATGGAGGTGCTTTTGAAATCCATGTTGCGCTTGAGCACGGTCAGCGGTGTGGCGGAGAAGCATTCCAGCAGCATGTAGGTGGCGATGACCGGTAGTAGCTTTTCGAGAATGGGGTTCTGGAAATAGACGGCGATAGCCGGAGCTGCCAGGGTAATGATTACCCATAGCACGATTTTGAAGGCGAAGTCCATCACAAACAGCGTATCGATGTGAACGGTCTGGATGTCTTCCTTGCGCTGGATGAGGCCCATATGAAAGCCGAACTCGCCGAATTTGGTGGCGAAACCGATGACCATCATGGCCGTGGCCACGACGCCGAAATCTTGCGGCGCCAGCAACCGCGCCAGAATCACCGTGCTGATGATCTGGCCGAAGGTGCCAGCCATGCGCGCCGCGGTGTTGTAGAAAATACCGAGTTTGGTTTTTTGGCCGATATCGCTGCGGTCCATCGCCTCAATCCAGCTTTGCTTGCAAGCGTTTCAGCATGTCAGGCGTCAGGCGCTCCGCAAACGCCTGAACCGTGGCCTCCACCGAGGTTCCCGTATCCAGAATAACAAATCCGTATTGGTTTGCCACCTGCCGGTATAATGGCCGGATCAGGGTGAGATGGCTTGCACGCAACTGCGGTTTGCGGGCGTAAATCACTTCAGGGTCGGCATCCAGCAGCACACCGAAATCCGGCCGCGGGTACAGCCGGCACAGCCACCGCCGGACGCCCACCTGGTAATCCATCGGCCGGCTTTTGTACCCTACAAGCATATCATAAATATACCGGTCGGCCAGCACCACGCGGCCCTCGCGTAGCCTGGGCAGCACGCGCACATACCACCGTGCCGCCATTTCAATCATCAATAGCGGATAATACATGGCGCTGCGCACCGCCAATTTGAGCTGTTTGAGTAAAGGCAGAGGGCTGGGCTTTTGCTGCAATTTCCCGGCATAATAGGCCTTATAATCTTCGCGATAAGGATCTACGTTCAGCCATTTCAATCGGTTTTTGAAATGGAACAGGCTGCCGCCCCAGGGACCGAGGTAGGCCACATGCGTATTGAGGCCGAGTCGGTTGAGGTATTCCTGAATTGCGGAGATGGTGGTGCTTTTGCCCGCTCCATCCGGTCCGATGAAGGCAATGACCAGCCCGCGTTTACGTCCGAAAAAACGGGCCCATTTGCGGCGACGGTGGATCAGGCGTCGCCGACGGCGGTTGGCCGGAACGGTTGCTTCCAGGCTTTGCCGTGCGCGCTGCGCCAGTGGTGCGACAAAATCCGCATCCTGCACGCACAGCTCGAAATCCTTGCGAACCGCCTCGAAAACGGCCCACAGGCCAAACCTATGCAATTGCTGCTGCAGGTAGGCTTCATCCAGCGACTTCTGCAGCAGTTCCCGCAAATCACCAGCGTGCTTCTCCTGAATGCGATTTTTAGCGAGCAAATTGTGAAACAGGAGGGCGATCAGGTAATCCTCATCGGACAGAAAAAACAGGCCCCTCCGCTTCTGCCGGCGCTCAAGGCATATCCGGACATCGTGAAACACCAGACCGCGGTGTACCACTTCGAGGTGCAGATCGATCAGCAGCGAACCGGTGCCGCACGGACGGATGAACACTTTTTTTCCGGGATTGAGATAGCCATCTTTGATCAGAAAGAAGCCCTTAGCATAGGTAATACGCTTGAAATCCGTAAACTGCCGCGGGTCAATGAGGACATCGAGGTCTTTGATCGGTGCATCCGAAAGCAGGTCTTTGCGGAGCAACACATAACGGATGTCAGACTTTTCCAGCTCGAGCAGGAAATCCCGAAAGCCATGTATTTGCATATAGCGCTAAAAGGACTCAAGTTGTTTTTCAAAGAGTTTGAGTGAGCTATCAAAATTTCGCTTCATGAACCGCTTGTCGAGAATTTTCAGCGTGCCCATGTGTGCTGAAATTCTCTGGATCCAGTACAAAATGACGTAAACCGACAGATCATCGTGCCGGATATCGAACGTGTCCATATACATTTCTAAAATCGACCGAAAGTTACCAACCTTTTCGGGCTGCTCCAATATTTGCGTTAGCAAAGCCACCGGCGATTTCCGGTAGGAATAGCGGCTATCGCGTACAAAAAAGTGGAACAGGTCCAGAATCGGAAACGACAGCGGCTGCGACATGTCCCAGTCCACGATGCCTTTGAATGTGAGGAACGATTCGTGAAAGATGATGTTTTTTAGTGAGAAATCGCCATGAACCAGTGTCATATACATCCGACGATTCAGTAATTTTTCTCGGAGAAACGAGCGCAGGCGCTCGCGAATGGCGACTTGCTTACCATTCGGATCGAAGAACAGAAACACCCGATTAAGCGGCCGATTGATGAGTGTATCAAAGGCTTTGTCGTCGAGATAATAGGCGCGGGCCATGTGGCGCTGCTGCCCGCTCCAGAAGGCAAACAATTCGTACACCACGCGGTCTTTTTCGCCTTTGGAAAACGAAATCCGATCCCCGGATTGGCCGCTGAGAATGTTTTCCACGTAGTAAGGCTGTCCTTCGAACATGCCCTCGCGTAACGGCTCAGGGAAAAACAGCTCCGTTTTGCCGCAATTCATGCTCGCCTGCTGCAGCCGCTTCAACGCGTTTTGATTGAGCTTCAGCCGATAATCGGCGAATTCGTTGAGTGGCAGCTTCAAGATCGCGTGCTGCCGCTCGCTGCTTTCGCCATAGCTGAGGAAAATCAGTGCCTTACCGCTGGTGGAGACCAAATAGTTGTGGATGGAAACGCTGTGATCCGGAGTTAGTTGAAGGCTCTTGAGCAGTCGGTCGAGAAAACTCGGCGTTAGCTTGGCCGGGGTAGCGCCAATGGCGATTTCGCCCACGCGAAATCGGTCCATGCCTTTGAGGGCGGCGCCGTTCAGTGAAGGCATGCGCTCATCGCGCAGCGGCCGCGCCAGTCGAAGCCGAAGTAGCGTCGGCTTCAACCCCACGGATACAAACGGCCGACAACCCACCAGCTTGAAATAGTCGTTCACCTTTCGTGATTTAATGACCGGACGCTGATTCAGCGGTAGGCGGATTTCCAGTTGCTCCGATACGTTTTTTCTGCCTCCCGGCACGCGTGACCGCGCCCACTCGGCCAGCGAGCGCAGGTTCCAGAGACTGTATTCATTGATGGCGATCAGCCAGATTTCGGTGCTGGCATGGATGTATTTGCGAATATCAAAAATCAGCCGTTTGCGCTCTTCGTGATTGCGCTCGGCAATGATGAGAATGATGATATCGAACTGCGTGGCCAGGTTGTGCAGTTGATCCACGCAGCTATAATTGGAGATTTTCTTGGCAATGGCCAGATCTTGTAACAGGCGGGTTTCGGCTTCATTCAGGCCATACACCACCACGTGGGCGCAATTACGGGCCAACGAAAGAGGTAGGGTTGTAAAACCGTCGGCAAGGATGAGCGCCTGCTTATCCGCCCCCATGCCAATATAGAATTTCCAAGCCGAGGTCAGCTCATTCTGAGTCTCGCGGATGAACTTGGTCGCCTCCCTGGTAAACAGCGAGCCACGTTCCTTAAAAATTTCCAGATATTTGCCAATGTCCGGCGCACTGATTCGTTCCTGAGTCGGCATCTGCTCGCTTTTCAAAGTCATTGCTTTCTGCTCGTGGTTATAGTCGAGAGGATCCTGCACCGATTTCTGTCGTCCCTGCGCAAACGTTGTCAAAGGAAAATCCTCGCATTTCCTTCAAAAATAATCTATCCCTCATTAACTGGCCCAAAGCCACAGTTTAATTTCAATCAATTTCTCATGCATCAGTTTCCCAGCGCAGCCTCGCGTGACCGTACTCAAAAACCGCCCCCTAATACCGGCGTTTAGTCTCTACTCTTCGTTTTCTGGCATTAGAAAATGCTGGAAAATTGGCGGCATTACCGAATCGTACCCAATGAAAGAAAATAACGGCTGTGCCTCAAATTTGCGGACGGCAAATTTACGATAAAGCTTGGCTTCATAGGAAGCCTTGTCGAAGCGGCCCAGTTTTCGGTTGGCCTGCATCCGATAGTAATGCGCCACGGCATTTTCAGGATGACGCAAGATGACTCGCCGCAATACGCGAATGGCCTTTTTGTATGCCTGCATTAAAAAGTAGATTTCGCCTTCGGCCAGCATCAAAAATACATCTTCTTTGTATTGTCGTCTGGCGCGGCGCAGATATTTCAACGCCCGCTGATAATCTTTTTCGAGCTTGATGCACTGACTCAGGAAAAAGTTGGCCTTTGGATTTCGCCTGTCCTGCTTCAATATCTGCGCCAGAAGGATCTTTGCTGAATCTGGCTGGCTGGTAGCGAGCCAGGTTCGTGCAATGTTGATGCGATATTGAATTTCTTCCGGATTCAACCTGGCCGCCTGCTGGAACGCCCGCCGCGCCCGCCTGAATTCGTTTTGCAGATATAGTGCTGCCCCATATCGATTCCACTGTTCCGCATTAGCGGTCGTATGGATGTTCCACTGGCCATGTTGCCGCACCAGCCCGACGTCCGTATTGGCTAGAACCGTGGCATGCGGCTCGGCGCCATCGCTGACTAAATCAACATGGTGTCTCTGCTCGATCAATTTCAGCGAAAGGCGCAATTGCTGCCCGACCAACTCAGACAAAGGTAGATTTAGCCGTACCAGTCGCGCCGCATCAGCCGGAATAATTTGCAGTATCGGCAATGCCGCGTCTTCCTTGTTAAATTTCTGGGAAAAGACCATTTTCGGCATATCATCTTCAGAAATGTCTTCGTGGGCTTTCAGATCATCCACAGCCTGTTGCCATAAACGCACACCAGCAGTGTTAAACAATTCAACCTTGAGTCCAAGTCGGCGGGTTTCAAATTTACCGAATGGCATAAAATGGCCGACCCCGGTCGGAGCGATGACCACATCCAGGCTTAGTTCTGCGGCGGGCCCGGGCTGCGACCGATTCCGATCTCCGGCAGCGGGCATGGCGATTGCCGGCAATGCGCCGAGCCCGTCCGATCCTGCCGGCAGCAGAAAGGCATGCAGTTCCACGAACGGTTCGGATGCAGCAACGGTGGAGCCGCCCGGCCTCAAAAATCGGTGATCGCGTACCAGACCGTTATCGTTGCCGGCGTCGTTCGATGAGACCAGTGGCATGTGGCAATCTACGCAGCTCTGTTTTTTATCCCGGTCAAAAAAGGACAGCACGGGAGAACCGCCGAACGAACTCAGCCGCCAGCTATCGTAGTGGTTGGGGCCACTGGCCCAACCCTGTTGTAATAGCGGCGGCTCCAATCCAACTTCATGACAGGTGCTGCAAAATTCGCTGGACTGCTCGCGGTGGAATGGCTGCATCATGGAATTGCGATGCATGTCCGGCATGACGTTGATGATCCACCCATAAAGCCAGCGCTGCCAGCCAACCTCACTTACCCCCAACGAGGTGAGCCCAGGTCGATGCAACTGCATATCCGCATTACCCGCCGTGCTTTTTATCTTACGTACCGCATGGCAGGCATTGCAGCCGACTCCCGGATCATCGATGTTTTGCGTGACCAGATCATTGATTGATTCAGTACTTAATCCACTCACCAGCAGGGCCGGAGAATGACAGCCGGCGCAGAAATTCAGGACGTTTTTGTCCACCCGCTTTTCCAGATACCGCAGCGCTTTACGGTATCGCTCATTACCAATGGACGCCATCCTGTGCCCCGAGGCCTGCCACTGCTGAACGATATCGGGATGACAGCCAGCCGTGCCGCAGCTCTGCGAATTCAGCAAAAAATCGTGGTTGAGATAATTTTCATTGCTGGTTTCAAGAGGACTCGGATAAAACGGTCCCTCGCTGTTTTTCATGGCTCCCTGCTTCAGGTCCACAGGCATCATCACATTATTTTCGATCACGTGATTCCGATTGGGAAACACGGTTCGCAGACCATGGGTAATAAGCACAAACACGCCAGAGGAAATGAAAACCACCAGTCCCCAGCGGCCTGCCCTGGAATAGACGTTATCCACGCTAATGTTGTATCCGGCCCGGCGAATGGAGCTGATCATGAACAGACATGCGAGAACGCCCAGGATGGCGTGAAAAATCAGTAGCCAGGATTGCGCCCGGAACATGCTATGAAAGGCCAGCACGACACCGGTCAGCGCCGCCAGGATCATGAACCCATATCCCAGCCGCCCGGCGTTTCGCCCGAACGGCTTGCCGTGGTGAGCATCATAACGCAAAAACAGGCGTGCCCATTTCATAAATGGCAGGATGACCACAGCGCCGAGCAAAAGGTGCAGAACAATATTGGCCGCGTAAAACCAGTTCTCGTGTGAGAATGCCATCAAATAGCCGGTATTGGCGATGAGAATCAAATAGGCAATGAATAGCTTTTTGACGGCCTCTGGATATTGCAGATACTGCGTTTTCAAGGCTGCTCCTTAAAAAAATATCACCTCAGCATTAAAAAAAGAGAAATCATCTTTCCTGATGCTCGCGACCAGGCAAATCTATTTCAGATTGATCTCTGCTTTGGAATGGAAGCCCTTGCAGACACTCGCAGGTCAACGGCCAGGTTGCAGGTCAATGAAATTTTAGTCACCAAAGAAGTCTTTTGCGGATGATTGAATCGATTATTGCTAAAGATTGATAAAACGAAGTTGGAAGACACTCAGGAGAACCCGGGGCCCGGACGTATGGGCAGGATGGGGCCGATTTCCCCCTAGTAATCTAGTAATACTGCAAAGAGTCTAGCAACCTCATTGATGCCCATAGAAGCAAACATTGATAAAGCCATAGACTTATAGCAGAAGTATAGCAGAAGAGCGCATTCAAGAACATCCGATGTTTGCACTAAGGCTCAAGTCCATTGCTGGAGGTTATGGGCTATGCAAAATGGTGTAAGCAGGAAAGGCTCATTTTTGAGTGACGCTCAGGGGATTTTACCCTTGTTCTGTTAAACTCACAGGTGATGAATACTTTGTGGTGAATATAGAAAAATACATCCTTCCTACGAATTTGATCACTTCGCAAAATGCTATTGTCTCGCAATGGCTGTGGCCCTACTTATTTCTTCCGGTCTTTCTCAATCACAATAAAACCAAAGTTTTTGTCGCCAAAGGACGCCGCAACTTTCACGGTACCGCTTACATCAATTTTATCACCTTTGAAATAGACCCTGTTGCGCGGCTTTACCCAGATTCTTCCTGAGCCATCATCCACACGGACCAGACTTTGCCCAAGAATCGGAACGGAATACGTTTGCACCACCGTGCCCTTGATTCTGACCTCCTGCTCATTCCATTTACTGGGATTGCTGACAATATCTTGAATTTTCACCCGGGATGCCCCGGCGCAGGCCATAACAAAAAGCAACAACAACCAACCAATCCTTGTTTTCATTTCAGACTCCTTGAAAATTAGGGTTTCTGTGGTTATTCGTTATAGCTCGTGTGCTCATGAACCAATTTCCATTCGTCATCCCCGATCTTCTGCCAGATTCGAGTGGTTTTGCCAGTGCCCTCAAAGGGTTTATCACCGCGGACGCCGTGACTGGAGAAGGTGAACGTTACCACCGCTACATCATCGGTGAGAATTTTCACCGCCTGATTATGCACGCTCGTAGTCTCGACCTCTTTCAACATGGCCTCGTACCATTGGCGAGCTTCTTTGTTACCTTCAATTAAATACGGATCGCCGTGCAAAAAGATAGAGAATTTTTCGGTAAGCGAGTTTTGCACCTGATCCCAGTCTTTCTCCTTGATGAAATTGCGGAAATTCTCCTCGATCTTGGCAATGGTTTTTTTGAGGATTTCATCACGCTTTTTGATTTGCTTCTGTTGATGAAACCATACATTGAATAGCATACCTGCCGTAATAGCGATAATCAAAATAACCACAGCCAGAAAAAACGTTTCCATGTCCTGTATTTCCTCCCATGATCAGTGCCTGATGTCCATTCGGCTGATTTGTACGATCAATCTCCCACTACCGATGCAATGACAATGGGCTGCTTCTGAGGCCCGGGCTTCCAGCGATCGATATCGAAATGCACCTTCCCCTTGCGCTCCAAGGCCATAAGGTGAGCCTGTACGGTGATTGCCGCTGAAGCGTCGGCTGGGCGTGCAAAACGAGCGCACACCATTCGGGTCAAAAATCCAATATCGTAGCCTTCCGGCTTGCGCTGCACCGATTGGTCAATAAAGTTTTGTAAAATATACGCCATTTTTTGACTCTGTTGCAGCGCCAGGGCCAGCTTATCCGAATTCATCGGCGCAAAATGCCCCGAAAGCAACAAACTCAAATGCATGTCCAGCAGCGATTCCAGCGTTTCCACATACTGCTCGGGATCATCATAGCGCGGCAGGCTCCCACCGACGCCCGCGCCCATAAAAGCATCGCCACACAGCAGGATGCCTTCTTCCTTCATTAAAAGAGACACGCTATCGGCACTGTGCCCCGGCGTGTACACGATTTCCAGGCCGCGTGCCGTATTCAATGCATATGGTAAGGATTCGAGCCAGGTGTTCGGATACCACGGTCGCCCGAGGCTATCGAAAAAGTGGTTTTTGAATCGCACCTCGACCGGCATGTACGGCAGAAAGGCTTCGAAGCGTTCCCGAAACTGCCGCTGATGATCGATCAGCCAGCCCTCGGCTGCAGGGTGGGCATACACCGTTGCGCCGCTGCTTTCTGCGATCTCTGCCAGCGCGCCGGTGTGATCCGCATGCGAGTGCGACAGCACGATCCATTTTATATCGGGCGGTGCAAAGTCGATCTGGCGCATCAGTTCCAGCAGCACCGGTGCGGTCTTTCTTGGCCCGGTATCAAACAGCAGCAGCCCATCACCGGTATCGATAAGATAGCAATTCACCTGAGCCCGAAAATCGGGCACGGTTATCATCCAGAGGCCGGTTACAACTTCGGTGACTGGCATGGTTGTTCCTTTGGTTCGTTGGTGACATCAGCGGTTTTTGCGCGGTGTAAGCTCCGGCTGATAGTTGACCAAAAAATACTCACGGATCAGCTTCTTTTTCAGTAGAGTTCGCGCCGCTTTTTCGGCAGCAACCTTGCTGGTGTATTTGCCCACGCGGATTTTGTAAAACCCGCCACGTTTTTTCGGATAAACCAGATAGGCATCGTAGCCGGCTTTTTTCAGACGCACGACTTCGCGCTGCGCCGCTCGCGCGTTTTTGGTGGCCGCCACCTGCACGGTAAGCAGCTTTTGACCGGGCGGAACGGTTTCAAAGGTTTCGCTGCCGCGCCGGTCACTCATTTGCGTTCCCGCGGGCAAAAACAGATACACCATCAAACCGAACGCCAGCATGGTCAAGCCGTAAAAAATGTAATGCCGGTACAACTTCACATAATCCAAGCCCAGAAGCAGCCTCTGCTGCGCATGGTATTGAGCGCGCTCCAGCCGGTACCGCAAGGTACGGGCCTTCCGCTGTTGTTCCTCCGCCTGCGCCTGATCGCGTACCTCTTGCGGCAATTCGCTCACAATGCCAGCGACGGCCCGGGCAAGCGCATCGCTGCGGCGGATTTTCTTATAAATCCGATGAATATGGTACAACTGTACGCCAATCTGCTGCCGAACTTCTTCCTTCAGCGCATATGCCCGCACGAACAACCAGGCAGCGAAATCGTCACTGCGACGATGCTTCAGAACCCGGTTCAGGCTCAGTTCAACAATGCGCTCAACATACTCGTCGCGGTTCCATTCCAGCAATTTCTGGTAAAACAGTTCGGCGTGCGAATGGCTCTGGCCATCGGCAAGATAGCGATCCGCCATGTACAGCACGAGGGCCTCATCATCGGGCTGATATTCCAGCAACTCCCCGGCCAGATCGATTCGCTCGATGACTAGCTCGTCCTGCTGCAACAGATAGGTTTTCAGCACCTGATACGCCTGCGCTGGATGAATGCGCTTTCGCAGGCAAAGCCGCACTTTTTGGCGGTACTCGGGCTCGTCCACGTGCTGTGCATAATAATCAAAAAAGCGTTTCAGAACCAGCTCCTCGAATCGCGGACGGCGAGTTAGCGGCAACAGGCCGCTTTCGAGCACCTTTTGCAGGTACTGGAAAATCTCGGTGACCAGATATTCGTTGGACGATTTCAGATGCTGCCAGCCGAGGGCATCGAGGTAATGGAAGCGCCGACTGCCCACGATGGATAGCAGCGCGTGCGCGGTCACAAACAGGAGCAGCCAGACCAAAAACAGCACGGGCAGGTCCTGGAAGTACACCTCCGAGAACCAGTACCGATGCAACAACACCAGCATCGGCATGGCAACAAATGGCAGTGCAAGAAGACTAAAAAAAAGCCGCAGCGACAACCAGCGTAGCAACATCATCATTGAATTCCAATTAATCGGTGGAAAGGCGACAAGTGCCTTGATTTAAAATTTGTTTTCTATATGGATAAAGAATGGATTGATTGTCCGGATTCACCAGGCCTGGATGCTCTGATCCGTGCTCCGCCCATGTCTATCCTTGGCTTCATAAATTCTGACCCAGGGGGGTGTTGAAAGCGTAACCATTCAATCGCACCAACAGTTTTGAGATTTAAAGGTCATTCCCTATTTTTTGCCATTTCGGGAAAGAAGAATGGCGTAAAACACCTGGTTCTCTTTCCGCGGAGCAAGCGGATATTAAATTCCGGCATTTAGGCGGATCCCTTACGGTCACCACTAAAGGCCAGAATCCCCAATACCGGGACATGTTGTAACGTTTCAAAAACAGCAGTAAAAACTTCAACATTTTAAGGGATTTATGGCGCGAAATCAATAGTTTTTTCGACCAATTGCCTGCGTCATGCCCAGATTTCGACACAACTTCAATGTGCGGTATTGCCGTTGGTATTGATTCACAAGCGCAAAAATAATCGCCGCGATCACCGCTTATTTTTCTGCAAAAGCGACTTTATCTGCTAAATATATAACAAAGATGAGGTTATACTCCACATTCAATTTACAGCCATTCAATAGGAATTTCAGGAAGAAAAAACAACGCGAGGAATCGATGCGTGCCATAGTAACGAAAGCATGCTGAACCGACGAGACAGATTAAAAACCGAACAGGGATGAACATGGTTTCAATTGTGCATGCAGCCAAGCAGGCAAGGGACTTGCTGAGCGCCCGAATTTATCGCCCCTCCCACCTGCGAATCAGTCTGCTCGATTATTTGGATTTGCGCACACCTCCGCAACGAATGTATCCCAACCCAACGTATATTCAGGCCGCCATGGATTGGCTTTGCCAGGCACAAGACGCCACCGATGATGGCGGCGTGGCTGCCCGCTACCGGCTAGATTCGGGCTGGATGGCATCGTATCCTGAAACCACGGGCTATATCATTCCCACGTTTTTTAATTACGCGGAATTTTCGCATCAATCCAAATATCGCGCGCGCGCCATTCGCATGTCTGACTGGTTGATAGAAATACAAATGGAATCTGGTGCGTTTCCTGGTCACACACTGGCCCGTAAGCCAATCCCTCGCGTTTTCAATACCGGGCAAATCATCCTTGGGCTTCTGCGGGCATACCAAGAAACCAACAAGACCGCCTATTTGCAGGCAAGCATCCGTGCGGGCGACTGGCTGGTTTCGGTGCAGGAACCGGACGGCTCGTGGCTGCGTTATACGTTTTACAACCGCACGCATGTCTATCATACCTGCGTGGCCTGGCCGTTGATTCTGCTATCGCGGATCACCGGCAACGAAAGCTATCAACTATCCGCGATTGCCAATCTAGATTGGGCTCTTTCCTGTCAGACTGAGAGTGGCTGGTTTCAACTCAATGGCTTTCGGGACGACCGGCTGCCATTTTTGCACACCATCGCCTATACTATCACTGGACTGCTGGAATCGGCCTATTTATTGAAGCCTGAAATGCCGCAAAACAGCCGCTATTTTGAGGCAGCCCAAAAAGCAAGTGAAGCGCTTTTGCATCGATACGAAATCCGCCGCTATATGGCGGCGCAATTTGACGAAAATTGGAAGAGTCCGGCCTCATTTAGTTGCCTGACCGGTAACTGCCAGATGGCCTACAACTGGCTGAGAATCTACCAGTGCACCCGGGATGCGCGCTACCTGAACGGGGCCGTGAAGCTGAACGAGTTCGTCAAATCCACACAGGATTTGCAGAGCCGCAACCCGGGAATTCGTGGCGGCATCAAGGGATCGCATCCCATCTGGGGCAGTTACATTCGCTACAGCTACCCCAACTGGGCGGCGAAATTCTTTGTCGATGCGCTCATGCTCGAAGAAAAACTTGTGAAGGACCTTTATCAGCGCCAGAAACTCCATGAATATCATCGTTCTCGGTAAGGCCTGGAATTCAGGCAAAATCATCGACATCGCGCAGGCGTTTATGGATGAGGGACTGCCCATCACCGGCATCGTGGCCATGACGCGTCCAAAGCAGCGGCACCGGCTCAAATCGGTGGTTCAGCAATTGCACTTCGAAGGTCGGCAGGCCATTTTGCGGAAATTGCCCCGTCCCCTGGCTGCGAGACGGTCATCCGGGGCAGGCAAGATCGCATCGGACACGGCTGCTGCGAAGCCGGCGCTCGGTCCCTTTTGCAAGCAGCACGGCATCCGGCTGGAACTGGTGCCGGATCTGAATGGCGCGCAGGCGGAATCTGCGCTGAAATCCATGCAGCCAGACCTGCTGGTGCTGGGAGGCACGCCAATCATTCGCGCCAACATTCTGGCCATTCCGGAACACGGCACGATCAATGTTCACATGGGACTGCTGCCAAAGTATCGCGGCCGCAGCGTGGCCGAATGGGCCATTCTTGAAGATGCCCCTGTCGGCCTCACCGTGCATCTGGTGGATCCGGGTGTGGATACCGGTGCCATTTTGCAGCAGCAAACCGTGGATATATCCGATTGTGCCACGATTGCGGAAATGCGCCAGAAATTGCGCTATTTGCAGCATCGCATGATGGCGGCTTCTGCACGAGAGTTTTTGCGGGGACATCTGGAGCCGCAACCGCAGCGTAAGGAGGCTGGCAAGCAATATTATGAAATGCATCCGGCGTTGAAGGCCGTTGTGGAGGCCAAATTGGCCCGGGGGTATCAGCCCGCGACCACCGATGCCATCCCCCCCCAGCCAGTGCCCACCCCCTGCTGAAATGACAAAGCGCAAAACGGTGCAGCTTGTGCAATTCTTTGTCGCTTCCGGTTCGCTGCACAGAAAGCGCTCCCGGCATGGTTCGCCGTTTTCAGTTCTCTGCTTTCGGGCGATGCTCGGCTTTCGACGAGGCCTGCCAATTTTCATTTCTGCGGAATATTGCGCAGATAAATGTCATACAATCCTTCCAGGGTCAAATCCGGCTCGACCTTATCGACGGAGGGCAATTCATGAACCAGGGTCGAAGCGAGCCCGCCGGTGGCAATGACTTTGGTGTGTTCGCCGAGCTCGGCTTTCAGCCGCCGGATCAGACCCTCCACCATTTCCGCGCCGCCGTACATCAGGCCCGCCTGGATGCTGGCCTCGGTATTTTTGCCGATGAGCGACGGAGGGAACTTGAGGTCCACCGCCGGCAGCTTGGCTGCGGCGCGGTGTAAACTTTCTACCGCACTCTCGAGGCCGGGAGCGATGATACCGCCCACATATTCCGCCTCCTCGGAAACCACATCGAAAGTGGTGGCCGTGCCGAAATCCACGATCACCAGCGGGCCGCCATATTTGCGAAAACCCGCCACGGCATTGCAAATGCGGTCTGCGCCCACGGCAGCGGGATTTTCATACTGAATCACCAGGCCGGTGTCGATTTTTGACGAAATCTCGATGAAATTTACCTGCATGCGCTTCTCAACCATGCGACGGATTACCGTGGACACGGCAGGCACCACCGAACCCAGCGCCAGCCCTTCGATTTCGGAAATGCCGATGCGTTCGCTATCGCACAATACTTTAATCAGCAGCCAGGTTTCATCTTCGGTGCGGGCGATTTTGCTGGTCAGCCTCCAGTGGCAGCGCAACTGCCCGCGATCGAAAATGCCTATTGTGATGTTCGTGTTGCCGACATCCAGTACCAGAATCATGACTCCACCCTCAAGCTTGCCTGTCCATAGGGAATGATCTGCTCCCGGCCCGATGCATCCCGGATCACGAGGTCGCCGGCGGCGGAAACCCGCTGCAAGATGCCGCGCCATTCGCGCTGCGGCGCACGAATACGTACGGCCCGACCGAAATCGGCGCATAATTCGCGCCAGCCAGACAGCTCCAGCGGACGCTCGCCGCGCAGAATCGGCATGAGCCACCGCGAGAAATCGTGAAGCAATTGCACCAGCACCTCGGTGCGATCGGGACTCCGGCGCAGCACCAGCCGCAGGGAGGTGGCCGAATGCCGGAACTGGGCCGGAAAATCATCCGGGCTTTGCCGCACATTCAAACCGATGCCAGCGACGATGTATTCCATGCGTCCGCCATCGGAACTCGATTCGCACAAAATGCCGCACAGCTTTTTGCCATCGGCGATGACGTCGTTTGGCCATTTGACGTGAAAAGGCTGGTGAAATTGCTGGATCAGGCTGCGAGCAACCAGCTCGCTCAGCAGCATGGGCAACAGATGCCAGCGGTCGTCCCTGAGTTGCGGCCGCAACACCAGGCTGAACCACAGCCCCAGGCCCGCAGGCGATTCCCACCGCCGACCGTGGCGGCCGCGTCCGGCGGTCTGCCGGTCTGCCAGCACCAGGGTACCGGTTTCCGCGCCACTCTCCGCCAGCCGTTTGGCCACCAGATTGGTCGAAGAAATCGACTGAAACACGTGGATGCCGCGGATCAGCTCCACATCGGCCAGCCGCGCGGCCAGCCCATCGGGATCGTATGTATGCTCCGTCAGGGTCATGATGGTTCGTACTCTCCGAATGCCTCGCGCAGGGTATCCGAGATTTCGCCGAGGGTCACCCAGTGCTCCACGCAGGCGATGATGTAGGGCATAAGATTCTCCGAGCGTCGGGCAGCGTCGTAAAGTTGTCCGCGCATCTCCCGCACTTTGGCGTCGTCGCGCCGCTCCCGCAATGCCCTCAGTCTTGCCACCTGCCGGTCGCGCACGCTCTCGTCGATTTTTAGGATCTCGATCTTCTCTTCTTCTTCGATCTGAAACGCATTCTGCCCGACGATGATTTTTTCTTTATTTTCGATGGCCTGCTGATACGCATAGGCGCTGCGGGCGATTTCATCCTGGAAAAAGCCTTTTTCGATGCAGGCGATCGCCCCGCCCATGTCCTCAATGCGTCGCAGGTAATCCCACGCACGCGCCTCGATTTCATTGGTCAGGGTTTCGACATAGTAGCTGCCCGCCAGCGGATCCACCGAGTCGGTCACGCCGCTTTCATACGCAATGATCTGCTGAGTGCGCAGCGCGATGCGAACTGAATCTTCCGTGGGCAACGCTAGCGCCTCGTCACGCGAGTTGGTGTGCAGGGATTGTGTGCCGCCGAGCACCGCCGCCAGCGCCTGCAGGGTCACGCGCACGATGTTGTTGTCCACCTGCTGCGCCGTGAGGGTCGATCCAGCGGTTTGCGTGTGGAAGCGCAGCATCATGCTGCGCGGATTTTTCGCGCCGAACCGCTCTTTCATAATTTTGGCCCACATGCGCCGCGCCGCCCGGAATTTGGCGATTTCTTCAAAAAAATGGTTGTGGCTGTTGAAGAAAAACGACAGCCGCCCGGCAAAGGCATCCACATCCAGACCGCGCTGCCGAACCGCCTGCACATATTCGATGGCGTTGGCCAGGGTGAACGCCACCTCCTGCACCGCAGTCGAGCCGGCTTCCCGGATGTGATAGCCCGAGATGGAGATCGAATTCCATTTGGGCAGATGTTTGGCGCACCATTCGATCACATCAGTCACCAGCCGCATGGATGGCTTGGGCGGATAAATATACGTGGCCCGGGCGATGAACTCTTTCAGAATATCGTTCTGCACCGTGCCACTGATTTTCTGCAGATCGGCGCCCTGCTTTTTCGCCACTGCCACATACAGCGCCAGCAAAATCGGCGCAGTGGCGTTGATGGTCATCGACGTGGTGATGTCCTGCAGAGTGATGCCGCGGAACAATATTTCCATATCTTCGAGGCTACAAATGGGCACGCCGACCTTGCCCACTTCGCCTTCGGCCATGGGATGATCGGAATCGTAGCCCATTTGCGTGGGCAGATCGAACGCTACGGAAAGGCCGGTCTGCCCCTGTTTCAGCAGATAATGAAACCGCTGGTTGGTCTCTTCGGCGTTGGCGTAGCCACCATACTGGCGCATGGTCCACAACCGCTTCCGGTACATCTCCGGATACACACCGCGGGTGAACGGATACTCTCCCGGCCGGCCCAGCTCCGGTGGATGGGCCTTAAGGTCGCTCTCTTCGTAAAAAACTTTTATAGCAATGCCGCTATCGGTTTTTCGAACATTGTCAGCCATGTCCCTTTCCTCATCCTATGCACGTTTACGCTGTCTTCGGGCTAACGGATGGAATTCCAACAATACTTCGCGCAAATACAGCCGGTCGAGGTGCGTGTAGATTTGCGTGGTGGAAATGTCGGCATGGCCGAGCAGCTCCTGCACCACGCGCAGGTCGGCCCCGCCTTCGATGAGATGCGTGGCAAACGAATGCCTCAGTGTGTGTGGACTCACATGTTTGTTGAGATTCATCTGCTGGAAATACCGGCGCAAAATCTTCCACGCACCCATACGACTGAGTTTTTTGCCGCGGTGGTTCAAAAACAAAATATCCTGCGAAACAAACGGATTGGCAAGCACCGGCCGGGCAAATTTTTGATATTGCTCGATCCAGAACGCCGCTTCCTCGCCGATGGGCACGTAGCGTTGTTTGCTGCCCTTACCAAACAGCCGCACGAACCGGTCCTTCGGAAAATAATCGCTTTGCTGCACATGCAGCGCCTCCGAAATTCGGCAACCGGTGGCGTACATGAATTCCAGCAAAGCCCGGTCGCGAAGCCCGAGCGGCTGCAACGTATCCGGCAATGCCAGCAGCGCCTCCACCTCATGCACCTCCAGCACGGTGGGCAGCTTCTGCGGCCGCCGCGATAGGCTCACGGTCTCGGTTGGATCGGAATCCGCATAGTTTTCGTTGAGGATGTAGCGGTGAAACATGCGCACGGCGGAAAACATGCGGGCAATGCTGGTGTCAGCAAGCTCGAGGGATTTCAGGTAATTCAAAAAGCCAAGGACGGTTTCCGCAGAAATTTGATTGGGAGAATCGATGGCGTGATCGTGAAGATAGTTACGATAATGTTTCAAGTCGGTGCGGTAAGCGGCAAGGGTGTTTTCGGCGACATTGCGCTCGATGGCCAGGAATTCCAGAAATTCTTCGATCCATGTCTCCATGCATTCGCTGCCGCAAAATAATCATTCAACCGACTTCACTCGGGACTCTCATCATCCAGCGCATCGGCATCCACCCGGCCGTCTTCTTTCTCGAATACCTGTTCCGACAGGGAAAGTGCGATACTGGACATCATGACTTCCGGGCCAAGCTGGGTGAAATCGCCAGATAGCAACGATTCATCAACATTGGCATATAGCGAGCAGCCGGCCGCGCTTTCCACGATCAGTCCGCTAATACGGCCCGCATGCCGCGCCACAAACGTCACCTCTCCCAGCATTTTGCTGATAACGTATCCAGTGCAAAACTGCAATTGCAAAAACGCATTATTGGCATACACCATAATAAGATTGCCGGTTCGGTCGCCAATTTGCGTGTCGGGATAAATCTCCAGACTTATTTTGCGCCCGGCGTCTTCATTGACGATCGTCAGCCGATAATTATCGCCCATTTTTTTGACCTGGGCGTTGAGCACTCCGGCGATGTGATCGATATCGATCTGGGTAAACTTCACGCTTTGCCTCGCCTGGCTGTTACGTGCCTGTCTGTAAAATAATCGATGCCTTTCGTTATCGGGATCATTCTGTGCTGTCCGTCAGGCCGCCTGCCGCGGCTTCACCCGTGTTGCCAGCGGCCCCAGTTCACCATCGACATACTCAAATTCCACCGGCTGGCCGTTTTCCAGCGAGCGGTATCCCAGCATGTCGATGGTGGTGAAATGCACAAAAATCTCTTTTCCGTCATCGTCCCTGATGATGTACCCATATCCTTTGGTGTCGTTGAACCATTTGACTCTGCCACGGACCATGCTGCGGTTCCCTTTTGCTGCTGGGTTCATCATCATCTCAAAAGAACAAACTTGCTCATCAATATACTGATTAAATGCT
>JAUZRQ010000125.1 GCA_030950365.1 Candidatus Zhuqueibacterota bacterium | reverse complement strand
TTCCCCCGGCTGCTGGTATGGACCGCCTACCGCGATGTCGGCCCGGCCGAGATCGAGGAATTCGTCACCATCCCCATCGAGGAGGCGGTGGCCACGGTGCCGGGCGTGCGCCGGGTGCATTCCCTCTCCCGCGAGGGCCTGAGCTTGGTCACGGTGGAATTCGTCTGGGGCACGGATATGGACTTCGCCGCGCTCACCCTGCGCGAGAAGCTGGATAATCTCAGCCACAGCCTGCCGCGCGAAGTGGAACGGCCGGTGATCCTGCGGGTGGATCCGCGCGCCCGGCCGATCATGACTCTGGCCGTGAGCGGCGACGCCAGTCTGCACCGCCTCTATACCCTCGCCCGCGATGTGTTCAAGCGCCGGCTGGAACAGATCGAAGGCGTGGCCATGGCCGCGGTCACCGGCGGCCCGCAACGGGAAATCCGCATCGAGGTGGACATGCAGAAGCTCGCCGCCTTTGGCATCACCCTGAGCCAGATCGAACAGGCGCTGCGCCTGGCCAACGACGCCCGTCCCGGCGGTAGCATCAAAAAGGGCCGCTACCGCTACGCCCTGCGCACCCTGGGCGAATTCCAGTCCGTGCAGGACATCGCCGAAACCGTGGTGTATATCGGCAGTGAAGAAAACGGCACCGTGCCGGTGCGATTGGCCGATATCGCCGACATCCAGGATACCTTCCGCGAGCGCCAGGGGCTGACGCGCTACAACGGCCGCGAGGCCATCGGGCTTTTGGTAACCAAAGAGTCCGGCGCCAACACCGTGCAAGTGGCCGGCAAAATCCTCGATGTCATTGACCAGTTGCGGCAGCAGTATCCCGAAGTCGAGCTCATCGTGGTGGACAATCAGGCGGAGTTCATCACCGCGGCCATCGCGCAGGTGCGGCAGGCGCTGATTTATGGTGGCATCCTGGCGTTTCTGGTGCTGTTCTTCTTTTTGCACGACCTGCGCAATCCCATCAACATTGCGCTATCCATGCCTATCTCGGTGATCGCCACCTTCGCGCTCATGTATTTCGCCGGCGTCAGCCTCAACATGGTGTCGCTGGGCGGACTGGCCCTGGGGGTCGGCATGCTGGTGGATAACTCCATCGTGGTGCTGGAAAACATCTTTCGGCGCGAGGAGGAGGGGCTGCCGCTCATGGATGCCAGCGTCGAGGGCACCCGCGAGGTGAGCATGGCCATCACCGCCTCCACCCTCACCACCATCGCGGTTTTCTTTCCTATTATATATATCCGCGGCGTCGCCGGGCAGCTCTTTCGCGATCAATCCCTCACCGTGACCTTTTCGCTTTTGGCCTCGCTGGTGGTGGCGCTGGCGCTGTTGCCCATGATCGCCGCCCGCTGGCAAAAAGCTGCAAAACCGCCGGCCGACGATACCGATGGCACCGAAGCGTCATCCGTGCCGCCGGCGTCCAGGAAAGGCTGGCAGCGCCTCGGGCTCTTATTGAAGCAGACTGGAAGCGCCATCTTGGCGTTTGTGACCGGGCTGTTTCGCTACTGGGGGGATACTCTCGCCACCACGGCGCAGCGAATCACCAGCCCGCTGTTCCGGGGGTTCGACCGGGGGTTCGATCGCCTGACCCGGCGATACGAAACCTGGCTGGGGTGGGCGCTGGATCACCCGCGGCAGGTTTTGACGGCGACCCTGGTGGTTTTCGCCGTTGCCCTGCTGGTCGGCTCGCGCATCGACCGGCGCCTCATGCCCGAAGTGGAGCAGGGCCGGTTCACGGTATCCGTACACCTGCCGCCAGGCACCGTGCTGGAGGCCACCACCGAGCTGGTGGCGGAGATCGAAGCCCAGTTGCAAAAGCATGCGGCCGTGATCGGGGTGTTTTCGCAAATCGGTTTGGTCGAAGGGGACATCCGCCGCATTCAGGCGCGCGCCGGCACCCACATGGCCGAAATTCAGGTCTTTTTAAAGCCCGGTTTTCGCTCGCGGGAGGTCATGCAGGCATTGCGTCCGGAGCTGGCGGCGCTCTATCCGGGCGCCATCTCGCTGCAGGCGCCGCAGACGGCCATCGGCGAGATTCTGGGCACGGCCCGCGCCGACCTCGAAGTGCAGATCCGCGGCAACGATGCGGACTCGGCCGCGGTGCTGATGCAGACATTGCGGCGCAAGCTGCAGCGCATTCCGGGCATCACGCAGGTGGTTTCCAGTGAGGAGCAAAAGCGGCCCGAGATTCGACTGGTGATCGACCGCGAAAAGGCCATCCTGTACGATGTGCCGCCGCGCGCCATTGCCGATTTCGTGCAGCAAGTCATGCACGGCCGCATCGCCACCGATTTCAAGGATTTCGATAAAAAAATCCCGGTACTATTGCGGGCCGATGAACGGCACCGCCGCGAACTGATGGAATTGCTGGCCATGCCGTTGAACCACGGCGGCCGCACTGTGCCGGTCTCCGAAATGGTGCGGCTGGAGCAAACCCTGGCGCCGGCGGCCATCGAGCGCGAAGATCAGGTACGGCAGCGCAGCCTGTTCGCCAGCATCGGCGGTCGCGGCTACAACGCGGTGGTGCGTGACGTGGAAAAAATGCTGCAGACCCTCGAATTGCCGTACGGGTTTCAGGTGCGGCTGGGCGGCCAGCGCCAGGAGATGCTGGAATCGTTCCGCGAGATGGTCTTTGCCTTTGTGCTGGCCTTTGTGCTGGTGTTCATGATCCTGGCGGCGCAATTCGAGAGCCTGGTGCATCCGTTTGTGATCATCTTCACCGTGCCGCTGGCGCTCATCGGCGTGGTGTTCGGTCTTTTGGTCACCGGCCAGAGCTTCAACGTGATGTCGCTCATCGGCCTGGTGGTGCTTGTTGGGATTGTGGTGAACGATGCCATCGTCAAAGTGGATTTCATCAACCAAGAGCGCCGGCGGGGCACGGCA
>JAUZRQ010000124.1 GCA_030950365.1 Candidatus Zhuqueibacterota bacterium | reverse complement strand
GCTGCGGTTTAATTCAACAGCATCTGTTTGCTGCCATGGCACGTTTTGCACCCCGGATTGATCGGCCGGTACAAAACAAACACCCATTTCTTGAAGCGAACGCGCTTGTGACAATCGCTGCAGGCCACCTGCCGATGGGCGCCCTCCAGCTTGAAACGCGAATCGCGGTTGTGGTCAAATTTCAGCTCGGTCCACTCGGTGGTAAAGTGGCACTCGCGGCAGGCTTTTACCGGCTTGAGTTTGCTAAACTGCCCGCGGTGAATGTCTTCATGACAGGCATGGCATTCGGTGCTGGCAAAGGTGAAGTTGCGGATTTGTCTGCCCTTGAAACCCCGGCGCATTTTGTGGCAGGCCACGCACGGTGTGGCCAGATGGGCGCCGGTGAGGGCAAAGCGGGTTTGGCTGTGATCCTGGCGCGAAAACAGGGCCGGCAGAAAGCCCTGCACGGTGTGGCAGCTCTCGCAGCGGCCGCCATCGCGGCGATGGGCAAACTGTCCTTCGTGCTCATCGCGGTGGCACATATCGCAGCGCTGAAATGCCAGTGGCCGGGTCATGTCGCCGCTCTTGTGGCATTGGATGCAGGCCACTTCGGTATGCTTGCCGCGCAGCGGAAACCGCGTCAGATCGTGGTTGAAATTGCCGGTGCGGATGCGTTTCCAGCCGCTGGTCTGATGGCATTTCTTGCAGTTTTTGCCAAATTGGCCATCATGCGCATCCCGGTGACAGTTTTCGCAGCTTTGAAACGCCAGGCCGCGGTATTTGACAAAAAAGCGCTTTGCTTTCACGCGTGTGCGCCGGTCCCGCACCTTCGGGTGGCATTTGCCGCAAGCCACACGGCGATGCTTGCCGGTGAGCCGGAAGCGGGTGCGGTTGTGATCGAATTTGACCGCCGGTTTCCAGGCGTTTTCCGTGTGGCACCGGGTGCAGCTCCGGCTGAGCTGCCGGCGGTGTTCATCGAAATGGCAACTGAGGCAGGCCGTGCCCAGTCCCAGAAACGTTTTCTTGAGGTTGATTTTGGGCTGCAACTTTTTCAAATCCGCCACAATGAATTTGGGCTGATGGCACTGTCGGCATTTCAGGGCTTTGTGCTTGCCTTTGAGGATGTATCCGGCCAGGCGGTGATCAAACCGCTGCATGCCATTGGGCCAGTGGACAAGCTGAAAGTTGCGGCCGGCATGCTCCGAGTGGCAGCTTTCGCAGCTTTTGCCCTGTACATTGACCACGGTATGATGGTAACCCTTTTGCTTTTTCAGCCGGACGTCCAGCTCCTTGTGACAATCCAGACATTTGGTTTTGCTCGTGCCGGCGCCGAGCGTATGGCATTTCAAGCACTGGCTCAGGCCGTCCAGAAAAGCGTGCGGATTGGATAACTTCCCCGGGGAAATTTGCGCGTTTGTCGGATAGCTGGCGAACATGGCGAATAGCAAAATGACACTCCCTGCGATGTTTGGTATCTCTGCACTCCTTCGCATGGTCCTCGTCCATCCCTTCTCAATCCCGGATCCCGATTCCTCTCATGCCCCTGGCCGTAAAAAACCGATCCTCGCTCCGCTGATTAAAATATCCACTTGTAGCCCAGGGCCAGCACGATCGCCACATGCAGGAACATGAGCACCAGCATGAGGTAGGCGAACGGCTTGTGCAGCACATGCCAGTAATGAAACGCCTTTTGCATGAAATGCAACATCAGTTTGCGGCGCATCAAAAGGGTTTTCTGACGTGACAGGTGTAGCAACTCTTTCAAGGCGCGGCCGGGGATGTCCGGATTGTGCCGGACAAGGTAGCGACGAATCTTGCGGAAGCGGTAGCCGCGCAGCAGGTCGTTGAAAAGCAGCGATATGAATAGCCAGAATCCTCTGCGCTTCTGCGCCAGATGGGCTCCGGATAATTTTTGCAGCAGCATCAAAAACGATTTAGAGATGCGATATTTCTCCACCAGAATGCGCGTGATCAGTCGGTCTTTGGAATCCAGTTGTTCCAGAGTCAGGGCGTGTCCTTCCAGGGTATGCGGAATTTGCATGTAAATATAGCGACCGATGATGCCGCTGAACATCACCGCCAGCAAAGCGAAATAGCCGATGGAGATAAAGCCGTTCAGTTTGAAAGAAGTGTGCAGCGTAACCAGTATCGGACCGAAGATGCCGAAAAAGATGTGGATATCCAGCCAGCGGCTGAGTTTGCCCCAGCGCAGACCGAACCACTGCCGCTTGCGCGCGGAATACAGAAACAGGAGCAGAATCATCGCGCTGCCAATGATGCCGAGGCCGTGTCCCAAGAAGCCACCCGGTTTCCACAGCGTGTGCAGAGGCGAGCGCGGCCGGTCGGAAAGGCCCAGGGTGTAATACGGCCAGGCTTCGCGGATCAGGTAGGCCACGGCGGCAAAGCCCGCAATATACAGCATGTGCAAAAACGTTGAAAAGGTGCTGGTTTTGCGCTTCTTTGCTTGTTTCAGAATCGTGTCACTGTCGTTATAGAGGAGCAGGCTCATCAGCTTTCACCGAATTTCATTTCGATCTGGATTCCGAGTTTGTTCAGGAACTTGGTTGGCATTTCCCCGCCGATGAAAACGAGAACGTAATCGTTGGCAAATTGCAGCAGTTTGCCGTGCTGCTTGATCAAAACCTCCTGTTTGCGAATTTCTTTGACGTGCGATTCAAAAAAGATGGTCACGCGACCGGCTCTGGCCGCAGCTTCGATACGTTCGCGGTTTTTGGGCTTGATGCGGCTGAACACGTTTTTGCGATAGGAGAGAAGCACTTCGGTGCCCGCCTGCTCGCCCAGAGTCACCGCCGCCTCAATGGCGCTGTCGCCGCCGCCTACTACCAGCACTTTCTTGCCGCGGTACTGCTCCGGATCGATGAGTTTGTAAGCCACCTTCGATGAATTCTCGCCGGGCACTCCCAGCTTGCGTGGTGTGCCGCGCCGACCGATGGCCAGCAGCACGCGCTGCGCCTTGTATTCGCCCTTGCTGGTTTTTACCGTAAACGCGCCGTTGGTGCGCTGGATATCCATGAGCTTTTCGAAGGTGTTTATTTTGACCTGGTTTTTCTGAATGATGTGGTGCCACAGTTCCAGCAACTCTTCCTTGCGGATTTCCCGGCGTTTGTACTTGCCAAACAGCGGGATTTCCATCGGCTGGGTCATCACCAGCTTTTGCCGGGGGTAGGTGAGAATGGCGCCGCCGATGTCATCCTGATCGATGGTCACATAGCGCAGGCCCGATTTGATCGCCTGCAGGGTGGCCGAAAGGCCGGCCGGTCCCGCCCCGACGATCAGCACGTCCAGCACGCCGGGATCGCGGCGTTGCAGGCTGCGGGCGATGTTCTCCATGGCCTGACGCCCCTGGGTGACAGCATTGCGGATCAGGCCCATGCCACCCAGCTCTCCGGCGATGTACAATCCCGGCACGTTGGTTTCAAACGTCTCCTTCACATGCGGTATTTCCACGCCCCGTTTTTCGGTGCCGAACACCAGCGAAATGGCATCCACCGGGCAGGCGCTCATGCAGGCGCCGTGGCCGATGCACTTGTCCGGCGACACCAGCATGGCGCGGCCATTCACAATGCCGATGATCTCCCCTTCCGGACAGGCACTCACACACGCCCCGATGGCAATGCAACGGTAGGGATCAATTTTGGGATGCAGGGTAACCGGTTCGGGAATCCCCTCTTTGCGGGTTTTTTCGAGCCGTGCTCTTGCGCGTTTCTCCCTTTTGCGCATCTGCACGATGTAAATGACCGGAAAACTCACCGATAGCACGATCGTCGCTGCATAAACCAGTTGCTCCATTTCTCTCCTCACAGTTTTCGGGTTTCAAGGCCGTCGGGTGTTTGCGCATTTCTTGCTTTCCTTTCATAAATTGATTGGGGCCCGGGATGGGAATTGACTAACATTTTGATTTTCATATCGTTATGCAATTCTAAAAATGCTTCAAGGAAATTTTCGGTAACATCACGAGCTTGCCTTCGGCAAGACTCATGCCACGGAGCGGAAAAGCTTTGTGCATTATTTGCATAGGCCGGAAAAAACGAATGTGCAAAAATTGCTCAGAAACCTCGGGATCAGCCGAATATCCGAAAAAAGGCCGGATAATAGGTTATTTGAAATCCCGAAATTGTAATTTGCCGATATTACATTCTCGAAATTAGCAAAATTGAATAGACTGACAGAAAAGTCTAATAATCTGGCGCTCTGCACTTTCCGACAATGTGCGTACCATTGTATAGCAACATAATAAAAAATCAAAACTTAGAGTCGGACACGGATATGAGGAAAATACGGCTGGCGCATCTGGTTTACGATCTTGGCTTTGCCGGAAAAGAGCAGGGCATCATCAAAATCGTCAACCACATGGATGCCGACCGGTTTGAGGTGGACATCGTCGTTTTCAACCGCGTGTACGAGGACGCATTTGCCGCCGATTCGTCGTTCGAAGTGGTAAAACTGCCAAAAAGGACCGGCAATGATCCGTTTCTCATTCCCCGGCTGGCGGCGCTGTTCAAGCGCAAAAAATACGATATCATTTATACACACTCCTGGAACACGCTGCTGGAAGGCTATCTGGCCGCCGTACTGGCAGGCGTTCCAGTGAAAATTCATGGTGAGCATGGCACGTTCGAGCATTCGAAAATGAAAGATTTCCTGCAGCGCAAGGTGTGGGCCCGCTTTGATGCCGTGACCGTGGTGGCCGATGCGCTGCGCCAGAAAATGCTGCGCGAATTCCATTATCCTCACGATAACATCACGGTGATCCACAATGGCATCGATCGCCGCAAATTCCATCCATCGCCGGAGTTCCGCACGGCCTTCCGGCAGCGCTACGGCCTCGATGGCCGCTTTGTAATCGGCACGGTGGGCCGCTTCCATCCGGTCAAGGATCATTTTACCCTGATCCGCGGCTTCGCACGCTTTCAGCAGAGCGTTCCGGATGCGCATCTGGTGTTTGTGGGCCGGGAAACTCACCGTGGCCTTCAGCAACAATACCATGACCTGATCGCCGATCTGGGTATTCAGCACCACGTGCTATTTGTGCCGCCCTCGCGTGAGGTGGAAAAGCTGTACAATGGTTTCGATGTGTTTTGCCTGTCATCGGTCAGCGAGGGCTGCTCCAACGTGATTCTGGAAGCGCTGGCTTGCGGCGTGCCGGTGGTGGCCACGCGCACGGGCGGAAATCCTGAGCTGGTGCAGCATGACGAAACCGGGCTGTTGTTCGAGGTTCACGATGCCGATGGCCTGGCGCAGCAACTTCTGCGATTGTATCAAAATAACGATCTGTTGCATGCTTTGCAGGAAGCCGGACCGCGCACCATTGCCGCGCGGTTCAGCCTGGAACGAACGGTGGACAAGTACCAGCGCCTGTACGAGTCGCTATTGCAGCGGCGCCAGCACAAAATACGGCAAAAGATGGAAGCGGCTTCCGCAAGAAGTGAGCATGGGCGATAAAAACCTATGGATGCGATCGATGCATACCGCATCCGTCCTTCAATCCGAATTGGATGAGGATGGTTCGCCGGATTCGGGGCGAGCTGTCTTTTTGTGCATCTGCATCGGGGAACCGGCGAATCCGACATGATTGATTTGCGTTTGAAAAAAACCGCCGTCGAGGGGTGGGTTTTCCTCTCGCGTGTCCGCACCGCGCTGATGCGAAACCACCGCTACGGCGGATTTGTGGCCATCAAGAAGCGATTTTATCATCATATGTGGCAGCAGGCAGCCGAAGCCATCGGCGCGACCCTGGAGGACATCGGCACCGGCTTTTACCGGATTCAGCGCGGCGACCGCATGACATTCGTGCGCGGCTCCGACGTGATGCTTGATAATCATCTGTTGCTGAAAATGGCCGGCAATAAACCGCTGATGCAGAAGCTGCTGGCCGAGCGCGGCTATCCGGTGCTACCGTGTCAGGTGTTCGAGCTGTCCGACATCGGACCGGCATTGCGGTTTCTGGCCGGGGCCGGCGGTCCCTGCGTGGTGAAGCCGGCCGAAGGCGGGGCTGCCGGCAAGGGCATCACTACCGGCATTGAATCGGAAGCGGACTTGCGCAAAGCCGCCTACTGGGCAGCGCAGTTCGAGCGCCGGCTGCTGATCGAAAAGCAGGTGCCCGGCCATTCCTACCGGCTTCTGTATCTGCGCGGAGAGTTCATCGATGCCATCCGGCGCGATCCGCCCGAAATCACCGGCGATGGCCGGAGCACGGTGCGCACGCTGATTGAACGCGAAAATCGCGCCCGGCTGTCCGCCGCGGACGACGTGCTGTCGCTGCATCCCATCGTGCCCGATCCCGATCTCTCGCTGACCCTGCGGCGGCAGCGCCTGAGCCTGAAATCGGTTCCAGCAGCAGGGCAGAGGGTCGTGGTCAAAACCGTGGTGAACCAGAATTCGCGGCGGCAAAATCACACCGTGCGCGATGAGGTGCATCCGGACATTGTGGCGCTGGGCCGCGAATTGACCCGCTGGCTGAACATCGAATTGGCCGGTATTGATATCATGACCACCGACATTTCAAAACCGCACGCCGAAACCGGCGGCATCATCAATGAAATCAATACAACCCCGGGATTGCATCATCATTATCTGATCAGCGATCTGAGGAAAAGCGTCCCTGTGGCGG
Source organism: Candidatus Zhuqueibacterota bacterium (assembly GCA_030950365.1). Lineage (GTDB taxonomy): Bacteria > Zhuqueibacterota > Zhuqueibacteria > Zhuqueibacterales > Geothermadaptataceae > Hydrothermovivens. Next base: position 2,413 of record JAUZRQ010000124.1, on the reverse strand, counting down.
AGATCATTTTAAAACACATTTTTGAGGTCCAATGAAGACGAGCACCAGGCAGGAGCAGCTTGTGGAGGTGCCACAGAAAGCGGTGAATCCACCGGTCATCATTCTCGGGGGAACGGCCAATGCGCTGTCCATTGCGCGCAGCATGGGCCGCAGCGGCGTGGATGTGGTTCTGGCAGTGGGCGAAAAAAGCCCGGCGCAATACTCGCGCTACGCCACGGAAGTGTTCATCATTCCCGGCGGCACAAATCCGGCGGAATTCTGGCACGACTGGCTTCTCAGCGGCAGGGCTGATCGCTGGCACGGCAGCGTGATTTTTGCCTGCAACGATGAAGCGGTGGAATTTGTGGCACAGCACAAATATGAGCTGGCCGAACATTTCCTGCTCGACGATTCCGTGCCGGAGTTGCAACTGGCGCTGTTGGACAAACAGCGCACTCTGGAAATGGCCCGCGAAGTCGGCGTGCCGACGCCCAATTTCTGGCGTATCTACCACCTCGACGATCTCGACCGCGTGCGCGACCGCGTGACTTTTCCCGTGATCATCAAACCGATCCACTCGCATCTGTTTCGCAGTGCGTTTGGAAAAAAGCTTTTCTATGCGTTCGATAAAGATGAACTGGTTGCGCTCACGCGAAAAGCCCTGAACCGGCAGATCGAAGTGATGATCATGGAATGGGTGCCCGGGCCGGATCATTTGCTGGGCAGCTATTACACCTACATTGACCGCGATGACCGGGCCTTGTTTCACTACACCAAAAAAGTGGTGCGTCGGTTTCCGGTCAATCAGGGCCTGGCCTGTTACCACTACACCGAATGGGATGAAGAGATCGCCGAGCTGGGGCAGACGTTTTTTCGCGGCATTCACTTCCGCGGTCTGGGCAACATTGAATTCAAGCGCGATTTGCGCGATGGGCTGTTGAAAGTGATCGAATGCAATCCGCGGTTTACGGCGGCGCAGGAATTGCTCGCCCGTAGCGGCATGGATGCGGCCAAAATCATTTACAACGCCATTGTGGGCAAACCCGTGCCGAACGTGGAAAGCTACCGGCAGAAGCTGCATTTCTGGTATCCGGTTCGGGATTTCCGGGCCTTCCTGCAATTGCGGCGGCGGGGCGAACTGACGTTCGCCGAGTGGCTGAAGAGCATCGGGCGGAAGCAGGTGTTTCCGTATTTCCGCTGGGATGATCCGATGCCATCCATCCGCGGCATGATTCGAGGATTGACCGAGTGATGCTGAACGGGGACAATCCACGGATGAGGAGGCGCAACGGCGCGGGCCAGGCGCGGAATTGCGATTTCGGAGCCAGACACTGATGCAGACGAAAGAACAGGTCAAAACCGGGACCAACCGTTACCAACAGCGCTTCGAAGCGCTGCTGCAGGAGTTTTTGCATTCGCCGGAGGTGAAGACGCTGAACATCGGCAAGGTGCGGGAAACCGAGTTCTTGCATCAGTTCGAACGCCATTTTTCCATTCAGCGTGTGTATGCTGTCAAAGGCGAGGCCGGCAAGCAGCGGATCTATGTGAAGCTGTACAAAAATGCCTACAAGCGCAGCGAGGCGGATTTTCTGGCATCGATCCAGCGCGATTACGATACCAACCGGTTCTGGTACGACAAGCTGGCGCCATTTGCCGATTTTTCTACCTTCAAGCCGCTGTATCTGTCGCTGGAGCATCGCGGGATGATTACCGAAGAGGCCGAAGGTGAAAATCTGGGCGTGCTGGTGCGCACGCAGCTCAAGTTCCGGCCTTCGCGCGAGACCCTGCACCTGCTCACCGAATATATGGTGCGCGCCGGGCAACTGCTGCGGACGATTCAGAAATTCCCTGTAGAGCCGGTTCAGTTCGATCTGGAAACCCTGATCGAAGACATCGATTCGCGCATGCGCGAATTCGTATCGAATCCTGAATCGAATTTCACCCTGGAGATGCGCCAGGCAATCTTGCAGTTTTTTCGTGAACAATTGCCGGCCGTGCGCAAACTGCCGCTGCACATCGGCTATCTGCACCGCGATTTCATGATGGGCAATCTGCTGGTGAGCGGCAACAAGCTCATCGTGCACGATTTCTCGCGCATCACCGTCGGCCCGGGCCTGCATGATTTGACCCGGTTTTACCATCATCTCGAGCTACTCAAATACAAGCCCATTTACCGGAACGGGCATGTGCGCAAGTTGCAGGAAGCGTTTCTGCAGGGATACGGCTACGCCGCCGGTCCGGCGCATCCGCTGTTCCGTTTTTTCCTGCTTCGGCATTACATCACGCATTACAAGGGCCTCGTGAAAGCCGGCAACGTGCCGCTGAAATCGAAGCTGTACAATCGCTGGGTGATGCGCCGGCATCTCGAGAACATTCGTGAACTGATCCACGCATAAGGAAAGGACCGACTCGGACGATGGCGGTAGCCCTGAAA
>JAUZRQ010000123.1 GCA_030950365.1 Candidatus Zhuqueibacterota bacterium | reverse complement strand
CACGCTGTTCGGATGGACCGCAGGCGGCCAGGAAAAGCAAAAGACAGACAACAAGGCCAAAGGCCGTTTTGTTCTGAAGCAATTTCATGAGAAATGGATCATCCTACTTTCGGCTTTCTCCCGGTGAGGATGGCTCTATTGTTTTATGAAATAGGTCCATTTCGGGGCGATCCTTCATAAAGGCAAATAAAGGCCAGCGTATGCCATTCATGAGCTCGCTCGACGACTATCTTCGCAGAATCATGGCGGTCAGGGACCGTCTCCAATCAATCACCATTGGCAGCCTCCGCGCTTTGTAGCCTGTCCTAAACCACCCGCGCCAGTCCCAAATGCGCGATTTTTCATCAATCGCCTTTGATGAACGCTTTGTTCGTTTCAAAACAAAATCCGCACGGCGAAACGCTGCACGTTTTCCAGTCGGCCAAAATCGGCGTAGGCATAATCGAACTGCAGCGAGAAATTGCCCAGAAACCGGGCCACCATGCCGGCGCCCACGGTCAGGCCTTGCTCGCCGTCTCGCAGGAATAGATCGCGGTAGCCCGCACGCAGAAAAAACAATTCACGAAACGCGTATTCCATGCCCAGATTTAGCGATTCGGTGTTGTCGGTCGGATTCACCGCATCCAGAGCCAGGGTGAGCCGGCTGTTCGCATCTTCCAGTGCCTCGATTGCCACGCCCACCTGAAAGCTCAGCGGTAGCGGCCAGCGGTCGGTCTTCAAATCCGCAAACACCCTGTCGTTGTTGCCGGCCTTTTTGGGATCCACATCGTAAAACACCAGCAAATCCTCTCCGGCCAGCTTCATATCCGTGCCGAAATTGGATAGCGTGGCGCCGATGCGCATGCCTTTGAGTCCGGTGGTGAACAGCGTGCCGATATCGATGGCGAAACCGCTGGCCCGCTCTTTCCAGATTTGCTGGTGCACATACTTGGCATTGAAGCCGATGGAAAACCGGTCGGTCAGGCTGATGCCGTAGGACAACTGCAACGCCAGATCGTTGGCGCTGAAGCGCTCGCCGGTGCCATTGGGCTGCTCCACGGTGCGCACCAGCATGTCCGGCATGGACAGCGAGGTGATGCTCATACCGAGCGCGCCAAACCGGCCGGTAGGCACCACCAGTCCGGCATAATCGAAACTCATGTCCGCCAGCCATTCGGTATGCATCACCAGCGCTTCGGGACGTTGCAGCCGCGCCAGGCCGCCCGGATTCCAGTACAGCGCCGAGGCATCGGAGGCCGTGGCCACAAACGCTCCGCCCATGCCCACGGCACGCGCGCCCACCCCGATGGTGAGAAACGGCGCGGCGGTGGTGGCCACCTTGCTCACATTGGCCACGAACTGCGCCGGGGCCGCGCTCCAGCTCAATCCTATTGCGACAAGGGCCATGCACAGGTTACGCATCATGCCAGCACCTTTCATATTGGATCCCCTCACCCTTTCACTTTCGAGATTTTCACTTGATGACCGCAAATTTGCCGATGTACTCGCCGAGCTCACCGGCATCCACGTGGAAAATGTACACGCCGTAGGCAATGTCCTGGCCGTCCTTCGAGGTCAAATCCCAGGGCTCGGCGCCATCGGTCTCGCTGCCGCTGTGGTAAATCGTGTCCACCAGATAACCGCGTGTGGTGTAGATACGGATGGTGCACTCTTTCGGCAGATTGATGAAATACAACCGGCGCTCGCCGCGCCCGAAACGGAACGGACTGCGCGGCTCCCACGAGGCCGCCACCACATACGGATTGGGTACCACGGCAATGCGTGACAGATCGTTTTGCGCTTTCTGCGCATCCAGGCGGGCGCCGCGCGTGGTGAAACGGAAATAGTCGCCGGTGCGGAACGGCTTTCGGGTGGCGATGCGGAACACATCGCCCGGTTTGGGCAGAATGGTCTCCGCCTGCAGCGTATCGGTTTCGAAAATCACCCGCCAGGTGGTGTTCAGTTTGAGGGCGTTATCCGGATTATCCACGAAAATCAAAATTTGTTCACCGGAGTCTGGTGTCAGGGTTGAATCTTTGACAATATCCATAAAAAGGAATTGCGCCGGTTTGTCTTCGGTCACGTTCCAGACGTTGAATTTGGTTTCCACCTTTCGGAAGCCGAGTTTGGCCTCGGACTCGCCGATGACATCGCCGGAGAAATGGATTTCAAAATCTGCCGGGTACGGAATATTCAAATTGAGCAGCGGATTGCTTTCGCTGGTGAAACGGCGATCGAAGCCCACATCCACGATCAGGTTGCTCTTGCCCACCAGCCAGCCGGTGCGGTTGCGATCCAGTTGCACCGCGTTATCGTTGTAAATGTTTAGCACCATGCCATCGAACAACGGGGTTTCGGCCAGGTCTTCCACCACCATTGTATCCAGCACCAGCCGGTTTTCGGTGACATCGGTCACGGTGAAAAACGCCGCCGGCCCGAGATGAAATTTGCTGGTATCCACAAAATCCACCTGATAGGTATGGCCATCCTTCACCGCTTCTTCCACCAGGAACTGGATTTCGATGCCGCCGGTGCCGGGAGTCGGGTGCTCGATGTCATCGGCCAGTTCGGGCGGCTGGTAGCCTGCAGCCGGAGGATTCGGGGTCACCACGGCCGTGTTGATGCTCAGCTCGATATTGCCGGAAATGTCCTGTTTGATCAGGCTGGGGGATTCGCTTGGCGCAATGCCTTCGATGGCGCCGACCACGGTCGTATCCACAAATCCACGGTCGTAAGACACCACGGCGTAATAATAGGTCTGCCCGTTCTGCACATCGGTATCCACATAGCTGTGGCGCAGGCCGGTGTCCTCGCCCAGATTAAACTTCACACCCTGCACATCGATGGGATGCAGGCCCCTGATGCCGTTTTTGAGATCGAACTGAGCAATCGGCTTGCGGAAGGTGAGCCGGCCATAGGCATCGGTGATGAGCCGGGCCTCTAAGAATTCCGGCTCGGTGCTGCGGTAGATGCGATAGCCTTCGAAATCGAACTCCTGCAAAAACGGATCATACGAACGCTCAGCGGAATCGTCCCAGATGAGCACCACTTTGCCATCACCGGGAATGGCCGTGAGCCGCGGCGGATCCGGCGGTTTGGCGAAGCGGTAATCGTTGTTGTAAATCTGCTGTACCGTTTTTTTGGTACGCGCCAGATCATCGACATCCTCTCCGAACAGCAGCGCCATGGAATAGTTTTCGGTCTGTCCAGCGGCCAGCGGGAAGGGCCCGGAGGAGAAAAACATGCCCAGGTTGGCGGTCACTTGCAGGGCATCCTTTGGTTGCGGCGCCGCGCGGAACACCTGCCAGTTTTGCTTTTCGTTCCACAGCTCGTAGGTATGCACTGGAAAAATCCGGAAGCCGGTCAGACCGATCTGATCGGCTTCGTCCTTATCGGTGACATCGAAATTGGGCTCGCCAGCGGTCGGCATGCCATCGCCCTCACCTTCATCCGGGCCGGTGTAGCCTTCATGAAAAGGGCCTATGCCATCGGCGCCGAGATCGTCGTTGAGCGGCTCGCCCGGGTCCCACTGCCGGTTGCCATTGGTATCCTCGTACGGCTTCCAGTCGCCATCCTCATCGCCGCTCCAGTGCGGACCCGGTTCGCGGTTGTAGAATTCGCGGAACGCGTCCAGATCAGTGTAGCCCCAGGGTGGCTCGGTCAGAAACACGCCCGGCCCGCTATCGCGCTGCTCGTCCACGATGCCATCGCCGTCATTGTCGAACAAATCGGTGAAAATACCCGGGCTCTCGAGGAAGGCGAAGCCGGCCACACCCACCGGAGACCAGCGCCCCGGCGTACCGAATCCGTCATAATCCCATGCCCATGCGATGTCCAGTGCCAGGTTATAATCGCCCACATCATCAGCACTGTCATCGGTGCCGCCCACGCCCCAGTCGATGTAAAAGGCATAATAGGTGCTGTCGTAACTGGTTTTGCCCTCGTTGGTGATCTGGTACATGGCGAAAATGACATCTTCGGCCAGCACCTGCGTCCACTGAAACAGCCGCGCGGCCACTTCGAGTCCCAGCCCGCGGCGCGTGGTATCTTCGGGATCGGGATAAAAATCCCACTCCTCGTCAGGATCATCATCGAACACAAAATAGGTTTCCAGGTCGGCGTTTTTGACGCCCTTGCCGAAAAAGCCATTCCAGAAGCCGTTCCAGTCCGGCGGGCGATCGGGCCAGCTTGCCGGCCAGGTGAACGGATCGTCGCTCATGGCCGGGGAATCCTGCTTCGGATTGAAATAGCCGGGCAGCGGTCCCCAGCCCCACAGTTCATCGTTCGGGCCTTTGTCCACAAATTCGCGGTACTGGGTTTCCATGGGATAAATCACCTGGCCGTTCCGATCCACGGTGCGGGCCTGCACGATCAATGCCACGCCATCCACATACTGCTGCCCCGTGCCTTTGGGCCATTCGCCGGACGGCGAATCGGGCCAGTGGGCGATCTCGCCCCAGTTAATGAAAATGGTGCGCACCAGATTGCCATCCATAATGCCCTGGCGCCGGTTTTTCGGATCGCCGACATTGGGATCCGGTTTGCGCTGTGCCTGCACAAATGGCGCCAGCGCCAGGCAAACAACCAGCGCGATTGGGAGCGTTAAGCCGATTTTTCGCATCATAGCAGAACCCGTTTCATGCATACCCTGCATTTTTGCAGCTATTCAGCCATTCTCAAAGGTCAAACAGGAAAACTCTCACAAAGGCGCCGGGATCGCAGGTGGTTCGCCCCGCGGGTGTCCCTGGCAATGCCGCAATCACTCCGCACAGTCCTTTTTAAAACGAATACGAAAATCCAATCTGCACCTGCCGTGGCGGACTGAAGAAATCAGGCCGTTTGAAATACATGTCCAGCGGATTCAATCCGCGGGGCCGCAAGCCGCCGGTGTACAGTGGCGCCAGAGTGTAGCTGGCGCGCCCGGTATCCGTGAACACCTCGAGCTCGTTCAGCCGGTCGAACACATTGAATACGCGCAAAAAGCCGGTGATTTTGTGCTTGCCGATGACAAGGGTTTTATACGCATACAGATCCACGTTGTGCACCGTGGGCCGGCGACCGCTGTTCTCCACCGCCGTCTGCACGTTCTGGAATGTGGGCGTGTAGGGCAGTCCCGTGCCCAGCCGGGCAATGATGCTCACCTGCCCTACCTGCTTGTTGCCCAGGGTCACCGTGAGATTCAACTGATGCCGTCGGTCCCAGTCCAGCGGAACGAGCTGCTTCTCGGTTTGCTTCGGCGGATCGGCCTGCTGGTCTAGAAACGCGGTGTTCGGATCGGACGCATTGCCCTTGGCGATCTGGAAGGTGTAATCCAGAGTTGCGCCGAAATTTTGCACCATGCGGTGTTCCAGCGCCACAGTGAATCCGCGCACATTGCCGTAATCGCGGTTGATGTACCGGCCGTAGCGGATGCCCTGTAGGGTGGTGCGCACCTCGGTGCCCAGCAGGTTGCGGATATCCTTGTTGAACACCGTAACATACAGGCCCAGGTTGTCAGTGAGCTGTTGCTGCAATCCGATCTCGTACATGATGGTCTTTTGCGGCTTCAGCGCCGCATTGCCCACAGTGTTCAGAAGGCTCTGCGGCGGCGGCGAGGGCGTGCTCTGCAGCGGGAAAATATCGAACTCGGGATTGGTGTACAAATAGCGGAAATTGGGAATTTGAAAAAAGTGGCCGTAGCTGACGTGAATCACCCCGCGGTCGGTGATCGGATACGCGATACCCAGGCGTGGACTCACCTGCGTGCTCGGTTCGGCGCGCACTTTCTCGGACTCATCCGGCGCGCGGAAATCCACCGGCACGCCGCCGTCGGGATTGAAATAGTCGAACCGCAAGCCGGCGTTCACCACCATGTAATCCAGCTCGATTTTGTCCTGCACGTAGGCGGAAAATTCCACCGGCCGGTGCAGGTAATCGTTGTTGTTGTATGAAGTGATCGGTGGAATGCGATTGGGCAGCTCCGGCACCACCTCGTATTCGTGCAGCCACAGTCGGTGCTTGCGATACTCCAGTCCGGCTTTCACCTGATGAATGCGCGTGACCTGGCTGGTGAATTCCGCTTTGAGAATGGCGGTGCGCGTGCTGCGCTTGAAATGCCACATCTGCTGGCCGCCGGATAGAAAGGCGTTGGCGCCGGTATCCTGCAAGCGCCGGCTACTGACATAGCGCGGATCGTACGCATCCTCATACACGAATTGCTTGAACCGGGTATCGAAAAAGGCGCCTTTCAGCGTAAGAAACGAATTCGGGCTGAGCACGCGCGTGTAAGTAAAAATGTTATTGAGCGCATTGCGGCGGTAGCGGTAGTCGCCGTCGGGATTGAGTCGGAAGCGGTGATCGTACTGGCGCCAGCGCGATCGCTGAACCAGCGTTTCCAGGGTGAATTTGTCGGAAGCGGTGACTCGGAAGGACAGCTTGAGCTGCGCGGTGAAGCGGGCATTGCTGTTCATCGGCTTCACGTCGGCGTTGTCGATCAGTTGCCGCGCCAGCGCTTCACTGAACGGATAGCGCTGCCCGTGGCTTTCGACAGTCCAGTTTTCCGGCCGGTCTTTGGTGAAATCGCTTTGATCCTGTGGCCGGAAGACATCTTTGCCGTAGATATAGCCTTCATTATCATAATACCGGGTATTGGCAAAGAAAGTGATTTTCTTTTTTGCCAGGGGAACCGGGCCGCTCAGCGTCAGTTCCAGATTGGTCACCGGATTGAGTTTATCGATACCCCAGAAGATGTCGGTGTGCTTGGACAGATAATCGCCAAAGTATGTCTCGATTTTGCCGCTGTACGTTTCGCCTCCCTCCTTGGTCACGATGTTGACCACGCCCGACATGGCCTGCCCGTATTCGGCGTTGAAGGTTCCGCTGATGACCTCCAGTTCCTGGATGCTGCTGTTTTCCACCTGCACGGCATAATCGCCGGAATACACATCGTTGACCGGAATGCCATCGATGAGATAAGCCACCTCACCGATGCGGCCGCCGCGAAAATGGCCGTTCACCACGCCGGCCTGCAGGTTCACCACCTCGCTGAATGTCTCCACTGGCAGCGCTTCGATGACATCCGAAGAGACCGTAGCCTGCGTCGAGGTCAGGTCCTTTTGCACCAGCGGCCGGGTCGCCACCACTTCGACCGCCTCGCCAAGTTCGAGCACCGTTTCCTGCAAGCGAAAATCCAGCCGGGTGGTTTTGTCGATGGACACGCGGACCTGAGTGTAGGCCTGCTCGGTATAGCCGATCATGCGGGCGCGTACTGTGTACACGCCCGGCGGCACGCGCAAAATGCTATAATATCCCTCCACATTGGTGGCCGCGCCCAGCGTCGTCCCTTCGATAAACACGTTCACTCCCGGCAGCGGCTCACCGGTTTTGGCATCCACCACGCGCCCGGCGATCTTGCCGGTGGTTCCGGCAAAGGCGCTGGTCAGGCTCAGCATCCCGGCGACAATCAACCACAACGGCTTTGCCAGCATGTATCGCATTCGCATAGCCATACCCTGTTTTGGGCCGTTTCTCATTCGAATTCGCTAAAAAGGCCAAACCCGAGGCTTCCGGCCGGGTGCCCCCGGCCGGAAGCTCAGGTCGCCAAGCAAAGGACGGCTTCGTCCCATGAAGCTGTTAACCTACCTGGAGAGGACCATGCGTTTGGTTATGGTAAGACCGTTGGTGCGCAAACGATAGAAATACACGCCGCTCGGAACCAGGTTGCCCTGATCGCTGGTGCCGTCCCAGTACACGTCATAAGTACCGGCGGACTTGTATCCCTTGACCAGCGTCTTCACCGGCTGACCAAGCACGTTGAAGATGTTAATTTCCACGTCCCCGGCTTTTTTCAGCTTGTAGCGAATGGTGGTTCCGGGGTTGAACGGGTTCGGGAAGTTCTGCACCAGATCGTAGGCTTCCGGCAGGTTGCCCGTGAAAATCGGCGCGTCGTCATCGTCGATGCCGGTAACCGCCGCCGTCACTTCGCGCACGCTGAAATCATCGAACCAGGCCTTGCCAACCGGGAAACTGGTGAAGCGCGCCCGCAGCGACACGCCATTGGCGTCTTCCGGCGATTTGTAAATCACCGCGTACTGAGTCCAGTCGCTGGCGCTGTCCTGCTGCGAAATATAGAAGAACAGGTCGCCGGGCGTCAAAGACCACTGTTTCTGGATCGGATCGCGGTGGAAAAAGAACGTCCAGCCGATGCGGTCGTTGTCCCGTTCGGGCGTCACATTGGAAGGCAGAAATTTGGGATCGGTGTTCACGCTGTCCCATTTCACCCAGCCACTGACCATGTAATAGGTGTTGGGTTTGGCCGGCCATGGCTCGGAGTACCACACCAGCTCATCGGCATCGTTGTCGAAATCCTGCAGCAACACCGAATATTTGCCCGTGTGCGCCGTCTCATCCGTAATGAAAAATTGCCCCTTGTCCGGACCCGCCGTCCAGTACAACCAGCCAACC
>JAUZRQ010000122.1 GCA_030950365.1 Candidatus Zhuqueibacterota bacterium | reverse complement strand
CAGATCAAAGCGTGGTTGCTGGATACCGCCGTTCGAGATGATTATACAGGCAACCAGGCCAATTTCGTGTGGGGCGCCGGAAAAATGGATGTGTATCGCGCCATGCTCAAGGCCAAAACCGGTAGCGCCAACCTGGTGCGTGAGCTTCTGGCCTATGACCGTAAGGGCAGCAATTCCATCGTCACCCTGACAGGGGATATCAAATATGCCGTGCGTTTCACGCCGGGCATCAGCGGTCAGTTGACCGGCCTGTGGATCAGCTTCACCACCCAGCGTCACCGCCCGATCGTCGGCCAGGGCCCGCTACTTTGCGAGGTGTACACCAACGCGGCTGGCAGCAGCTACGGTGTGCCGGGGCAGAAAATCGGGCAGACGGTGCAGGCCGATTTTGCACAGCTCAGCTCGGGGGTGTACAATTACGTCAACATGATTCCTGCTGGCGTCAATGTGACCGCCGGTTCAGATTATCACCTGGTGCTGTCGGTGGCCAATCCCTTGGACACGCTGATCATCCGCACCGATACGGCGCCGCAGGTGGCGGAACGGTCGTCAGTCTTTGTGGGAGGGGGCTGGCACAACTTCGGTACCGCGCCGTCCGGAATCCCGGCCTTGAATCTGCGCGTGCGCGCCGAGGTGACAGGCGCCGGCCAGCCCACCAGCGTGGAGTCCGAGCCGGGGATTCCGACGACGCTGACCCTGTATCAAAATTATCCCAATCCATTCAATCCCGAAACCGCCATCCGGTTCGATTTGCCAAACGCCGACCATGTGCAGTTGCGAATTTACGACCGGCTGGGGCGGGAAGTCCGCACTCTGGCCGATCAAACGCTGGAAGCCGGCAGCCACCTGTTGCGCTGGGATGGCCGGGATAACGCCGGCAGGATCGTGGCTTCAGGCGTGTATTTCTACGAACTCATTACACCGGCGGAGAAGCTTAGTCGCAAAATGGTGTTGATGCGGTAATGTTGATTCCAAACACCGGGCGCCTCTCTGGCGCCTGGTGTTTTTTAAATGGACCCGCTACTAACAAGAAACCGTCCAATCCCACCGCGAAAAACCGCTTGTTTTTAAAAAACATGCCAATTATATTAATTTCGTCTTCGGGGCAAGGTGAAATTCCTGACCGGTGGTGAAAGCCCACGACCTCTGATAGCGATTAGCATCAGGGTTGAGCCTGCGGAATTCAGGCGCCGACGGTGACAGTCCGGATGGGAGAAGACAGAGCGACCATTGCCAAAAGTGCATGGTGATGGACGGATACGGCGCAAGCGCATGCCCACGGAAGCGCGGCGCATGCGTTTTGAAGCAGCCGTCCAGAAGCGCCCACGTTTGCCCTGAAGATTTCAGGGCTTTTTTATATGGACGAACAGCAAAAACACAATTTCATGCGTTATGCCCTGCGGCTGGCGCGGCGTGGCGCCGGGCGGGTGTCGCCGAATCCGATGGTTGGCGCGTTGGTGGTGAAAGATGGCCGCATCATCGGCCGCGGCTATCACCGCCAGTTTGGCGGACCGCATGCCGAGGTGTTCGCGCTGGAGGAAGCCGGTAAAGCCGCGAAGGGCGCCACTCTGTTTGTGACCCTGGAGCCGTGCTGTCACTACGGCAAAACGTCGCCGTGCACGGACAAAATCATCGCTGCCGGCATCAAAAAAGTGATTGTGGCGATGCAGGATCCCAATCCCGAAGTCAATGGCAAGGGCCTACGGATTTTGCAGCAGCACGGCATCGAAGTCGAAAGCGGCATTCTGGAAGCACGGGCGCAGGAACTGAACGTGGCGTTTGTCAAATTCATGCGCCAGCGGCTGCCGCTGGTTACGTTGAAAATCGCACAAACCCTGGACGGCCACATTGCGGATGCCGGAAACCACTCCAAATGGATCACCGGGGAGCGGGCGCGGCGGCGGGTGCACCGCTGGCGCAGCGAAGCCGGGGCCGTGCTGGTGGGCATCGGCACGGTGCTGGCGGACGACCCGCAGTTGACCGTGCGCCTGGTGCGCGGTCCTCAACCGTGGCGCGTCGTGCTGGATACGCATTTGCGCATACCGCTGCAGGCGAAACTGATGACCGATGAGTGGGTAAAAAAGACCATCATCTTTAGCAGCACGGCCGCGGACGAGGCCAAAATCGCAGACATTCAAAAGCGCGGCGCTCGCGTGATTCGTCTCGAAACGCAGGAGCAGGGAGAGTTACCGCTGCGGGCCGTGTTGGAAAAACTGGCAGAATGGCAAATTACGCATGTGCTGGTAGAAGGCGGCAGCCGGATTTTCAGTGCCTTCTTACAGGAAGACCTGGCCGACCGGCTGGCCGTTTTTATTGCGCCAAAGCTGTTCGGCAACGGCCTGCCGGCGATGGAACTGACCGGCTACTCGGCCGACCGGCCGCTGACATTGAACCATGTGCGCTGGCGGCGTGTGGGCGAGGATGTGCTGCTTACGGCCGATCTGCCACAGGAATGAAATGGTGAAAGGCAATGTTTACAGGACTTGTTGAAGGAGTCGGAAAAATCATCGAGGTGCGACCGAGCCGCGGCGCCAAATTGTTTCGCATTCAGGCGGAGAAGGTGATGCAGGGCATCGGCGTGGATGACAGCATCGCGGTCAGTGGCGTGTGCCTGACGGTGATCGCACACACGGCCTCGGATTTTTCCGTGGAGGCGGTTGAAGAGACCCTCAAAAAAACCACGCTGGATAGCAAGCGTCCGGGCGATGCGGTCAATCTGGAGCGCGCGCTGGCGGTGGGTGACCGTCTCGGAGGGCATTTCGTGCAGGGACACGTGGATGGCGTCGCCGAAGTGAAAGGTTGGGCGCCGCAGTCCGGCGGCAAATTACTGACCCTCCGTCTCCCGGAATCGCTGCTGCCATATGTGATCCCCAAGGGCTCCATTGCCATCGACGGCGTGAGTTTGACCGTGGCCGAGTTGCAGCCGCCGTGGATCAAAATTGCGCTGATTCCGCACACATTGGAAGTGACCACCCTCGGATCGCTGCAAAAGGGCGACCGGGTGAATGTGGAGGTGGACATGGTCGGAAAGTACATTGTTAATCTCGTGCAACCCTATATGGAGCAGAAGCCGGGCGAAGACCGATTCGGGCAATTCCAGGTGAAAGTGGAGGATTAGATGACAGCCTATACATTCAATACCATCGAAGAAGCGCTTGAGGATTTCCGGCAGGGCAAAATTCTGATCGTGGTGGATGACGAAGACCGCGAGAACGAAGGCGATTTCATCATGGCCGCCGAAAAGGTCACGCCCGATGCCATCAATTTCATGGCCAAGCACGGTCGCGGGCTGATCTGCGTGGCCATGACCGCCGAGCGGCTGGATGAGCTGGATTTGCATCCGATGGTGGCGGAGAACACCGCGCCGCTGGGCACCAACTTTGCCGTGTCGGTGGATGCGAAAGAGGGCATCACTACCGGCATTTCGGCCATGGACCGCGCGCTGACCGTGAGGGTGCTGATTGATCCCGATACAAAACCATCGGACCTGGCGCGGCCCGGACACATTTTTCCGCTGCGCGCCCAGAAGGGCGGCGTGCTGGTGCGCGCCGGTCACACCGAAGCCGTGGTCGATCTTGCGCGCATTGCCGGATTGAAATGCCATGCCGGCGTGCTGTGCGAAATCATGGATGACGATGGCTCCATGGCGCGGATTCCGAAGCTGTTTGAAATCGCCAAACAATTCGATTTGAAAATCATCACCATCGCCGATTTGATCGAGTACCGCCGGCGCAATGAGATGCTCATTCGCCGGATCGAGACCATCGATTTCCCGACCAAATATGGGCATTTTTTATTGCACATGTACGAGAGCGACATCGATCCCAACGAGCATCTGGCCATTGTGAAAGGCAGGGTGGACGATGGCGAGCCGACCCTGGTGCGCGTGCATTCGCAGTGTCTCACAGGCGATATCCTCGGCTCGTTGCGCTGCGATTGCGGCGAGCAACTGGCGCAGGCGCTGCGGATGATCGAGGCCGAGGGCAAGGGCGTGCTGCTGTACATGCGGCAGGAGGGGCGCGGTATCGGTCTGCGGAACAAAATCCATGCCTACCGGCTGCAGGATCAGGGCAAAGACACGGTCGAAGCCAACGAAGCCCTTGGTTTTAAAGCCGATCTGCGGCATTACGGCATCGGCGCGCAGATTCTGTACGATCTCGGCATCCGCAAAATCCGGCTGATGACCAACAATCCGAAAAAAATCGTCGGGCTCGAGGGATACGGGCTGGAAATCGTGGAACGGGTGCCGATCGAAATCTGCCCCAACGAACACAACAGCCGCTACCTAAAAACCAAGCGCGACAAGCTCGGACATATCATTCTCAAATAGGGTACCTGTTCAGCCATATCGCTGTTTTGAGAATTGCTTTATCATTCGTAGCTATTCAGCAATTCCCGTTTGGTGAAATTTTGCCCGTCATCGTGAGCAACCGCCGCAAGGCGGGTGCGCCTGTCCGACTGCTGGCGGACGGCGATCTCTTTGCAAATATAACAATGAGATCGCGTCGTCTCCGCCAGCTGGCGGATCCTCGCGATGACGGTTAGTAGACTGAACAGTTACTATCATTCCATAGAATGAGCCGGGTTTGAGATTCCGGCATTTCAGTGGCTCCCTTTGAGTCGCCGCTGAAAGTTGGAATGCCAATTGGCTGCACAGACGGAAAGGTCACCAAACAGGCGAAGAAAGGACGAACCATGCCACAGGAATTTCACGGCCAGCTTTCCGCACAGGGCAAACGATTCGGAATCGTACTCGGGCGTTTCAACAGTTTTGTCTCCGAGCAGTTGCTGAACGGCGCACTGGACTGCCTGCAGAGGCACGGCGCGGACGCCGATCGCATCGATGTGGTGCGCGTGCCCGGCTCGTTTGAAATCCCGGTCGCTGTTTCCTGGCTTCTAAATTCGGGCCGGTACGATGCTGTGATTGCGCTGGGCGTGCTCATCCGCGGCGCTACTCCGCATTTCGACTATATCGCTTCCGAAGTCACCAAAGGCCTTGGGCAACTGGCGATGAAAAGCCAGGTGCCCGTTACCTATGGCGTCATCACCGCGGATACCATCGAGCAGGCCATCGAACGGGCCGGCACCAAGGCCGGCAACAAAGGGTGGGATGCTGCGCTGGCGGCGATCGAAATGGCGAACCTGAAAGAGACCCTGCAGAAAGCGAAATGAATCGAATGCGAATTCGTCTCCGGCGCTGGAGCTGGTTGTGGCTGGCTTTCTTGCTAGTGCCCGCGATGCTGAGATCGCAAATCGGGCCGTGGCGAACCTTCACCAATCAGCGGGACGTGCAAAAGCTGCTGGCCCATGACAACACGCTCTGGGCCGGTACCACCGGCGGCCTGTTGGCATTCAATCCGGACTCCGGGACCACCGCCGCTTATACCAATGAAAATGGCCTCACCAGCAACGATGTGATGGCGCTGGCAGCCGATGATCAGGGCCGCATCTGGTTGGGCCTCGCCAATGGTGTCATCAACATCCTCGATCCGCAATCCAGGGACGTACAGCTCATTCTCGATTACGAGGGCTTTTCCATCCACACCATACTGGTTTATGGCGATACCGTGTACATTGGCCTCGACATCGGCGTGGGAGAATATCGCATCAGCAAGGAAGAGCCGAAGGAGCTGTACCGACAGCTAGGCATTCAAATTCCGCGCGAGAGCGCGGCCACCTCGCTGCTCATTCATAACACTTCCCTGTACGTCGGCACGCGGTATGGGTTGGCTCGAGCCAGCTTGAGTCTTCCCAATTTGAAAGCGCCGCAGAGCTGGGTCAATTTCGATACCGAAGACGGTCTGCCGGCCAAGGAAATCCGGGACATGACGGTGTTTCAGGGGCAGGTGGCCGTGGGAACCGCCCGCGGCGTGGCGCTGGAAATCGGCAATGACTGGCAGGATGTTTCTGCCGGCTTGCCTTCGCGCGACATCATTGCGGTGGCCGCGCGTGAGGACGGCGGCTCCAGCGTTCTGTTCGCCGCCACGCAGAAGGCGGTGTACCGCATGAATACGGCTCAGCAGTGGCAAACGCTGCCGGCGCCGCCGGGGCAAATCAACGATATTCTGGTGCACGATGGCCGGCTGTGGGCCGCAATTGAGGGCGAGGGCATCGCCGCACTGGATGAGAGCGTCGGCCAGTGGCAGGTGTTCCGGCCGGCGGGCCCCAAAAGCAACCTCTTCAGCAGTGTGTTTTTTGATGCCGGGCGCAAGATGCTGTGGTGCACCTCATCCAAAGATGGCATTTTTGCCTATGACGGCCAAAGGTGGTACGATTTTGAATCCCTGGGCAGTTTGCACCGCGGCGACTACCGCGACGTGTTGGTGGACGACCTCGGCCGGGTGTGGGTCGGCACCTGGGGCCGCGGCCTGCTGCTCATCGAGGGCGATCTGCAAAATCCAACCGTCACCAGGATCGATACCGCCGGCGGCATTCTCAGCGGCAGCACGCCGCGCAACGCCGCTTTTGTGGTGATCAACGATCTGGCGCTGGATGGCAACGGCGTGCTCTGGATGTCCAATTTCGATGCGCTGAACGGCAACGCCGTGGCGGCGCGCACCCCGGACGGGCAGTGGGCGTATTTTTCTATTGCGCGCGGCCTGCGCTTTAAAAACCTGACGCGCATTTTCCCGGATTCCTTTGGCCGCGTGTGGTACGGCTCCGAAAGCGCCGGCATTGAAGCCATTGATTACGGCGGCACGCTGCTTGATCCAGCGGACGACAACCTGGCGCTGGGACTGGTGGAAACCTCGCAACTGTTATCGCAGCGCATCACAGCCATCGCCGAAGACCTCGACGGCACCCTCTGGATTGGCACCCCCGAAGGACTGCATTATATTTTCAATGATCAGTTGAATAATTTTTACGGCACCGGCGCGGGCAATCTCATCAGCTCCAACATCCGCTGCATCCGCGTCGATCCGGCCAACAACAAATGGATCGGCACCAGCGCCGGGGTCACCATACTCATGGCCGATAATTTCAACCTCATGCACTTCACCACCGACAACAGCCCCATTGTCAGCAACAGCATCGTGGACTTTACGTTTGATCCGGAAAACGGGGATGTGTACATCGCCACCACCAATGGGCTGTCGGTGGTGCGTACGCCGTTCACCGCCCCCAAGGCGGATTACAGCCAACTCAAAGGCTTCCCCAATCCGCTGATTTTGACCGGCGATGGCGGCGAGTTCGTGATTAAAAACCTGATGGCGCAATCCGGGGTGAGCATCTTCAACGAGGCCGGCAGGCTGGTGCGCACCTATGCGCCGGGAACGATCCTTGGCTCACAGGTGGTCTGGGATGGCCTGGATCAAAATGGCGAGGTGGTGCCCAGCGGCATTTACATTTTTGTGGCCTACACCGAAGACGGCGCCAAAGCGGCCGGAAAAGTTGCGGTGATCCGAAAATGAGGTAGAGCGCGGCTATGCTAAGGCGAGTTTACATCAAAAATTACGCTCTGGTGGAAGAAGGTGAAATTGAGTTTCAACCGGGGTTGAATATTATCACCGGCGAAACCGGCGCCGGCAAATCGATTCTGCTCGGCGCCATCGGCACGCTTCTCGGCGAGCGCACGTCGGCCACCATGCTGCGCGCCGGTGAGGCCAAGGCCATTATCGAGGGCCATTTTTCCATTCGCGGCCTGCCGTGGGTGAAGCGGTACCTGCGCGAGCGCGAGCTCGACAGCCCGGATGAAGAGCTGATCATCCGGCGCGAAATCCTGGCCAGCGGCCGCAGCCGGGCGTTCATCAACGACACGCCGGTGACCCTGGATGAAGTGGAAACCGTGGCCAACCTGCTGGTGGATTTGCATGGCCAGCACGAGCATCAATCGCTGCTGCGCGTGGCCGAGCACCTGCATTTTCTCGATGCCTACGGTCAGTTGCAGGAGCTGCGCGAACAGGTGCAGCGGCAGCATCACGAGGTGGAATCACTGCGGCAGGAATGGCAATCCCTGAAAAAACAGGAAGAGAGTTTCCATGAAAAAGCCGACTATTTGAAATTTCAGATCGAAGAGATCAACAAAGTGGATCCGCAGCCGGGCGAAGAAGAAGAGCTTCTGGCCGAGGAAAAGCGGCTGGCCCACAGTCACGATTTACTGGAGAATTGCGCCCGGCTCGCGAACATTCTGTATGAGCAGGAGGGCTCGGCCACCGACCTGCTCGGCCAGGCCATCCAGATATTGAACCATCTGCAGCAGTTGGATGGCTATTTCGAGCCGCTCAACCGCGATCTGGAGACGGCGCTGATCGCCATCGAAGAGGTGGTGAAGAGCTGCCAGTCGTATGCCAGCAAAATCGAAATCAATCCCGAGCGGCTGGAAGAGGTGCGTGCGAGGCTGGCCGAATTCACACGGTTGAAGAAAAAATACGCCACGGATATGGACGGCGTGCTGCAGCGCCGGGGAGAATTGCAAAAGGAACTGGCCCGCATCGAGTTTCTGGATGAAGAAATCGCCGGCCTGGAAGAAAAGCTGCACCAGGCGATTGACCGGTACCGCGAGGCGGCGGTGGCGCTCTCGGAGAGGCGGCGCGCCGCAGCCGTAAAGCTGGAACAGGAAATTCCCACCATTTTGCACGAAATCGGCATGGGCGGTAGCCAGTTTAAGGTGCAGTTTGCGGTCGAAGATGATCCGCAGTCATGGCTCGAACTGGGCGGCCGGCGGGTGAGAGCGTTTGCCACCGGCATCGATCGGGTGGAGTTTTTTATTTCGGCCAATCCCGGCCAGCCCCTGCGGCCGCTGCAAAAGGTCGCCTCCGGCGGCGAGATTTCCCGCATCATGCTGGCGCTGAAAAAGGCAATTGCGCACAGCGTTCAAATTCCTGTGCTCATTTTCGACGAAATCGATATTGGTATTTCCGGCCGCGTGGCCGAGGCTGTCGGCAGGAAGCTGCGCGAGCTCGCCGAGACCCACCAGGTTATCTGCATTACCCACCTGCCGCAAATCGCCAGCGCCGGGCAGACGCATTTCCTGGTGGAAAAAATCCAGACCAATGACCAGACGCAGACCATAGTGAGGCGTCTGGCAGAGGAAGAACGGGAATGGGCCATCGCCCGCCTGCTGGGCGGCGAGACCATCACCGAAGCGCATTTATCCAGCGCACGAGAGCTGTTGCAGGCCCAAAAGAAGGCTTCGGCATCGGTATCTTCCTCCTGAACAAAGGCCATTATTATAACTATTGTTTATGGTGCCGGGAATAGGCGGTTGCCGAACTGACATAGTTCGTTTCGCTAAAATCAGGCATACGATCACGTATTGCATTAATTTCATTTGGCTTTTTGCCATTTTCTTTTAAAATAAAAAGCAACGGCTATCTCGTTGGAATGGCATTTTTTGTGCGAAAATTTCCCGCAAAAAGGGGCATTGATGCTAAGTAATAAAATTGAAACCATATGTTCATGGAAGAAAAACCAACACAGCAGGGACGTGCAAACTTTGGAGTGGTAACATGACGAAAACACAGAAAATTCTCGGAAGTTCGATCCTCAGCATCACGCTGTTGGCGATCACGTTTTTTTCGATGTGTGGCATTCGTATGCAACGCATCCATAATGAAGGCGACGCCATCATGGCCGAGAATAGTGAAAACCAGGAGCAGGACGACTTGCTGACCACGCTCGAACTCCTCGAAGAGGGAGAGGGTGAGCAGGTAAACGGTGAACTTGACACCTTCGATATGAGCGAAAATACATCTGGCGCCACGGCGACCTCGACCGACGCCGAAACCTTTATCTCTCCGGAAGCCGTGCAATCATTGCAGGCCCAAATCAGCGACCTGGAGAAGCTGTTTGCCCTCAAGCAGCGTGCTGCTGATAGCCTGCGTCATCGGGCCGAAGAAATACAGTTCAGCAAAGTGGCGAAGAAAGGCGCTGAGCAAACGCGTAAGTTTTTGCAAGAAGACCCCCTGTTTGCCAGCAAAACCTCATCCACAGTGCTGGAACCGTCAGCCACCGCCTCTACTATGGTGGATCGCGGGCTGGCAGCCACGGAACGGACGTTTGTGCCGGCACCTCCCCAGCCGGAGGATTTTAGCGAATTCCGAATGCATTATCAGGACGCGCTTGATGCGTATTATGCCAGGCGGTATGACATTGCCATCAAAAAATTTCGTAAATTGCTCGTGCGCGCCGATGCCGGCGATCTGGCGGATAATTGCCAATATTGGATCGGCGAATGCTACTATGCCATGGGCGATTACTACCAGGCCGTGGCTGAATTTGAGAAGGTGTATGCCTGGAGCGGTAGCAACAAAATCGGCGATGCTCAACTCATGGTGGCCATTTCCCTGCTGAAAGCGGGCGAAAAACAGCAGGCCCGCACGGAGTTCAGCGCACTGCTGAGTTTCTTCCAGAAACAGGCCGCTGCGCAAAAAGCTCGGCGTTATCTGGATATTCTCGAACAGGCGTAACTCAAATAGAAATTACAAACCTTCAACAGGGCTGATGCATTTTCTACGCATCAGCCTTTTTTATTATTGTTTTGGTTCATTCCATTGAAAACCACAATCGTAGCGCGAGTCTCTGACTCGCGTTGCACTTTGAATTCCGCGCTTGAAGGCACTGGAGCGACTCTGGAGAGTCGCTCTACAATATTGCATGTTCGTGGCCGCGACTCTGGAGAGTCGCGCTACGGGATATGTTTGCCTGTTTTATTGCCTCTTACCTGTCTTGAATGATTCATGATTTTGGGGGCTTTGCAAAAGGTTCACAATTGGACTCTATCGCTTTTTTCGTAGTATTTGTAGTGATATTTTATTCCAGCAGCGTCTCAATGCTCAATAAACCCATTTTCAGCAAACATTCCTGCCCTTTTCCGTTGCTTTTGCCTGCAATTCTTCTTATTTTTTTCCATCCGAGTTTGACAAAATCGTCAAAGCTGTTGCGTCATGAATACTTGCCTTTGTGCCGGGGGAGCCCTGATTCCATTTGGCCTGCAGCGATATCCTTTGGGCTCGTATCAAAGACACAATTGGTGATGTCATCAGGAAGCATAACCGGGAGTGAGGGAAGCAGCCGCGATGTCCAATTACATTCACCTGCACAATCATTCGCATTACAGCCTGCTCGACGGAGCCTGCCGTATCGATGATCTGGTGAAAGCCGCTGTGGAAAATGACATGGAAGCGCTGGCGCTGACCGATCACGGCGTGATGTTTGGCGCCATCGAATTCTACCAGAAATGCGATGCCAGGGGCATCAAGCCGATCATTGGCGTGGAGGCATATGTGGCGCCTAAAGGCCGCAAGGTCAAATCGCTGGACAAAGGCGGGGTGTCGGACACCAGTTATCATCTGGTGATGCTGGCCAAAAACGAACGCGGCTACAAGAATCTCATGTATCTGGTATCCATGGGCTTTCTGGAGGGATTTTACTACCGGCCGCGTATCGATAAAGAATTGCTGCGCGAGTACCACGAAGGCATCATTGTGTCCTCGGCCTGCCTGAAAGGCGAGGTGGCGTATAAATTTCACAACCAGGGCTTTGATGCCGCGCTGGAAGCCGCCCGCGAATACCGCGAAATTTTTGGCGACGACTTCTATCTCGAAGTTCAGAATCACGGTATCCCTGAAGAGGATGAAGCCCGCGAGGCCGTGTTCGAAATCAGCAAATTGCTCGACATTCCGGTCATCGCCACCAACGATATCCACTACCTGAAACGCGATCACGCCATGCCTCATGACGTGCTCATCTGCTTGCAAACCGGCAAAGATCGCGACGATCCAAAGCGGCTGCGCTACAACACCGACGAGATCTACTTCAAGTCGGAAACTGAAATGCGCGAGCTGTTTCCGGATCATCCGGAAGTGCTCTCGATGACCAAAGAGGTGGCCGAAAAATGCGGCCTGGTGCTGGATTTCAAAAGCATCCACCTGCCGGAATTCGAGCTGCCGGAGGAGGATAAAAAGCTCAGTCTGGACGACTATCTGGCCAAGCTGGCCAATCAGGGGCTGCGTCGGCGGTATTCGGACATCACATCCGAAATCCAGCAGCGGCTCGATTACGAACTCGAGGTCATCCGCAAAACCGGCTATGCCGGCTACTTCCTCATCGTGTGGGATTTCATCCATTACGCCCGGCAGCAGGGCATCCCGGTCGGCCCGGGACGCGGCTCGGCCGCTGGCAGTCTCGTGGCCTATTGCCTCGGCATCACCAACATCGACCCGATCAAATACGACCTGCTGTTCGAGCGGTTTTTGAATCCTGAACGCGTAACCATGCCGGATATCGATATCGATTTCTGCTACGAACGCCGCGAAGAGGTGATCGAATACGTGCGACGGAAATATGGCGAAAAGAACGTCACCCAGATCATTACCTTTGGTACTATGGCTGCGCGCGCGGTGATCCGTGATGTGGGCAGGGTGCTGAAAATCAGCTATTCCGAAGTGGACCGCATCGCCAAGATGATCCCGGCCACCCTGGGCATCAAGTTGGAGGATGCGCTGAACACGGTGGAGGACCTGCGCGAGCTGGCTGAGCAAGACGACATGCACCGCCAGCTTATCGAGTATTCGAAAGTGCTGGAGGGGCTGGCACGGCACGCATCCACGCACGCCGCCGGCGTGGTGATTACCCCTAAAGAACTCACCGAATACACGCCGCTGTACAAATCGCCCAGCACCGGCGACGTGACCACCCAGTACGATATGAAATGCCTGGAATCGCTGGGCGTGCTGAAAATGGATTTTCTCGGCCTGCGCACGTTGACGGTGATCGACCACACGCTGAAAGCGCTGAAAAAACGCGGCATCGAAATCGACATCGACAACATTCCGCTGGATGATCCGGAAACCTACAAGATTTTCTGTGAAGGCGAAACCACGGCCATTTTCCAGTTTGAAAGCAACGGAATGCGCGAATACCTGCGCAAGTTAAAACCGCAGGCCATCGGCGATCTGATCGCCATGAACGCGCTGTACCGTCCCGGTCCGATGGATATGATCGACGAGTTCATCGCGCGCAAGCACGGCAAACAGCAGATCGAATACCTGCATCCCAAGCTGGAGCCGATTCTGAAGGAGACCTACGGCATCATCGTCTATCAGGAGCAGGTGATGCGGATCGCCAGCGAGCTCGCCGGTTTTAGTCTTGGCAAAGCCGATATTTTACGACGAGCCATGGGTAAGAAAAAGGCCGATCTCATGGCCCAGATGCGCATCGAATTTATCGACGGGGCGGTGAAAAACGGCGTGGATAAAAAGGTCGCCGAGGAAATTTTCAATTTGATGGACCGGTTCGCGCGATACGGTTTCAACAAATCTCATGCCGCTTGTTACTCAATTGTGGCCTATCAGACGGCTTTTTTGAAGGCGCACTATCCGGCTGAATTTATGGCCGCAACCATGACCTCGGAAATGGGTAGCACCGACCGGATTGTGTTTTTCATCGAAGAATGCAAGCGCATGGGGCTGGAAGTGCTACCGCCGGATGTAAACGCCAGCGAGGCCAATTTCACGGTTGTGGATGGAAAAATTCGTTTCGGCCTCGGCGCCATCAAAAACGTTGGTCTCGGCGCAATTGATTCCATTGTTGAAGCCCGAAAGAAGGGCGGTCCCTTTACCACCCTATTCGATTTCTGTACCCGCGTGGATTTGCGCTCGGTGAATAAAAAGGTGCTCGAAAGCTTGATCCAGGCCGGCGCCATGGACAATCTGGAGGGCCATCGCGCCCAACTGATGGCGGCCATCGATGTGGCTACGGCGTACGCTACCAGCCTCGAAGCGCAGCGCGAGCGGCGACAGGCCAGTTTGTTCGAATCCCATCCGGAAGAGGATAACATTACTCCGCCGCTGCCGGAGGTGCCGGAGTGGGATGACACCGAGAAGCTGAACCGCGAAAAGGAGGTGCTAGGCTTTTATGTCTCCGGGCATCCGCTGGATCGCTATCGCATGGAAGTGGAGGCGTTTAGCAATGTATCTCTCGGCGAATTGCAGGAGGAGCGCGATGGCCGCATGGTGACGGTGTGCGGCATTGTGCAGACGGTGAAAACCCACCTGGACCGCCGCAACCGAGCCATGGCGTTTTTCACCATTGAGAATTTTTCCGGCTCTATCGAAGCTCTTGCGTTTTCGGATACGTATCAAAAATACCGCGAGTTCATTGCCGTGGATCAGATCGTAGTGGTACAGGGACGGTTGTCGGTGCGCGAAGAAGAGAAGCCCAAAATCCTGGTGGATGAGGTGCTGTCCATTCCGGAAGCGTGGAACAAGCTCACCCGATTGTGCTTCCTGTCTTTCGACCTCGACCGTTTGGATGACAGGCGCATCCACCGGGTGCAACAGATCTTGCGCACCAATCAGGGGCATTGCGCGCTGCTGTTTCAAATCAAATCCAATGGCGACAAAAAGACATTCCGATCCACTAAATTCAAGGTTCGGCCCAATCCGGATATGATCCATCAATTGCAAGAACTTCTGGGGCGGGAGAATGTCCGGATCGAGGCAAAAGTACAGGCCAAACGCACGCCGGCTTTTCAACGATAAATCGTTCATTAAGGAGGTTGGCTCATGAAGATTGATGCAGTCATCGATCGAGCCAAAGCCGTGTTGTTGTCCCCTCGCGATGCCTGGCTGGCCGTCCGAGAAGAGCCAGATGAGATTATCGATCTGTACAAACATTACCTCATTTATCTCGCCGCGATTCCAGCCATCGCCATTTTCATCGGGCAGAGCATCGTCAAATACCGCGTCCCGTTCGAGCAGGAGATCACCTACGTCCCCATCGGGCTCGGTTTGAGCCTGATGATCCGGCGCTATGTGCTTTATCTGGTTGGGGTTTTGGTTGCCGGCTATCTGATCTCGCTGCTGGCGCCGCGGTTTCAGGCGCAAAAGGACGTCAGGCTGGCCGTAAAGCTGGTGGGATACAGCGCCACTCCCGGTTGGATCGCCAGCGCGCTGTACATTATTCCGCGGCTGGGCGATTTATCGGTGTTCGGATACATTTTCGGCATTTATTTGTTTTACACCGGTACCATGGCCCTGCTCGACTGCCCCGAAGAGCGAGCGACCGCCTTTACCATTGTCTCATTACTGGTTTTGATTATAATATCGATTCTGGTTTCCCTTTTCACCAATCCATAAACGGAAGATAAAAAGTAACGCTATTTTGATTTCATCGCAAAAGGAGGGATGCGTGTATAACTGGCATGCTCCGGCGCGCCGAATCTTGAGCGTGTTCGGGCTGATCCTTTTTTGCGGAGCCGGAATTATGAGCACAAATGGGCTGGCGCAAAGGTTTGCCGATGCGGTGTTCCGAAATGGCCGCATCTGGACTGGCGAAAAGCAGCATTCGGGTGCCACGGCCATGGCTATTCTGGGAGAACGGATCGTCCGCATGGGCGATGATAAAGCCGTGCAGCCCTGGATCGGGCCGGATACGAAAGTTGTGGACCTGCAGGGAAAGCTGGTGTTGCCCGGTTTCAATGATGCGCACGTGCATTTCACCAGCGGTGGTTTTTATTTGCTTGGGATTGATTTGCGCAAAGCCCGCAGCCGGGAAGAGTTCCGTGAGATCATTAAGCAGTATGCCAAAAAGCTGCCTCCGGGTCGCTGGATCACCGGCGGCGACTGGGATCACGAAGCCTGGCCGGATCAAACATGGCCCACGCGCGAGCTGATTGATGACGTGACGCCGAACAATCCGGTGATGGTCAACCGGCTCGATGGACATATCGCCCTGGCCAACAGTCTGGCACTGAAGTTGGCCGGTATCACCAAAGATACCCCCGATCCTCCCGGAGGCACCATTGTCCGGGATTCCCAAACCGGTAAGCCGACCGGCATTCTCATTGATAATGCGGCCAACCTTGTGTATCGCATCATTCCCGATCCGGGCGAAGAGGAGCGCCTGCAGGCGGTGCGCGCGGCGCAGGAACATGCTCTGTCTCTCGGCGTCACCTCCATTCAGGACATCATGGCCAGTGCCGAAGATTTTCAGGCTTATCAAAAACTGTATGAACGCGGCGAACTGAAAGTACGGCTTTACGTGTTTTTCCATATCAGCCAGCGTGATGCACTCGGCCGCATCGGCATTTTGCGCGGCTTTGGCAATCCCTGGCTGCGCATCGGCGGCGTCAAAGTCATGGCCGATGGCTCCATGGGCGCAGGCTCAGCACTGTTTTATGAGCCGTATGCCGATGATCCCTCGACCAGCGGGCTTGCGCTGCAATCGAAAGAAGCGTTGACGCGCATGATTATTGAGGCCGATTCGATGGGCCTGCAGATCGCGCTGCACGCCATCGGCGATAAGGCCAATGCCTGGGCGCTGGACGCATTTGAAGCGGCCATCAAAGCCAATGGGCCGCGGCAACGCCGGCACCGCATTGAACATGCGCAGGTGGTGATACCCAAAGACCTGCCGCGATTTGCCCGGCTCAGCGTTATTGCCAGCATCGAGCCATCACACTGCATCGATGACATGCGCTGGGCCGAAAAACGCATCGGCGAGCGGGCGAAATACGCGTATCTCTGGAAATCGTTTATCAAACATGGCGCGAAAGTCGCCTTTGGCACGGATTGGACCGTTGAACCGCTGAATCCCATGCTCGGGCTGTATGCTTCGGTCACGCGGGAATTTCCCGAAGGCGGCCCGCCTGGTGGCTGGTTCCCCACGGAAAAAATCAGCCTGGAAGAGGCGATCGAATTTTACACGGCTGGAAGCGCTTATGCGGAATTCATGGAAACGGAAAAAGGCACGCTCGCCGAGGGCAAGCTGGCCGATTTCGTGGCGCTGGATCGAAATCTGTTTGATGTGGCTGCAAAAGAAATCCTGAAAACGAAGGTGGTGATGACGGTCGTCGGCGGCAAAATTATGTATCACCGTTAAATGCCGAGGAGATAGTTATGGTGCTGAGCAAACTGGCAAAATACGGCGATCTGGGACTGCTCGTGGCGCGGTTGGGGGTAGGATTGATGTTTATCTTTGTGCACGGTGGGCCCAAAATACTTGGCGGCCCGGAGCGATGGGCCAAATTGGGCACGGCCATGGAGTATTTGGCCATCGGTTTCGCGCCCACCTTCTGGGGCTTCATGGCCTCGATCGCAGAATTTCTTGGAGGATTGTTGCTGGTGCTGGGGCTGTTTTTCAGGCCGGCATGCCTCGGTTTGATAGCCACGATGTTTGTTGCTGCATCCATGCATCTCGGCCGGGGCGACACCCTGGTACAGGCATCGCACGCGATTGAGAATTTCTTTTTTCTGGTGGGAATTCTAATGGTGGGGCCGGGAAAATACAGCCTGGATCATTACATTTTAAATCGGCGGCAGCCCTCGTAATCCAACAGGAATGCAGCGAAACCGAAATGCAGAGGAACGGATATGGCGTCATCGCAAAATGAGCAGGGGGGCGTGGCGGATTATAGCATGGCCAGCCCGGAAGAACGCGAGCAGGTCATCCAGATCCTGCAACGCAATCTGAAAGCCATGCTGAAAATGCCGCAGATTCAAAATAAGCAGGCCTTGCAGGAACGCGTGGAACGGTTTATTGAGAAGATTCGGCAGGGAGGCCGGTTCACTGGCAAAGAGTTCGAACAATTGGTGAGAATTTTTCGAAAGAGACCGTAATCACGTCCATTCAAAAAAGGATAGCCTGTGCTTGCAAAAGATATTCCCGCCCATGAAAGCGATTTCGGCCGCACCGGCGTCGATAGCAACGGCAGACGCCACATCCTGTCTCCGCTGACGGTGGACATTCCCGGGGAGGATCGTCCGCTCAAGGTGATGCGCTGTCGGCCGGAAACGGGGGACACCTCGTTTTATTATCAGCAAGAATTCGTCAAAGAACGCGTGGTTCTGCACTTTACCGCCGGCTATTTGAAAGGCGATATTGCCACGCTCACGCGTCCGAATTGGCATGTTTCGGTGCCGTTCGTCATCGCGCGCGACGGCACGATTTACAATCTCTGGAGCTCTTCATACTGGTCGTACCACCTCGGCCAGGATGCGGTCGGCGGCAACACGCCCATGAGCCAGAAATCGGTGGCCATTGAGATTTCCAATATTGGGCCGCTCAGACGGGAGGGAAATCGTTTGTACACCATTTATGACAGCCAGTACTGCGATCTCAACGAGCGGCAGTATTACCGCAACGGCAATTACCGCGGTTATCAGTATTTTGCCACGTTCACCGATGAGCAGTATGAAAGCCTGATTCTGTTGTTGCGCTACATCACCGGCCGTTACAGCATTCCCCGGCGATTTTTGCCCGAAACCATCCGCTATGACGTGCGTCAGGATGTGCCTTTTTTTTACGGCATCGTGAGCCACGTTAACTTCCGTCAGGACAAGGTAGATATCGGTCCAGTGTTCGATTGGCAGCGCGTGATCGATGGCTTGCGGGCATAATGTAGCACAAGCTTCATGTAGCACAAGCTTCCAGCTTGTGAATTTTAGGTGCAAGCCGGTTTCATTGCACGCGCAAGCATGGATGCTTGCGCCACTTTAGCGAGCATGGATGCTTGTGCCACAAATGTAGCACAAGCTTCCAGCTTGTGATTTTCAGGTACAAGCCGGTTTCATGCCTGCACAAGCATGGATGCTTGCACCACTTCCGCAAGCAAGATGCTTGCGCCACTTTTGCAAGTAGGTTGCTTGTGCCTTTTTTGCATAGTAGGCACTTGAGCTACGTCTTTTTCCTGCCTTTCATTACCACATCCCCGCCGAAAAGGGCAGCGGCAACCAGCGTGAGCCAGCCGGCCAGATTGAACAGCGCAAACCCACCGAATTGCTCAAAAATCCA
>JAUZRQ010000121.1 GCA_030950365.1 Candidatus Zhuqueibacterota bacterium | reverse complement strand
CGTCCATCCGCTCGTTCATGTGGCCGTAGAACTTGGCGAACGGTGTGAGGTACTCGCGGATCTTGGCCTGCTGCTCGCCGGTCTTCTTGAGCAGGCGCTCGGCGACGACGAACTTCACATCTTTGCGGGCAATGAGCACCTGTTCGAAACGGTCTTTCACGCGACGTAATGTATCGGCTACGAACTGAAAGTGGGCAGAATCGAAGATGGCCTCTTGCACCCCGGCAATGAACCGAAAACGCAGATCTTTGCAGACCTCGCCCATTTCACGAAGGAAGTTAAGATCGAGGATCAATTCCAGGTCCTTGCGACTACGGAGATAGTCCAGCAGCTCATCCACGACCAGGAGCAGGCCTTGGTCTGGATACTCCTGGTGGAACGCGGCCATCATCTCCTCGAAGGCCCGCTTGTTGTTGGGGACCTGGCTGGCATCAGGGAAGGTGTAGGTCACGCCCATGGCGGTGAGCGCTTCCTCCAGCTCGCCGACGAGGATGTCCCGCAGCGACATGGTGGTGGCCCCGATCTCGGTGCGGACCACTTTAAATTTGCCAGCAATTGCACTTGCCGCTTTAGCTACCCCTTCATGCGTAAGGTCATTTACAAACCCATCATACTCGGCTATGGCTGAAATGACAGACATCAGGTGTGACTTTCCAGTGCCGTAGTTTCCAACAACGAGCACTCCCTTATTATCAGCAGGGTGTTCAAACTGGAGGTTAGGAAAAACAAGATGGATCAGCCGTTCTGCCATTTCATCAGAGATGACGTAGGTGCTGACTAGGTGTTTGGCGTTTGTGGTCTCATCAGCGTCCCGCAGTTGCACAACGGACTCGATGGGCTCGAAGTGAATAAGCTCATTATATTTCATACGCATGGGGCCTTTGAATTATTTTTTTAATCTCGTCTTTACTTTGCCAATAAAATCCTTTTATTTCATGGAGATGATATTGTCGAAACTCTGGATGGCCGGGTTCGGAATATATTAATTTGCCATTCTTAATCTTCCCATTCCAGGTAGAAACAATGTTTTTATCCCTTGATGAAATTTTCATCAGCTTTAAAGGATCCTGCTGTAATGCGGGATCAAATAAAAGTTCATTATTATCAATGAGAGTTATAGCATATTCATGAGAACGGATAATATCTTGTGTGATTTGTGACGCTTTTAATGCCCTTTGTCGGTCACTGAGTTCTAATAATTGCTTTGATAAAGCAAGATTTAAATTTATTATAGGCAGACCCAATTCTTGACCGAGGTAATTTATCAAAGTTGTCTTTCCAGCCCCAGGAGGAGCGATCAGGAGAAACAAATGATAATACTCCCCCGCCATGCGATTGAGTTGATCCAAAAGATAGGTTGCGATTTCCAAGATTTGCCCCCGTGTTTTCTTTATGCAACATTCAAGAGTAGTGTAGCGATAAAGATAGAAAAAAGTAAACAACATTTCAACCAATTTGAGCCGAAAGCGGAGGATTTAGGGGAGGGGTAGTTATTGTCGCCTGGGCACATTCTGGAATTTTGCGGCAATGAGACGCCAGATGAATTCTCGCCCCCGGGCGCTTTTTAATGCCCGCTCGCGTTGCATGGCTTTTCCCTTTTCCTCGTATTCTTCGGTATATATGAGGTGCCACGGCCGGTATCGAGCTGTCCAGCCTTTATTTGAGAGTTCGTTGTGCGAAAGGAGGCGTTGCTCCAGATTGGAGGTATAGCCGATATAGATTTTATTGTATCGACGAGAATACAGGACATACACGGTGTACATGGCTTCCCCCAAAATTAATCCCAATTTTCCCTTTTCACTCCATTAAGGGAGAAAAATGCCCTTCTTTTCCCGAAATTTGGAAAATTTGGAGGCTAAATCTTCATGAAATGAAATAATCGGAGTGCATGCTGCTCCTTCGGTGTCGCGGCTGGCTACAAACCGACATTCGCCGGCTGTTGGATGAGCCCAACGAGCTACCAGACTGCTCCAAATAAAAAAGGGAGCCTTTTTGCTCCCTTTTTTAGTAGTAGCGGGGGCAGGATTTGAACCTGCGACCTTTGGGTTATGAGCCCAACGAGCTACCAGACTGCTCCACCCCGCGATGTATTCAATGCTATCTGATTTTCAAAGTCAATGTACTGGATTTGAACCTGCGTCCGCCGGCTGGCGGATATGAGCCCAACGAGCTACCAGACTGCTCCACCCCGCGATCATTTACAAACCATAATATAATTCAATTTTTCAAAAAATCAACCTTTTTTCTTGAGGATTTTTACGCGATCGATCTTTTGTGGACTGGCGTGCGTGATGATCATCAGCCAGTCTCCTACTTCCAGACTCTCGCCGGGCTTGGGGATGCGTCCCAACTCGTGAATGATGTAGCCGGCCAGTGTCTCGTAATCGCCTTCGGGCAAATTTAAGCCCAGCTCCGCATTTACAGCTTCGATTTCCGCCCGGCCGCGGGCAATGGCCTCGTCCGGACTGACTCGTTCGATGCCCACTCCTTCAAAATCATATTCGTCGGCAATTTCACCGAATATTTCCTCAATAATGTCTTCCAGCGTCACCAATCCAGCGGTACCGCCGTATTCGTCGATGACGATGGCTATGCTAGCCTGGGCTCGACGCAATTCATTTAACAGCGATAGCACCGATTTGGTTTCCGGCACAAAAGGAAGCCGATGGATAATTTTCTGCGGCGCATCGGGATTGATGAAAAAATCGCGGGCATACACCGCCCCCACGATGTGATCAATGGAATCCTTATACACCGGCAACCGCGAAAAATGCGTGCGGATAAAGCTCTGTTTGATTTCCTCGATACTGGCGCTTTCGGGCACGGCTTCAATTTCCGTGCGCGGAATCATGATCTGGCGTACTTTGTGCGTGCCCAGCTTCAAGATGCGACGAACGAACTCCTCATCCTGATAATGGATGTGTCCCAGATAGCGGCTTTCCCGAAACAATAAACGAATATCCTCTTTGGACAGGGTCTGGTTGCCCGCCTCGCGGGTGCGCTTAAACCGTCGGGTAACCCAACGGGCAAACAGCGTGAGCAGTAAAATCAGTGGCGCAAATAACCTCTCAGACATCTTCACAAACCGCACCATACGCAGCGAGGCGGGTTCGGCCACGGCGCGCAGCAGCGATTTCGGAATGATCTCGCCGAACAGGAGCACAATCCCGGTGGATATCAACGAAACCACGGCTTCGTTGACAAAACGGCTCAGGTAAATCGCAGCAAACGAGCCGAACAGCACATTGGCGATGTTGTTGCCGACGAGAATAGTGGAGAGATATTTTTCCGGATTATTGAGATAGTGCAGCACGGCGTCGGCGCCGCGGGCTTTTTTGCGCTGCAGCACCTCAATTTTCAACCTGTTGATGGAATAGAAAATGGCCTCGCTGCCGGAATACAGGATGGACAAAATGAGCGCGAGAAACGCAATTTGCAATTCACCTGTCATGTAAACTGAATTTTTCCTCGTGTGGCATTTTTAAGCGCGGACATCAGTTGCTCGGCTCTAGTTGCCTGGATGGAAATGCGCATACGGGTTTGTTCGGAAAAGTCTTGTGACAGCACTTTAGCCCGAAATTGGTTTAACACGTGGTGCACCATCCCTGTTTCCTGATAATCAAAGATCATGTCGAGTTCGATTTTGGGGATGACGTGAACGAGCCGGGCGGCATCCAGCGCGGCGAAAGCGGCGGCACCGTAGGCGCGGATCAACCCGCCGATGCCCAGTTTGGTGCCGCCGAAATAACGCGTGACCACCAGGACCGCATCGCTCACCTTGCGTGTTTCCAGCGCCTGCAAAATCGGCCGGCCTGCCGTGCCGGCTGGCTCGCCGGCATCATCCGCGCGAAAGATGCAACGATCGCCCGCGCCCAGGCGGTATGCATAACAATGATGGGTGGCATCGGGATGGGTTTGTGCAATATCGTGCACCGCCGCCTCGGCCTGATCGCGACTGGAAACTCCCTGTAGTCGGGCAATAAAGCGGCTATCTTTTGCGCGATATTCAACGGTGACGGGAGCAGCGACGGTGAAGTAGGATTCTTCCTCCCTCATTTTCCTGCTTTCTTCGCCTGAACTTTGAACAGGAATCGCGTCAGCCGAGACCGATCGCTCTCCTGGATATCTTCAAACTCCACGCCGATACGGAATGGGTATTCCTGATCGTCTTCCATCTCCTGCACACGCACCACTTTTCCCACAGCTTCGATGGGCGTGGGTTCCGATGGCAAGAAGAGCTGGATCTTCACGGGCATGCCCCGCTGGCAGCGGGTTTTCACCGGACACAGCAATCCTCCGGCACTCAAATTTCGGGTGTAGGTGGTCTCCTCCTGAAAACGCGTTTCGCCGGTTTCCCTATCGGTGAAAATGAACACCACTTTGACACTGGCAACCACGCGAAAATACTGACGCCGCTGAATCCGCCGAATATCTTGCTGATCAGGGCGCAGAATCAGGCCGGGGTCAGGCCGAACCACCTTATCAATGACTTCTGCATCCACGGAATAGATTGCATCAGGCCGGACAAAGAAAAATTCCACTTCGGCACTGATTGGAAATTGCAACAGATTGCCTTTATGGTCATAAGCAGAAACAGTAATGGTCTCGTTTTCATCATCCACGTGAATGATGTGCGTACGTTGTAAAACGTCGGAACTTTCGCCGGCAAGATGGATATCGAGAATTTGATCTTTGAAAAATAGAGGCATGGCTAAATCTCAAGTCTTTCTAGCGCATCCTGTGCTGCTTTTTGTTCGGCGCGTTTTTTGCTATTGCCAACCCCTACGCCCAACGTTTTGTTCTGAATCCGTACCTCTACGGTAAAAATTTTATTGTGGTCCGGGCCTTTTTCAGAGCGGATCAGGTAAAATGGAGTCCCCAGATTTCGGCTTTGAGCATATTCCAGCAAAATGCTTTTGAAATTCTTGTGCTGTTCTGCGTTCAAAATACGTTCGTAGTCCTTCAGCAGCTTCTTCAAAATAAACGAACGGGCAGCATCCAGGCCGCCATCCAGATAGATAGCACCGATCAATGCCTCCAGAGCATCGGCAATGATGGATTGGCGCTTACGGCCGCCGGTTTTAATCTCAGACTCGCTGAGCAACAGAAACGAGCCCAGGTCCATATCGCGGGCAATACCGGCCAGAATCTTACGGCTCACTAACAACGATTTCATGGCGGTGAGCTCGCCTTCTTCTTTTTTAGGATAGCGGTGATATAAAAATTCGGTGACGATCAGGCCAAGCACCGCATCACCAAGTAGTTCCAACCGCTCATTCGACGCCACACGTTCTTGCTGCAATACTGGCAGGATGGAGCGGTGTTTCAGGGCCTGCTCAACCAGGTGGGGATCACGAAAACGATAGCCGATCCGTCTAAAAAGTCCATCGAGATCAATAGCGATGGTCGAGCCATTTTGGGCTTCGTGAGCTTTACGAAAAACGTGTTTCAACCACTGAAGCATAGCATCCAGGAGCAGAGTCGTTCCGTCTTTTCGTCTCCCCCTCCGAGTTTCGCACGATTTAAATCTGCCACAGAAAAAATGCACTGTGTTTGAATTTGGTCCATCCCATCTCACTAATTGCGCTACGGCACTACCCAATCAATATCACACCCCTCTGATTACCAAACAACGTCCATGCAATTGACATCTTTAAAAGGGCACTTCGCTTAAATCAGATATCGATCACGCCTTCTCGAATTTTTTGATCTTCAAACGTGGACCGCGTATACGCAATCCAACCGTGCGCCAATTAGCCATCGTATTTTTTAAATACCAGACAAACGTTATGACCGCCAAAACCGAAGGAGTTGGACACCGCTGCCTGTACCTCGCGCGTTTGAGCCTCGTTCGGGGTATAATTCAGGAAACAATCCGGATCCGGATGTTCCTGATTGATGGTCGGATGAATCTGTCCGTCACGAATGGTCATCAGGGTAACGATGGCTTCGACGGCGCCGCTGGCTCCCAACAAATGGCCAATCATGGATTTGGTGGAGTTTATATTTAATGTTTCCGCAGCCTCGCCAAAAACTTTAGCGATGGCAATGGTTTCATTTTTATCGTTGGCTTCGGTGGAGGTACCGTGGGCGTTGACGTACTGCACATCTTGCGGCTGCAGTTTGGCATCTTCAAGTGCCTGGCGCATGGCCCGCTGTGCCCCCACGCCATCGGGCGCCGGCGCGGTGATGTGATAAGCATCGGCCGATAGGCCTGCTCCGGCCAGCTCACCATAAATCCTCGCCCCGCGCGCGCGTGCATGGTCCAGATTCTCAAATACCAAAATGCCACCTCCCTCGCCCATCACAAATCCATCGCGTTTTGCATCGAACGGCCGGCTGGCCTTTTGCGGTTCATCGTTGCGAGTAGATAGCGCTTTCATGCTGTTAAATCCGGCCACGCCCAGCGGCGTGATGGTCGCTTCTGCTCCGCCGGCAATGACAATATCAGCCACGCCGCGCCGAATCAACTGTAGTGCATCGGCAATGGCATTGGCTGCCGAAGCACAGGCCGACACAATGGCGTAATTTGGCCCGCGGAAGCCGTACCGCATGGAAATGTGACCGGCGGCAATATCGGCAATCATCATGGGAATAAAAAACGGGCTCACGCGACCCGGGCCCCGTTCGATCAGCTTGCGCGTCTCGGTTTCGAACGTGCCCATGCCGCCGATGCCCGAACTAACCACTACTCCAATGCGTTCACGATCCAGCTTTTCCACATCCAGGCCGGCATCCTCAATAGCCTGATCGGCCGCGGCCACGGCGAACTGGCAAAACCGATCCATGCGGCGCGCTTCCTTGGTATCCAGCACCGCTTTCGGATCAAAATCCGTGACCTCGCCGGCAATCTTGGTATCGAAATCGGTTGTATCGAAATGACGAATATAGCCGATGCCGGATTGCCCAGCCAGCAGCTTCTGCCAGGTTTCTTCCGCATTCAGGGCCAGTGGCGTAATTGCTCCGATGCCCGTAACAACGACACGATTTCCGTTCATCTCAGCCATGCTTCTATGCGTTTCCTTGATAGATAATGGAAATGCCCTGCCGCATCAGGCAGGGCATCGAATTTAGCCCAGCTTTTTTTTGAGATACTCGATGGCGTCTCCCACCGTGGTCATTTTCTCGGCATCCTCATCCGGGATTTCGATATCAAATTCCTCCTCAAACGCCATGACCAGCTCCACCGTATCCAAAGAATCAGCCCCCAGATCGTCAATAAAGGACGCTTCCGGAGTGACTTCGCTTTCATCTACGCCCAACTGCTCAACAATGATTTGTTTAACTTTGTCTTCGATAGCCATTCTAAATCTACCTCCTCTATAAAGTTAGAATTTTGAATGGAAATATAGCACTTTCAGCACATACCCTTCAACTATTTTTTCACAGACGGGCCTGTGACTACCGGGTTTGTTACATAACCATGCCACCATCCACGTTCATTACCTGGCCGGTGATGTAATCCGAATCGCTGCTGGCAAGAAAAACCACCAGAGCTGCGACTTCCTCTGGCGTGCCCATGCGTCCGGCCGGAATGGCGTTCAACAACTGCTCCCTGGCCGATTCCGGTATCTGCTCCGTCATGTCCGTCTGGATGTATCCAGGCGCCACGCAATTGACCTGGATATTCCGGCTGGCCAGTTCCTTGGCCACCGATTTTGTCAATCCGATGATTCCCGCTTTGGCGGCGCTGTAATTGGCCTGTCCCGCATTGCCAATCTCGCCCACCACCGAGGAAATATTGATGATTTTGCCGGCGCGTTGCTTCATCATCGTGCGCGTCACCGCCTTGATGCAGTTGAACACACCGGTCAGGTTGACATCCAGCACCGCCTGCCATTCCTCGTATGACATGCGCACCAGCAGGTTGTCACGCGTTATGCCGGCATTGTTCACCAGAATATCCACGCGGCCGTACTGCTCCAGAACCGTCTTGAACAAATTGGCCACGCTTTCGGCATCGGCCACGTTCACCTGCACGGGCAGGGTTTCACCGCCATTCTGTTGAATGGTCTCGGCGGTTTTTTGCGCACCTTCAATCGTGGTGGCAGTGACCACCACCCGAGCGCCTGTTTCAGCCAGTCGAAGGGCGATGGCGCGCCCGATGCCGCGCGAGGCGCCGGTGACCACAGCCACTTTGTCTTTCAAATTAACCATGATATCAGGCATCCTCCCGACTTCAATAGCCCTTCTCTGATCAGGTCTGCGGGGTTACCGCCTTGTCCAGCTCGGCGACTTTATCAATGGGCGTGGGGCGCACGTCTCGGGAAATGCGCCGCACCAGCCCGGTCAGCACTTTGCCCGGGCCCACTTCGTAAAACGCGTTCACGCCATCGTCCAGCATTCCGGAGATGATTTCCACCCAGCGCACCGGCCGGATCAACTGCAGTTCCAGCAATTCCTTCAACGCGCCGCCACGGGTTTCGGGCTGCGCATTGACATTGGTGAGCACCGGAATGCGCGCATCCCGAAACGGGGTCTCGTCCAGCGCGGCTTTCAATTTTTCGCGGGCCGGCTCCATCAGCGGCGAATGAAACGCGCCGCCGACCACCAGCTCCACCACGCGCTTGGCACCCTGTTCGCGCGCCAGCTCCATGGCCACATGCACGCCTTCCACGCTGCCGGAAATGACAATCTGCTCAGGCGAATTGAAATTGGCCGGCTGTACCACGCCTTTGACACTGGCCTGTTCGCACAACTGCTTCACCTGTTCGGCCTCCAGCCCGATGATGGCCGCCATGGTGCCGGGATTGGCCTCGCCGGCTTCCTGCATGGCCTCACCGCGCAACTTCACCAGGCGCAGCGCATCGGCAAAATCCAGCACGCCGGCCGCCACAAGCGCCGAGTACTCGCCGAGACTGTGCCCGGCCACCACATTGGGATGCAGATGGCGCTCGGCCAGAAATTCAGTAACGATATAGCTATGAACAAAAATCGCCGGCTGGGTGATGTACGTTTGTTTCAGTTTTTCTTCGGGTCCCTCAAAACAGATGTCTTTGAGCGGAAAGCCGAGGATCTCGCCGGCCTGATCCAGGATTTCAGCGGCACGCGGAAACGTCTCGTACCAGTCCTGCATCATCCCGACGTACTGAGACCCCTGGCCGGGATAGAGAAAACCGATTTTCAATTCCATTTTTCCTCCGACTCCGTTGCGTCTTACAGCCCTTGTTTGCGGGCGGCTTTTGGGTCAAAATTTGACGATGGCCGACCCCCAGGTAAATCCGCCACCGAAAGCCACAAGCAGGGTGGTCATCCCGGGTTTGAGGATGCCTTTCTCCCGCGCTTCCGCGATGGCAATGGGAATGGATGCCGCCGAGGTGTTGCCATATTCCTGCACGTTGATGTACACTTTGGCGTCATCCAACCCCAGCCGTTTGGACGTGGCTTTAATGATGCGGATATTGGCCTGATGCGGGATGAGCAAATCGACGTCGTCGCCAGTCATGCCGTTGGCTTCGAGGATGCGTGCCGCCGCATCGCCCATGGCCGTTACAGCGGCTTTGAACACTTCGGGGCCTTCCATTTTCAAATAATTCAGCTTTTCCTCAATGGCCACCTGCATCGGAACGCTGGTCCCCCCACCCAGCATGCATAGCAGATGCGTGAGGCGGCCGTCGCTTTTCATATACGTATCGATGATACCGGCGCCGTTTTGGGCCGGACCAATAACGGCCGCGCCGGCGCCATCGCCGAACAGCACGCAGGTGGAGCGGTCGGTCCAGTCGGTAATACGGCTCAGCAGCTCAACGCCGACCACCAGGACGTGTCTGGCCTTGCCAGCGGTAATCAGACTGTCGGCCAGAGTCATGCCATAGAGAAAGCCACTGCATGCGGCGGACAGGTCCATGGCTGCGGCATTCACGGCGCCAATTTTCTCCTGCACGTAGCAGGCCGTGGCGGGAAACGTGGCATCGCCGGTAACGGTGGCCAGCAAAATGACATCAATGTCTTCGGCGGACATCCCGGCATCCCGTAGCGCCTCGCGTGCCGCCTGGGACGCCAGGTCGGAATTTTTTATATGATCATCGGCAATATGGCGGCGTTCAATTCCGGTTCGGGTGCGAATCCATTCATCGCTGGTATCAACAAGCTTTTCCAGATCGTGGTTGGTCAAAATCCGCTCTGGAACCGCCTTCCCCGTTCCAAGAATCATGCTATTCGGTTTCTTGGGCGACAACTTTGACTCCATTTAATTGTTGCATCTCCCGTTTGATTTCTTCGTTCATCTGACTCTGGGCCATTTTTGCCGCTTCCAGAATGGCGTTCATGATGGCCCTCGGCGTGGAACTTCCATGCCCGATAATCACCACACCGTTCACACCCAGAAGCGGAGCACCTCCATATTCCTCATAACTCCAGATTTTCTTCAATCCTCTAAACGTAGGTTTCAAAAGAAATGCCCCAATATTGGAAAGGATCTTCTTGCCGATTTGACGGCGCATGTACAAACTATAGATGCCGCCCACGCTTTCGGCAAATTTCAGCAGGATATTTCCTACGAATCCATCACACACCACCACATCGGCAACGCTTTTTAGAATATCCCGGCCTTCGACATTGCCCACAAAATTCACCGGGCTTTGCTTAAGCAATTCATACGAAGCTTGAACCAATTCGTTGCCCTTGCCGGGCTCCTCGCCAATGCTCAATAACCCGACACGTGGTTTTTCAATCCCCAGAACCTTGGAGACAAAAATGGAACCCATGATGGCAAACTGCTGCAGGTTTTTGGGTTTGGAATCCACATTAGCGCCGACATCGATCATGAATACCAAGCCATGGCTGGCCGGCAACACTGTGCCGATGGCCGGACGATGCACCCCGGGCAACCGTCCCAGAATGAACAAAGCGGATGCCATGGCCGCTCCGGTGTGTCCGGCACTGACCACCGCCTGCACTTTGCCTTCGCGCTGCAAGCGCTGGCATACCAGAATGGACGCATCCGGTTTGCGCTTCAACGCTGCCGCCGGGGATTCCCCCATTTCGATCTTTTCCGGGGCGTGGACGATCGAGATTGGCAAATGGCTGACGAAGTGATGATGCGAAATTTCTTCCTCAATGAGCTTTTGATCACCAACGAAGACCACCTCGAAGTCTCCGTTGGCAACCCGGGCCGCATCTAGCCCTCCCTGAACGATGGCGGCAGGCGCGTGATCTCCGCCCATTGCATCGACTGCAATTTTCATTTCAAACCAACTCCAATTAAAATTCTGCAGAGCCCTCGCAAAAGGGATGCAGCAAAAATAAAAAATCCACCTC
The DNA here is from genome assembly GCA_030950365.1 of Candidatus Zhuqueibacterota bacterium. GTDB lineage: Bacteria > Zhuqueibacterota > Zhuqueibacteria > Zhuqueibacterales > Geothermadaptataceae > Hydrothermovivens. The sequence goes on along the minus strand of JAUZRQ010000121.1, from coordinate 23,006 downwards.
TCATTTCCCGTCCAGCGCAAAAAATTCAGCCTGCATTCCGTTGCGAAAGTTGCGATCCAAAATAAAAACGGCTTTTGCGCTTGTTGGAATCGGTTACGAAAAATTATGAGTACAAATTGGCGGGAAATGGATTAGATTGCCAGACCTTGCACAGGTTTTGCAGATAGCATGCCAGCCCTGTCACTCAGTCAATACCGATCAGGCTTCCTTCGGAATAAACACGGATCGACCGGCATAGTATCCGCAATTCGGACACGCCCGGTGCGGCAGCTTGGGCTGACGACAATTGCTGCAAACGGATAAAGCCGACGGTGACAATTTCCAGTGAGTACGGCGTTTATTCCTGCGAGAGCGTGATTGTTTGCGTTTTGGTAAAGCCACGATTCCACTCCTTTGCTTTCACGTTCAGCGGTTCACCCGTTCAATGATTTATCTCAACGCAACAGTTTCTTCAAAGCTTCCCACCGCGGATCAATCATATCCTCGGCACAGGTGCAGGATTCCACATTCAGATTTGCACCGCAGCGGGGACACAGCCCCTTGCAGTCCTGCTTGCACAATAGCTTGATGGGAATGGCCAAAAGTACCGACTCGCGAATATCCTCGGTGATATCAATTTCCGACTGGTCCGGCGCCACATAGCGAATATCTTCGTCCAGTTCCAAAAATTCGGAGTCCGAAGTGTACACAACCCGGTACTCGGCATCCAGGTCCCGCACAAATGGCTCCAGGCAGCGATCGCATTCGAACCGCGCCCTGGTGTGAATGATTTCCCGAATGTAGAAATTGCGTCCCCGCTTATCCACCTCTACGCGGATATTCACATCGCGGCTAAAACGGTTGGTATCGTCCAGCCCGATGGCTTGCGGGTTTTCGCTTTCAACGAAGGTATGGTGACCTTCTTCCATCTGAGAGATACGAATTTTCATGGCCTTAACACCACAGACAAAATTAGTCATGAATATAAAAGCAAATGAAATTCAAGTCAAGTAAAATTCCTGCCAGCGCCTCGCTCCTGAAAAGCCGGCCACTACAAACGAAATTCACCGCTACGGTGTTCATTTTGATGAGAGACCGTACAGTTTCTTTACCCTTTGCAATCATATCAGGAAGCGGTTTTATCCGAATACACAAAAATAATTTAGTGATTTTTCAGAAGGTTAACAATGATTTTGAGACCAAAAACAACGGCGTGTCTGGCAACCGAATTGGCTGCTGCACATATTTTATAAAATCCAAACTCATACGACAGCCACGACCAAAAGTTCCCTTCGCAGGGCCAATATTGCCGAGCAAACTGAATCCCATTCATTTTAAAGCCAGAAAAAAGGGCCAGACGGCATGCGCCCTGGCCCCACTCACTCAGCCGTTTTCGACCAGCTCGCACTCGGAAAAGAAGAAGCCGATTTCGATTTTTGCATTTTCCGGCGAATCCGAGCCATGCACGATGTTGTTTTGTTTGCTGGTGGCAAATTCCTTGCGGATGGTGCCGGGTTCGGCCTCGGCCGGGTCGGTCGCGCCGATGAGTTTGCGGAAATCGGCCACGGCGTTCTCTTTCTCCAGAACCAGCGCCACGCAGCGATCGCTGGACATGAACTGCACCAGGTCCAGATAGAACGGACGCTCCTTGTGCACCTCATAGAATTTGCCGGCAGTCGCGGCGTTCAGCCGCACCATCTTCATGCCGATGATTTTGAATCCCGCGTGCTCGATGCGATCCAGAACGCGGCCTATTTTATTAGCACTCACGCAATCCGGTTTCAAAATAGCCAGTGTACGCTCCAATGTCGCCTCCTGTGTTGGTTGATCGGGGTGAATCATTCCTTCCAGCTTCCTAATTAATAATGATCCGGCCTTCGGTACACCCAGCCGGCCGGGATCTGAGGGTTCTCTTTTTCGATTTTTGGATCAGGCCAGGCCCAGCGCCTTCTGCATGGTCCTGCCGATGACCGCCGGACTTTCGCAGACATGCGCGCCGGCGTCTTTCAGCGCGGCCATCTTTTCCGCAGCCGTGCCCTCGCCGCCGGAAATGATCGCGCCAGCATGGCCCATGCGGCGGCCCGGAGGCGCGGTCTGTCCGGCGATGAACGCCACCACCGCTTTCTTGAATTCGCTTTTGATGTACGACGCGGCCTCCTGCTCAGCCGTGCCGCCGATCTCGCCGATCAGCACCACCGCGTCCGTATCCGGGTCTTCGTTGAACAGCTTCAGCGCATCGGTAAACGTGGTGCCGATAACCGGATCGCCGCCAATGCCGATGCAGGTGGACTGGCCGATGCCAAGATCGCTCAACTGCTTCACGGCTTCGTAGGTCAGCGTGCCGGAACGCGAAATCACGCCCACGCGGCCTTCGCGGTGTATGAATCCCGGCATGATGCCGATTTTGCACTGCCCAGGAGAAATGATGCCCGGACAGTTAGGACCGATCATGCGGGTTTCCTTTTTATCCAGAAACGCTTTTACGGTGATCATGTCGCGGGTGGGGATGCCTTCTGTGATGGTCACGATCAGGCTCACGCCGGCATCCGCGGCTTCCATGATGGCATCGGCCGCAAACGGCGGCGGCACGAAAATCACCGAAGCGTTGGCGCCGGTTTCGCGCACGGCTTCTTCCACGGTATTGAAAATGGGCACTTTGTTGTCGAATGTCTGGCCGCCCTTGCCGGGGGTTACGCCGGCCACCACCCGCGTGCCGTATTCCATCATCTGACGGGTGTGAAACGAACCTTCACCGCCGGTGATCCCCTGCACCAGAAGTCGCGTGTTTTTATCGGCTAAAACGCTCAAGATAACCTCCTGCGATGTTTATTTGCTCGATTTCCTGTGCACACCTGATTTCATGAACGGCTCCATTTACGCCAGCGATGCGACCACCTTCTGCGCCGCATCTTCCAGAGAATTGGCCACCTGCAACTCGAGGCCGGATTCATCCAGCAGGCGGGCGGCTTCTTCGGCATTGGTCCCTTCCAGCCGCACCACCAGCGGCACGTGAATATCCACATTCTTGGCCGCTTCGATCACACCGCGCGCCACGCGGTCGCAGCGGACGATGCCGCCGAAGATGTTGATCAGCACGGCTTTCACATTGGGATCGGACAGGATGATCCGGAAGCCGTTTTCGACCGTCTCGGCGCTGGCGCCACCGCCCACATCCAGAAAGTTGGCCGGTTCGCCGCCGGCAAGCTTGATGATGTCCATGGTGGCCATGGCCAGTCCGGCACCGTTCACCATGCAGCCCACATTGCCGTCCAGCTTGATGTAATTCAAATTGTACTTCGACGCTTCCACTTCCAGCGGCTCTTCTTCATTCAGATCGCGCAGCTCGGCGTAATCCGGATGACGGAACAGCGCGTTGTCATCGAAGTTGATTTTGGCGTCCAGCGCCAGCACGTGGCCGTCGGTGGTCTCCACCAGGGGATTGATTTCCGCCAGTGAGGCGTCGGTCTGCACATAGGCTTCATACAGCGCCTGCAAAAATTTCACCGCATTTTTGAACGTGGCGCCGGACAGTCCCAGCGCAAAGGCGATCTTGCGCGCCTGGGCCGGCCGCAAACCGGTCAGCGGATCGATCCATTCCTTGATGATTTTTTCCGGCGTTTCGGCGGCCACTTTTTCGATTTCCACACCGCCCTCGGTGCTGGCCATGATCACCAACTGGCTGCGCGAGCGATCGAGCACGATACCGAGGTAATACTCTTTCGCAATGTCCAATCCCTGCTCCACCAGCACCTGCCGCACTTCCTTGCCTTCCGGCCCGGTCTGATGCGTTACCAGTTTCGAGCCCAGCATGTTGGCGGCGATGTCGCGGGCCTCTTCCGGACTTTTGGCCAGCTTGACGCCTCCGGCTTTGCCGCGGCCGCCGGCGTGAATCTGCGCTTTGACCACCACAACGCTCGTGCCCAGTTCACGGGCAATGGCCTCGGCTTCTTCCGGGGTGCGGGCAATCTTGCCTTCCGGAACGGCCACTCCGTATTTCTTCAGAATCTCCTTGGCCTGATATTCATGAATCTTCAAGACGACCTCCTCGATTGATGTTCAGTGGCATCCAACCGCTTTTTTATACACATATAATAGAGAAAGCATCGGGCAACGTCATACAAGCTCGGAACGTGTTTACCAGTCGGGCTGTAGCACCTGGTGAGACGGCCAAAATTAGGGTCCGTGCTGATTCAGCCGTATAAGAATATTTGAACGTAAGTCCTGCTGATTCCTGCCCCATCGACAATAAGTAAGTTTTATAATTTAAAACTTTTCGCTATTATCGCAAGTAAATCGATCAAAATTTTTGGTAACGATTTTTACGGCAAAGATTCAGGCCATTCGGGGTGATTTGACGCCATGACTCCACGAGCAGGGATCGGATTCAAAGCCATCTATTCCAAGGCAACCCACCGCCTCACGCCCTGATGCGCGTGCCGGTCTTGCCCTGAATCGCCTCCAGCAGCCGGTCGGTGCTGGTAATCACGCATTCCCGGCCGCCCTGCTCGATGAACTGAATGGCGGCTTCGATTTTGGGCCCCATGCTGCCCGGTGGGAATTGGCCTTCGGTCAGCCATTGGCGCGCATCGGCGAGGGTCATGCTGGACAGCTCCACCTGCTCCGGGGTGGCGTAGTTCAGCGCCACCCGCTCCACGGCGGTCAGGATGTACAGCGCATCGGCATCGATGGCTTTGGCCAGCACCGCCGAGGCCAGGTCCTTGTCGATCACCCCCTCCACGCCCTCGTACTGGCCGTTTTCGGTTTCGATCACCGGAATGCCGCCCCCGCCACAGGCAATGGCAATGATGCCGTTGTGCACCAGATCACGGATGATGTCCCGCTCGATCACCGCCAATGGATGCGGCGACGGCACCACCCGGCGCCATCCGCGCCCGACATCTTCCTTCATTTGCCAGCCGCGTTCGCGCTGCAATTTCGGCACGGCGTCTTTCGGAAAGGCCGGTCCCACAAACTTGGTGGGATTGCTCATGGACGGATCGTTTTTATCCACCAGCACCTGGGTCACCACGGTGATCACCTGCCGCTGGATATGTCGGCTCCACAACTGGTTTTGCAGCGTCTGCTGCAGCATATAGCCCATGCCGCCCTGCAAATCCGCCACGATGATATTCAGTGGCAGCGGCGGCACCAGATGCCGCGACTCTTCGATGCGAATCAGATAATTGCCCACCTGCGGGCCGTTGCCGTGCGTCAGGGCGATATTGAAACCCTCCGCGGCCAGCGTGGCAACGCTCTTCAATGCCCGCCGGGTGTTGGCAAATTGCTGCTCGATGAATCCTTCTTCCGAATCGCGTGTAATGGCATTTCCCCCAAGAGCAATCACCAGCGTTTTGGAATGACTCATGGCTTCCTTCCGGTTGCTGTGTTCTCGTCTTCGGGCTTGCATCTGTGTCGGTTTTGGGGTGAACAAAAAACGTAGCGGCCATTCCCCCACCCCGATATCATTTGCAGAGGAATGGCCTGCGGCGAACTTCCGGGAGTTGCGAAATCACCCCGGCTGGTTGATTTGAACTGCCAACCATTTTGTTTTCCGCGGATGCTCGCGCGACGCTTAGCCCTGCGCGGCAAACGGGCGGACTTGCCTTTTGATTTTCGGTCATTCGTCTTCAATCCCGGGTTGCCGCGCTCGTTACGCAGCCTTTCCGGCTCAGCCGATCTGAAGTTTTTCCTTTAAAATGACGTCCAACCCCGGATAGCCGATTTCCTGCAATTCATAGGTCACCCGCGTGGCCGGTTTGTTGAGCTTCAGCAGCCGCCGCAGGTCGATGGGGGTGCCGATCACCACCGCATCGCACTCGGCGGCGTTGATGGTCGCCTCGAGATCGCGCATCTGCTGCTCGCCGTAGCCCATGGCCGGCAGCAGGTTCTGAATGTTGGGATAGATTTGAAACGTCTCTTTCAGCGTGCCCTGCAGATACGGCCGCGGATCGATCAACTCGCGGGCGCCGTATTTTCGCGAGGCCACCACGCCGGCGCCGTACAGCATTTCGCCGTGCGTCAGCGTCGGGCCATCTTCAACCACCAGCACACGCTTGCCGCGGATCATCTCCGGGTCTTCGACAAATATTGGCGACGCCGCTTCAACCACCTCAGCGGACGGCTTCAACCGGTTGATGGTCTCGCGCAGGGCCTCCACATGCTCCGGGGCCGCGGAATCCACCTTGTTGATCACCACCACGTCGGCCATGCGCAGGTTGGCCTCGCCCGGATAGTAGCGTTCCTCATGCCCGGCGCGCAGCGGGTCCACCACCACAATCGCCAGGTCCGGTTTGAAAAACGGCGTATCGTTGTTGCCGCCGTCCCACAAAATCACATCGGCTTCTTCTTGCGCCTGATTCAGAATGGCCTGATAATCCACGCCGGCATACACCACCGTATTTTTGCGAATGTGCGGCTCGTACTCCTCGCGCTCTTCGATGGTGCATTCGTAACGGTCCATGTCTTCATACGTGGCGAAACGCTGCACCACCTGCTTTTCGAGATCGCCGTATGGCATGGGATGCCGCACCACCACAACCTTTTGACCGGCGTCGCGTAGAATCTGCGCCACCCGGCGGGTGGTCTGGCTTTTGCCGCAGCCCGTGCGTACCGCACATACCGAGACCACTGGTTTGCGACTGGGCAACATGGTATCGCGCGTGCCCAGCAATACAAAATCCGCACCGACCGCGTTGGCAAGACTCGCCCGGTGCATCACGTATTCGTGCGACACGTCGCTGTAGGCAAACACGACTTCATCCACGTCATGTTTGCGAATCAAATCGCTCAGCTCTTTTTCATCGTGAATGGGAATCCCATTGGGATACAGCTTGCCTGCCAGGCTGGCGGGATAAACGCGGCCTTCGATATCGGGAATCTGCGTGGCCGTAAACGCCACCACCTCGTACGCCTCATTATCGCGATAGCGAACGTTGAAATTATGAAAATCGCGTCCGGCTGCACCCATGATGATCACTTTGCGTCGTTTCATGCCTCAGTCCCTTTTTATTGGTTCTCCTGTTGCTGCTTGCCGTCAAACGCCTGTATCATTCTGGCCATAGCAAAGGCGGCTCCAAAACCATTGTCGATATTCACCACGGTGACCCCGGCGGCGCAACTGTTCAGCATGGTCAGCAATGCCGATACTCCGCCGAAGCTGGCACCGTAGCCCACCGACGTGGGAACGGCGATCACCGGGCAGGCCACCGCGCCGCCAATGACGCTGGCCAATGCGCCTTCCATCCCGGCCACAACGATGATGCCGTGCGCGTTTTGCAAATCCGGTAGGTGCGCTGCAAGCCGGTGCATGCCGGCCACGCCGACATCGTACACCATCTGCGCATCCAGGTGGAGGACGCGCAGGGTTTCCCGCGCCTCTTCGGCAACCGGAATGTCGGTAGTGCCGGCGGTCAGGATAAACAGGCGATATGTGGATTGAAGTTTGGATTCATCAATTGGTGTGGCCAGGGTGTGTGCCGTGGGATTGTGGTAAAGTTTGGGAAACGTCTGCAGGATGGTTTGGGCGGCATCTTCAGCAATACGGGTAATGAGCAATCTTTGATGCCTTCGCAGGATGCGGTCAGTGATTTCCAATAGCTGGTTCACGGTTTTGCCCTGCGCGAAAACCACCTCGGGAAATCCCTGCCGCAAATGCCGGTGGTGATCCAGGGTGGCGAAGCCGAGCGCTTCGTAGGGCAGGCGTTTGAACTGCTCGAGGGCCTCCGCCTCACTGACCTCGCCCTGCCGAAATTGTCGTAACAAGGACCTGAGTTGCCGTTCATCCATCCTGAGATTCCGCCCAAAAATCATCTGCAAATTGACAACCGAGAATATAGGACTTCAACCAATCACTTGCAAGCGAATTTAAAAACATGGAGTAATCTGACTCGGCTGGTCATGGATCAGCCACGCCGGCGATTTCAATATTTGCTTGTGATTCTGTTTGTTCGCACTTTCGCGAATGGGGGATGGCGAAAAAGACGGGGATCCCTTTCTATTCTTGTAGATTTAGAAATTTTGCGGTAACGATTCACCGAATGGTGAAAAACTCATAAGTAAGAAAAGCAAACCCCTCGCAGTGGCGCCGAGGTCGCTGAGGTTTAATTTTGAGGATTTCGGAAAAACGAATTCAATCCTTTCAAAGTTTCAGGGAGCCCAGCCGCGTCGATCCGTGTGCATCCGTGGCTCCCCGAAAATCAGTGCCAATCTGTGAAATCTGTGGTCTTTTGGAGTCAACATTCAAATTCATTAACAAGGCGTTTCTTGGCTATTCAAAATGGCAGTGCTCGATTTGCGCTGAATTGTTACATTTTGCGATTTATCCAAAATTGATTTATTACGTCATTCTGGCCCCAAATTGATCCGCAGTAAGCGATTCCAGCCTTTTTCATCCTTTTGCTCTCGCAATAGCATGAAAAAGCCAGAATGCCGGGATTTCCCGATGACTGTCAGGAGAATTCTTATCCATGATAATTCCTCTATCTTTACCATGAATTTTTCCTGTTCATCCTTTCAATCCTGTCAAGCAATAAACAACCCATGCAGTTCATCATAGAGCCTCGCTACATCCGCTGCAACGCAAACCTCAGGGACCTGTGAGGTCCCTGAGGTTTGCGCCCCCCACAATACCATATTTTTTGCGCAACTCCAAAGATTTTCTTGATTTTTACCCCTGATTTCATTATAATTTGTGCTGATTTTTTGAGGCCAATAGGATCGACAGGAGAATAAAGATGGCAAGAGTTTGTGAAATTTGTGGCAAGAAACCGGGCTACGGTCACAATGTGAGCCACGCGCACAATCTGACCAAACGTCGCTGGCTGCCCAATCTGCAGCGGGTGCGCGCCGTGGTGAATGGCCGCGTCAAGCGCATTCGGGTCTGCACCAAGTGCATCAAAGCCGGCAAGGTTGTCAAGCCCGCCCTGCATTGATGGCGAAACCATCGCCAGAAATGCTTGCATAACGACAATCCCCTTTTGAAACAATAAAAAAGCCTGTTGCACGAACAGGCTTTTTTATTTTGGACTTTCTCATCCATGGAAACGATTCACGGAGGAATATGCCGGATTTTCAGCCAGCATCCGCTGCAGCCCGGGAAGGATAGCCGTCGCAAAACCCGCTGCTCCGGCGACCGTCCGTAGCCATCCAGGGCTTTGAAATTTCACACCGTAAGCAGCCGAAACCTGACGTCCAGAACGCTATGCTTTCTCAGCCGCCGCCTTGGCCGGCTTCTTCGCCTTGCCGTGGTCGTTTTCGCGAATTCCCTGTACTATCTGCAACCCATCAAACGGCTCATAGGAGACATCGTTTTCCACCAGATAATAGAACTGCTTTTTGAACTCCTCAAGGGAAATGTTCGCCGTAGCCGCATACTTGGCCAGCTCATGCGGATCCTGAAAATCTTCCAGCGACAGTCGGATCATGTATCGCCGGGCGATCTGGTAGCTTTCTGCGTTGATGTCCACCATACGCACGCGTGTACGGCCGGTCTTTTTATCGATGATATCCTTGAAAAACAGCGGCACAAATTTCCCGTTCTGGATGGACACCATGGCGGCATTTTCGCCATCCAGTATGAATTTGGCCGCACAGAAGCCCAGATCGCGCGTGTACTCCATATCAAATGGAATCGGATCGGCGCAACGAAGCTCGTAGCCGATGTTTTTAGCCACGATGGTGGTCTTCAGCCCGAATTCCGCCAGCCGCTGTTGCACCTGCCTCTTCAAAATCTCCCCGAAATTGATTTCCGCCAGCCGGATGTTATCGTGCTCGTCGCGTTCCACGTTCACAAGCGACTGGATATCCTCAGGTGACATTTTTTCCACCAATCCCTCGGCCAGAACGGCCACGCCATCCGGGCGGCCGTAGCTCAATCGCTTGATGATCGCACCGACCAGAATATCCACCAATTTTTTCAGCGTGATTGGATTTTTATCGGTGAACTCTTCGGGAATTATGGTCAGCGTGGCACCGGCCGCCTTGCCAATGCCTAGCGCCAGATGGCCGGCCTTGCGCCCCATGGTAATCACAAAATACCAGCGCGAGGTGGTCTGCGCATCGACCATGAGGTTTTTGACGATCTCCACACCGAGATGCCGGGCGGTTTGAAACCCGAACGTGTTGATGCCGTGCGGCAGCTCCAAATCGTTGTCGATGGTTTTGGGCACATGCACCACACGGATGCGGCCGTTGGCCATTTCTTCCAGTTTCATGGCAGAATAGGCGGTGTCATCCCCGCCGATGGTGATCAATTTATCGATATTCAGGCGCAACAGCGACGTAACCGCCGTCTCCAGGTCCCTGGGATTTTTCGTCGGGTTGTCCCGCGAAATGCCGATGTACGATCCGCCGCGGAAATGGATTCGACTCACATTCTGGATGGTCAGCTCCTTTACATGCGAGATGTCGCCGCGCATGATCCATTTGAAGCCATCCAGAATGCCGAGAACCTCCGTTCCCTGGATAATGCTGCGAATGGTGGCGGCGCCAATCACACTGTTGATACCGGGAGCCGGTCCGCCCCCAACCAGGATTCCTAATTTCTTCGGCTGCATGGTCATGATACTCCTATTCTAACTAACCGTAATGTTTTTCTTATGTGTTGCGCCCTCTAATTTATCGCATCAAGCGTGCAAATGTTCAATTTGGATCGCTCAATTTCGGCCAATTCAAGCGTATAAAATAATAAATTTCAGAGCAAAGCGCAAAGGGCTTATCAAAATTTCATATAAAAGAATCCAAATCGGCATGGCGGCGCAGTCGACACTGGCAAGATGGACCATGATCCTCTTTCTGCCGATTTAAAAGCATCAGTGAGCATGGCGATACGGCAGAGGTGCGGCTACAGCGCATAGACCCAGGACAGGAGTATGGACAGGAACATGCGATAGGAATTAACCGGAAAATACATATGGCCGTTGGTGGCGAAAATCAATTTCGAAGATGATGCGGAAATCACATTGAAGCCGGCTCCGGCATGCAGGCCAAAATAATTATTGGACACCTGCAGTTGCTCACCGCCGATATTCTGGATATCGGTGAGGCGATAGATGCCGCCGCCCACGTTCCAAAAAAAGCGGCGGGTGAAATACTGCTGCAGCGAGGCCGTTAGCATGATAAAATACGAGGTTTGCGATATTCCCAACTGGCGCAACCGGTCCTGCAGTTCAGGACTCAACCGCAGTGGCGCGTATTCCAGCCCAAAGCGCAAATGCATCTGGTTGCGCAGCAGCGCGGTAACTTGCACGCCGGCCAGTCCACTGAAATCCATTTCATCGGCAAGGGAGTTGATGGGCGCAAATACCGCCACCAGCGGCCCCACAAACGGCCGGTTTTGTCGAACCACATGCAGCGGACCGGAATAAATGAAACGATCGCTCATGTCCGTGCGACTCTGTGCAGCAGGTTGATCGTGCATTTCGGCAGGCTGGCTCTGTACCGGCTCCTCCGGTTCAGGAGTTGCATGCGGCGAGGATCCGGTCGGCGGTACTCCTTTCAAAGCCAGTTGTTCATCTTCCGGCTCGGTGGCGTGATTTTCCAGTTCCTGTAGACGCTCTTCGAGCGAAACGGCTTCGACTTCCAGCAGGTCTCCTTTGCGCAGCCGCGTATCCTTCAGCGGCTCGATTATTTTGATACCGGTGAATTTCTTCTCCACCAGTGCAATCTTGACGCGCGCCACCTTGATCCGTTGCCCGCTGCGGTAGCGCACCACGGTGAAGATTTCTCCGACCTGCAATGGACGATCCAATGGCGTACGGATGATGCCGACTTTGCCTTTGACTGCAATGATTTCATACTGCAGTTGCGCAAGAACATCCGCGCAAAAGGCAAATCCTATGATGAGAGAAACGAAGAAAATCCTGAACGAATATTTAGGCATTGCTCCTTCCTTGCATTGTTGGTGCATCCGAGCTAGACCGATCCTATCTTAGAATCAAGTACCGGATATGGCAATTCTTTGCGAAGAAATATGATCAGAATTTAAACGAACCTTAAATTTAACAATCCCGGCCATTCGATCAAGCTTGAAGTGTCCAATGGGGCATTTCTTGAAATTTTACAGATAAAAATTGAAAAACTGATCATAACCGACTCTATAGCTATGCTTCTCACGCAACGGCGCTAAGTCGCAAAGATGCAAAACATAATGGCCTTTCTCTTCCGATTATTACGTATTTGTTCAGAATCGAGAAAAGAAAATTTCTCGCAGATCTGGCCGAGACCCCGGAGTGTTTTTCCCTCCTCTTAAACATAATTATTACGACCGCTCACACCAAAAGAAAGTTGGATTCAGCAAAGAAAAGCCCGGCAGATATCATCCGCATCAATCCGTGGCTTAAAAATCGCATTTATGGCCTTCTTGCTTTTTCGGAACAGCAGATATTCGAGAAAGGCCACGTTACGAAAAAACAATTTGTTACCGGCACAAATCCATATTATATTTGAGATTGAACTTTTCAGGAAGGAGAGCGCGCGCATGAACGAGCAAGCCCTGCGTGAGGACGTTGCCAACCAGATTTTTCAAAAACGAGAGGCCGTTCAAAACCTGCCGGCCCTGATGGGATTCGACGGTTTTGTGGATGAAATCGTCAGGCTGGTGGACAAAAAGCAGAATCGCGATCAATATACCTTTATTCCCACCATCTCGGCTTTCGCCGAACGGCTGTCCCGGGCCGCCGGCAAAAGCGCCAATGTGGAAATGCGTGTGGATACGATCAAGCTTGGCGGCAATGGCCCCATTATGGCCAACGCCATGCTGCAATTCGGACTGCGCGTAACCTACATTGGCAATCTGGGCTATCCAGACCTGCATCCGGTATTCCGCGATTTTGCCAGCCGCGCCCGGGTGTACAGCATCGCCGAACCCGGCCATACCGACGCGCTGGAATTTTCCGATGGCAAAATCATGCTGGGCAAATATCAGGCTCTGGACGAGATCGATTACGCGCGCATCGTCCAGAGTGTGGGCACCGATGAGTTCAGCCGCCTGTGGAACGAAAGCCGGTTTTATGCCCTGGTGAACTGGACCATGATTCAGCACATGACCGATATCTGGCGGGAGTTGCTGCAAAAGCACTGCCAGCCGGCGCCAGAGAAAACGCTGTTTTTCGACCTGGCCGATCCGGAAAAACGCACTGCAGACGATATCCGGGAAGCGCTGGACACCCTGTCCCGGTTTGCGCGTTTTTACCATGTCATTCTGGGCATGAACGAAAAGGAAAGCATGGAAATCGCCGAAGTGCTGGGCATTTCGGCGGGACCGGCAGACCTCGATGGGCTGCAGCGGCGCGCGGCCGACATCCGACAGCATCTGAACATCCAGACCGTTGTGATTCATCCGGTGAAACTGGCGGTGGCCGCTTCCGAAAACGCCACCGCCGGTGTGCATGGCTCATATATCGAACATCCGACCATTTCCACCGGCGGCGGTGATCATTTCAACGCGGGGTTTTGTCTCGGGATGCTGCTCGGCCTCGACCTGACTGGAGCGCTGTTCACGGGGGTGGGCACCTCGGGTTACTACGTGCGCACGGCTCTATCGCCGGATCTCCAGCAACTGGCCGAATTCATTCGCACGTGGTCCCTTCCAGCGCCCCGCGAGCAATGAAGCACATCACTGCACCAGCAGCATTTTCATGGTTTTCTGGTACGGCCCGGCCTGCATGCGGTACAGGTACACGCCGGACGGCACCCTCCGCCTCTGCGCGTCCCGGCCGTTCCAGGTGACTCGATACCGGCCGGGAGCCAATTCGTCATCCACCAGCCGCACGACCTCCTGCCCAACCACATTGTAGATCGCAATCACCACATGCTGTGGCTGCGCCACCTCGAACGGGATCACCGTTTCTGGATTGAACGGATTCGGGTAGTTGCGCAGCAATTGATATTCGCGCGGTGCGGCTGCATCGGCCAGACGCACGGAGACCACGTAATCGGCATCGCGGGTGTAATCGGCATACAGCGTGTCCGGACTGCCGAACACATCGTACACCGTATCCACAGCGGTTTGCGCATCGATTTTCAGATAATGAAACAGGCCGCGCCGCGCCTCCACATCCTTGCCGTTGACCCGGTATTTGTACACCGTTTCACGCGGCCAGCTCGCCGAAAAGGTGAAACTGGCCGTAAACAGCGAATCGCCGGCAACGGCGTCGCCATGGCTGCCGTCGTCCCAAAGCTGCCAGTAAGCCGTGTTGACACCGCGCCAGTTATTTCGGTCTGGCCCGAGAATCGTAATGGTTTGCACCTGTGTGACCGTGTCCAGCTCGCCAATGGCGCGCCCCTCGGCGGCCAGCTTGCGCAGCAGGGGCTTGACATTGACCACAAACACCCGCTGCACCTGCGCTGTGATGGGACGCGGATCGGTGAAAATCGGGGTGACCTCCGGCAGGATGAGATCGTCTCCGGTGAACCGAAACTGGCGGTGCCCAAGCCAATCTTCCACTTCATACGCCCCATCGATTTTCAACACCAGGATAAACTCAAGCAAGCTGTCCACCGCTGCTGTGATCAATTTCTGCAGCACCAGCACATCTGGATTGCCAGCGTCGGTCTGAAACACATCCTGTTCGCTTTGCCACTGATTGAAATCGCCTTTGGCAAAAAGCGCGTCGTTCTGCGAAAACAGTCCGCTATCACGGTATGGCTTGATATTCACGCGGAATGTCACTGTCGCCGTTTTCATTTCCGGCTGTGGCGCATCCACCGTGGCATCGCGATCGAAGTAATCCACCGGTGCAGCGCCGCCCCCGAACGGCACGATAAACACGCGTGCCGGATCGGCTTCGAGGACCTCCGAGCCGTTATGTGTGAAACCAAACCTGTACTCGATGGCATGGCCGATATATTTGCTCTCGATTTGCACGGTGGTGGAATAGATGCTATCACCATCAGCATCATTCAGGTTGGTTCTCGCGGCCCAGTTGCCATTGACGGGTTCGAGGAAGGCTACATCTCCGGGGAGGACAAACTGCTTTTCTAGCATCTTCACCGACATATTGACGGAAAAATTCACATCCACATAAATCGGATCATAAATGGCATCCCGGTCGAAATAGTCCACAGGCACGGATCCACCCCCTGTCGGCACCGTATACATGCGATTCGGATCGGCTTCGATCACCTGCCCGCCAGCGCGCGAATAGCCAAATTTATAGGCAATGGTTTTGCCCACCAGCGAATCCGGCAGCGACAGCGTGCGGGTGTAAATGCTATCGCCATCGGTGTCGTACAGGGCTTCATCCGCCCAGTTGTTGAACGAGCCACGCACAAACACGCCGTCGTTTTGGGCATCGAAGCGCCCTTCCAGCATCTGGATGCGCATGTTCACTTGAAAAGTGACTTTCACAAACGGCGAGTTGTACTGGCTATCGCGATCAAAATAATCCAGCGGCACCGAGCCGCCGCCCGCCGGCACCACATACGTCCGCCGCGGATCGCTTTCCCACACCTCCACGCCATTGTGCTGGTAATAATATTTGAATTCGATCATCTGGCCAACCAGACTGTCGGAAAACGTAATGATTTTGGTGTACAGGCTATCGCCATCCGAATCCACCAGGGTATCGACCGTGGTCCACTGATTGAAGCTGCCGCGCACCAGCACAAAATCGGTCGTTGGATCAAACTTCTGCTCCAGAATCTGGATGGACATGTTCACCTGGAAGGTCACCGGATTGGTGCCCAATTTTTCGGCCACTGCGGCTTTCATGCAAAAAAGCAAAAGCGCCCCACCAGCGAACATGCCCAGCATCCGCAATCCTACCTGTTTCTGAAGTAGCATACAAACCTCCCTGAATAGTTGCCGCGTCCGCAGTCTCATTATTATACCCTCGCCTGTCCAGTTTGCGAAGAAAAACTCAGGAATCCTGCGACCGGTATGTCCTCGTTTTGGCAAGACGACATCAGCAAGCGCCCTCATTTCATCTAGAAAAGGATGGCTGTTCGGGGCCCACAGGCTCCGCTGCGGGAGGAGGAGCTTTGATGGGGAAATGGCATCCTTGCGCGTCTGAAATGCCGGCGAACCAATTCCCGGAACAGCCCGAATGGCAATTCGTCGCCTAATCTGTATATCGACTTGTTCGGCGCCGGGTTTATGACTGAAGCGTCACAATTCTTGCCTTCTTGCCACAGGCCATTCCGGGGACAGCCTTATTGGGACTTGAGTATCAATATCTGATACGGCTTCAGTCGGAAGGCATACAGCCGATCGTGGGGATGAAAAACGCGCCCGGTGATGCGATCCTTTAGCGTCGATGCCGCGATTTGCTCATGGCGAAATTGGAGGATGCGGTTTTGGGGAGAATTGTTCAGCGCGATCCACAGGGTGTCGCCAGCCAGAAAACGAGAGAAGGCCAGCACCGGCTCGTTTTCTGGCGCGATGAGAAACAGCAGATCGCCACGACGCAAGGCTCTTTCCTGCCGGCGGATGTGGATCAGGGTTTTGTACCACTCGAATAGTTCGGTATCGAATGCCACGCTGTCCACCGGGCGCGGCCTGCCGAACGGGTGCGAGGCTTCCTGCTCGTACTGGAATTCCGGCCACACCATGGGCTTGCGACAATCGGGATCATCGCCGCCCCACATGCCGGCTTCATCACCGTAATAGATCATGGGCGCGCCGGGCAGCGTCATTTGCAGGCCGACGATCAACCGCTGTTTTTGCCGCTCTTCAGCATTGGGTTTGCGGATGTCATAGTCGGGATTGTGTCCGGGACGGGCGGCGTGATCGTACCAGCGATCCGGATTGACGATTTGCGACGACACGCGATCCACGTCGTGGCTATCCATCAGGTTTTGCAGCACATACACATTGTCGCGCGGATAGTCGCGGAACAGTGCCAGAATCGAATCGGCGAACGCCCGAGGCGAAATTTGCGTGCGGCGATCGATGACAAGTTTTTTCACCGCACGGGCAAACCGGTAGTTCATCACCGCATCGAACACGTCGCCCTGCAGCCACGGCGCGGCATTGAACATTTTGTTGCGGTTCCAATCTTCCCACCACACCTCGCCGGTGAGATAGGCATCGGGATTGATGTCGCGCACCCAGCGGCGAAAATCTCGCCAAAACTCGATGCTTACCATCTCTGCCACATCCAGCCGCCAGCCGTCGATGCCGTCCGACGGATCACCGTCGCCATCGGGGTCCATCCAGCGCCGCAAAATGGCGCGGATGTGTTCGCGAAAACTCTCGGCCACCGGCCCTTGCTCGTTTTCGCGGATTTCCGGCAGATCGCGCACGCCGTACCAGCCCTGATAATCGAACTCGTTTTGCGGCGTCTTCGGATCGTCCCAGCGCTTGATGATGAACCAGTCTTTGAAGGGGGATGCCTGCTGCCGGCGGACCACATCCTGAAACGCCCAGAAGGTGTTGCCGACATGATTGAACACGCCATCGATGATCACCCGGATGCCTCGCGCATGGCACTCGCGGATCAGCTTCAAAAACAGGCTGTCGGCTGAGGTCCATTTCCAGGTGGACGGCTGTGTCGGGTCTTCCTCTGCCCAGATGCGGCGATCGAGCTCCGGATTCGGCCCAAAATTGTTGTCGATGTGATGGTACATCGCCGCATCGTATTTGTGCAGCGATGGGCTTTCGAACAGCGGATTGAAATAAATGGCATTGATGCCCAGTTCCTGCAAATAATCCAGCTTATCCAGCACGCCCTGCAAATCACCGCCATAGCGCCGCAGGCCGGTTTCCCAGTAAAACCCCTTACCGGTGTTATTCTCCCACGGCTGAAGTTTGTACCAGTCCGATGTCCACGGATGAATGCGCCATTGTTTCGGGCGCGACCATGGCCAGCCGCCCATGATGTCATCCACGGTCGGATCGTTGGACGGATCGCCGTTGCGGAACCGTTCAGGGAAAATTTGATACCACACGGCATCCTTGGCCCATTCCGGCACGTGGTGCAAGGATTTTTCTTTTTGCGCTAACAGCGACTGTGCCAGAAAGAAAGTCAACAATAACGCGCATCCAAAGTTTCGCAAAAGCCGGTTACTTTTTCTGATCATATATCACCTTTTTGATTTGCTGCATTAAATCCCGGGCTCCCGGGAATCCGGGCTGAATGGTTTCAAGTTTCTGAAGCAACGCCAGCGCCTGCTCAAATTCGTTTTGCAGGGCGCGTGCGCCGGCGAGGTTATACAGTAATTGTGCATCGTTGGGTATCACGTTGAGGGCTTTCTCCAGAAACGGTATCGCTTCGTCGAGATTACCGCGATCCAGCAAAATCTGTCCGATCCACTTGTAGGCGAACGCGGTTTCTTCCACCTTGAGCGATTGGTACAAGATCGGCAGGGCGCGGGCAAACTGCCGTGCCTTGATCAGCATGTTGGCCGCGTGAATGTATGGCGAAATATTCTGCGGCGTCGCATACAGGTTGGCATAATACTCGCGGAACGCATTCACATACTGCCCCAGGCGTTCGTAGCGTTTGGCCAGATCAACGTGCGCCATTTCCGCAGTGTATTTATCATTCAGGATAATCTTCACCGCCAACGACTCGGCCAAGGTGGTCGGATGGTAATTCGCCATGGCCATGTTTTTCTGCCAGCGGGGTTTGAACGGCCAGTTGCCTTTCAGGATGCGGATGCGCAGGTTGGCATAGATCGTATCCAGTTCCGTCAGTCCCCAGGTTTCGCGGTAGTAGGCGGCCGGTCGCAGCCGGTCCGGTTTCCATTCCCGGGAAATCATGCGATGTTGCCGCAACGTCTCAAAAAATGCGTCTGCCATTAAAAAATAGCCGTCCACATTTGGATGCAGATGCTCGAGAAACAGGTTGTCCCCCATCAATCCGTGCGGCGATTTCTGCTCGAAAAACCGCCGCAAGGGCACCACGGGCACGTTATATCGCCGCGCCAGTTCATGAATGACCGCGTTGAAATCTTCAGTGGCTCGAAACCGCAGCGCGTCAAGGTCTTTGGCGCGGTAGTACAGTTGCCGGGCCGTGTCGTATTCGCCGGCCTGCTCGGCGACACGCGCCTGGCGGAATACATCCCCGGCAGGCGGCAGACTGTCCGCGGCCACGGAAACAAACGGCTTCATGTCGCGAATGTTGCTCACCAGCTCGCTGAGCACCACAGGCACCCCGGCTTTCTTCGCCTGGCGCAAAATATCTTCCAGATTGCCGGCAAATTGCCGCCGGCCCAGTTGGTACAGCGGACTGCCATACGGGATGGTTTGCTCGGCCACCATGCGTTCCATCAGCGTGCCCGAAGGTTTCGCCGGGCTACCGCCGAACAGCCACTCGCTGGTCTGTTTGGTGACTTTCGCAAGGATGTCACGCAGAAATAGAAACGTTTTGTACCGCTCCAACTTAAGATAAAATTTCACGAAGCCACGAAATTTGCCCATGGATTCGTTGGAACCGACGCCCAGGGCGCCGTAAAATTCGTTGTGCCCGGCATAAATGAGCAGCATGTCGGGCTGCTGTTCCAGAATTTCATCCATGAAATCCAGCAGTGTGTAAGAATTGATCGCCGGGATGGCCGTGTTGATGACTTCGATGTATCGCTCCGGAAAGGCGTCTGCCAACCGCTTTTGCAGCACGCGCGTAAACATGATGTTGTTGCCGTACGGATAGCCGGCCGCAGTGGAGCCGCCGAGCACAAAAATGCGGTAACCGTTGGTGGGCTTCTGTTTCAAAAACAGCTCCAGAGGAGGATCCGGAATGGTGGATTGCATGAAAAAGTAGCGCCGGCCCACATTGGGATTGCACATGTAATAATCGGAATATTCTCCGGGCGCTTCGATGAACAGGGACAGATTGCCGCCGTAGTTGCTCAGCCGCAGGATGGCTTCGAGCAAGAGAAAAAACAGCACCGGTAGCAAAACCATCGCGATCCGGAACAGCAGCAACTTTTTGCGGCTCAATCGTGCGCCGCCAGCCTCAAGATAGCGACGCACCTGTTCCGGCGAGACGCTCAGCCGTTTGGCGATGGCGTCGACCGACAGTTCATGCTGATGCTTGCGGATGAATTTCTTTTGTTTTTCGGTGAGGGGTTTGTTTTTGTTTTTCATGAGGTCAAATGGAAAACGAATTGCGAATTAATCGAAAAACATATCCGATTTATCCGGCCGTCAGAGACGGCCTCTATCCCATTTAATAAAAAATTAGCCCGGCTAAAAGCGGTCCTTGACCGCGAATTAACATGCCCGCATCCACGTTCTGCCTTTTTGCCGGACAGGATGTTGGCGCTACCTATTCCGAAACAAAGGAAAAGGGCATGCGTTGGGGCGCATGCCCTTGATCGTCGTACACCTTAATCCTGGCAGGGCATGAACCCCTGCCAGGATTAAAAAGCTGCGGTTACCGCACAAAGGCCATCTTGCGCACCTGCAAGAAATCACCGGCACGCATCTTGAGCAGATACACGCCCGTGGCCACGGTCCGGCCGTGCTCGTTCTGGCCGTTCCACTTGATGGAATACACGCCCTGATCCTGACGCGCATCCACCAGGGTCTTGACCAGTTGCCCCATCAGGTTGTACACGGAAATATTCACATGGCTGGCTACCGGCAACTCATAGCGAATTTCCGTTTCGGGGTTGAAGGGATTCGGGAAGTTCTGCTCGAGGCGGAACGATTTCGGCAGGCCCGCACGCTCATCGGCAATACCTGTGGGGGTGAACAGGTCCGGCGGATCTTCCACATCAAGATCCTTCTCTTTCCAGACCACCGTTGGGAAACTGTATTCGCTCGGCCACTCGATGGTACCGTCGCTGTTCACCCGGGTCGGACGGATGTACTGATAATAGCGCCGTCCCTTATCGAAACCGCCACCGTTGGTTTCGAAGCCGGTATCGGTGGAATAGGCAATAATATAACTGACCATGTACAGGGTCGGCACATTGAGCTGCATGGCCCCTGAATAAATCCCGTCGCCATCATCATCGGTGAGTAGAATGCGGGCATTTTCACCGCCCTTAGGCATGCCCTGGGTCAATGCAAACAACGAGCCATCAAATTGGACATAAACACTATCTTGGCCTGGCCGGAACAACGTTTTGGGATTGGTCGCGGCATCGGCGGCCGGGCGCATATCCACATTGAAGGTCACGGTGATTGGTGTTTCAATCACGCCCTGCACCGGCACCGAATCATAGAATTGCAGGTCTTTTCCAAGGTCACCCGGAGGCGTCTGCTGTGGGGCATTCTGATATTCGAACACACGGTTGCCGCCGCCCGTCACACCCGGCTCTTCCCAGCCATCATTGATATCCAGTCCAGCAATGTAATTGCTGCTATTGGTGTCCACCCGGGAAGAATCCCAGATGATGAAATACTTGTAAGGAATCATCGATCCAGGAATTTCGCGGAACGGCTCGGAAACCGCCCATTCCTGCAAGGCCGGGATGAAGTTCATCATGATCAAATCGTCTGGGCGGTTCCAGCCCTTGGCGCCAATCACGGCGACTTTATCACCGGCGCCACGATCGAACAGCCCCACTTTTTCCAGCGCTTCAAGATTGACACGGAAGGTGACCGTGCTCTCCACCGGCTGCTTGCCCGTGGGTTTCAGATCATCGAAATAGCGCCAATGTAGCGTAGTATCACCGCCGCTGGTTACCAGGGTGGCTGTGTAAGTGAAGGTACGGTTGGGGACACTATTTTCCCAGCCATTATCGGTATCATTTTCGATGAAGAACTTGTAATTCTGAACATCACCGACTTTGAGCGAATCTTTGTGGATATACACCACTCCAGACCAGAACGAACCACCGTTAACACTGTCGGTTTCGCGGGTCAGAATGACTTTGGTGCTTCCCCAATCGAGCGCACCGTTTGAGGTACTTGGTTCCCCCCGGACACCCACGGGGCCATTTACGTCTGGATTGAAGCGTTCGGATTCAGTGACTCCGCCCATGTTCACGCGGAAGAAAATGGCCACGGAATCTTGCTTGGTCTCAAACGGTCGCCAATACTGATCGACCTTTTGCCCACCGATATCCGGATGGTAAAATTGTAAGGCGACCACCGTATCGGTGTTGCCGGAGATAAAAACACGCGTATCGGCATTGATGGCCTGATTAAAAGGGCCTTCCCAGCCACCGTTCGGATGAGTGCCATTATCGGGATCAAACCCCGTCCAGAATTTGTAATACAGCGTATCGTCCGGTTCCATTTCGAACGTGATGGTCCAGTAGTCGCCGCCGACATTGGTCATCTCCAGATCCGAACTGCTATTCCAGTCGATGGTCTTGCCGCCTGGTAAAATGGCACCCGTTTTCCAATTCAACGCCCCTCGGATCTCTACAAAATGGTTTTCGTTCAGCGTATCCAGGTTCGTTGAGGTGTTCAAGTTAAACGTGACCTTGATAGTGTTCTGCCCTAAAGCCAGAGACGTGACACCAAAGGTCAGGAGCAAAATTAACAAACTCCAGACTGGAACATTGAATCGGTGTTTCATGTTCCCTCCCGTTTAAAAGTTGAATTGTTGATCACTTAGGGATTTGCACTATACCTATTTTCCGCCTATCGACCTCCTTTCGTGAAAATTGGGTTAACAAGTTGCATTTCCTAATTTTATCCTGATTTGACCAAATCGTATGGAATCCAATGAATGCACGGCCATTCTGAGGATGCTTCCGCAAACCGCGCATGGGCTTTCTTAAAACTGCACCTCGAGGGTGAATTTACTGATCGAATTCAAATGCACAAAATCCTGGTACGAGTAGCTGGCCGCAATGGCCACCCCGGTTTGCATGCTGAAATTCACGCCAATGCCCAGCGAAAAATTACGTTCACGCTCATCCAGAAACAGCTCGCTCAGGCCGCCCCGCAGCACCAGCATGTTATTGAGCATGGCATACTCTGCGCCTACGTTCACACTTTGCGTATTGTCGTTCGGGTTCAGGCCTTCGAGGGCCAGTGTCAGCCTGTGGCTTTCACTGGCAAAGGCGTCCCAGGCCAGGCCCACGCGCATGAGCAATGGCGCGCTGAAATTGTCCGTTTTCAGCCGCCCGACCACGCTCTGGTTGTTGCCCTCCTGTTCCGGCGCTACATCCACACGGATGTTCAG
>JAUZRQ010000120.1 GCA_030950365.1 Candidatus Zhuqueibacterota bacterium | reverse complement strand
GCTGGAGAAGTCGAAGCGGCTGGTGGAATACGGCTACGATGTGGTGATCCTGCTGGACAGTATCACGCGTCTGGCGCGGGCGTACAACGCCGTGGTGCCGCATAGCGGCAAAATCCTGTCCGGTGGTCTCGATGCCACGGCGCTGGAAAAACCGAAGCGGTTTTTTGGCGCGGCCCGAAACATCGAAGAAGGGGGTAGCCTGACCATCATCGCCACGGCGCTGATCGATACCGGCAGCCGCATGGACGATGTGATTTTCGAAGAGTTCAAAGGCACCGGCAATATGGAACTGGTGCTGGATCGCCGCCTGTCCGACCGGCGCATTTTCCCATCTATAGATATCAACCGTTCTGGCACACGAAAAGAAGAACTGCTGCTTTCGGAATTCGAGCTCAACCGCATCTGGATCTTGCGCAAGTTCCTGGCCGACCTGTCGCCGGTGGAGGCCATGGAAATGTTGCTGGAGAAGATGCGCGGTACCAAGAACAACAAGGAATTCCTGGAATCGATGAGCACCTGATGGTGCCGTAACAGAAACGGTTCGCGATTTTGGTGTCTGATCAGGAAAAATATCGAAAAATCGAACACACAGAACCTGCCTTCGAAACTTTTACTTGCATTTGATAGGCCGTTGATATTAAATTTGCAGGTTTGAAGAGGGTAGGCTAAGTGTGAAAATTCCACCCAAAGGAGGGTAACGTTGAAAGAAGGTATTCATCCAGAATATAAGCTCGGCACGGTGACCTGCGCGTGCGGCAATACGTTTCAGGTTCGCTCCACGGTGGGCGATCTGCGGATCGATATTTGTTCCAATTGCCATCCCTTCTTCACTGGTAAACAGAAACTGGTGGACACGGCCGGGCGTGTGGAAAAATTCCTCAAAAAATATGGTATGGCCAATTCGGAAGAGACAAGCGCGTAGCATTTTGATTCAGTATAAAACGGAATGCGCAGGTCAAGGGCGTATTCCGTTTTTTTATTTAAAGGGAAAGGATGAATGTTGCAAAAAAGTCCAATGGTCGGCGGACAGGCCGTGATCGAAGGCGTGATGATGCGTTCGCCCAATGCGGTGGCCGTGGCCTGCCGCAAACCCGATGGCAAGATCGTGGTCAAAACCGAGAATAGTGTCCCGCTTACGCAGCGCTTTCGGTTTTTGAACCTGCCATTTTTCCGTGGCGCCGTGGTGTTGATCGAATCGCTCATCATTGGTGTGAAGGCGCTGGTGTTTTCCGGCGACATTGCAATGCTGGAAGAGAGTCGCAAAGACGGCGATACCGATGCCGAGTCACTGCAGCGGGTTTTGCACAAAACTTTCTGGGAAAAAGCCCGCATGTTTCTCATGCTCGGCTTTTCGCTGACGCTCGGCCTGTTGCTGTTTTTTTATTTACCTCTCATTATTACTGACTGGTTCGGTGTGAAAAGCGGTTTCTGGTTCAATCTCGTGGATGGTGTCATCCGGCTGGTGTTTTTTCTGATTTACCTGTTCGCAATCACATTGTTAAAAGACATCCGCCGCGTGTTTGAATATCACGGCGCCGAGCACAAAAGCATTTACGCCTATGAAAATCACGTGGAGCTGACGCCGGAGAACGCTGCCCGGTTTTCGCGGTTTCATCCGCGGTGCGGCACCAGCTTCCTGCTGATCGTGATGATTGTTTCGATTCTGGTGTTTCTGACCCTTGGCCGGCCGGATACCATTCCGGAGCGATTGCTGCGGCTGGCCTTCGTGCCGGTGATCGGCGGCATCAGCTATGAGCTCATCCGGCTCAGCGACAAAGGCTATCGCAACCGTTTCTGGCGTGTGTTCATCCTGCCCGGTCTGTGGTTGCAAAAGCTCACCACCCGGGAGCCGGAGCATTCGCAGCTTGAAGTCGCCATCGTGGCGCTGAAGGCGGCTCTGGGCGAGGACGTGGCCGCCATGCCGAATGTCGAGGTGATCGATGGCGAGGCCGTGCTGAAGAAAGTGGCTTGAAGCAAGTTTGCATGGTTTGTATCGCATAAACGAAACTGAGGTTTCAAAATGAAGCTTAAGGTCATCATCCATGAGGCCGAGGAGGGGGGATATTGGGCAGAAGTTCCGGCCATTCCCGGCTGTGCTACCCAGGGCGATACTTTTGATGAATTGTTAAATAACCTTTATGAGGCCGTGGAAGGGTGTCTGTCTGTAGATTTAAAGGATATAAAGCTCACAGAGAAAGATAGGATTCTGGAGATTGCAGTGTGAAGGCAATCTCAGGCAAGGACTTTGCAAAGATTTTGGAAAAGAAGGGGTGGGTGCTTAAGCGAATCAAAGGCAGCCATCATATTTATATGAAAGAAGGAAGTCCTGTTCGAATTTCTGTTCCTATTCATGGAAACAAGCCTTTGAAGATAGGCTTACTTCGGTATTTTATGAAATTAACCGGTATCACCGAAGATGATCTGAAATAATCCATAAAAAAACAATCCATGATTGATAAACTCAACGACATCGAAAAACGGTACGAGGAGCTGGGCGAACAGCTCGCCGATCCGAATATTGTCAGCGATCCGCGGAAGCTGCGTGATATCTCGAAAGAGCGCAGCGATTTAGAAGAGGTCGTCAATGTGTATCGCGAATATAAAGACGTGTTGCGGACGCTGGAAGAGGATCGGCGATTGCTGGAAGAGACCGATGACCCCGAACTGCGCGACATGGCGGAAGCCGAAATCGAGGAGCTCGAGGAAAAGCAAGAACAGCTCGAAGAGCGCTTGAAATTGCTGCTCATCCCCAAGGATCCGAACGATTCGCGCAACGCCATACTGGAAATCCGCGCGGGCACCGGTGGCGACGAGGCTGGTCTGTTTGCCGGCGACCTGTTCCGGATGTATTCGCGCTATGCCGAGCGCAAGGGCTGGAAGGTCGAGGTGCTCAGTTCGAATCCGCAGGGGATCGGCGGTTTCAAGGAAATCATCGCCATGATTTCCGGGGACGGCGCCTACGGCCGGCTGAAATACGAGGCTGGCGTGCACCGGGTGCAGCGCATTCCGGTCACCGAGCAAAGCGGTCGCATTCACACCAGCGCGGCTTCGGTGGCGGTACTCCCCGAGGCCGAGGAAGTGGATATCGACATCGCTCCCAACGAGCTGCGCATCGATGTTTTCCGCAGCAGCGGCCCGGGCGGCCAGAGCGTGAACACGACCGACTCGGCTGTGCGGATCACGCACATTCCCACCGGACTGGTGGTGACCTGCCAGGATGAAAAAAGCCAACACAAGAACAAGGCCAAAGCGCTCAAGGTGCTGCGTTCGCGGCTGCTGGAAATGAAGCAGGAAGAGGAGCGCAAGAAGCTCACCGATGCCCGGCGTAAGATGGTCAGCACCGGCGATCGCAGCGCTAAAATCCGCACGTACAATTTTCCGCAGGGACGCGTCACCGATCACCGTATCGGCCTGACGGTGTATCAACTGGAAGATGTGCTGGACGGCGATCTGGATTTTATTATTGACAAGCTGGCGACCGAAGAGAAAGAAGCGTATTTGAAAGCCGAAGCAGGAGAAGCGGTAAGTTGATGGCAAAAGCGCAGGATGTCTGGACGGTCATTCGACTCCTGCAGTGGTCCACGGATTATCTCAAATCCAAAGGGATTGACAATGCACGGTTGAACGTCGAGCGCATGCTCTGCAAAGTGCTGAACCTTGATCGCATCCATCTTTATCTGCATTTTGATCGTCCCTTAACCAAAAGCGAACTCCAGGCTTTCAAAGCGTTGCTGTTGCGGCGGGCGCGCAACGAGCCCCTCCAGTATATTCTTGAAGAAACAGAGTTTTACTCATTGCCCATCAAAGTCGGTCCCGGGGTGCTCATTCCACGGCCGGAAACGGAAGTGCTGGTGGACCGGGCAATGAACGTGGCGCGTTCCTTCCCGCCGCCGATTCGCCTGCTCGACGTGGGCACGGGCACGGGAGCGATTGCCATAGCGTTGGCCAAACATCTGCCCGAGGCCCGGATTAGCGCCATTGATATTTCCGATGCAGCCCTGAAACTGGCGCACGAGAATGCGCAGAGGAATGACGTGGTCTCGCGGCTTGAGCTACGAAAGCTGGATATTTTGAGCCCGCTTCCGGCGGGCTGGCCACCGCAACGATTTCACATGGTGGTGTCCAATCCGCCGTATGTGGCGCCCGAGGAAAAAGACACCCTCGCGCCGGAAATTGTGGAATTTGAGCCGCACGAAGCGTTGTTTTGCCAGCAGCCGTTGCAGTATTATGAGCGATTGGCCGGGCTGGGGCCGCGGCTTCTGGAACCCGAAGGCTGGTTGCTATGTGAAATCGCTCCGCACCGCACCGAAGCCGTGCGCGAGCTGTTTGTCCAGCATGGCTTTCATGAAGTAGAGGTGTTTCCGGACCTGGCCGGAAAAGCAAGAGTGATTCAAGGCAGGATGTCATCCAAACGAAAAGGAGGCGACAACAATGAATCCGAACATCTTTCGTGAATACGATATCCGCGGCATTGCGGATGTGGATCTGGTGGATGAAACGGCGTACGCCGTTGGCCGGGCGTTTGCCAGTCATCTGTTGCGCGAAGGCCGCAAAACCATCATCGTGGGCCGCGATGTGCGGTTGTCGTCCGACCGAATTCGCAATGCGCTGGTCGATGGCATCACCGCTGCCGGCATGAATGTGATCGATGTGGGCGTGGTGCCCACCCCGGCGCAATATTTCGCTATTTTTCATTACAACGCCGATGGCGGCATCATGGTCACCGGTAGCCACAATCCGATCGAATACAACGGCTTTAAAATGTCGAAATTTGAAGACGGCCTGGCGGCGGTTTACGGCGAAGAGATTCAGGAGCTCAAACGGATTATCGAAAACGAGGCCTATGAATCGGGCAGCGGCACGGTGGAAGAGCGCGATGTGCTGCCGGATTATATTGACATGCTGCGGCAGAAAACCCATTTGAAACAGCCGCTGAAAATTGTGATCGATGCCGGCAACGGCACCGGCGGACTGGTGGCCCCGAAGCTGTTTGAATCATTAGGATGCGAAGTCACCTGCCTGTATTGCGAGCCGGACGGCCGCTTTCCTAACCACCTGCCGGATCCGACCGTGCCGAAGTACATCAAGGACCTGCAGGCCAAAGTGCTGGAAACCGGCGCGGACGTGGGCCTGGGCTTTGACGGCGATTCCGACCGCGTCGGCGTCATCGACAATCAGGGCCGCGCCATTTACGCCGACAAGCTGTTGGCCATCATTGCTCGCGACCTGCTGCAACGGCATCCGGGAGCGCCGGTGGTGTTCGATGTGAAGTGCTCACAGGCGCTGCCCGAGGTGATCAAGGAAGCGGGCGGCAAGCCCGTTATGTGGAAGACCGGCCACTCGCTGCTCAAAGCCAAAATGAAGGAATTGAAAGCGCCGCTGGCCGGTGAGATGTCCGGGCACATGTTCATTGCGGATGATTTTTACGGCTTTGACGATGCCTTTTTTGCCGCCGGCCGCATTCTGCAAATCCTTTCGGCCAGCGATAAAAATCTGGCCGAAATCCATGACAGCGTTCCTGCGTTCGAAAGTACACCGGAAATTCGTATCGAATGCACGGACGAGACCAAGTTTCAAATCGTAGAGGAGCTGGTCAAAGAATTCAAACAGCAATACGAGGTCATCGATGTGGATGGCGCGCGTGTGCTCTTCGGCGACGGCTGGGGACTGGTTCGCGCCAGCAACACACAGCCGGTGCTGGTGTTGCGCTTCGAGGCCAAAACGCAAGAACGTCTCAAAGAAATCGTCAAGATTTTCAAAGACGTGCTGCGAAAATATCCCACGGTAAAATTCACCGATGAGGATTTTTTTGGATATTAATTCAATGAGGAACGTGTGATATTTGGGGGCTGTTTCCAATGTCGTTGCGATTCAAACCGCAGCGAGGCGTTTCGGAAATTCTCATTTCTCGCCGCTGCGCTGCGGCCGTCAGTATCTGCGGCCGGGTTGCGCTGGTGCTGCGCCGCAGCGCTGTATGGTACCTTTGGAATGACCGAAAAACAGTCCCCGCTCCTCCATTCAGAACCTACCATGAAAAGATCCTGCCATGAAGAAAACATTGAAAATCTTGAAGGACAGAACGTTAGAGCTGCTGAAAGCGCAGCCGCATCAGTTTTTTAAAGCCAAGGAATTGGCGCGCAAATTAGGGGTGCCGCCGGCGCATTACAGCGCCTACCGCAATCTGCTGCGCGAGATGGCCGAAGAAGGTCTGATCCAGAAATACAAGAGCAATCGCTACGGAGCCCTTCAGCCCAAATCCACGGTCATCGGCAAGTTGCATGTAAAGAGCCAGGGTTACGGCTTCATCCTGACGCCCGAGGGCGAAGAGGATGTGTTTGTGAGCCAGAAAAACATGGGCACGGCTCTGGATGGCGATATCGTCAAAGTGCAGCTTTTTGCCGCGCCAAAAGGCAAATCGCCCGAAGGGAAGGTGGTCGAGGTGGTGCAGCGCACGCGCAAGTACATTGTTGGCACCCTGGTGAAAGGGAAATATTTTTATTATGTCATGCCGGATGATCTCAAAATCCTGCATGATATCTACATTTATGAAGATGGGCTCAACGGCGCCAAACCCGGTCAGAAAGTGGCTGTGGTCATCGACAACTGGGAAGACGAGTTCCTGAATCCCGAGGGCCATGTGGTGCAGGTGCTCGGCTATCCCAATGAGCCCGGCGTGGATGTGTCGTCCGTGGCGGCCTCATTCAATTTACCGCTCAAATTTCCCGATGATGTCGAGGCCGAAGCGCAGAATATTTCCGCTCGGATTCCCGATGAGGAAATCCGCCGACGACTGGATTTGCGCCACCATGTGTGCTTTACCATTGATCCGGAAGACGCCAAAGATTTTGATGATGCCGTGACGATTCGGCGGCTGGATACCGGTCACTACGAACTCGGCGTGCACATCGCCGATGTGTCGTATTATGTGAAAGAGGGCGGTAAGATCGATCGCGAGGCGTTCGAACGCGGCACTTCGGTGTATCTGGTCGATCGCGTGGTGCCCATGCTGCCCGAGCGGCTGAGCAATCAGCTCTGCAGCCTGCGCGAGGGCGAAGACCGTCTCACTTTCAGTTGCATCATGGAAGTGACGCCGGCCGGCGAAATGATCCGTTACCGCATCGTGGAATCGGTCATCCGCAGCACCAAACGGTTCAGCTATGAAGAGGTGCAGGCGTTTCTGGATGGCGACCTGGAGCTACCGCCGAAGCTGGCCGAGCCGCTCAGCCAGATGGCGGCCCTGGCGCGCTCGTTGCGTCGCCGGCGGCTGCAGCAGGGCAGCCTGGATTTTGATACCCCGGAGCCGAAGGTCATTCTGGATGAAGACGGCCGTCCGGTGGACATTAAACGCAAAGAAACGCTGGAAAGCATGCGCATCATCGAAGAATTCATGCTGCTGGCTAACAAAACCGTGGCCGAGCATATCGAAAGCCTGCCCGCCGATGAACCGCCGCCGTTCATTTACCGCGTGCACGAACGCCCGGCCAAAGAAAAAATGCAGGCCTTCGCCGATTTCGTCAAAGCGCTGGGGTACGATTTTCACGTGGATGGCCGGATTACCAGTAAAAAACTGGCCAACCTCATCCGCCACATCAAGGGCACCGATGAAGAGGTAATCATAGAGAATGTGATGCTGCGCTCGCTGATGAAGGCCAAATACGATGTGGTCAACATCGGACATTTCGGGCTGGCGTTTAAGCACTACACACATTTTACCTCACCCATCCGGCGTTACCCGGATCTGGAGGTGCACCGGATGCTCAAATTTTACGGCTCCAAACAGTGGCACGAGGACTTGCGGGATGCCCTGCTGAAAAGGCTCGATAAAACCTGCAAACAGGCCAGTGAACGCGAAGTGGTGGCGCTGGAAGCCGAGCGTGCCTCCACCAAGCTGAAACAGGCCGAGTTCATGTCGCAGCACATCGGAGAGGAGTACGATGGCATCATTTCAGGCGTGGTGCATTTCGGGATTTTTGTGGAGATCCCGCAGTATCTGGTCGAAGGGCTGGTGCATATCACCGATCTGGACGATGATTACTACATTTTCGACGAGCAGATGTTTACCCTGATCGGGCAATCCAAAGGGCAGACCTACCGTATCGGCGATCCGGTGCGCATCAAGGTCGTGAAAGTGGACACCGACGAAGGCCTGATCGATTTTGTGCTGGCGAAGAAATTGGAACGCAAGAAAAAGCAAAATTCCAAAAAGAAATCCAGACAGGCGTCCCGGCAGAAGGCCTCGCAAAACAACCAGAAACAGCGTGGCCAGCAACGAAAAAAGAAGACCAAAAAGAAAAAGGCGAGTTAAGCTGAAGCACCCTTTGGGAATGGCGATTTTAAAAACCCGGCCTGCAGGCCGGGTTTTTTGTGAGCAAGGCTTCGGGATGAAACAAAAGCGACACACCCATTCAGGAAAAGCCGCTTGAAAGAAATGAAAATGCAACTAATGCAGAATCGAGTTGCTTTTACGGATAAACTAGTTTAAGCCATGATTAAAGAGATTTTTGAACTGCAAAATCCCTGGCGGAACCGTCCGGATTTCAGATTCATCCAGAAGCCAAGGAAAATCCTGTCGGTACTTTTAGAAAATCTCGATAACAATAAAATGATCGGGATCTTGGGCAGCCGGCAGGTCGGCAAAAGCTCGGTCTTGTTTTTGCTTATTCGCCATTTGCTGGAAAAAAACGCGGTTTCGGCAAATGACATTTTTTATTTCAATCTGGATGATTTGAAGCTTCATGAATTGTTTGCCGAACTGCCGGAGTTTCTGTATTTTATTGGCCATACCCGCGATCGCCGCCGTTACATTTTTATTGATGAAGCTCAACGGTTGACAAATCCAGGTTTGTTTTTAAAAGAGCTGTACGATCTGGGCCTTAATTTGAAAAAATTCTATAGCGGATCGTCACAACTTGAATTGAAGTCAAAGACCAAAGAGCATTTGGTTGGCCGCACCCGGCTTTTTGAATTGTATCCGCTATCCTTCAAGGAATATATTCAATTTAATGCACCAATTACCCGTAAACAGGTGTTGGAAGAAATCCTGATTTACGGCAGCTATCCAGAAGTCGCCCTTGAAAGAAATCCTGCCGCCAAAAAGTTGCTGATCAAAGATATTTATCAAGCCTATGTAGAGAAGGAAATTAACGATTTTTTGAAAATTGAAAACATTTCTGCTTTTAATCATTTGCTTAAGCTATTGGCCATGCAATGTGGCTCGATGATGAATCGCGAGAGCCTGGCCAGAAGTTTGCGGGTCAATCATTCCCTGATTGAACGATATATTCAGATTCTGGAATCCACGTTTATCATCCGGCGCGTTTATCCCTTTTATAAAAATTATAAAAAGGAAATCACCAAAACCCCTAAAGTGTATTTTCTTGATCTGGGGCTTCGAAACTTCATCTTGAATGCCTTTCAGCCTGTTGATTCGCGCATGGATGTCGGGGCATTGTTTGAGAATTTTTATTTAACCGAAGTTCTGTCGTCCGATTTTTATGGGTTGAAAATGATCAATTTCTGGCGAACCACCAATCAGACCGAAATCGATTTTATCATTCAGGGGGAAGATGAGTTCGTGGCGACAGAGGTAAAGTGGCAGGCGCAATCAGTACCGCGCAGTTTCAAAACCATCAAAAAATATTATCCTGACATCGCCACCCGCCTGATCACCCAAAACGATTTTCTGAAAACATAAAAAAGCACCAGGCACTTTCAAAGTGCCTGGTGCTTGACATTGATCCATTCCAGCAGCGTTCGTTTTTTACATTTCCAGTCGGTTGGTGCGGTAAAATTCCTTGGTGGTTCTGGATACGATTTTGGCCAGGAACAGCAGGCCGATCAAATTGGGCAGGGCCATGATGGCGTTGAACGTATCGCCGACATACCACACAATATTGAGATATTTGCCAGTCAGGATGGCGCCGATAAACAACAGCGTCACATAGGCGATGCGGTACATCTGCTTGGAGCGCACGCCGAATAGATACTCGAAACAAATCTCGCCATAATACGCCCAGCCGATCAGCGTGGTGTAGCCGAATAGCAGGGAACCCAGCGCGATGATGGTGCCCCCAAACGGGATGACGGAATTGAATGCTTCGGCGGTGAGCGCCGTGCTGGTAAGACCTCCGTGCGCCAGATCGATGCCCAATTGCTGTGCCAGTGCAGAAGCGTGGGCAGGAATATCGACCGCCTGGCCCAGGGCCACGCCTGCCGCAGGAGTCAGTTTCCACAGACCAGTCACCACGATGGTCAGCGTGGTCAGGGTGTTCACCACGATGGTATCGATGAACACGCCAGTCATGCCGACCAGCCCGTTGTAAGTAGGATCCGGTGATTTGGCAGCCGCCTGGGCAATGGCGGCTGAACCCAATCCGGCTTCGTTCGATAGCACGCCGCGGCGCACGCCGAGGCTGATGGCCTCACGTACGGTGGTGCCGATCAGGGCCCCGCCAGCCGCCTGCAGGGAAAAGGCCGATTCGAAAATCAGCTCAAACGCCGCGGGAATTTCGGTGACTTTGACCACCAGAATGACCAGAGCGCCGAGAAAATAAAATAGAATCATCGTCGGAACCAGGCGTTCGGCCACCGCGCCGATACGTTTAATACCACCGATGACCACCAGCCCGGTCAAAGCGGTGATGATAAAGGCGCTGGCCAGGGTGGGAAAACCAAATTGCGTTTTGAACGCCAGCGCCATGCTGTTGGATTGCATCATGTTGCCGGTGCCGAAAAGAGCGGTCATGCCGCCGCAAATAGCAAACGTGGCCCCGAGAATTTTGGCGATGGATTGATTCTTGATGCCGTTGCGGATGTAATACATCGGACCACCGGCCATGGTGCCGTCTTCCGCGACTTCGCGATATTTTACTCCCAAAAAGCACTCTGCATATTTGGTGGCCATGCCAAAAAAGCCCGATACCCACATCCAGAAGGGCGCGCCGGGCCCACCGGTGGCGATGGCAGTGGCCACGCCGGCAATGTTGCCGTTGCCAACCGTTGCGGCCAGCGCGGTCATTAGGGCCGCGAATGGCGAAATGTCACCCTGTTCTTTTTCGGTTTGATCTTTGCCAAGGGCTCCCCGGCTGACGAAGGTCAGAGAGAGTCCCAGCTTGCGTATTTGAATAAAGCCGGTCATAAATGTTAACAGAATCCCGGTTCCAACCAGCAGGATGATCATCCATTCGCCCCACATGAAGTCGGCGGTCGCTTTGGATAGCGCCAGAAGTTGATCCAAAAAATCCGTCATTTTTCCTCCACCGGTTGACGATGATAGGGTTGTTCAATCGATTGTCTCCAAACCTGGCAAAGTATACAGAATGCACAAAGCTTTGTCAAGAAACTTTGGCTTAATGCAGCCGCTGCATCGTGGAGAATCGCTGTTGATTCGATGGAAAATCGGTATTCCTTTTTGCCTTGCTTCGCTATTGGAAAATGCATATATTCAATCTTTGTTTATACAGCGATAGGCACGGGGGGCCTGACACTTTCGCGCTATTCATAGTGAGGTCGCCCGCGCCTTGAAGCGCCAGTTACCGAAATATAAAGAAGCAAAATCAGCAACCGGGATGAAAACCGAGCAGATTCGAAATTTTTGCATCATCGCCCATATCGATCACGGTAAATCGACCCTGGCGGATCGTCTGCTGGAACGCACGCGCACCATTCGCGAATCGGAGATGAAGGACCAGGTCCTGGATGATATGGACCTGGAACGCGAGCGCGGTATTACTATCAAGGCGCACGCAGTGACGATGAAGTACACCGCTAAGGACAGGCAAACATACACCCTAAACCTGATTGATACGCCGGGGCACGTGGATTTTGCCTATGAAGTGTCGCGCAGTCTGGCGGCGTGTGAAGGCGCCATCCTGGTGGTGGATGCGTCTCAGGGCGTGGAGGCGCAGACGATCAGCAATCTGTATCAGGCTATCGAGCACGATCTGACCATCATTCCGGTGCTCAACAAAATCGACCTGCCGGGAGCGGAGATCGACAAGGCCAAGCATCAGGTCATGGAGCTCATCGGCTGCGACGAGTCCGAGATTCTGCTGGCCAGCGCCAAAAACGGCATGGGTATTGAGGATATCCTGGAAGCCATTGTCGAACGCATCCCGCCTCCGAAAGGCCATGCCGATGCGCCGCTGCGCGCCCTGATTTTCGATTCCATGTACGATGCCTACCGCGGCGCGGTGGCGTACATCCGCGTGATGGACGGCGAAATTCGTCCCGGCATGCAGATACAATTTTTCACCACCGGCAAAGTGTTTGAGGTAGATGAGGTCGGCATCTTGCGGTTGCGCCGTGAACCGGTGGATCGGCTCGGCGTTGGCGAGGTGGGCTATTGCATCGCCGGTATTAAGGATGTGAAAGACACCCGGGTTGGCGATACGATCACGGATGCGAAAAATCCTGCGCCGGAGCCGCTGCCGGGCTACCGGGACGTCAAGCCCATGGTGTACGCCGGCATGTTTCCGACCAACAATGAAGAGTTTGAAGAGCTACGCAATGCACTGGACAAACTCAGCCTGAATGACGCCTCTCTGGTTTATGAGCCGGAGACATCAGTGGCCCTGGGATTCGGTTTCCGCGTCGGCTTCCTCGGACTGCTGCACATGGAAATCGTGCAAGAACGGTTGGAACGCGAGTACAACCTCGATATTTTGACCACGGTGCCGAACGTGGAATACCTGGTGCACAAGACCAACGGCGACGTGGTGGCCGTAGACAATCCGGCGGAATTGCCGTCCCGGGGCATCATCGACTACATTGAAGAACCCTACATCTCTGCGCAGATCATCACGCCATCGGAGTATATCGGCAATATCATGAAGCTGGCGCAGGATCGTCGCGGCATTTACAAAAACACCTCGTATGTCGACCCCACCCGGGTCGATTTGACGTATGAATTTCCGCTCGCCGAAATCATCTTTGATTTCTACGACAAGCTGAAGAGCATGACCCGCGGTTACGCCTCGTTCGATTACGAATTCATCGGCTACCGCAAGAGCGACGTGGTCAAGCTGGATATTCTGATCAACGGCGAGCCGGTGGATGCGCTGTCGCACATCGTGCACCGCGATAAGGCGTACGAATGGGGCCGGAAAATTTGTGAGAAACTGCGGGAGCTGATTCCGCGTCAATTGTTTGAGGTGGCCATTCAGGCGGCCATTGGCAGCCGGGTGATTGCGCGCGAAACCATTCGGCCGCTGCGAAAAAACGTCACAGCCAAGTGCTACGGCGGCGATATTACGCGCAAACGCAAACTCCTTGAAAAACAAAAAGAAGGCAAGAAGCGGATGAAACAACTGGGACGGGTCGAAATTCCGCAAGAAGCCTTTTTAGCTGTATTGAAGGTGGAATAATGAACAAAGCAGAAACCACGACCACTCGGGCCAGGAGCATGAACAAACAGGCACAATCCGCAAAACAGACAAAAAAGAAGAGCCAGTTTCGCGAATATACCGAGGCGATCCTGATCGCGCTGTTAGCCGCGATGATCCTGCGCACCTTTGTGGTGCAGGCGTTTCGCATCCCGACCGGATCCATGAAAGACACGCTGCTGGTGGGCGATTTCCTGCTGGTGAACAAGTTTATTTACGGCGCGCGCACCCCGGATTCGATTCCGTTCACCCAAATCCAGTTGCCTTATTTGCGCCTGCCGGCGTTTAAAGAACCGCGGCCCGGGGAAATTGTGGTGTTCAAATATCCCAAAGATCCTACTCTGGATTACATCAAGCGGTGTATCGCCGTGGGTGGACAGACAGTGGAAATCCGCAACGGCGATGTGTTCATCGATGGCAAGCCCGAGGGCAAAAAAGAGCAAATCCGCCGGGCGTACGACCCCGAAGAGGGGCATTATGTGCTGTACTACCGTATCACCCGCGATGATGGCAAAACCTACGTGATCCGTCATTATGCCGACCACAATCTGGAAGAGGAAAACTGGGGGCCGATCAAAGTGCCCGAAGGCTATCTTTTCATGATGGGCGACAATCGCGACAACAGCTCGGACAGCCGCTACTGGGGCTTCCTGCCGCGCGAAAACGTCATCGGAAAAGCGTTGATCATTTATTGGTCGTGGAACCATTACCTGCCGATCACCAAACTGTTCAACAAGGTGCGTTGGAAGCGGATCGGCATGCTGATCAAATGAGCCGGTCGCAGCAGCCGATCAAAGGAGCCATGCAAACCGCGGCATTGTACATCCACATCCCGTTTTGCGAGAAACGCTGCAACTATTGCGATTTTTACACCGTCGCCAACCGTAAAGAGGCCATACCGCGGTATGTTCAGGCTCTGGAGCGCGAAATGGCGCTCTACGCCAGCGATCCGTTCTGGAGCCGCCAGACTTTCGCCACCGTGTTTTTCGGTGGCGGCACGCCTTCGCTTTTAGACCCCGAAGACATCGATCGCATTCTTGATGCCGTGCGCTCGAACGTCCGGCTGATCCCCGAGCCTGAGATCACCCTGGAAGCCAATCCGGGCACGACCACGGCGGCGCACCTCGCCGGTTACCGAGCGGCCGGTATCAACCGGCTGAGCCTGGGCGCACAATCGTTCTGGGACGATGAGCTCGAGCAACTGGACCGGCTGCACCGATCGGCCGATATTGTGCGCACGGTGGAAGAGGCGCGGGCGGCCGGCTTCGACAATATCAACCTGGATCTCATGTTTGCGCTGCCCGGGCAGCGCCCCTCGCGCTGGAAGGCCAACCTGGAAAACGCGCTGGCGCTGCAGCCGCAGCATTTGTCCTGCTACAACCTGACGCTCGAAGAAGGCACGCCGCTGTACAAGCTGTTCATGGCCGGCC
Source organism: Candidatus Zhuqueibacterota bacterium (assembly GCA_030950365.1). Classification (GTDB taxonomy): domain Bacteria; phylum Zhuqueibacterota; class Zhuqueibacteria; order Zhuqueibacterales; family Geothermadaptataceae; genus Hydrothermovivens. Next base: position 11,770 of record JAUZRQ010000120.1, on the reverse strand, counting down.
GGGTGCGCGCGCTGACCGAATGGCGGGAACGCGTGCTGTTCAATTTCACCATCGATTTTCTCGAGACGCACGGATTGGTGCATTATGAAATTTCCAACTACGCCCTACCCGGGTATGAATGCCGGCACAACATCAAATACTGGGATGGCAGCGTGTACCTCGGCCTCGGCGCCTCGGCGCATTCGTACGACGGCCAGACCCGCTTCTGGAATGTGAGCAATTACGTGCACTATTGCGAGCGGTTGGAAAAGGGGAGACGCGCCGTGGACGCCAGAGAGACGCTGACGCCGGAGCAGCAGCGCTTCGAGATGATTTTTCTTGGCTTGAGGCGCAAACGTGGCGTGGATTTGCAGCAGTTCCGCCGCGGGTTTCAGCAGGATTTTTTGCAGGCCTATGCCAGACCGGTGGAGCGGTTGCTGCAGCATGATCCCCCGTTGGTGGAAATTCGCGAGGATCACCTGCGGCTGACGCGAGAGGGCCGGTTGCTGTGCGATGCCGTGTGCGCAGAATTTGCGTAGGCGATCCACCAGCGCCGTGGTGGACGGTGACGTTGCATCAGGGGAACCTCCAGAAACACTGCAACCATTCAGCATGTAGATTTATGTGTCACTCCGGCTTTCAGCGGCGACCAGAAGAGAGCTGCTGAAATGCCGGAATCTCCTACGCGGCTCGTTCCATGGAATGACAAAATTGCTGATGCGGGTGAACCATGACGAAGATCCTGCCATAAACCACTGATTTTACAGGTTGGCACTGACATTTATGAGCGTCCACGGATGAATGCAGATGTTGCCAAAAAGAAGACTCTCCTTGTTCAAACGTGACGGCGTGAAAAGAGTAACTATTCAGTTATTCCCGCTTAATGAAATCTTGCCCGTCATCGCGAGCATCCGCCGCAAGGCAGGTGCGCCTGTCCGACTGCTGGCGGACGGCGATCTCTTTGCAAATAGAACAATGAGATCGCGTCGTCTCCGCCGGCTGGCGGATCCTCGCGATGACGGGTAGGAGACTGAACATTTAGTGAAAAGATAAGAAACTGCCTCCGCGATCTCCGCTGCTCTGCGAGAAGTTTTCTTTCGTTTTTTTAGAACTATTCAGCACAAATCGGGCACTACCATTTTGAATTACCAAAAGACGCCTTGCTTCTGAATTTGGATATCACCCCCAAAGACCACAGATTTCACAGATTGACACTGATTTTCGGGGAGCCACGGATGCGCACGGATTGATGCGGATGGTCTCCCTGAAACCTTGAAATGATCAATTTGTGATTCCGAAATCCTCAAAATTCAACCTTAGAGACATCAGCGCCACTGTGAGAGGTTTGCTTTTCTTCTTTCTGAGTTTGTCACCATTTGCTTAAAAGTTACGATTTTTAATTGCCGACACTCTGACGTGATCCCCCAAAAATGAAAACGCCCGAATGGGTTTGCCATCCGGGCGTTGAATGCAGTAAATTGATTTCGCCGATCAGCTTTTGCCCTTGATTTTTTTCAACAGCCTTTTTGCCTCTTCTTTGTTCTTCGCATCATCCCAGTACACATTGGGCGTTTCCAGGCACTTTTGCAGGGCCTCGCGGGCCTCGGCATACCGCTTCAGCTTAATCAGGCTTCGGCCGTATTCGAGATAATGCACAGGTTTGTTCGGAGCAATTTCAATGGCCCTGGCGAAGAGTTCCGCCGCCTTTTCCACGGAAGCGCCAGGCGGCACACCGCCGTAAATGACTTTGGCCGCGGCTTTCAAAAGCCAGCTCAAGGTGGCAATCTCATAGTTCCAGCGGCCGAGCACATGATATGCGCCGTCGTGGTTGGGATTCAACTCGATGGCCTTTTCCGCTTCGGCCTTCACCTCTTTGGAGAGCCGGATTTTCTTCTTGCCGCCGGCAAACTCGGCCATGCGGCCCACCGCCATCGATAGAATGAAATGGGCCTCGGCGGAATCAGGATACAGCTCCACGCAGCGGTTCGCCAGGCTGTCGGCAAGGGTGAACAGCTCTTTCTTGCGGTCCTTTTTGGTCTCCATGCGTCCGAGATCGATGTAGCAGCGTGAGGCCTTCCACAAGGCCCAGTAGTGGTTCGGGTCCTTCTCGAGAATTTTGGAGTAGAACTCGAGCGCGCCCCGGCTGTCCATGGCTGTGTACGCGGAGTCGCCTTTGGCGAGGAGCTTGTCGATGCTGGCTTCCTGGGCCCGTGCGCCAGCATACACCATGGTTGCGGTAGCCAGAAAAACACCCGCGCTAAACAGAAATCGCCTCATTCCATGCCTCCTTCACGTTTGTAAAACGTTGTTTTGAGCAATGGTTCGTTCAAAGCTTTTGCATCAATTCGACCTGCATACCATCGGGTGCTTCGATGAAGGCCACTTTCAGAGTGGGGCTGGCCATGATGCCTTCGCGCACGAATTTCGCGCCGCGTTGCTTGTAATAGGCCACGGCCTCATCGTGATCTTCCACAAAGAAGGCGATGTGATAGGCCCCCATTCTCTGATCCGCGGGTTCCGGCGTGCGAACTTCGGCTGCAGGTGAAAAGAACAACAGTACTCCCCCAAGCCGCAACTTCATGATGCGACGTCCGTCGGAGAGCTCCACGGTATCCAGATATTCCGCCCCCATGACGTCGCAGTAAAACCGTTTTACTTCCTCGAGGTCGGAACAGCGGTAGTGCACATGCTCAAACTGCGGTTGCATAACCCTTCCTCCTTTGTTTCTGAAATGTAAAAAGGAAACCCCTTAAAAATCAAATACTTTCTGCTTTTTGAACAGGACATTTTTCTTGACAAAACTCCCATGCGGGTGTATTTTTGAAAAATGACGCTTGCGAGGATGCTGGCACCGGACCTTTTACCGATGAACGAACCAACGGTATGCATACAAAAGAGACGCCGAAAGATCGCCTGGCTGTTTGGCTGCTCGCCGTGATGGCGCTGTTCCTGTTCGCCGATCAGAACCTGCTGGCACCGAACCTGACCGCCATCGCCAACGATTTTGGCTTTGATGCGTTGCAGCGCGATGTCAAACTCGGCGGCCAGATTTCGCTCGCCTTCTGGATTCTCGGGGGTATCGTATCGCTCTCCATCGGCTATCTGAGCGATATATCCTCGCGCAAGAAGTTATTTGTGCTGGTCATTTTGGTCGGCGAAATTCCCTGCCTGCTGACCGGCTTCGCGCAGAGCTACGGGCAGTTGTTCTGGCTGCGCGCTCTCACCGGCATCGGCATCGGCGGGGCGTTGCCACTGATTTTTTCGCTCCTCGGCGACTATTACCCGGCCAACCGCCGGGCCGCGGCTTCGGCCTACATCGGGCTGGCTATGGCGCTGGGCGTGGCCCTGGGGCAATTGGTTGCCGGCTTCCTGGGCCCGAGCTATGGCTGGCGGCTGCCTTTCATTCTGGTGGCCATCCCCAATTTCGTGCTGGCGCTGATCTTTTGGAAATGGGTCAAAGAGCCGCGGCGAGGCCAGACCGAAGACAGCCTGCGCTGGCTGATCGATCAGGGACTGGTGTACGACCGCAAAATCACCTGGCAGGATTACCGCCGACTGTTTACCATCGATACCAACCGACTGGCGTTTGTGCAGGCGATTTTCGGTACGGTGCCATGGGGCGTGTTCTTCATCTATTTGAATGATTTTTACGCTCAGGAAAAGGGCTTTTCGGTGGAAATGGCCACGCTGATTGTAATGTTTATCGGCCTGGCGGCTATTATTGGTGGGCTGGCTGGCGGGCTGATCGGCAATGCGCTGTACAACCGCAAGGCGCGCAACCTGCCGCTGTTTTGCGCCGTGGCCAGCATGGCGGGTGTGATACCGACCCTGCTGCTCATCAATTATCAGCCTGTGGAGCCAGAGAGTTCGGCCATGGCGCTGCCGCTGGTTTTTGGATTTCTGTCCGGTTTCACCGTGGCGCTTACCGGGCCGAACGTACGCGCCATTTTGCTCAACGTGAATACGCCCGAGACGCGCGGCTCGATTTTTTCGCTGTTCAATCTGTCCGACGATCTGGGCAAAGGCCTCGGGCCGGCGCTGATCAGCGTGTTCATCGTCATATTCGGCCGCACCATGGCGCTGAACATCGCCACGCTGTTCTGGCTGATTTGCGGCCTGTTTTTGTTGTGGATGGTGCGCACGTTCCCGAAAGATGAGCAGCGCATGCAAGCCCGATTGGCGCAGCTTGCGAGGCCGCAATGAGGCATGATGATGGCACTGCCGGCATGGCGCCAAACGGCGAAAGCCAAACATGTACGTGATTCATACATGGATAGCCAAATGTTGAATTCCGATTGAAAAGCACAGAACCGAACTTGAGGCACAGGGAGAAACAGATGCACAAAGGATTCAAGATTCTCACGACCGTTGTGGTGTTGCAATTTGTGGCGGTGCAGTTTCAGGCTCAGGCCGCTGGCCGGATTCCGGTGCGCGCCAAACATGGCATGGTGGTCAGCGCGTCCAGGTACGCCACCGAAGTAGGACTAAACATATTGAAAAAGGGCGGCAATGCGGTGGATGCGGCCGTGGCCACGGCTTTTGCCCTCGCCGTTACCTGGCCATCGGCCGGGAATATCGGGGGTGGCGGTTTTATGGTGTATCACGGCGCCGATGGCTTCGTCACCGCCTTCGATTTCCGTGAGAAAGCGCCGCTGGCTGCCACGGAAACCATGTATCTGGACGAGAACGGCGAAATCCGCGATCGCAGCAATCACCGCGGGTTGCTGGCTGTGGGCGTACCGGGCACCGTGGCGGGGCTGTATTTGGCCCACCAGCGGTTGGGGCGGTTGCCATGGGAGACGGTGGTGCAGCCTGCCATCGAGCTGGCCCAAAAAGGCATCCGCGTGACCTGGGGCCTACACGATGGCATGAAATACCTGCAGCGCTTCGCCGGAGAGTATCCTTCCACCGCAAAGGTGTTTCTAAAAAACGGGCGCAAACCTTACCAGCCCGGCGAGCTCTGGAAGCAGCCGGATCTGGCGAAAACGTTGAAACGGATCAAAAAATATGGCCGCGATGGCTTTTACAAGGGCAAAACCGCCAAACTCATCGCCGAGTTCATGCGCAACAACGGCGGTATCATCACCGAAGAGGACCTTGCGCGATACGAGGCCAAAGAACGGCAGCCCATTCATGGCACGTATCGTGGCTACGACGTGTACGCCATGTGTCCGCCGTCGTCAGGGGGCGTGGCGCTGGTGGAAATGCTGAATATCCTCGAGGGGTTTGATCTGAAGGCCATGGGGCACAATTCCGGTATGTACATGCACATCCTGACAGAGGCCATGCGCCGGGCATTCGCCGACCGTGCCCGCTATCTGGGCGATCCGGATTTCAATCCGGATATGCCGATCGAGCGGCTCACGTCCAAAGCGTATGCGCGCGAGCTGCGGCAAACCATCGATTTGTTCCGCGCCTCGAAGAGTGATCCGATCAAATTCAACGATGTTTACGAAAGCACCGAAACCACGCACCTGTCGGTGGTGGATCGCGAAGGCAATGCGGTTTCGATGACGTACACGCTGGAACAGGGCTACGGCTCGAAAATCGTGGTGGAGGGCGCAGGATTCTTGCTCAACAACGAAATGGGCGATTTCAATCCGATTCCGGGACGGACGGATACCACCGGCCTGATCGGCACCAAACCCAACTTGATTGCGCCAGAAAAGCGAATGCTGTCGAGTATGACGCCGACCATTGTGGCCAAAGATGGCAAGCCGGTGCTGGTGATCGGCAGTCCGGGCGGGCGGACCATCATCAACACGGTGCTGCAGGTGATTCTCAACGTCATCGATCACGGCATGAACGTGGGCGAGGCGGTGGAGGCCGGTCGCATTCACCACCAGTGGCTGCCAGATGTGACCTTCATTGAAAAAAGCGCGACCACGCTGGATTCGCAAAGGTTGCTGGAAATGATGGGCCATCGGGTGCGCATCCGCGGCGGTTTTCAGGGGCGGGCCATGGGCATTTTCATCAATCATGACAAAGGATTGCTCATGGGCGCCGCCGATACGCGTAGCCCCGACGGCGCGGCCATGGGCTATTGATCGCCGCTGTTGCCGGTCCGAACGATTTGCCATCAAACAGGGAGGGATATGATGGATCGTTTGCCAATCAAGGATTCGGTCATCCGTGTGGTGGAAGGCGATATCACCGAGCAGGAGACCGATGCCATTGTCAATCCGGCCAGCAGTCAGTTGATCCTCGGGGGCGGAGTGGCCGGCGCCATCCGCCGCAAAGGCGGCCGTAGAATTCAGGAAGAGTGCAACCGCATCGGCGGCACGCCGGTTGGCACGGCCGTGCTGACCACCGGCGGCAAACTCAAAGCCAGATGGGTGATTCATGCTGTCGGTCCGCGCATGGGCGAAGGGGATGAGGACGCTAAACTGCGCTCCGCCACGGTGAGCTCGCTCAAGCTCGCCGATGACCACGGGATGCGATCCCTGACCTTTCCGGCGATCAGCACCGGAATCTTCGGCTATCCCATGGACCGCTGCGCGGACATCATGCTGCACACGGTGGCGGAATACCTGCAGGGCAAAACGGGTTTGAAGGAAGTGCGGTTTTGCCTGTGGGGCAGGGAAGCGTATGCCATTTTTGCGAATACCCTGCAGCGCGTGGCGGATGAGCTGAAGGCCTAATGCAATTTTCTTGCTGCCGTCGAAACGATCGCGGTGATACTGGGGGTGCCCGGGCGAGGGTGCGCCCCCCCTCGCAACGGCAGATAACTGGAAAGCAGAGCGGCATCGGGCTCCACAGGCTCGCCGCGGAAAAATCGGAGCGATCTCGTTCGCTTATCTGCAAAGAGATGTCCATCCGCCTGCAGCCGGACAGGCGCACGCGCCCCGAGGCGGCTGCTCACGATGACAAACACAATTTCATCAAACGAAAATAGATGAATAGCTATTACATTCCAGATTAAATATCCTCCCAAATGGCTGTGCTTCTCACCATCATTTCCTGTATCAGATGAAAAAACCAGCCGAAGGTCTTGGAGTTTTCCCTGAGCAGGCAGCTCCATCGCCGATGCTACCCGAAACAATTTTTTGAAATTGAAAAAAATCAATTTCATTTCGAGAATAATTTTTTTAAATTTTAAGGTCTTGTAAAAATTTACCTTAAATGATTTTCAGATGATTAACGTATGTGGAGGTCCTATGAAACGATCAGCGGTTTTGTGTCTGGCATTCGTTCTGCTCGTCAGCCCGGTGTTTGCAGGGGGATTTAACATTTACGAGTTTGGTAGCAGGGCTACGGGTATGGGCGGTGCCGTGGCCGCACGGCCCTGGGATGCATCTACGTTGTTCTACAATCCCTCTGGCGTGGCCTTCCTGAAAGGCACGCGGTTTTATGGTGGTACGACGCTGATTCTGCCCACAGCCAAGTTTGTGGGTGCCGCCCCGATTTTCAATTCCGATGTGCACAGTACCAAAGACGCGATTTTCACTCCGATTGGTGTTTATTTCTCCCACCAATTTAGTGATGCGTTTGGCGCCGGAATCAGCGTGACCAATCCCTTCGGACTGGGTGTGGAATGGAATGAGGATTTTCCGGGACGGGGCATTTCCCGCAACGTTTTGCTGCAATCGTTCTATATTTCACCGGTTGTCGCTTATCGGGTTTCGCCCCGGCTCAGCATCGGTGTTGGCCTGGACATCGTGCTGGCCTCGATCACCCTGGAGCGCAATGTGTACATTTTCGACAGTGAGGGCTCGCCCGGCTATGAGGTCGGCAAGGTCAACCTGACTGGCAATTCGGATGTGGCCATGGGCTTCACCCTGAGCGCCATGTACCGCGGCGATCGCCTCGGCCTCGGATTCATGTACCGCCACACGGTAAATAATCAGTTCAAAGACGGTACGGCCGATTTCTCTATTTTCAACAATCTCACCGTGCCCAACGTGGCGGCCGTGGCACAAAACGTGCTGAAAGACCAGAAAGCCAGCACGGAAATCGATTTCCCGAACATCGTTGTCGCCGGTGTCTATTACAAAGTCACGGAAAAATTCGGCCTCGAGTTCGATTACCTCTGGTTTGGCTGGTCGGTATTCGACAAAATCAATCTGGATTTCGAAGATGACGCGCTCGATTTGAGTATCGATGAAAATTACAAGGATTCCTGGCAAATTCGCATCGGCGCTCATTATGATATCAGCGAGCAGCTCACCCTGCGTGCCGGTTATATTTTCGACCGCACGCCGCAGCCGATTGAATCGGTGAGCCCGCTGTTGCCGGATAACGACCGCAACGACTTCTCGTTGGGGCTTGGCTACAATTTCGGCAAATATCAGCTCGATCTCAGCTATATGTTTGTGGATGCGGGTGAGCGCAGCACCATCGAGAACGGTGTGGGTAAAAATCCGGAAGGATTTAACGGGACGTACACCTCTCGCGCCAATCTTTTCGCAATCAGTTTTGGAATCCAATTTTAATTCTTGTGGAGGAAACGATGAGACAGGTCTGGAAATATGTGTTGGTTCTTGGCATCACCGTAGGCCTCTGGGGCTGCGAGGCGAAAAATCCCTCTCAGCCGTCGCTCAATATCTCGAAAAACCAGCTTGTTCTGAGCAAATTTGTGGCCGTGGGCAATAGCCTGACGGCCGGCTTTCAATCCGCCGGCATGGTGGAAGACTTTCAAATGCACAGCTATCCCTATCTGATTGCCAAACAGATGGGGAAAGGCGATGATTTTCAGCAACCGCTGATTGCGGCGCCGGGAATCGGCAGCACCCCTGGCAAAACGCCGCTCAAATTCGTCAACGGCAACCTGGTGGCCGATGATCTGACCGTCGATCCGGTGTCGCTGCTGAAAAACGCGCTGTTGCCGCGACCGTATGACAACCTGGGCGTGCCCGGAGCGCGGCTGGGCGATGTGCTGAACACCGCGGTCGGATCCCAGGCCGAAGGCGGCAACAACCCGTTCTTCGATATCGTGCTGCGCAATCCCAACTTTGGCAACACCACGCAGTTGCAGCAGGCCATCCTGCTCAACCCGACCCTGCTTATCCTGTGGATCGGCAACAACGATGTGCTCGGCGCGGCGCTCGCCGGCGGCAACCTGGCCAGCATCACGCCGCAGACCGAGTTTGCGGCCAAATTCGACCAGTTGCTGGGCGAGCTACGCAGCAAGACCCGGGCGCAGATCGTCATGGCCAACATTCCATACGTGACCGATATCCCGTTCATCAACACCCTGGATGGGGTGTTCCGCGCCAATCCGGCCATCGGTGTCAACGATTCCGTGCCGGTGATCTTTGACCAGAATCTCCAGCCGGTCGATTTCAGCCTCATTGGCAGCGGCGGGGTGTTCATCCCGTTGGTGACGGAAGAAACCAACGTGAAGCACCTGACCATTCCCGCGCTGCAACTGTATCTGCAGGGTATCGGTGTGCCGGATTCGGCCAAGCTGGTGGAATACGGCTTTGCCCCGCCGATTGCCGCCGGCATAATCAATGGCATGAAGCAGGCCGGACTCAATCCCACCGGGCTGCCGCTGCCGGGTAGCGTGACCATCACCGCCGAGGAAAAGCAGGCCATCAAAGATGCGGTGGATGGCTTCAACAGCACACTGGCCAGCCTGGCGTCCAAGTACAAATGCGTTCTGGTGGATATGAACAGCATGCTGACGCAACTGAATACTGCGGGCATCGATGGTTACAGCGGCAAGTTTGTGTTGCTGGACCCGGTTAATACCGCATTCAGTCTGGACGGCGTGCACCCGAATAGCGGCGGCTATGCTATCGTGGCCAACAAATTCATTGAGGCGATCAATCAGGCCTTTGGCCTGAACATCCCAAGCATCGATACCGCGCAGTTCAAGGGCCAGTATGTTTCCACCGCTTCACGCGAGCTGGCACTGATCGCGGTCCGTGAGGTGCAGGCGATTTTCCGCTAAATCGCCAATCCTGCAGGTAAACTCAAAAAGGGCATCTGCTCAATGGCGGATGCCCTTTTTTTTATGCCAAAATTTTTCGGCTAAACGGTTACGCTATTTTACTTCTGCAATCGGTTTCAAAGTCAGCGGGTCGCGCAGCGGCAATCGCTTCACTTCGCCCAGGCCGAAATCGGTGAATTTCACTGGATGCTTGTCGTAGCCCCTGAGCATTTCCTCCACATTGCCCACGCCCAGAATCACCAGCTTTTCCGGATGCAGATACTTTTTGGCCACGCGCAGCACATCATCGGCCGTGACTTTGCGGAAGTTGTCCCGGTAGTTTTGCCAGTAATCGGGATCGCGGCCGGTGTATTCATCTTGCGCGAATGTGCGCACCGTGCGCGCGGCCGTGCCAAAGTTCTGCGGAAACGTTTCGATGAAGGAATTGATCGAGGTTTGCAGTTCCTCATCGCTCACTTTTTCCGTGCGGATGCGGTTGATTTCTTCCAGCACGATGGACGTAGCGTAGGCGCAGGTCGGGGTTTTGCTCTGAAAAAACGCCCGGAATACGCCCGGATAATACACGCCGATCCCGAACCGGCTGCCAGCGCTGTAGGCCAGGCCTTCATCGGAGCGCACCCGCGACATGATGCGCGAAGTGAACCCGCCGCCGCCGAGGATATCGTTCATCACCCGCAGGGCGAACTCATCCGGATTACCGCGCTCGACAGCCCAGTGCCCGATGCTGATCCGGCCCTGATTGACATCTTTGTGCACCATGTAAATACCGGGCTTGGGTTGCCGTGTGGGCCGCGGCACCGGCGGAATGTCCGTGCCCCGGTTGGGCCAGTTGGCAAACGCCTTTTCCAGCTTTTTCAGCATGTCTTTTTTCTTGAAATCGCCGGACACGGCAAAAATAAAATTGGCCGGATAAAAATATTTGCGATGAAACTCAATCAAATCCTCGCGGGTAATGCTCTCGATGCTTTGTTTGGTGGGTAGCCGGTTGATGTAGAAATCCTCGCCGTACATGAGCCGGTTCCATTCGCGCCCTTCGATATTGGCCGTGTGGTCGTTTCGGCGCTTCATCCGCTGCAGGGTGCGTTCTTTGTACAGCCGCATGCGCTCTTCATCAAAACGCGGATGTTTGAGGATATCCACGAACAACGCCAGCCCGTCGTCCAGATTTTGCGTCAGCACGTTCAAATTGGCGGATCCCTGCGTACCGCCGATGGACGTACTGACGCTGGCGGCGAGAAAATCCAGCCGTTCGTCGAGGGAATCGGGGGTGAGGGATTGCGTTCCGCCGTCACGCAGCAGCGAGCCGACCATGGCCGCCAGGCCTTCTTTGCCATCGGGGTCGAGGTAGCTGCCGGTGCGGATGATGATCGAAATGTTGATGAGCGGCAGCTCGCGATCCTCGGCAATGTACACCACCGCGCCGTTTTTCAGCGTATGGCGGAAATCTTTGGCTATAGGCGGATCGTATTTGAGCGGCTTGAACGTCAACTGATCGGGATGAGGCGGAATGCCCTGAGCCAGCACCCCGCTGGCCAGAACCGCCAGCAACAGCAGCCAAAGTGTGGCACGTTTTCGCATCGCAAAACTCCTTTTATTTCAAAGTTGGATTCTCAATGAAACGGGTGATATCGATTGTTCGTGTATGGCCATAAAGCCGGATTATTTCTTCTGCTGCAATTCCTGCAACCGTTGCCGCGCCTTTTGCAGCACCACTTCCATGGCCTTGCGCTGATCGTCATTCTGCACCTGACCCATGCGGCTTGCCATCTGCGAAATCATCATTTGCAACTGGTTCGGGTCGTTCACCTGTTGAATCCGGCCGATCATCATTTTGACCATCTGACGAGCCTGTTCCGGCAGCGCAGCAATGGCCGGGTCCTCGGGCGCGGCCGATTC
>JAUZRQ010000012.1 GCA_030950365.1 Candidatus Zhuqueibacterota bacterium | reverse complement strand
GTGCGGTCGAACCGCTGCGTGCCATGCTTCACCCCTCCCAACAAAATGGACGCGCCCATAATCAGCAGCAAATTGCCGATGATGGAACCGGTAATGGATGCCTTCACCAGCTCCAGCAATCCAGCCCGAATGGCCACGATGGTGATGATCAGCTCCGCGGCGTTGCCCAGGGTGGCGTTCAGCAAGCCGCCGATTTTCGGACCGGTGTGCACCGCCAGCCCCTCGGTGGCTTCGCCCATCAGCCGCGCCAGCGGTACAATGCCGAGGGTGGACAGCACAAACAACAGCAGGCCTGGCCAGTGCAAAAATTCACCGGCAATGGCAGCCAAGCCAAGCAGCAACAGCGCATTCGATGGCCTGTTCAAAAGCGATTTCAGCACAGGCGGCGTTCCTTTCTGCTTTGTTCCATGGAATGATTCAGCCCCGGTATAAATGCGCGACAAACGCCTCATAGCCATTGTACAGGCGCGTGGGGATGCGCTTGCCCGTCCCGATATCCCGTTCGGTGGCCTGCGACCAGCGCGGGTGCGGCACTTTGGGATTCACGTTGGCCCAGAAATCATACTCATCCGGCACGAGGTCATTCCAGAACGTGCGCGGTTGTTTGCGCGTGAATTCGATCAGCACAATGGATTTGATGCTTTTGAAGCCGTACTTCCACGGCGTGACCAGCCGGATGGGCGCACCATGCTGCGGCGGCAGAGCATGGCCGTAAATTCCTGTGGCCAGAAACGTCAGCTCATTGGTGGCTTCGGCCATGGTCAATCCTTCGAAATAGGGCCACGGGTAATGCCGCTGCTTTTGCCCGGGCGCCTGCGATGGGCGCAGGAACGACACCATGCGCACATACTGCGCTTTCGAGGTCGGCTGCACCAGGTCCACCAGCCGCTTGAACGCAAAACCGCTCCAGGGCACCACCATGGACCACGCCTCAACGCACCGGTGGCGGTAGATGCGCTCTTCGAGGGGCATGCGCTTGAGCAGGTCATCCAGATCGAGCGTCATCGGTTTGTGCACCTCGCCGCGAATCTCGATTTTCCAGGGCTGGGTTTCAAAATGTTTGGCGAGTTGCCACACGCGGTCTTTTTCCATGGTGAATTCGTAAAAGTTGTTGTAAGAGGCCGCAATTTCCTCGGGCGTCAGCGGGCGATCCGCCGTGTAGCGCGGGTTGCGCGGCACAGGATACGGCGGCGCCGGGTCGGGGATGGTTTGCCAGACGCCGTTTTTCTTTTTGCCCTGACCGGCCAATACTGCAGACAGCCAACCGGCCTGTAGTCCGATGACCCCGAGACCAGTCCACCCCAATTTGCGCAGAAACGCACGGCGATTGAAATACGCCTCTTCCGGAGCCACCTCGCTTTCGGAAAGCTTCCAACCTTCTTTTATTTTGATGAGCATGGATTTCCTTCCCATTTTAGTTTGAATGATCCGATCTTCTCATGAGAAATGCCAATCGAACTCATGGCATAACATAATAGAAACACGCGTCAATGGCAATAATCTTCCCACGAAATCATTTTTTATGCCTGAATCAAAATCGGCGGCAAAGGCGAGGCATTTTGGATGTCTCCCATCCGCCATTTGCATGTTGTGGAAATGGTATTGCCACCAAAAGGGTGTTTTCATATCTGATATCGGTAGTCATCGGTCAAGGTCGTCATTGATGCCGCCAGCATCAACACCGGTGTGACCAGGCGCGACAATCATCTGCGCAGTTCGGATTTCTTTGCAGTGAAACGCTTTTCGACGCTGCGCTTCGAAAGCACCCGCATCGAAAAACGCAGCGATCAGTATGTGGCCATTGGCAATTTAACCATCCGCGGCAAAACCCGCCCGGTGGAAATTCCCTTTACGCTATTCGGCCCCATCAACAATCCGAAGATTGGCGAAAAGCGGTTCGGTGTCGAAGGCATGCTCAAAATCAACCGCAAGGATTTTGGTGTCAACTGGAGCAAGAGCCTGGATAACGGCTGGCTTGTGGTCGGCAATGAAGTGAAAATTGAAATCAATGGCGAGGCGGTTGCCAGGCAATAATTCCCCCGACATGTCCTCCAGTCCCCAATCCGCAGGGCAGCCCGGTCTGGCCTGCAGTTTTTTTATTTCTCGAAAATGTTGAACTAATTTCAACAGCCTGTCCCGAAAAAGCCAGTATTTAATGTTTGGGATGATCTCTGCATTAGGGCATTACTTTGATAGAAAAGCTCTATTCATCATGAACTCATAAGAGCTGTATATCCCATTTGTTCGAAATGGTGACCGTTGGTAAAGGCATCGTGGCTCTGGCGATCTTCCATGATGACAAACGATGTACAATCAGTAAAAGAAAACCGTTTATCCGCAAATTTGCAGAATAATTGCCATGCTTTTTCTTCCAGGCTTTCCGAAATAAAAAGGATGGTCGTGACTTGGGAAGAACGAAGTTTTTGGCCGAAGTCTACAGCGGCTGCATAGCCAACGCGATACAAAATACCAGTGAGGGTCTCATCGAGGATATAATTGGTGGTGATGTATCGACATCCACGGTCGAGAAGACTTTTATTCAATTCCACGGCTGCTTTGTGATATTGATCACGCTTATTGGCCAGCGCGATCCAGCCGTTCGTATCGACAAACACGTATTTCATTTTTCCTGATAGATGTACTTATCGGCCTGAACCGAAAAATCCTCCGGAGCTTTCGAATCATAACCCTCAAATTGATAGATCGGGTCCTGCCGAACGTCCAGATCGCCAGTTTGATCTTGCTGTTCAGAAAATTGTGCAATCCATTCAGAAATAAGCTTTTCAATAGATTTGCCTTTGCGACGCGAAAGCTGCTTCAGGAGCCTGTAGTCCGAATCCTCCAATTGTAGAATGACCCTGGTCATTATTGCAATCTCCGGATTTGATTCATAAAATTCTTCGACTGAATTCAATCTAAAATACTTTATTAACTATTTCAAGTTTTTTATTCAAAGGGGCAGATGTAAAATATCAGAGAGGCAAACATCACTGGCGGAGAATGGAATAAGCGATTACCTTTATTTTTAGTTTTTAGAACTATTCAGTCATAATTGACATTTATTTGTTATTCCATAGAACGTGCCGGATATGAGATTCCGGCATTTCAGCGGCTCCTATTGAGTCGCCGCTAAAAAACCAGAATGACAGAAAAAATGTCAAATCTGAATGGGTAAACCGTTATCTTTCAGGCGAGCAATGAAACAGGGCTTTGGTGCTGGCATTTAGGTTTTTTTTAAAATTTGCACACAAAGCTAAGATGCAACACAAAAAAGCGGTTTTTTCCCCTCCTTCCCAAGTTTAACTTGGGAAGGAGGGGAATTCGCTGAATAGTTGCCTTTTTTGTCTCTTGCTTTTATTTGATGAACCTTCGAGAATATGTTCGTCATCCATTTTAACCGTACTTTATTCAGAGCAGCGCCGACAGCCTATTCAGGGTAAATTCAGCTGAATGCTCTCTGCGCACACTGCGCGCTCTGCGAGATTTCACTTTTTTGATTGCTCGATGAATAGCTATGGCTTTAATTTTTAAAAAATTAAAGCTCTAAAGTGGAACCCACCCAACGCAACCTTTGCCATGCATGGCCCGGATTCGATCCATTCACCCGGGCTCACACAAAGCAGGCTAAAGCCCTAACCTCCTCCTCTATTCAAACTCCTTCATCCGTTTTTTCAAATCCTGTAAGGTCAGGCGCAGGGTGGCGTCATCGGGGGTGAGTTGGAAGGCATCGTAATAGCTCTGGAAGGCTTTCTGAAAATGCGTACGAACTGCATCGGCGATGTTTTCGCGCGCGTAAAGTTCGGCGAGTCGTTTATGGAGAGCTCCCAACTGCATCAGCACATCGACCTTGCGGTCCTCCAGTGGCAACAGCTTTTGCAGCATGGACAGTGCGGCTCGCAGCCGCGCAGCGGCTTCTTTATGCTCGCTCTGCTTCTCCAACACATCGACCAGTTTTTCGGTCACGCGACTGATGTCCAGCGCCGCCGGGCAGGCTCGCACATCATCATCCAGCAGTTTCTGCAAAATTTTGATCGCGCGCTCGAAATAGATTTTAGCCGATTCCAGCAGCTCTTTGCCCACATAAATTTCCGCCAGAGCGGCCGTGGCGGTGGCTTTTTGCTGCACGGCGTCCGGATCATCCGGATGCAGCTTCAGCCAGTCATCGAAAGCATGAATCGCTTTTTCCAGGTTGGATTGCGCCCCCTCCCATTTGTGGCCAGACTGCAGAATCCGCGCCATGGCCATGAACGACAGCCCCTGGTTAAACAGAGCATTGCCATAGTCCTCATTCAGCTCCCGAACCTTTTGATAATCCTGCACGGCCTGCTGAAACATGGACAATGCCTGGTCGTATTCATGCAACTGCATGCCGGCTCCGGCCAGATTGCCACGGCTTACTGCCCGCGAATACAGCGCCTCAAGGTCATCCGGAGTAATGTCCAGCACCGCATCATAGGCTCGCTGCGCCTGATAGAATTTCTCTTTGGCCTCGTGATATTGCGCATATTTCATGTGCAGGTCGCCCAGATTGAGCAAGGCATCCCCAAGCCGCTTTTGCGCCGAAACCTGGCCGGGCTCGCTTTGAAGAATGCGCTCGAATTCCTGCACCGCTTGATTGAATTGCCACAGCGCCTGGCCGTAGTCATTGCTGTCGGCCAAAAATTCTCCATACTGCAAATGCGCCCGGGCCATGCTGGACAGCGTTAGCATGTCTCCGCCGTCGATCTTGATCGCCTGTTCATAGGCCGAAATCGCGCGCTTGAAGCTATCGCCGGCGCTTTCGGACGATCGGGCTTTCAGCGAAATATGGGCCACCATCAAATGAATATCGCCAGTGCGACGGTACGCATCCACGAATTTCGGCGCTTTCAATACACATCGTTCAAACGTTTCGAGGGACTTCATCAGGCGGGCAAGGGCTTCCTGCTCGCGGCCGTGTTCGTTGTGCACGAAGCCGAGCTGCGCAAGCGTTTCAGCAAAACTGAACAAAATATCGATATTTTCGTAGCCAGCTTCCAGCAGCTTTCCAAAAGCATCAAGAGCCTGTTCATAATACTCCAGAGCCAGTTTTCCGTCACCCTGCAGGTAATATGCCCGCGCCGTGGCCATGTGCAAATCGGCCAGTTGCATGCGGAGCTGCGGATTGTCCGGACAGCATTCCCGGGCTTTATCCAGAAGCTCCCTCGCCTTGCCAAACACCTGCGTGGCCAGAATCGGCTTTTGCGAAACCATCAGGATTTTGCCGCGAAGGATGAACGCCTGCGCCTGCAGAGACAGCCCATCGAAACGCGCGCTGCTGCCGGCTGCCTCGGCCTCGTTGTGCACCTGCCGCAGCAATTGCTGCGCCTGGATGGTGTCCTCGTTTAGCAATAACCGCGAGAACAGAAGCATGCCCACCAGGCGATTGCGCTCCAGTATCCGGTGACCGGGCATCCGGGCCAGACTCTGCTTGAACAGCGTCAACGCGGCATGATAATCGTCATGAGCCTTCGGCACGTCATCGGCGTGGCGGGCCAGCAACAGCCGGGCCATGAGGCTGATGGCGAGGTTGTGCCTGGCCTCGATGCTATCCGGCCAGGCCTGATGATAGGCTTCAAACGTGGCAATGGCGGCCGTAAGGTATTCGGCGGCTTCTTTATTCGAGGCGAGGTCAAGAAAGAGCTGCGCAAATTCGAACTGCATCAGACCGATCAGATTGTGCAGCCAATCGGATGCGGCGCCTGCCTCACGCAAGTCATCGAGAATGCTCTCAACCGTGCGCAGGCTCTGACTCGCGCCGACATAATTGCCCAATAGGAGATAAAAGCGAGCCCAGTCGAGGTACACCAGGCACAATTGAAAGCGGATATCCAGCAGCCCGGGAACGGTTTTCCGGGCATGCTGATAGGCCTGAGTCGCCATTTTAAACAGCAGCTCGGCGTCCGCCGACAGTCCGCGGCGGGCCATTATGTTGCCTTTGAGATGATACAAATCCGCCTGACAGCTCTGCAAAAACGGATTCTGCGGAAAGCCCTTTGCCGCTTTTTCCAGCAACGCCTGGACGTCATCGATCAGGTCGAGGGCCTTTTCAAACTCGGAGTGTTGATAAGCGATCCAGCCCTTTTCCAGTCCATAGCTGGCACGCGCGATCAGTCCGTGCAGGCCATCACGGTCGGCTTCGGCCGTCTCGATTTCAGCCATCTGGCCAATCACTTCCTCTGCGGCATCGCGATCATCGCTGTGTTCATAAATTTTGAGCAGCCGCTCCGCTGCAATTAGCGCATGCCGCAGGGCCGCCGCGTCAGCGATTTTAGCGGCCTGTTTGAACACCTTCATGGCCTGCGACGTGTCGTGGTGCCATTCCAGTGCATCACCGATGTCGATCAAAAGCGCATACAGCCTTGACGGTGTCGGCATTCCGGTCTTACGCTGACGCAGCAGCTTGAACACCAGCGCATGTACGCCCGGAGTGGCCTTCTGGGCCTGCTGTAGCGTTTCGGGGCGGGCATCGCGCAGCATCTGCAAATACAGCACGGTAGCCAGACCGGCCATCAGCCGGTAATCTTCCGGATAGCTGGCCAGATAAAACTCGGCCAGTTTGATCGCCGCCTCAAAGCATTCCCGCGCCCGCTGATCTTCCGCCACCAGCCAGAACGTCCAGCCGCTTTCGATAAACACGCGAATTTTGGTGACCGCAATATCGAGGTTTTCCGGGAGCTGACGGTTGGCCGTATCGATGGCCTGATAGGCCAGCTCAAGCTGATCGATAGCCTGCAGAAACTCGGCGCGATCGCGCTGCAGCCGTGCCCCGCCCAGATGGAATCGGGCTTTCAGATGCAAATCCGCCGGAGTCGGAAAGCGCATGCTGTCCAGGCTATTCAGCGCCTGACGGAAATCCTGCTCGGCCTGTTCCGGCTGCATATTTTGGAATCGCATCCAGCCGCGCGCAAACAAAATCCTGGATTTGATACGCAGGGCCTCGGCGTAGCGGGGAGCCCGGTGCAACGCATCGCGGATGTGTTTCTCCGCCGTATCGAAATGCGGCAACGCGGATTTTAGACCGCTCTTTTGCGATTCGGCCACGGCCAGCAGAAAATGCCCTTCGGCCTTGAAGGCCATTGCGGCGACATGGTTCGGTTCCTGCTGCAACAGCGCGTCGCAGGTCTCGAGCAGCTCACGGATGTGGCCGCTGGCTGAATCGGGATCGCCCATTTGGACATCATGCCTGGCCAGCGAGGCGCAGAGCCGGATTTTGCCCATATAGGCATGCGGCACTTCCGGCTGCTGGCGAATGGCCGCGCTGGCCTGCTGCAATCCGCTCTTCAGGCTGTGCAACGCCGAGCGCCGCGAACCGATGCGGGCATAATAGCGTGCCAGAGCCTGCGAGATGCGGGCTTTCCAGAAGGGCGCGCCAACACCCATCTCCGGAAGCACGGCCAACAATGCATGGCATTCCGCGAACCGCTCCCGCTCGATGGCCTCGTCAAAAGCCTCGATCCAGGCCAGAATGCCCCGTTCGCCGGCGGCCCGCCGCAGATGGTACACGGCTTCGGCTCGTGCCGTGGCTTCACCGGCATCGGCGCGCCGGCTGTAATAGGTGTACAGCGCCTGATGCGCCCGTGAAACCAGCCGCCCCCCGATGCTTTTGAACGACTCGCAGAAGGCCGGATGCACCTGAAACTGCGACGGCCGGGAGCCGGGCAATTCCACCAGGAACGGCATTTGCCGCAACATCTTGAAAAACGGCGCGGTGGCGTTGAATACCAGGGATTTACCTAGATACAGATACATGTCAATGTCGAAGGAACGTGCAGCGCTAAGGGCGATCATGCCGAAAGCGAGATCGCGGGGAAGATGGTGAATGAGATTGCGCGCCAGCGTCATGCGTGGATCAGTTTGCATGGACAGCGCATGCGGCTCCTGCTGGCCGTTTTGGCGGTGCATGATTTGTGCCAGCCGGCAGCCTGAAACCAGATGCAGCGGCGTAAGCCGGCTATGCCCGTTGCCAGCCAGGGTCAATGCGGTTTTTTGCACCTCCCTGGGCGCCACGACCGCGTGCTGAAAAAACAGCCTGGCGCGATCGCGGCTAATGGCTTCAAACCGAATCGTCTCTGCATGCCAGCTTGGATCAGATGCCGTTGCGGGCCAGCCATCGGCTGTTTTGCCGGTGAGTAGCAAAACGCTGCGTGGGACCTGCATCAGCAATTCGCAAAAGCGGCGAATCCAGAAAACGGGCTGTCCGAGCGGCTCCATGCTTTTGCCGGCATATTGCAGCGCGCCTTCCGGTAAATGATCGAATACGAAAACCAGCTTTCGCTCATCTGGGGCGTGTTCGGATTGCAATCGCAGCTCGCTGATAAAAATGCCCGCCAGACTTTGCAGCAGTTGCGCGGGATCATGTGCGGTGAGGCATTTTTTTAAAGTGGTTCGCGCCATGTCTGGCTGATAGGCCACCGGATAGGAATGGTTGCGACAGAAGCGCTCAATCGGGTCAAGAAAATCTTCGGCGGCGTTGTCTTTCCAATTATCGAGGATCAAATCTGACAGGGCATACACGAACGGCCGGATGGCCTGCGGGAACAGCCGTTGCAGCGTGGCCGGCATCAGTTGCCCACTGCGGAACAGATACAGCAAGGCGGCGACATCGAAAACCGGCAAATTGATATGAAACCGGCCCAGTTGGCGGCGCAGATCCATCAGCGCAAAAAACGGCTCGCGCGGACGCACCACGCCCCGCGGCGCTATCGAAAAGTCCAGCATGGCCACCGGCACTCCGGGCGTTTGAGCTGGTGTGCGGTGATAATGACCGTTGCTGCCACTAGCTTCCGGCACGACCGGCGACATGAACCGCTGGCGATCGCAATGCTGCACGATCTGTTTCAAAATCCAGCTTTTGCCCATGCCATCCGGGCCATGCAAATAAAACAGCCAGGGGTTGGCCGGACGCTCGGTCAGAGCTCGTTTGAACGTTTCGATCGTCTTGTGCTGCGCGGGCGTTAAAAAGACTTGGCTTTTTGGGGTGGGCCTGATGTCCTGCTGTTGAAGACCATCCTGCACATTCATGGGACGATTTCAAATGGTGATTAATGGGCTCCCGCGATGCCGTTTCGCTGATTTTGGTTGTTTATCGTTTAACTATACCGGATACGCAGGCCTGTTGCAGAACAAATTGCGTATCCACGACGCCATACTGGAAAAGGTTGATCCAAACCTCGAAATTTATTATAATTGCTCTGCGGATTCGTCACCTTTTCAAAGGTGAGTTCAACCGAGAACCCGGGCCGCCGTTCAACATCGCGGAGTCCGGGCGGATATTCATGCAAACCAGCGTGCGAGGCATGTGCGGCCGATTTGTCCGAACCACACCGATCGATCAGCTCATTGAGCTGTTTGCCATTCACGAGGTGGATTGCGACCTGCCGCCGAGCTACAACGTGGCGCCCGGTCAGCCGGTGCTGGCCATTACGGGCGGCCCTGAACGGCGGCTGCGCTGCTTCAAATGGGGCCTGGTGCCCTTCTGGGCCAAAGATGCGTCCATCGGCAGCCGCATGATCAATGCCCGGGCCGAAACGCTTGCCGAGAAGCCGGCCTTCCGGCAGGCGTTTAAAAAGCGCCGCTGCGTCATTCCTGCGGATGGCTATTACGAATGGCGAAAGGAGGAGGATGGCAAAACTCCGGCGTATTTCTATTCCGCTACCGAGGAACCCTTTGCGTTTGCGGGACTATATGAATTGTGGCAGACGCCGGATGGCGGGGTCCTGCAAAGCTGCGTCATCGTTACCACGGAACCGAACGAACTGGCGCGCACGGCGCATCACCGCATGCCGGTAATTCTGCGCGAACATGAGATCGACCTCTGGCTGGATGATCGCGTGCAGGACGAGACGGCGTTAAAAGCGTTGCTCAAGGCCATTCCAGCCGAAGCGATGCGCTGCCACGATGTATCCACGCGGGTCAATTCCCCCAGGAACGATACGCCGGAATGCATCGAACCGGTGCGAAAACACGAACTCTGAAACCAACGCAGACAACGGAGCCCATGAAAAACGATAAAAATACGAACCGCCCTGAGCCGATTTTTTCTCGACTGGGATTACCGGAACAGCCTGTTTTTCTTGCGCCCCTTGCCGGTGTATCCGATCATCCGTTCCGGCGCGTGTGCCAGAAACTGGGGGCCGATCTCACCTTTGTGGAAATGCTGTCGGCGGTGGCGATTTTGCAGCGCAGCCGCCGCACTCTGGAAATGCTGCAGCGCCATCCGGATGAGCCCATCCTCGGCGTGCAGCTCACCGGCCGCAACGCCGATGAGGTGGCGCGCGCCGTCGATTGGCTCAATCGGTATCCGTTCGAGGTGGTGGATATCAATATGGGCTGTCCGGTGCGCAAGGTGGTAAGTGGCGGCAGCGGCAGCGCTATTTTGAAGGACCCCGAGCGCGTGTATCAGACCGTGCTCAAAGCCACGCAATCCACGGACCGACCGGTCACGGCCAAAATCCGACTCGGCTGGGATCACAAGTCCATCAACGCGGTAGAGGTGGGGCTGGCGGCGCAGGAAGGCGGGGCGGCCTGGCTCACGGTGCACGGCCGCACCCGCGCCGATGACTATTCCGTGCCGGTGAATCTCGAAAAGATCGCCGAAGTCAAGGCGCAACTGCACATTCCAGTGATCGGCAACGGCAATATCTTTTCGCGTCAGGACATGGAGTACATGACCGACAAAACCGGCGTGGATGGGGTGATGGTCAGCCGTGGCGCGCTGGGCAATCCATGGATTTTCCGCGAGATCAAGGGCGATTCCCGCCCGGTGACGCTGCAAGAATGGCTGCAGGTGGTGACCGACCATCTGCGCTGGCAGCAGGAGGCGTACGGCAACCGCGGCATCGGCGCCATTTGCATGCGCAAGCACCTGTTGTGGTACACCAAAGGCTGGCCCGGCTCCAAGCACCTACGCGAAAAAATCAACGTGGCCGATGATCTGCAGGAGGCGATCCGGCTCATCGAGAATTTTGCCACGGAGCTGGAGAAGCGCGGCGTGCAGCAACGGTTGCCAGTGCACGATTCCGGCTTCCACACTCGTTTCGTGTGGGATCCGAAATACGACATGGATCGCCAGCTCGATCGCGGCGTCGGCGACGATGGTCTGGCAGAGGTGGCGTGTTCGGCGTGATTGATGATAATTAGGGGAAGTTAAAATGGCGAATGTGTAGGAAAGATGGTTTGTTCGCCACGGATGAACGCGGATGGTCAATGACTTTTTTGATTCTATGCCGAATTCGTTTGCCTTTACCGGGATAAAAACCGCACCCATCCCCTGCCCTCATGCCCAAATTGAAACAGCGATGGATGAAAAATCTCCGCCAGGATTTCCAGCGATTCCACCAGCCGCGGGCCGGGGCGGTTGAAATACTGATTGCCATCCAGCACGAACACCTGTTTTTGCTGGACGGCGCGAAGATCGCCCCAGTCCGGGCGCTGGGTTAGGACGGGCATTTCCTCCAACGTGCGCGCAATATCAAAACCGCAGGGATGAATGAGAAGGATATCGGGATCGGCCCGGCGCAGTTCGTCCCAGCTCATGAATGGGGAATGTTTACCTGCCTCACCGAACAAATGGATCCCGCCAGCCATTTCGACCAGCTCCGGCATCCAGTTGCCGGCGGCCATTAGCGGATCGATCCATTCGATGCAGGCCGCGCGCCGCCGTTTCGTCGCCGATTTCGCTTCGTTTGCAATGGCCTCCATTCGCGCCTGGAGTTGTTGCACCAACCGTTCGGCTCGGTCGGCCACGCCCAGCGCGCGTCCCACGCGGCGGATGTCTTCCCACACATCGGCCAGGCAATCGGGATGCAGCGAGACGATCTGTGGCCGGGATTCCACCAGTTCGCACACCGCCTCCTCCACATCGCGCAGACTTACCGCGCACACCTCGCACTGCGTTTGCGTGATGATGACATCCGGCCGCAGCCGATTCAGCACATCGGAGCGCACCCGATACACCGAAACGCCCTCTTCGACGATCGCCTTCACGCGCTGATCGATCTCGTAGCTGCGGCCATCGGTCTGGAATTTCACTTCCGTGCACACCGGCAACGACTGCACCGATGGCGGGTAATCGCACTCGTGCGACCGGCCCACCAGCCAATCTTCCAATCCCAATGCGCACACGATTTCGGTTGCGCTGGCAATCAAAGTCACGACACGTTTCGCAGGCATTTTACTGGATGAACCGTTTGTAGTGCTCATAACGCTCCAGGATCTCTTTAACATAATTGACCGGCTCTTCTCCCCGGCAATAACCAAATTGTACCACCGGATCGGTAAAATATTTTTCCCTGGATTTCAACAACAAAAAATATTCAACATTGTCATCCCAGTGCATGGGATCGCGGCCGTATTTCTGCGCCAGCCGCTGGGCGTCGCGCACGTGACCGTGACCGGCGTTGTACGATGCCAGCACAAATTTGATTCGCTCCACTGGATCCGGGATCTCCTGCCAGTAATCCCACAACCACCGCAATTGCTGCACCGCCGCGGCAAGATTTTGCCGCGGATCGGACAGCCGCGTGATGCCGTACTGCCGGGCCGTGCGCGGCAGCACCTGCATCAGCCCCACCGCGCCGGCCCACGAACGCGCCTGCGGATCGAACTGGGACTCCTGGTACATCTGCGCCGCCAACAAGCGCCAATCCCAGCCCAGGGAATCGGCATACTGCCGGATGAGGTCGTCGTACGGCGATATCTTGCCGCCGGTTCTGGAGAAAAACTCGCTGCGCATGCGGGCGCGGAAGGCGCGGCGGTTTTTGTAGTATTTGTTGTAAATCAGGTTGAACGTGGGATCGTCGGCGGATTTGATCTGCCGCAGCCAGTCGTTGATGGCCTGCAAAAGTTGGGGCGCATTGGGCCGCACGGCCCAGGCAATGCGCTGCGGCACTCCAAGCGGCGTCTGCACATCGATGTCGGCGTAATAGGCCTGATTGATCAGAGCGATGTTCTCATCGGCAACGGTGTAGTCAATGTCCCCGCGAGCCACCATGCGGATCAAATCTTCGGTTTCGAGGTCTTCCGGCATGGCCACGATGTCGATATCCCCGCCGAGTTCTTCGGACAGATGCACCAGCCGCGTGTAATAGGCCGAGTTTCGGCGCACGTGCACCCGCCTGCCGATTAAATCGATGGGATTGCGGATGAGCTGCTTTTCGATCTCGTGCAGTTTCATCTTGCGCCAGCCTTCGGGTTTGCGCTGCACCAGCACCTGCCGCGTGGTGATGAGATGCTCGGTGAAAGCCAGCTTTTTGGCGCGCTGTTTGGTCACGGTGAGATTGGCCGCAATGATGTCGCCTTCGCCGCGGTACAGCAGGATGAACAGCGAATCCCAGGTGGCCGGCACACGAATCTCCAGTCGCACGCCGAGGTGATCGGCCAGCCGGGTGAGCAGCTCGTATTCGAAGCCCATGGGCTGGCCGCGGTAAATGAAATAGCTGTTGGCGTTGTACCGCGTCAGGGCGATGAGGCGGCCGCGCTCGCGGATTTGATCGAGATCGACCGGCACGGGATCGGTCAACTGCTCCAACGCCGAGACAAACGAGGAATCGGGGAAGGCCTCCTCGTTTCCCTTCCCCGATTCAGAGCGCTTGCATCCCAAAAGCGCAAGCAACAGCAGCCAGCCGAACCACCATCCGGACGTTTTTTGAATTTGGTGGAAGAGCATATATTCATCTCAAGCGTTGAAAACCTCGCGCAGAGACGCCGGGCTCGCAGAGTCTCTGAGGCGATCGAGACGCCAGGCACTTTGAAAGTGCCTGGTGTCTGGTACCTGCTTTTCTTGGTGTTCTTTGTGCCTTTGTGGTGAGCCCCACCTTCCGATTCACGGCTGCGTGCCGGAGCGCGGCGGAGCGTTTTTGACGTATTTTTCCAGCCACTCGGTCATTTCCCACAGCATGTGCATCACCGATTCCCGCGCGCGGTAGCCGTGGCTTTCCAGCGGCAGCATCACCAGCCGCGCCTTGCCGCCCAGCCCCTTCAGCGCCTGATAGAACCGCTCGCTCTGGATGGGAAACGTGCCGGAGTTGTTGTCCGCCTCGCCATGGATGAGCAGAATTGGCTCGTTCACCTTGTCCGCATGCATGAACGGCGACATGCGGAAATAGACCTCGGGCGCTTCCCACAGCGTGCGCTCCTCGGCCTGAAAGCCAAACGGCGTGAGGGTGCGGTTGTAGGCGCCACTGCGGGCAATGCCGGCGCGGAACAGATCGGAATGCGCCAGCAGGTTGGCGGTCATGAACGCGCCGTACGAATGCCCGCCAATGGCAATGCGCTCCCGGTCGGCGATGCCGCGGCGCACCAGCTCCTCCACCGCCGCTTTTGCGCTGGCTACGAGTTGCTCCACATACGTGTCGTTGGGCTCCCTGTCGCCCTCGCCAATGATCGGCATAGTCGGGCCCTCGAGAACGGCATAACCCTGGGTGAGCCAGAACAGCGGCGAGCCCCAGTAGATGCGCACGAACCGGTAAGGCGAGCTGGTCACCTGGCCGGCCGCTTTGGCGCTCTTGTACTCGCGCGGATAGGCCCACATCAGCACCGGCAGCGGCCCCTGCTCTTTTTTGTAGCCGGGCGGCAGGTACAGGGTGGCGAACAGATCAACGCCATCCTCGCGCTTGTAGCGGATGAGCTCTTTGGTCACGCCTTCGAGCTGCGGCGCCGGATGCGGAAACTGGGTGAGCTGCACCAGCCGGTCCTTTTTCAAATCGCGCAGAAAATAATTGGGCTGCTCGGTTTTGGATTCCCGCCGCGTAAGGATGAGCCGCTTTTTGAGATCGACGAGCGCCACAGGCCGTTCGTAATACGGCGCCTGCGAATGGAACCAGCGTTTCGTCTTTTTCGAGCGCAGGTCGAGCTCATCGACGAACGGGCGGTTGCCCTCGGGCGAGTAGCCTTCGCCGATCAGGTAGATTTTGCGGCCGCGGCGATCGGTTTGCAGCACATAATATCCATTGCCGGCCGACCGCATCACCGGCCGCCCCGGATCACTGTAGCGGTCTTCGTACGAGCGATCGAACAGGATGCGCGGCGTTTTGCCCGGCTTTGCGGGCTCGACGATCCAGGTGCGCGTCTGGCGCGTGCGCCACCAGAATTCGTTCACCAGCGCCAGCCGGTCGTTGGCCCACTGGATGCCGGAATAGCGCAGCCCCAGCGAAATAAGCCCGGCGGGCTTGTCGGCAAACGGCGCCGCTAGCATGAACACTTTGTCGCGGATATCCACCTTGGCGCGCGGATCGCCGCCGTCCTGTGCTTCCACCCAGTACACCGTGGCCGGTGCATCGGAACGCCAGCCGAACGCACGCGGCCCCGTGGGCACGGCGCCAAAACCGATGGGCACTTCCTCGGCCAGCGGCAGGTCAGCGAGCTGTTTCACGAGCTTGCCGTTACGATCCAGCACCTCGACCCGGCGGGGAAACCGGTACACCGGCACCAGATACGAAAACGGCCGGTGAATCGACTGCACCAGCAAATACTCGCCATTCGGCGACGGCTCGAAAAAGGTGTACAGCGCGGTTTCCGTGAGTCCGGTCACCTGTCCGTTCAGGTCGATCCGCGCCAACCGCGATTTCATGTAATATTCGAACTGCTTTTCGTGAAATGGATTTTTCAGCAAATCTTGATAGGTGCGCGCCGGCGCTTTGTGGCCGGTAGTTTCGCGGATGGTCGGTCCGGTGGGCACCTCGGGCGGTGTGGGCGGTTCGCCGCGGTTTTCGGCCACGATTTTGCAAATCAAGGATTTGCTGTCGGGCATCCACCGGTACAGCGTGCCGTACACGCCGTTGAGACGCACATCGGCCAGGCGGCGCGCCTTCGCGGCGGTTACATCCACCACCCACAGTTCCACCGCATCATGGCGCGTGTGCGAGAAGGCAATCCAGCGGCCATCGGGCGACCACCGGATGTCGCGGATGCGCGGATCGTCCGGCAATCCCAGAATCGGACGCGTGCTGCGGTCATCGAGGTTCAGCAAACTCAATTGGGTGTAATACCGGCTACGGCTGGGGCCGTTGGTGCGCGGATTGAAGCGCCGGCCGGCCAGTCGCAGTTCCGGTTGCGCCAGCTCGCGGAGGGGCAGCAGATTGGGCCGCTCCATGACCAGCAACCACCGGCTATCCGGCGATAGACTGACCGATGGCGTGGGCGGCGCGTCCGCCAGATCCGCAATGGCTTTCGGCGGCATGCGGTACTGATACTCTGTACCGGATTGTGCAAATACGTGCATGGTTAGAACCATTATAATAAAGGGCATCCACCACAATGGCCTGAGAAATAGCCATTGCACATTCAGAAATTTATTTTCGTATGCCATCGTATCCTCCATATGAATGGTCTCTATTGGATAATGAAACGCTGCCAGACCCCGGGGAAGCGTCAACTTACCTTTTGCACCATAAAAACGCCGGATCGAACACCGAGCCGATGAGCAAATGCTCTCCCCAAACGGCGACCACACTGGAGCCAGATAGAGGCCGGCCATCACTGCTATACATGTAATTGATATCGAAATTTCCCTCCCCCCGCCAGTGAATGCGTACTACCTGAGATGGCGAGAGCTTATTCGCATCTTTTGAATAGGCGACAAACGTCAGCAGTTTGGGGTGCGCCCCAATCCACAAATCGCCGTTTGCATCGACTTCGATATTATCCACCCCGGTGCCGAGATCGATCCGCTGACGCGGCGTCAAATCGCCACTGTGGGGATCGCGATTAAACACAAACACCGCCTTGCTGGTGGTCGCCGCCACATACAGCCGCCGACCATCCGGACTCATATTGACGCCGTTGGCGTATCCGAACCCGCCGGCGACTTCGCGGAAAGAATGGCCATCGTAGTAGAGCAAATGCGATCGCGCCAGTTGCAAATATTCTTCGAGCAGGCGCCCCAGTTTCGAAGTATTGCCATGGTCGTTGGTCACGTAAAATTGCCGCCGCCCCACGGGGAGGACATCGTTAGGGCTGTGCATCCGTTCGCCATGAATGGATTCCACGTAACGCAATCGGCTACCGTCAAACTGAAATATTTCCACATACGATGCATCCTCACGGTGATTGACCACAAAGAGCCAGGTAGAATCGCTGTCATCGATATACAGACCAATACCATGGGGATGGAATTCGAACGGCAGGGTCGGCGTCAGGTTGACCAGCACCGGCTCCGAGCTTGTCAGATCGAAACCGTAAATGGCGCCCGGCTGCGAGGTCAGCCCCTGCACAAAGGCCCGGCGGTCATCGGAGGAGATGAAGGCCATGCCCGTTTTCGGATGAATGGTGATGTCTTCGGAACTTTGAACGCCAGAAACCAACCGGCATTCCTGCCCACCAATCGCCTGAATCGCTTTGAATTCACCGGCATCGCGATAGGTTTTCAAAACCAGAAACGCCAGCACGAAAAGCAGCGTGACGGCAACGCGAAACCACTTCTTTTTGAACATGAATACCCTCGATTTGCATGAGCGGCTTTGGAAAAGGACCCAATGGCACACGAATGCCCTGGTCCGGTGACTCATGCGCAATCTACGAGAGAAGGCAGGAAAGGGCAAACAGAATGGAACGAAAGAGCAGAAAACTTTCTCTTATTGCGTAAGGCTCCCCCTGAAATGCCTCCCCAGGCACGCTATTCTGGCAGGACCTCCAGTTTGTCCACCAGTTCAGCGACGCCTGGCACGAACAGCGCCGTCTGAATGGCAATGCGCTTTTCATTTTCGCTACGCACGCGCCCCTTGAGAGTCACCACGCCGCGCACCACTTTCACCTTGATCCAATACTCACTACTGGTGGAAATTTTCTTACGAATGGCGCGGATCACCGCGCGGCGAATTTGCTCATCGGTGCGGTTTTTGGCGTCGCGGATTTTGAGGTCATTTTTGATTTTCTGCACCCCGGGAATCATCGACAGGATGTCGGTGGCGGTGTATTTGGCGCCCCAGCTACTCACGGTGCCTTTCAGCCGCACTTCGCCATCCTCGACTCGCACGCGCACGTGCTTGAACAGCGAATCCGGATTGCTGCGCAATGTTTTCTCGATGTTCTTTTTCAACCTGGCATCGGAAATGCGCGGCCGATCGACCCAGAGTTTGTTGTCCACCACGCGCACGCCGGGGACACCATAGGCAATTTCCTCGGCCCAGTGCTTTTGGGCCAGGGTGGAAACCACGCCCTTGAGCCGTACCATGCCGTTCAGCACCACAACGGAAATGCCGCTGACCGGCATCCGGCTGTCTTTCTCAAATTCTTCCAGAATGCGGCTGGCCAACAGCGAATCTTCCCTGGTCTGTTGAGCCAGACCGAAACCGGAAAACATCCCGGTCGCAAGGATTAAACCAAACACACAGGTTGCAATGCGGGTCACCGCGTTCCCCTGCTGACGCATAAGTTTCTCCCGGTTACAAAATTCACGGATGCAAAGCCTGAACCTGAACAATGGATTCCATCAATTCGATGAATACAGCCGGTAATTGCCATTATTGTAGCGATCCTCGAACACGAATTGCCTACCGATATTATAGTAGCGCCAGATTTCATAGGTGATGCCCGAGCGTGGCGATCGCTGCCGCTCGATGCTGTCCGGCGGGCCGTAAATGATGTAGATCCGACCACGATCGGTTTCCCAGCCTTCTTCCGAGCCCCAACTGAATTTCTGATTTGCTTCCTGCACCCGGAAGAAGAACTCTTCCATTAGTGGATTGACCAAATCATTCGGATCGGGATCCCGTTCTTTCCAGAAGGCTTCAAACAGCTTTTTGCGCTCTTCTGGGTTAGCGTCGCGCAGTCTCTTCCAGTCATCCGATGGCATTATGTAGCGCATTGGCTCGATGTAGGAATCGATGTTTTGCGTGACCTCGGTGCCGCGGCCCAAAGAGGAATACAGCGTCAAACGGCTGGCGACGCGGTTGCCGAATTGTTCGGCGGTCACCAGAATGTTGGTTTTGCCCAGCGCCAGTTTGCTCACCGGAATGCGCAGCGAAACGAAATTCACTCGGCCAGTTGGTTTCAAATTCATCGTGCGCTCATACATCATCTGTCCGCGTGTGTCCTCGAGGCGGTAATGAATTTTGTAGGTTTCTTTGGGATTGATACCGCCAACCACCACTAATGCGAAAACATCGTTTTCATATCGACGATTTTGAAACGGCACCATTTGATCGGGATCGAGCGTGCTCACCGAGTCCCACATCAAGATCGGGCGGCTGATAAATAGATTGCTGTACAGGTCCACCACTTCGATCGATTCGCTGGCGATGCCCATGCTGCGCGCATTGCGATCGCGCACCACTACCCGCGCCGTGTACTGACCAAACGGCACCTCAAAATTTTCCAGTAAGCGCACCGTTTTCTTGCGATCGATGGTTTCCCGGAACGTCCCCACACGCAGGATTTTCTTGCGGTCGGTGAGTTTCAGCGGTTCGCGGTTGTCTTTCTGATAAATCGAAAACGTGAATTCCAGCACGGCCTCGTAGCCGTCATCGGTTTTAACAAACTGAATATCGCGGTAGCGGACCTCGGCGAAGCACACCACCCGGCCCAGATTCGGCGTTTCTGAAGGTAGATTGATCACGCGAGCTGACAGGTTCAGACGCGACCACACGTCCGTTCCGTGCACGCCTCCGCTGGGGACGGCGCAGCCGCCCGCCATCAAGCCGAGAATTGATCCTATAAACATCAACGGTTGAATTGAGCGAAATCGGATCTTTTTTGTTGCCATAATGGAGTCCATCCGTTTATGAAAATCCGTTGCATTCACGATTTAGAAATCGATGCCCAGGCTGAACAAGTACTGCGGTTTGCTGGTCGAAGCCAGGTCGGTGCGCCAGGCCGTATCCATGCGCAGCAGGAAAATGCCCATGTTGGCACGGAAGCCCCAGCCGAAGGACGCCACAATATCGCGCAAAACCACTTCCCCTGTTTCGTTAACCGTGGTGCCGCGAAAGCGCTTATCCGAATCCCAGGCCGAGCCCACATCCAGAAAGCCGGCACCGCGGATATTGGCAAAGCCCATGGGCAGCGGAAAGCGGATGATGAAGTAGTCCACCAGCGGAAAGCGCAGCTCGGCGTTGATCAGAAAAAAACGGGTGCCGACGCGTTCGTAGTAATTGGCGCCGCGCAACGGAAAGGCGAAGTAGCTGAAAAAGAAATTGGTGATGTCAATCCGGTTGATGTCCTGTGCAAAGCGCGGGTTGATCCAGTTTTCCACGCCGCCAATAATGAACTGCATCGGGTTCGGGCCTCCGCTCACGCCGCCGTTGATGCGGAACGCAAAGCCGACCTCTTTAGACAGCGGTAGATAGGTTCGGTAATCCAACATGGCGGTCTGGAATGACAGCCAGCTATTGCGCAACTGCGGTGCCCAAATCAGACTCAGGCGGTAGCGGGTTCCGCTGAACGGTCCGAAGAATCGCCAAAAGGTGTTGTCGGATACGTACGCCAGGGTCATGGGCATGGCCGTGGTGATTTGCTGCGGGAAAATATCCGTATAAATCAGATTCTGCTCACGCAATTGCGTAAGGTTGGTCATGAATTCAATGCGCTTAAACCGCGAGATCGGATACAAGAAAAATGCTTGGGCGCCCAGATGTCGCAGCCGCTCGATACCAAAGGTAGTCTGGAAGAAATAGGCAAAATGGAAAAGCTGAACGCCTATGTCATAGCGTTTTGGTAAATAATTCCAGCTCACAATAAAATCGCTATTTTGAATATTACGAATCAGGTTAATGCCGATGCCGATTTGCTGATGGCCCATCAAATCGCTGAGGATAATTTGCGTGTAGCCGCTCACGCCGAAGAACGGATCATAGCCGCCGGCGGCTCCGATCCAGTCCACCGAGAACTTGGTTCTGTATGGACTGACCTTGAACTCACCTTTTTCGGTCAGCCGTTCCGATTTGGCGATTTCCACCGGCGCGGCGAGCATGGTCTGGTTGCGAATCTTGCCTTCGCGAAAGTCGGCATCGAATACGAACTTGCGAAACGGCCGATCCATGATATCGAATTTGGGGCGCTCTTTGCCGTTCGATTTTTCGGTGAGCATGTGCGGCTTTTCTTTTTGCTTCATTTGCCGTTTGCGGAACGGCGTCGGCTCAAGCTCGCCGAGTGAATCCACATCCTGAAACGGCGTTTTCCACAGGTAAATATCATATCCACCGCGGTAAAACGAGGTAAACGCAATTCGGTCGCCCTCGATAGAAGCGGAAATCTGTACCGCGCCGGTCAGCAGGTTGGTCAATGGCTTGCTTTCGCCAGTTTTCAGATTGAGAAAATAGATATTGCTGATGCCGTTGGCATCGGAAATGTAAAGCAGGGAATCGCTGCTATGATAGAAGATGGGAAATTTATCTTTGTATGGACCGAAGGTCACCTGCTTCAGGTCGCTACCATCCGGGCGGACAAGAAACACATCGATATTGGCGAAATCGGCAAGCGGAAGTACATCTTCCACCGGCTCTTTGAACACGCCGCGATCAGAAGTAAAAGCGATCCACTGCCCATCGGGCGACCAGGCCGGCTCCATATCGGTGTACGGATCGTCCGTCACCCGGGTGATCTCGCCGGAATACACATCGATCAGCATGATGTCACTGCGGCCGGCTTTGGCGCCCATGAAAGCAATGTAACGACCGTCCGGTGACCACGCCGGACTCCACAGGCCATCCAGACGCGGTCTAAAGCTCTTCTCAATCCTGCCGCTGCGCACATCAACAATATAAATGGCATCCCGTTCACCGGCCTTGGCAGCGAAAGCAAGCTTTTTGCCATCCGGCGACCAGGTAATTCCCGGACGCAGCCACTTCATCTCTTCCAGGCCGCTATATTTCTGGCCGCTTACCAGCTTTTTGGGTTTCTTCGGCGTCAGGGTCGAGGCCACCCAAATATCGAATTTGCCGGCCTGATCACTTAAAAAAGCAATTTTATCGCCTTTTGGGCTAAGGGAAGGCCCGTTGTTTACAAAATTAACGTTCTTGCGGTGATCGGTAATGGGCATGGCTAATTCATCCGGAGCCTTGCGTTTGGCAATTTCTGGCCAGTATTCTTTTTTCAGATCTTGATGCCATTTATCACTGAGCTCTTCAACACTCATACCAAAAACCGAACGAAAGGCCCTTTGCACATTTTTACGTTGTCGCATGACCGCATTCAATTGCGTAATTTTTTCGATCCCATATCGACGTTCGATCCAATACATGAGAGCCTGTCCCCCTTTGTAGGCCATAAACCCCCACATGCGTGGAATCGGCGGCATATATCCTGAAACCACAGCATCTCGAATGAAATTGTCAGACTCGGTATCCCAATGGATGGAAAAGTATTCCGCGCTTCCTTCTTCAAACCAGGGTGGGATGGCGAATCCCGAGATGCCCTGAATGATGGCACCGGGCCCAACACCATAAAAATACTGGAGATGCAGGCTGTGAAACAGCTCATGATGAATCACATGCCGAAACTGCTCAGCCGATCCATCATATGGCAAAACCACCCGGTTCTTTAAAAATTCGGTAAAACCGCCCACGGATTCTTCCTGAATTTCCGGCGATACCGTAGTCTCCTCGAAATCATTGTGTGAGTTATACAGGATGATGGGGGTGCGGGCCTGCATTTCAAAATCCAGCAGGCGGCTGATTTGCTTGTATGAGGATTCCGCCACTGCGGCGGCAAATTTGGCCGCATTCAGGCCATCGCCGTAGAAATAAATATCATAATGCTCGGTCTGTATGTATTTCCACTCGTAATCGTGATACTGAATCTTGTTTTTTCCAAACTGCGCGTGCGCCTGTGCCGCCAGCAACAGAACCGTCCAAATCCCCAAAAAGACGCGAGAGATTGACTTCATGCTCATGAGTATTCCACCCACGTTTATGGATTGATCAAAATGACTTCCCAACAGCCAGTGGTTTTGTTGAATTCGCGTTGTTGATGTTTATGTAAAAGGTTTCTTAAAATAATCTTCATGCACGGACGGCGGCCGAAATGGAGCGGGCATCGCGTCGGTTTCCGACGACGAACGGAAGTGGGTTCCATTTCAAGAAGTTATGCAATAATCCGCACCAAATCAAGAAAATTGATCGCGGCCAGGCAATGCCCTGACCTGCTGTCGATTGTGACGTTGTATGCATCTGCGGTGCCGGAATCCGGCCAGGACATCATCTCGGCAGAAAAAATGTGACCGTGGTGCCTTCGCCGGGGTGACTGTGAATGGAGATTTTTCCGCCGTGTTTCTCGATGATCTGCCGGGTGATGGCCAGTCCTAAACCGCTGCCCGACGTTTTGGTTGTATAAAACGGTTCAAAGATCTTCTCGGGATCACCGCTGACCCCGGGGCCGTTATCCGCAACACTTACTTTAACCTGTTTTCTCCCCCATTTTGTTTCAGGAATAATCAAAACTTTCACATCGCCGCTGCCGTTCATGGCTTCTACGGCGTTCCGCACCAGGTTCAAAATCACCTGCCGAATGGCGTCCGAATGATGTGGCACGGCCAGCTTGCTGACCGAAGGCTCAAACTGAATGCGTGTTTCCGTGCCCGCCATCTCCGCGCGAATGTCCTCAATGGCCTTTTCGATGGTGGCCACCAGATCGCCGGTTTCGAGCTCGTACTGCCTGTCGCGCGCGAAGGTGAGAAAATCGCTCACCAGCCGATTCAGCCGGTCCACCTCGGACGGAATGAATTCCAACAATTCGTCCTGCTTTTCCGGGTTGCGGTACCGGTTGCGCAACAC
Organism: Candidatus Zhuqueibacterota bacterium; assembly: GCA_030950365.1. Classification (GTDB taxonomy): domain Bacteria; phylum Zhuqueibacterota; class Zhuqueibacteria; order Zhuqueibacterales; family Geothermadaptataceae; genus Hydrothermovivens. The sequence continues at coordinate 17,996 of JAUZRQ010000012.1, read as the reverse complement.
CTCGGCCGTGCTTTTGATGATGCCCAGCGGATTGCGAATTTCATGCGCGACCGTCGCCGCCATTTGTCCCATGGCCGCCAGCCGCTCGTTTTGATGCAGCCGCTCCTGCAACCGCACGAACGACATCACGATCCACGAAATAAAAAACGCCACCAGCAGCACCACCATGAAACTGACGATGCCGCCCAGAATCAAACCACGACGGTAGAACTTGAGTAGGGAGAAAAAATCAGCGGAGGCCTCGACGATGACGAGCCCGATGATTTTGCCCAGTTCATTGTGAAACGGAGCATATCCCGATTTAAAGCGATTTCCTTCGATCACATGCAGAGGCGAGGCCTGATTGCGGCCCTGAAGTGCGAGCTGAATTTGAAGGCTATCTTCCATTAGGTATCGGATCATCTCGCCGGGTTTGAAGTGCGGCGGCGACGAAAAGATTGTAACAAGTTCCGGCGTCACCAGGTAAATGGCCTGCAACTGGTTAATGTCGCGCAGCTCATCGAGGCTGGTTTGCAGGATATAGCGCTCCACCTCGTTCAATTCAGCATCCAGTTTGGTGCCGAAAATTTCGCTTTCTGCCAGCCGAGCCACCAGTCCGGCCACGGATTGCAGCCGCCGGCCCAGCTCATGGTCAAGGTTGGCCTCCATGCGCTTGAAGAACAGCCAGCTAAACAAATTCAGGGCGCCCAGCACGAGAAAAATCGCCGCGATGAGCGTCACCACCACGGTTTTGCGATTTTGTAGCAGCTTTTCCAGATGCATGCGTCGTCAAAAACCATTGGTTGGATCGAACAGATCGAGGGTCTGGCCATGAATGAGATCCGAATGCGAAATCAGCGAGCCATCTTTCAAGATGTGCGCCACCGGCCACCGCTGTTTCACCAGCTCGGCCGCAATGAACCGTCGGTGGCAATGCAGCGGATCGAACTCCGCACACAAAAACGCCACATTTTGATCCTCGGCCAGTGCCATGAGCTTTTGCAGCCCTTCGGAGAACTCCGGCGTCCGCGTGTAGCTCTCGTACCCTTCCTTGCGGAAACCGCCCAGCCACTCGCCTAGCGGCACATAATCGATGCCGGCCCGTTCCAGCAGCAAGCGCAGGGATTTGTCCTTGAAATGCGACAGTCGCGCCGTGTGCGGAAACCGGCGCACATCCGCCACACACGTGATGCCGAACGTTTGCAAACGCTGCAAGAAATGCTCCGGCGTGTCGCTGCCGTGCCCAATGGAGTACAGGCGAAAATGTTTGGTTTGCATCAGGCCGCCTTTTTGAGCATGTGCAACATGGTTTGCGCCACTGGCTCCGGCGCAATGCGGTGCATGCACTCCAGCGTGCCCAGCGGACAATGATTTTGGTGGCAGGGCCGGCAATCGATGTCGGTCCAGAACGCGCGGTGCGGCGGATCGTACGGAAACCAGATATCCGGCTCGCCCGGCCCGAAAATGCCGATGGTTGGCGTTCCCACCGCCACCGCCATGTGCATGACGCCGCAATCGTTGGCAATCATTCCGGAAAAGTGGTGCAAAATAGATGCCAGTTTGCGCAGCGGCAGCACATCGCCGGCCACAGCCCGACCGCCGCTGTGTTCGCGCACCTCGCGGACGATGGCTTCCTCACCTGGCCCGCAGGTCAAAAACACCTGTACGCCCTCAGACATCAGTTGCCGCGCCACGGCCGCGAAATTGGCCGCCGGCCAGATTTTATTCGGCCAGGTGGCTCCGGGGTGCAGCCCCACAATTGGCGCGGACAGGCTGAAGCCGCATGCCTTGAGATAGGCCGCGCCAGCCTGTTTCTCGGCCCCGGTCAGAAAAAGCTCGGTGCGTTTGTCTCCGCCATTAAGGCCGATGACCTGCAGGCTGCGCTGGTGGAAGGCAATGGCATCCACGTGGGGACCGTTCTGCGGCACGCGTACGGTGTACAGCCAACGGCGGCCGCGGTAATCGCCGCCCACGCGCCAGCGCGCGCCCGTGGCCCATGTCAACTGCGCGCTGCGCGGATTGCCGAACAGATCGATGACTAAATCGAACTGCCGACGGCGTAGGTCCCGAAAAAGCTGCCATTGCTGGCGCACCTCGGCCCATGGAGAGCCAGCCGGACGCGTTTTAATAGCAATGATTTCATCCAGATGCGGATTGTGCTGCAGCAGGGACGCATATGGCGCTTCGGTCATGTAGGCCAGATGCGCCTGCGGGAAAACGCGGCGTAACTGGCGAATCAGCGGAGTGGTCAGGATCACGTCGCCCATGAAACGCAATCGCGTGAGCAGGATGCGTCGGATGGACGAAACATCGATTTCGATTTGTCGGGAGATTTCGATTTCCAACGGGTTCACCATGTTTCAAAAAATTCGGTCAGGATGTCGCCGCGATACAGCATGCGCACCTCGCCCGAGAGCACCGGCTGGCCAGTTTGCGCATCCTCATCCACGGCAAGCCGGCCGCCCCGCGTTTCGAAGGTCAATGGAAAATCCAGTTCCAATCGGGCGCGCAGCAGATAGGCGGAGCTCACCACCCCGGTGCCGCAGGCCAGGGTTTCGGTTTCCACGCCGCGCTCGTAAGTGCGGATTTTAAATCGCCTTTCGTCAATGCGCTGCACAAAATTTACATTGGTGCCGCGCGGTGCAAAAGCATCGGCATGGCGATAAAACCGCCCGAGCTCCACCACCGGCACGGCATCGACCTCCGGCGCCAGAAGCACATAATGCGGCACTCCGGTGATGGCAAAACCGACTTCCTCGAAATCGCTGTGCTGCAAAGCACCGGGAGCCAGATCCACCTGCTGCGGCATCTGTAACGTAAGCGCCACCTGCCGGTCCTTCACGTTGGCACGCAGTCGGTCTTCTCCGATCACGAATTGTGGCTGCTGCGGCGCCAGTCCGGCGCGGTAGGCATAAAACGCGGCTGCGCGCGCGCCATTGCCGCACATTTCCGAAGGCCGGCCATCGGCGTTATAATAACGCATGCGGAAGTGCGCCTTTGCATCCGGCTCCAGCAGCAGAATGCCGTCCGCACCGATACCCGTTCGCCGGGCGCAAATGTCCCGGAAAAAGTCGTATTCCTTGCCGCTCAGTCCGGATGTCTCCCGTTCGAACAGGATGAAATCGTTGCCGGTGGCGGATAATTTGGTAAACGGAATCATTTCCGGTCGTGTCTTTTTCATGGATCATGCTGGTCCTGAATTTGCAACTTTGCGCCAGCTATATTAATGATGCTGGCAAAAGTACCGATAACGTTTTAAGCTTCAACAGGTTAATGCGATTCCTGCAGAGGCAGCGTTGAAAGCTGGGGTAACAAATAACGGAATAACTCGGTTATTTCTGAAATTGAATAGCAATACAGCTCAAGCACTATGTCATTCATGAGTTCATTGTGCAACAATGCTTATCAAGCATGCTAACGTAATTTACAACAAAATCATTGTCATTTAAACCAAAATTTGCAGATATTTGCCTTGACCGAGTAAAAGAGGTTTCTATTCAAACATTTATAAGGAGATCCATTGCTGTGATCCGGCAAATGCAACACGTTGTTTGGTTCAGTTTGTTGTTGCTGGCGGTGAATTCTGCGCATTCCCAATCTCCCCTCGATCCCGAGGTTCGGGCCATCTGGGTGACGCGCTGGGAGTACCGTTCGCCGCAGGATATTCAGATCATCATGAAAAACATTGCTTCGGCGCGGTTCAATACCGTGCTGTTCCAGGTGCGCGGCAATGCCACCGCGTTTTACGAATCCGATATCGAGCCCTGGGCGAGCGAGCTCGGCGGCGAAGATCCCGGCTGGGATCCGATGGCGGTCGCGCTACGCGAAGCCCACGCACGCGGCCTCAAACTGCATGTGTGGATCAATATCGGGCCCGGCTGGCGCGGCAAACTGGCCTCCACCCGGTTCGAGCAGTTGTGGAACCGCCATCCGGGATGGTTTGCCCGCGATCTTCATGGCAATTTCCAGCGGCTGCAATCGCACTATCTGTGGCTTGCTCTCACCCACCCCGAAGTCCGGCGATACCTGGCCGGCGTGGTCATGGAAATCGTGCGCAAATACCAGCCCGATGGCGTGCATTTCGATTACATCCGCTTTCCCGGGCCGGGCTTCAGTTACGATCCGGCATCACTGCAGGCGTTTCAATTGCTGACCGGCCTGCGTCCGCAGGATGCCCCGGCCGCCTGGGACGATTTCCGACGCGATGCCATCACCCGGTGGCTGAGCATGATCCAGGACAGTCTGGCGCAATTGCCGGCCAAACCGGTGGTCTCCGCAGCGGTGTGGCGCATTTACGAGCTCGGACGCAATGTATTTTTTCAGGATAGCCACCACTGGCTGCGCGCCGGCCTGGTGGATTTCATCTTCCCCATGACGTACACTCCGGATCCGGACCTGTTTGCCAGCGAGCTGCAGGCCCATCTCGATAACGTTCCTGCCAACCGGGTGGTGGCCGGGATCAATCCGAGCAGGGACCCGAAAGCCCTGCATGAAATTCAAATCGCCCGCGAAAAAGGCGTGGCTGGCATTTCGGTGTTCAGCTATTCCGGATTGTTCAAGGAACACCAAATCGGTGCTCTGGCCAAAGAGATCACCAGGCGCTATTTTCAAAAAAAGGTCCTGCCGCTGTCGCCCACGTTTTTCCCGGCGGACGTGCTGGTGAAATCCGTGTCAACCTGGCCGGCGGCCGTGGCGCAAAAACAGCCGTTTTTTATCCTTGCCGAAATTCAGCGGCGCAAGCCGGCCTCGGTGCGTGCGTTTGTGGTGTGGAAGAATCCGCTGCCAATGGTTGAACTCGTCCCTTTGCCAGGCGCACCGGGCAAGTTCATCAGCAGCCGCCCCGTACTGCTTTCGGATTACGAACAATGGCTGGAATTTCGAGTCGCAGTCACTCTCGCCGATACGCCCGGGGATACGAGCTATTCCGAATGGCAACATTTGCCAGTAGGCCAGGAAACCGTACCGGATTTCGTCGCCGAGGAGTTCGATATTCCCATCGGTGGCGCGCAATTTATAGCCGCCGATGCCCGCGGCAATCTCTGGGTGCCCTCCTGGTGGGAAAATCGCATCTATGTGTTCGGGCCGGACGGCACGCAACGGCCGTTCTCGCCCATCTCGGCCGGACTCGACAGCGCCGGCAACGCCGTGCCCGTGTACCGCCCGGGGGGCATCGCCTGTGTCCATGGCGATACCATTGTCGTAGCCGGTAATGCCAACCGGCCGGTGCTATTGCGATTTCTGGCCCACAACGGCGTCGCCATTCCCGGCATCGGACTACCTTTTGTGCCGTATGATGTGGATGCATCTAACCTCGGCGAGCTTTTCGTGACCGAAGCCGGCAGCGGCAACTGGTATCACTTTACCCCGGATGATAGCGCGGGCAAACACCTGCCGGTACCGGGCGGCCATTTGTTGCGTGGTATTGCCGTTTCGCCGGATGGCCTGACCGTGTATGCCGCGTGCCAGGTGGAAGGCACGGTGCACCAGTGGCAGCGGCTGAATGCGCTGGCCACCTTTTCGCGCGTGCCGGACCTGGATGTGGAAGCGCTGCGCATCGGGTGTGTGGACGCCGACGGTCAGGGCAATATTTATGTGAGCCACACAGGACAGGGATTTGTAACGGTGTTCGATCGGGAAGGCATGCTGCGGTTTGTGCTCCAGCCGACCAGGCCGCTGCTGCGCGCGCCGCGCGGCGTGGCGGTCACGGCGCACGGGGTGTACATCACGCAAATGGGCGGCACCACCGGCATGCCGCTGATGAAGCTGACGGTGCGCGCGGAAGCGCCATGATACGGGCAGGTGACGGAGCTGAGTTTACGGCTTCAATTCGCCCTGGGGAACGCGGAAAAAGTTTTCTGGGATTTGAAAGGGGATGAGGCATTTCTTCTGCGTCCCCTGAGAAAAGCTTCGTTTTTCCGATTGCCGCCGTGGTTGAACCGCTGTGACGTTTCTGAATCAGATGCATAAAAAAACCGGGACGGATCAAAAAGCCGCGACCGGCGTATTCGAACCGTCCCGGTTGGCCTGTTTCAAATTTCCAGAGCTTCACCGACTTTCAAAATGCGCACCTGTTTGCCCATGCTTTCCACCCGGCTGGCAAACTCACCCGGATCCACGTCGATGAGGTCGAACGTTTTGTAGTGCATGGGCACGGTGAGCGTCGGCTGCAGAAACTCCACCGCCTTCACCGCATCTTCGATGCCCATGGTGAAGTTATCGCCGATGGGCAGCAGCGCCACATCGATGGCGTTCATCTCACCGATCAATTTCATGTCGTAGAACAGCGCCGTGTCGCCGGCATGATACAGGGTTTTGCCATCCATGGTCAGCAGCACACCGGCGGGATTGCCGAGATAAATAATCTGATCGCCCTCGGTGAGGCTACTGCCATGATGGGCAATGGTGAGTTTGACGCGCCCGAATGGAAAATCGTGGCCGCCGCCAATGTGTAGCGGATGCGCCTTGCAGCCCTTGTTGCTGCAGTAGGTGGCCACCTCAAAATTGGCGATCACCACGGCATCGTTGTTTTTGGCGATGGCAATGGTATCGCCTAAATGATCGCCATGGCCATGCGTCACGATGATGTAGTCGCACTTCACATCGTCCGGCTTCACCGTGGCCAGCGGATTGCCAGTCAGAAACGGATCGATCACCACACGATGGCTGCCGTTTTCAACCAAAAAGGCGGCATGTCCCCAGAATGTAATTTTCATTGCACACCTCCTTCGTTTGAAGATCCCCACCTCATGAATTGCGTCATTTACGACGGGTGGTTGGCAATCAGGGTCATGAACTCCTCGCGTGTGCGCAAGTCTTCACGGAAAATCCCATACAGGGCGCTGGCCTTGACCAGGGTATTTTGTTTCTGCACGCCGCGCATCATCATGCACAGGTGCCGGGCTTCGGTGACCACGGCCACCCCGGCCGGTTGCAGATATTCCATCAGCGTTTCGGCGATTTGTGTGGTCATGCGCTCCTGCACCTGCAACCGCCGCGCAAACACATCCACGATGCGCGGGATTTTGCTCAAGCCGATGATTTTGCCAGCAGGTATGTATGCCACGTGGCATTTGCCATAAAACGGCAACATGTGGTGTTCGCACAGGCTGTAAAAATCGATATCATTCACCAGGACCATTTCCTGGTAATCTTCTTGAAAAATGGCCTTATTGATAATTTTATCGATATCCGCCTCGTAGCCGGCGGTGAGGAACCGCAACGCTCCGGCCACGCGCGACGGGGTCCGTCGCAATCCTTCCCGGTTCGGGTCTTCACCGAGCTCGATCAGTATCTGCCGAACCAATTCTTCCATGGAAACATCCTTTCAACATTGATGCGAATGACGCTGTCGTCACTGCTCTATGTCAAATGCTTAGTAACTTTTCAGGCGTATCAACACTTTCGACATTTAAATTGCCATTCCGGTGCCGCCAGCTGGCGGACGCGTCCGACTACTGGCTGGGCTGATACCGGAATCACCTTGCCTGAAAAAAAGGATATGAGATTCCGCCATTTCAGCGTCTCCCTTGCGATCGCCGCAGAAAATCGGAATGACAAATAACGGCTCTTGTTGAACAGTTACAATGCTTAGCGGATGGCGGTCTTCCCTGCTGCACCAGGATTCGACGCTGTGTTAAGTGAATAAGCAGCTTGCGCTATTCCGCCTGCGCCGCGGCCGGCTTTTTGGGCTTGTGATCACCGTGCATGAACCAGGCCACGATGGCGCTTTTGAAATCCTCAAGGGCGTTATTATTCTCCGCGGTGATGACGTTGCCATCCACCTCGATTTTATTGGCTGTGAATGCTTTGCTGAAAATCACCATTTTTTCATAGATGCCGACCGCTCCGGTGGTGTTGTGCTCACCGAGGATGCCGGCCTCGCCCAGAACAACCGGAGCGCGACCAATGGCGGCGACCAGCCCTCCGTTTTCGTAAATCGTGCGCACGATTTCATGCGCATACACATCGTGCCAGTATTGAGAACAGCCGTGCCCGCCGATAAAAACCACGCCGGCATACGGCCCGGCATCCACTTCATCGATGATGAAATCGGGATCGAGGCGCATGCCACCCAGGCCACGGGCCCCTTTCTTCACCGTCGAGGCCACATCCACCTGAATGCCGGCTTTTTCCAATGCGTCACGCACGGCCGCATATTGACGATCATCAAAGGCGTCTGCGGCAATCACCAACAACACACGGGAATTCGCTTTCTTGCTCATGCCATTTTCTCCTTACGTTTGTCCTCATCCAATTCGCAGCCGCTCGACCGGCCGGTTCTCTTCCACATGCGCACGCAACAGCTCTTCCACATCATCCACGCTGACGTTGCCGTACCATACGCCATCGGGATACACCACCACCGTCGGACCGATATCGCACGGGCCGAGGCAATCCGTACCGTTTACGCGTACTTTACCGATCCAACCATTTTGTTCGATCAATTCGCGAAACCGAAACAGAATTTCAGGGCTATTCCTTTGCCCACAGGAAGGCTTGGCAAACGGCGGGCGCACATTGGTGCACACGAAGAAATGCTTTTGACTCATGCTCCTCTCCGGTACGTTAATCTGGTTTCAGGTTCGATGCATGTTTACATTGTCAGAGCACATACGACTTGTCGTAGTTACTTGAAAATATTAAGAAAAAGCGCTGGCGAATGCAAGCACTAATCGATCAATAAAAAAGCAGGCTCTCGAAGAGAACCTGCTTTTTGCGCAATTTGACCCATCCCGGCGATGTCCTATTTTTTGATGTCTTTGCCCAGCGCCTTTTCCACCGACGCCACTTTCTCATCAAACTGCGGATCATCGCCTTTGGATTCATCGATGTAAATTTTGGTGATCACCCGGTCGGTCATGGAGCGCACCTTTTCGTGCGCCGCTTTGACCACGGCCATCACCTCATCCCACTCGCCGCGAATCACCGTGCCCATGGGCGTCACGCGATAATCCAGACCGCTTTCATCCACCACCCGCACGGCTTCGGCAATGTATTTGGCCACACTTCCATCCTGCGAAACAGGAACCACGCTCAATTCCACCATCATCGATTCGTCTCCTCCTCAGATTGATGTACATTGGGCATCACCCCTTCCACCCAGGATGCCCCATCGAGTCCGAACTCTTTTTTCCAGACCGGCAGCGTTTCTTTCAGCCGGTCGATGGCATAACGGCAGGCCTCGAAAGCCTGTGCCCGGTGCGCGCATGCCACGGCGATCACCACGCTCGCTTCACCGATCTCCAGTATGCCCAGCCGGTGCACCATGGCAATTTTTTCCACCGGCCATCGCTCGCGCACCTCGTTTTCCAGTTGCTGCAACACGCGCCGTGCCATGGGTTCATAGCCCTCGTATTCCATGCGGATCACTTCCCGTCCCTGCGCGTGGTTGCGCACCCGGCCGATGAACACCACCACGCCGCCGCTTTCGGGAGACTCCATTTCCGCCAGCAAGCGGTCCAAATCGATTTTGTCGCGCGTGATGTCAACCATGTCAGCCTCCCGAAATCGGCGGGATCAGCGCCACCTCGTCACCATCTTTGACCAGATCTTGACCGGTGGCGTAATCGCCGTTCACCGCAAAGGTAATCATGGATTTGTATCGTTCAAGCGCTGGATGCTCGGCCACAATTTGCTCAAATAGCCGTTCCACCGGCACCGGCTCATCGATGTGAATGTCGAATCCGTCTTTGCCGACGGCTTCTCGCAAAATTGCAAACAATCGAATCGTCACGGCCATGGTTTCACACAAGATAACAAATTTAATTCAATGTTGGCTTAAAATCAAGTTTATCGATGGCTTTGATGCTTTTCAGTCCCAGCAGCCGCTCGTCGATGGCCTGCTTGACAAAGTAGTAGCGCTTTTCCACCGACGACAGCTCCAGCATGCGCTGCTTTTCGTACACGTCCACGTCCAACGTCATGGTAACGCGGTTGACCAGAGCCTCGAGGTTTTTCTCCTCGCGTGGCCCCATCACCGCAGCCGGCTCAATTTGCAGAATTTCATCCAGATAATGCCCGGCGATGTCGTACATGTGATTGAACAACCGTGTTTTCTCCGCCGCGGTGCAGTGGAAGTCCTCATCCATCAGTGGCTGCACGCGCATCCGGCGATACGGATAGTCGCACACGCACTCCAGCGCGCGGATGCGGACCATGCCGCGCAGCAGCACGTTGAAATGCCCGGTGGGCAAACTCTCATAGGCCTCGACTTTACCGAGGCAACCGACTTCAAAAATCTCCGGCGAACCCCAGTAGTCTTTCTCCCAGCCGGGTTTGAGCAGAAAAACGCCGAATTGCTTTTTTTCTCTGAGAACATCACGAATCATGGTGCGGTAACGGGGTTCAAAAATGTGCAGGGGGACAATCGCCTGTGGGAAAAACACCAAATTGGGCAAGGGGAAAACAGGGATTTCAATCGTGGACATAGGCGTCTTCTTTTTTTGCTTTGGTGGATGTTGTAATTTGTTCAACAGCCCATTGTGCATGCTCCCGAATCATTTCATCCGGATGACGCCGCAGTGACTCGATATGCGGCAACAGCGCCGGATGTTGACGATTCCCCGCGGCAATCAGTGCGTTACGCAATAGGCCACGGAGTTTACTTCGTTTAACCGGCGATTTCCGAAATCGTTCACGAAAATTTTCCTGATCCATCTGCAAAAGCTCGCCCAGTTCCGGATTGACACTTCCGGAACGCGGCTGAAAGGCCGGCTCGAGGCTCACAGGCGCTTTTTGGTTCCAGGGACACACATCCTGGCAAATGTCGCAGCCGAATACGTGCCGCCCCATGCCCTCGCGCAGCGGCTCGGGAATGCCATCCCGATGCTCGATGGTAAGATACGAAATACATTTCTCCGCGTCAAGTACATATGGCCCGATAATGGCCTGCGTGGGACAGGCATCGATGCAGCGGGTGCAGGTGCCGCAGCGGTCGGGCGGCGGCGTGCTGTAGGTCAGCTCGGCATCGGTCACGATCACCGCCAGAAAAAAGAACGAGCCCATGTGCTGATTAATTAGGCAGGTGTTCTTGCCGATCCAACCCAATCCGGCATATTGGCCCCACACTTTTTCAAGCACCGGACCGGTATCCACATAGTAGCGTCCCTGTGCCCGGCCATCGGTCAACTCGACAAGGTATTCGTACAGCTTGCGGATGCGCTGCTTCAGCACATCGTGATAATCGTCGCCCCAGGCATAGCGTGCAATCCAGCCGGCGGTTGGCGATGCCGATTCGGTGGAAAGCGGCGCCCGGGTGTGATAATTTTTGCCACAAACGATGACTGAGCGCGCCTTTTCCACCACCAATGCCGGATTGCTCCGCTTTTCCGAATTGCGCGCCATGTACTGCATGTCGGCCTGCAGTCCGGCGTCGATCCATTCGCGGTAGCGCGCCAACTCGGGAACATCCTGCACCGCCGCCACGCCGAACAGCTCAAAGCCCAGCTCTCGCGCCCGGCGCTGCAACTTTTGCGTGAGGGCTTTTGGGTCACGTGCCATGATCACAGTCCGCGCGTTTCTTTTCGCACCGACCGGCCGTTATCCGTCATACTGCGACAGCCGCTTTTTTTGTTCCAGCCGGTGCTGCCGCCGAATTTCGGCCTGTTTCCAACGCCGGATTTCGTCCGCGGTTTCCGGCACGTATTCCGGCACCGGTACGGGCTTGCCATCGTCGCCCAGCGCAACAAACGTGAGATACGCCGAACTGGTATGCCGCCGTTCGCCGGTGAGCAGATTCTCCGACCAGACCTTGGCGCCCACTTCCATCGAAGTGTGGAACGCCCGGTTCAGCGCCGCTTTGATGATGATCAGTTCGCCAACTTTGATAGGATGCTTGAAGTCAAGATAATCAATGGACGCCGTGACCACCGGCCGGCGGCAATGCCGCGAAGCCGCAATGGCGCAGGCGATATCGATGAGATGCATGACTTTACCACCGAGAATGTTGCCCAGGGTGTTGGCATCGTTGGGCAATACGATCTCGGTCATTTCCACAACCGGTTTTTCGCGTTGTTCCTGCATGTTCGTTTTATTTTCTTAAAGGTCAGCGATAAAATTCGGGCCTTACGGCCGCGCTTTGCGGCCCTTGACATTTCATCTATGCAGAAATCTATCCTTCCTTTCGCCCTCCTCGACGGAACCAATGCTATCAAGAAAAAGGGGCTGTCCAAACGGCCCTTGCAACGGGGTCCACGACCGCAGCAAAACGCCTTTTGAACAGCCCCTATAAAATAGCAAAATCGGGCTCATTTGCAATAAAAATCACAGCGTGATCACCATGCCTTCGCGCCCGGCGATGGTGCGCGGGAACAGGGTTTTGGCATAGCTCTCAATCGCATCCATCTCTGAGTCATCATGCGTGGGATCGTGGTGGAACAGCACCAGTTGCCCCACGTTGGCCTTTTGCGCCACCTCGCAGGCCATGTCCACCGTGCTGTGCCCGTAGCCCTGCTTCGGATGCGCCGGATCGGTGTATTCCTCTTGCAGGTACTGTGCATCGTGAATCAGCAGATCGGCATCGCGGGCGAAATGGATGAGCCGGGTATCGCCGCCGGTGTATCCTTCGGTATCCGTGGCGTACACCACACTTTTGCCGTTCATGCTGATTCGGAAAATGAGCACCCCGTCTTTGGGATGCGCGTAACTGTGATAGGCCGTGATAAACAGGTCCTGCGGTTTCAGTTTGAGCTGACCGTTGAGGTTGATCTGCTTGTGCAGAAGCGGCGCATGCTCGGCGTGCTTCAAGATCAGCACGTCGTTTTCGGACATGTTATTGATGATTTTTTCCGAATTCATTTCCTCGAGGCGCACCGGGCAATAGCGCGGCTCCATGGAAATGGATAGACTTTCTTCCAGATCGTCACCCAACAATTGTGGACCAAAAATATACAGGGAACAGAATCCCAGATGGATGGGATGGAAAAACGGTAAACCCTGAATGTGATCGTGATGCGTGTGTGTAATCAGTATAGTGATCTTGAGCTTTTCGGAATTTTCAGGATACTTTTTACGGTAATTGGCGACGATTTCCTCGCCCAGTGGGATAATTCCCGTCCCCGCATCCAAAATCACCAGGTGGTCGGGAGTACTGATTTCGATGCAGGCGGTGTTGCCACCGTATTTGACCGTTCCCGGTCCCGGCACGGGATAACTTCCCCGTACTCCCCAAAACTTGACTGTCATCTGGTGCTGTGACATAAAATCCTCATTTGCCGGCTGCCGGGCCTGTCTCAATCCCGCATGCCCCATCCACATACCGCCATTTTCGGTTGCATACTCAATGCCACTAGCGATGTCGGCGTTTCAGGCATGCTCAATTGAGCCATCCCCTTCTTATTCCGGAGCAAAGATGCTGTTATCGCTGCAATTGGCGAAGCATCGTGTAACATGCAACTAAAAATTCATCTTCTTAACCAGTTAATATAGCGGAAAAATTGATGTTATGCAGATGAATAAATTGTAATTTTTATCACCTGGCGCAAAAGTAACCAAATTGATAAAAATTCAGGCATAATGTCGACGAATTGGTTCATTTCCGCCAAAAATGGCGGTATTTTAATAAATTTGCAAGGTTCGTGCCGAAATAGGAAGTCATGCCAATAATTCCACTCGGTTCCCTACTGCTATTTCATTGTCCCTGGCATATGCACGCATTCTGCTACGTAGGCGAGCGCTTGAGTCAGGATATGCCTTCGTGGTTGCATTGGAAGGCATGGCAGAAACAAATTCGGAAGCTTTCCCCTCAGACACCGGTGTAGCATCCTCTGCACTCCCGTTCGGTTTTGCTTCACGCGCCATTTCCTGTCGCGCTTTGGCGGCCATCATCGAGGCTCTGGCGGCAATGGAGCGGTCGGCTGCCGACGGATTGCTCGGCGCCAGCGCCGCCCGACGCACGGTCATGGCCTTTTGTAGTGTGGCCTGTGGATTGCCCGGCACCTCGCTCACGTCGATGGGCACTTCCCCGCCGACTGCATAGCGCTTGCCGTCGGGGCCCACTTTGTAGGTATAACGCGCGCCCCCCTTGGCGTATCCACCAGCAGCCGCCAGATGCGCCTGCTCGTGTGCGCGAACTTCGCGGTCGCGCCGCTTGAGCTCCTCAATTTCACGGCGTTCCTCTTCACTCAGGTTCTGCTGTTCATTTCTCACACCGTTGGTGCTGCGCTCCACCGGCGAACTTTTCCCCTGTGCGTGCGGTGTACCGTTCTGTCGAGAAATCCTCCGGGGATTTGCCTCGGTCGGCTGGCGTTCCTCCGCAGATGCCACGGCCGGCGCTGTTCGAAATTGAATCCAGCTTGGGTCAGAAATGCTTGAGATCATTTTCGCTCGAGTTTGGTTTTGCTCGACGTTACTGGCTATCGGAATCATCGTCCGATTGTAGGAAAAATTGAGGTTGCAAAACAGGGAAGGACTGACTTCTCTGGTGCCTGCAGTAGATAAAGGGGGGGCTGGCCCCCTGTTTTTGCGTCGGCAGTCGCAATTTTAAACACCGGTTTTAGCGCATGTGTTCGAGGTACTTTTTGAAAAGCTCGGGATCAATATGGTTGGCATTTAGCTCTTTGGCCGAAACGATGCGGCTTTCCTGCAGATTGATGTGCAACCGCACGCGGTGGTCGCCCACGGTTTCCACCAGGACGGCGGCGCCGTTGGGCACGAAGGATTCGACCAGCAGATGATCGGGATCGAGGGAGAATTTCCTGGCCACCTTCAAAATTTCGTTTTCAAGGATCATGAGGCGGGGATCCGCAAATTTCATGATGGCCCCTTTGTGTGTTCGTTGGCAACAGTTGCTTTAAGAGCCGGTGAGACCAAGATCTCCGGAAAAATCTGTTGAATAAACGAATTGTTTAAATTTATCAATTAATTTAAATGAATGCAACAATAGAATGTGCCGCAAGCATCCCTGCTTGCGCTTGGTGCGATAACGCACAACATTCCAGAAATCACAAGCTGGAAGCTTACTCTACAACAGCAATTACAGTTTCGTCACGGAATTCAAGTAATTTTATTTTGCGTTTCTGGCTTTCATTTTTTAGCTTAAATTCCAATTTTCGTCGTTTTTTCGCCTTCTCTTTCGGCGATGACATTTCAGGACATGAACCCATAGTAGGAGCAGCCCGTGGCATCGCAACCCTTGCCCTATCCTGTTGTATCCATCCATGACTTTCCGGTCGTAACCCTCGACGAAATGCGCGAAGTGGACCGCATCATGATCGAAGAAGTGGGCATCAGCCTGGACCAGATGATGGAAAATGCCGGCTTGCGGCTGGCTCAATTCGCCCGCGATCTGACCGGCCCCGAAAGCGCCGTCTCCGTGCTCATCGGCAAGGGCAACAATGGCGGCGGCGGACTTGTCGCGGCGCGGCATTTGTTCAACTGGGGCCACCGTGTGAAAATTGTCCTGGCTACGCCCGGACACTTTTTCAAAGAAGTGGCCATGCACCAACTCCGCATCGTCAACAACATGAACATCCCCACTCTGTATGGCTGGGATGAGAGCGTCCGGGAAGACCTGGTGCAGTATCTGCAAAGCTGCGATGTCATTCTTGATGCCCTGCTTGGCTATAGCCTGGTCGGCCGGCCACAGGATACTTATGCCGAGCTCATAGCACAGGTGAATCAAACAGACCTGCCCATAATATCACTGGACATCCCATCCGGCCTCAATCCCACCACCGGCAAATGTTTCGAGCCGTGCGTTCGCGCCTTTGCCACGGTGACCCTGGCCGCCCCAAAAGTCGGCCTGACCAAAGGCCAGGCCGCCGAGGCCACCAAACACATGTTCGTGGCCGACATCAGCGTGCCGGATATCGTCTGGCAGGAACTCGGATTTAAAGTCAAACACCTGTTCCGCCCGGGCCCCATTCTGCGGCTCAGCATTTAACACCTACCCTGTCTCCGTTCATTCGCGCAATTTCATTGCAATTGTGATCCGTGATTTGTAATTTGAACGAAACGGCGCCAAACGAAATCCCCACAATGAAAAGAGCGCCATATAGGACTCCAAATCCATTGCAAACGGATCATCAAGTTTATCATGCAAAAATCCATTCCATGGACCACCATTCAAAACGATCCGACCTTGGCAGATCGCTTGCAACACGAAAACACGCTGTGGGCCAGCGGTGTAAAGTGCATCGCCGGAATCGATGAAGTCGGCCGCGGACCGCTCGCCGGACCGGTGGTGGCAGCTGCGGTGATTTTTTCCCCAACCACACCTGCGCCGCCGCGGGGCCTGCGCATCGACGATTCCAAAGCGCTCAGCGCCGGCCAGCGCGAGGAAGCCTTCGCCTGGATTCGCGCACAGGCCCGGGCCTTTGCCATCGCCCGCGTTGATCCCGAAGTAATTGACGACATCAACATCCGCCAGGCGGCTTTTCTGGCCATGCACCTCGCGCTGGAGCAATTGCCCATCCAGCCGGATTACCTGCTTGTTGACGGCTTCGAACTGCCAGATGTGTCCATTCCGCAAATGGCCCTGGTGAAAGGCGACCGGCATTCGTTGAGTATCGCTGCGGCATCCATCCTGGCAAAAGTTGAACGTGACCGCCTTATGCAGGAATACCACCATCGGTTTCCGCAATACCAGTTTAACCGAAACAAGGGCTACCCAACTCGGGCCCATATCGAAGCCATCCGCCAGTGGGGATTTTGTCCGATCCACCGCCGCTCATTTCGACCGAAACAGCTCATCGAAGAGGGCTTTTTCGATGACGAGCCAACATAAATCCCTCGGCCGCTGGGGAGAGGACCAGGCGGCGCGCTATCTCGAGCAACAGGGCTTCCGCATTCGCGAACGCAATTTTCGGTTTGCCCGCGGCGAAATCGATATCATTGCCGAAAAAGATGGCGTGCTGGTGTTTGTCGAAGTCAAAACCGCCGCGAAGCCGCACCTCGGCGATCCTGTAGCCTGGGTCGATGAACGCAAACAGCGCCAACTCGCCACCGTGGCCGCTCACTACTTGCAATTGCACGATATTCATGACATGGATTGCCGCTTCGATGTCATTGGCGTGATCCGGCGCGGCAACCGCAGCCAGATTCACCATTTAGAAAATGCTTTCTGGCTGGAATAGCCCAGGCAGGCTTATGTCCCAATACAAAATAGGCTTCACACTGGCTTTTATCAATGATCCGCTGGGATGGCGATTTTCGGCCATGTATTGCCTTCGCATGCAAAGGCAATAGGTACTATTGCCCGGATTGGAAAGAAAACTCTGATGGTCGGCGTGAGCTCGCCCAACTGGAGGCTGGCTTGGCCATCGGCATCAGCCGCGATGCCAAACATCTGTATGGATTGTCCACTGCTTATGATGAACAAAACGAACACCACACCGCATAGACCAAAAGTTGCGCAATCGTCCGATATTCAAAAATACCGTTAAGGAGGCAGCCATGGCTTAATACGTTTTGGTTTATCTGGGCGGCCATCCGCCACCCAGCCCGCAAGAAGGCAAAAAACATTTCCAGAAATATATGGAATGGCCCCATTCTCTGGGCGATGCCGCGATCAGTCCGGCCAATCCGCTCAAAAACACGCACTCCATCCATTCCGACAGCACGGTCACACCCGGCGGCACAACGACCATGTCCGGCTTCACCATCCTCGAGGCGGAATCGATGGAAGCCGCGCTGGAGGTGGCCAAGACCTGCCCGTTTCTGGATGTCGGCGGTTCGCATGAGGTCTCCGAGCTGATACAGAAGCCGGGGTAACCCCGGCTTTTTTCATGGCCCCGGAACCAACCGGCCTCAGGCAGGGCGAAAAGTATTCCAACCAAATCGCGGCTGCAATCATTGCCGATCAAGATCAATTCCCCTCCTCCGTCCCAGGTTGCACCTGGGACGGAAATGGCCAGAAAGAAGCTCTGCTTCGAAAAGACGGATCACGGGACATCTTGAAAAGCAATCGGTGGAAGCCCAGCTTCTGTAAATTCGTTCCGTCCCAAATTAGATTTGGGACGGAGAAAATGCAATATATACAGAAATCTCTCAGGTGCCCGGAGTTTCCGCCGCCTCCGGTA
>JAUZRQ010000119.1 GCA_030950365.1 Candidatus Zhuqueibacterota bacterium | reverse complement strand
GCTAAGGTCAGATACCGAACAAGCGTCATCGCTGATAAAGATAGAGCGCGCTTACGCAAAAGGAACGATCACCCTGGATCAGCGGGCGCTTTATACAGCTTCGGCGCTGTTTGCTCCTGATCGTCTGCCGGCCGAATTTCAGGGATTTCCGGATGAGCCATGCGGCACCCCGGTCCGATCCTGGTTTTTCCAGGTCTGGTCTGATTTAAGCGAATCTACACGTCGGCAAATGGAGGCGTATGGTTTTCAGCCCAACGGAGCGCTTGCCAGGCCCAAAGGGTTGGATTCTGTCCGCACCACCACTCACTTTCAAATTCATTACAGTGTGGCCAATAACGACACCAATGCTGTGGATACCACGGATGCCAACAACAACGGCACGCCAGATTATATTGAAATGATCATGCGGCTGCTGGAAGAGGCCTATGCCATTATGGTAGATTCCATGAAATACACTGTGATGCCGGCGGATACTGTGATTAATGGCAAATGGTATTATGATGTGTATGTGTATAAATTAAGTAAAAAGATTTATGGATATGTACAGCCGGAAAAGGTGGTAGGGGACAATCCCAATTCCAATGGCCGGGTCGAAACCAATGCCGCATATAGTTATATGGGACTCCGGAACAACTATCAGGGCTTTGAGGGGGACGCGGAACGCAATTTGAAGGTGACCATCGCGCATGAACTTTTCCACGCGTTCCAGAATGGATACGATGTATATGAAAAAACGTGGCTGAAGGAAGCAACCGCCACCTGGGTAGAAGACGAACTTTATGACGAGATTAACGACAATTACCAGTACTTGCCAAAGTGGTTTAACCGTCCATGGGAGGCCCTTGACGCCACCACTGAAGAAAGCTATAAAGGCCGCTGGTACGGAAGCTGGATATTTTTTCGCTATCTATCAGAACATGTCGGTAATCGTGATATCGTTCGCAAAGTCTGGGAGCACAGCGTTTCGTATAATAGCAAGAATGACGATTTCAGCATCAACGCCGTCGGCGATGCGATTAGCGATTATAACAAGACGTTTGCTCAGGTGTTTTTGGATTTTCAGCTCGCCAACTTGCTGAAAACCATGAGTCCCTATGATTATGAAGAAGGAGAAAATTATCCAGACATTTTCCGGAATGTGGTCTATGATTCAGAATACGAATACAGCACATACAACATGCGGCTATCCGCCGATTTCTATGAAATACTTTTGCCTCATTCTCCCATGGCCGGTGATAAAGTCGAAATTACGGTGGATAAACTGGACAGCCTGGCGAACTTCCGGGTACAGGTGGTTTCCGTATCTGGCAATCAGGTCAAAGTGACGCGATTTAATCCTGCCACACAAGCAACGCATCGGATTGACAATTTAAACGGGCTTGATCGCCTGTATGCCGTGGTTGTAAACATGAACACCAAAGGCAAGAATAATAATTACCGCATTCGGGTGAAGCGGACTATCGCTTTGTCTCAGATTGTTACGGGATTCTTTGTGGCAAAAAATCCGTTTTCAATAGCCGCGCAGGTAGGGGATACATTACGGATACTGCGAATTGATAATCAATATACATTGACCCGGATTGTGCAGTTCAAGCAATCGCCATCTAAAGACCTCATTGCGTACCGAACAAAAAACGATGATATCGTCATTGTTTACAATGGTAATACCGTTAAGATAATCCCGGATAGCAACAGGACAGTCCGGGAGATTGGGCGGATGAATGAAATTGCCAGCATTGAAGGCACCACCGTCTGGCTGGTGGGGGGTGGCGTGTATCGCGCTTTTCCGCAGGGGAAATCTTCATTCCGGATGAAAAGTTTGGGGGTGTCCGGGATTGGAAGCCTTTCCTACCGGCGAGATGAAGAAAAACTAATCGCCGATGATGGCATCGCCATCTGGTTGGACGCTTATTATACGGACCCCGGGGGTGGCAATTCTATTTATCATTCCGATTTTTGGCGGGCTATAGGCGGCAATGTAGCCCGGTTCCGGCAGTTCCAGGCAGAAAATGTGGTGCCCATTGTGGCCGATTGGACATTCCGAGACACTGTTCTGGTGTACATGAAGCGAAATACAGGCCGGACGACACCGGATCTGGTGATGATGGATGTTCAAACCGGAGCGGAGGCGATTCTGGATCAGCCAAACGGGATCACGCGATTCGCAACCGCCCGGAAAAGAGTGGCATGGAGCGTGGGCGAATCCGTATATCTCTGGCAAAACGGTATGACCACGGTTGTGGTGGAAGGGGATTCATTGGCCAATTTGCTGGGCGCCTATTACCCCTGGTTCGATATGGATTCCTCCGGCATCGCCTGGCTCAAGATCACTTCTCCGGATGGCCGAATATTAAACCCGACGTTTTATTTTTATGATTTTAACAACCAGACTATTTATGAAGCCCGGTTCACCAATTTGAATTTGTACCGTTTCCCAGATGAAACCCGCCGGGGGGATCGCATCATCCTTCGCGATGGCATGATTTATTTCACCGCTATGGATTTAAATGCGCCGGTCCAGTGGCCGTATGTCTATTCGGTGGATATGCGGCGGCAGGTACCCACCGGTATCACCCGGGCCCCCGAACGCGTGCCGGTCAGCTTTGATCTCAAACCCAACTATCCCAATCCGTTCCGCGATCAGACAACGTTGCGCATGGTGCTGCCGCAGGCCAGCCCGGTTGAAATCCGGGTGTATGATATTCTCGGGCGGCTGGTGTATTCTCGGCATATGAAAAGACTCGGACCGGGCGAACATCATATCGCCCTGAAAGCGCAAAATTGGGGAAGCGGCATGTATTTCTATCGAATTAAAGTTGGCGGTGCGATGAAATCGGGAAAAATGCTGATTGTGCGGTAGCCCATAAAGATGGTAGGTGGGCTGTGATGCCGGAAATTCCGTTTCAAACCGGAAATGCGAATGCCGTTAGAAATTTTCCAGATTTTAGGAGTGTCCGTTGGGGAAAATAAACAGACGCTGCGCTGTAAATCGAATGGAAGCAACGCATCTTGGAAAGAGCGCGATAATCAGAATCATTTTGGAGGCAATTCCATCATGATTTTTTCGTGGGTTAAAGGCTCGCTGTAGCCTTGCCATTGCGCCCGCCCTTCCGGATCGTTGCGGGTATCTACGTAGATTTCCAGACCGTTGCCGTCCGGATCGGTGAAATACAGAGCCCAGCTGATGAAGTGATTCACCGCGTGCGGTTCGATGCCGGCCTGACGCAGATGTTCATACGCTTGCGCAAAGCTCTTTTTATCCGGGACCTCGAAAGCGACGTGGTACAATCCGACACCATGCGGCGGCGGAGTAGGAGCACCGGCTCCCACGTTTTGCAGCGCGATTTCATGATGCAGCGATCCGCCGCTAAGAAAGGCATAGTGATCCCCAACCATCTCCGTCACTTTTAGATTGAAAATCCGTGTATAGAAATCGACAGCCCGATTCAGATCGCGAACTTTCAGATGGATATGGCCTAATTTTGTGGCATACATGGCCAAATCTCCTGTTGCACTGCATATCAAAATAGAGGTGGGAGCTATGATCCCACCTCCTTGAAGCGCTTGGGGGAGTTACTTTTGCTTTATTGCCTCAATATTGAGTTCAATCATGACCTCGTTTCCCACCACCAGACCGCCGTTGTCCAGGGTTTTGCTCCAGGAAATCCCAAAATCATGACGATTCAATATAAGGGATGCCTCGACACCAATGCGGGTGTTGCCCCATGGGTCCACCACCTTCCCGAGAATTTGAAAAGGAATTCGTACTTCTCGAGTTACCCCATGCATGGTCAGATCGCCGATGGCAACATAGCCATCGCCTTCTTTGACGATGCGTTTGCTTTTGAACGTAATAGTAGGATATTTTTGGACATCGAAAAAATCTGCACTGCGCAGATGATCATCCCGTTTGGAGTTGTCGGTATCGATACTGGCAGCTTGAATGGTCACGCTGACCGACGACTTGCTGATATCTTTTTCATCATACAAAATGGTCCCGGTAAATTCTTTAAAGTTGCCTTTCACTTTGTTGATGACCATATGCCGCACCGAGAAGGCAATGGAGGAATGCACCGGGTCAATCTGATAGCGATCGGCCGACAGGGCCGTTCCCACCAGCAACAGGCCAAGGATGACAACAGTTAGGGATTTCTTGAACATGATCAACCTCCGTAATTGGTTTTCCATTTGATGATACGACAACCGGATGAACTTCACAAATCAGCCATATTCATCAACACGGATATCCACTCTGTTATTCTGATTCCACCGGGCGCTGAATGTTTCCGAGCGCCGGCGGATGGCGGACCTTCCGTTTCATGGATCGAAACGGGGAATGAGGTTCCGGCGGTTCTTCAGCGGCGAAGCGCTGGCACGAATAGCCGAAATGTCCCGGATGCCTGGATGGCTGAAAATCTACGGCAAAGATAGGAAAAAAGTGCGCCGTATTCATTGATGTAGGTCAAGAAAATGAGGAGCGCTGTCGCACTATGTTGTTTTGCGTGCCAACTTTCGGCGTATGCGGCTGAGCGATTCGGGTGTGATGCCCAGAAAGGAGGCAATTTGATGTTGCGGGAGCCGCTCGACTAATTGCGGGTAGGTTTGCAGAAAGAGCAAATAACGTTCCCCGGCCGAAAGACTCAACGTGGCGGCGATCCGGCGGTGATTGGCAATGTAATTTCGTTCCAGCAGCAATCGGAAAAAGCGTTCGTATCTTGGAAATTGGGCGCACAGTTCCTCCTGCGAAGGCCGATCCAGCAATAGCACCTCAGAGTCTTCCAGCGCATCGATGTAATATGTGGCCGGTTCGTTAGTCAGAAAACTGTAAAGATCGGCGATCCACCATTCCTCGATGGCGAACTGAACCACATGTTCTGCGCCTTTTTTATCGATGGTGTAGCTGCGTAAGCACCCTCGGTGCACAAAAGCTATGTATCGCCCGACTTCACCGGCTCTGCACAAAAAGTCCTTCCGACGAATGCTCCGTGGAATGAAAAAGCGCGTGCTTTCGGAAAACTGCGCTTCTGACAGCTCAATATAGTTTAAAATATGCCTATAAAGCCGTTCGAAAATAGAATTATGTTTATTATTTATATGACGGAGTGACATATACAAAACTCCCTCTGTAATGAACCCGGTCTCTCAAATCAGGACGATTTAGCCCCCTTGAACTCTCTGGTTCAGGCAAGAAACTACCATCTCACATCCATATCCGCCACCGGATTCGATTGTTTCGATTTTGCGCGATCCCCTTTGCTCCACACAACGAACTCTTGCTACAGAGCGACTGCCAGCATGGCTTGCTGAGAAAAAAGCAGAGTGAACAATTACTGGCCGCAAAAAGGTTGTAAATCCTAAAGATAATATTCCGTTTTTCATAATCAAGAAAATACGGTTAGACAGGGTTTTGGCTACATGCATGGAAAGTCGATGCCTGAGGGTATGCATGGGAAGGAATCGCCCCTGCAGAACTTCTCGGATTACACCTTCAGGTGTGCTCGAAAAATCGCAATCCTGGTTGCTTGTTCTTGGCTTTTAAGTTTGGAGCTTGCTTCAAGTGCAGGCGCAGGAACTTAGGGGATCGGCTTATTCTTTGGCCCACTCCGCCTTTCTTTTTAGTATTTCCCATCGGTGGTCCACGTCGCGCTGGATGCGCTCGTAATCGGCGTCGGTGAGGTAGCGGAAGCGGCCCTGCTTTTCAAAATAGTGTCGCACCGGCAGGCCGTCCGGTTCCAGGTTGATGGTCACCTTTTCGCCGTCTTCGATTTCATACAGCGGGAAGAGTTTGGTCTGCACGGCCAGCCGGGCGATTTCGATGGAATCGTCCGATGGGATTTTCCAACCGGGCGGGCACGGTGAAAGCAAGTGGATGAAACGCGTGCCGTGCATGGATTGGGCTTTTTGCAGCTTGCGAATGAAGTCGTGCGGATAGGCCACCGAGGCTGTAGCCACATACGGAATGCGGTGCGCGGCCAGAATATCCACAATGTTCTTTTTCGGTCGGTCTTTGACATGGCCTTCCGGCGTGGTGGTGGTCCATGCGCCTTCCGGCGTGGCGGAGCTACGCTGGATGCCGGTGTTCATGTATGCTTCGTTGTCGTAGCACACATAAATGAAATCCTCATTGCGCTCGGCGGCGCCGGAGAGCGCCTGCAGGCCGATGTCAAACGTGCCGCCATCGCCGGCCCAGGCCATGACGGTCACGTCGTCCTGGCCTTGCATGTCCAGGGCCGCACGCAGCCCGGATGCTACCGAAGCCGCGGTTTCGAACGCGGTATGAAACAAGGGCACCTTCACCGCAGAGTAGGGGAACGGTCCGGCGATGATCGACCAGCAGCATGCCGGCACCACCACCATGGTCTTTTCGCCCAGCGCCTTGAGCGCAAACCGCATGCCCAGGCTGGCCCCGCAGCCGGGACAGGCCAGATGGCCGGGAACCATATAGTCGGTTTCGGGGATGACGAAGTTTTTCATCGTGCTAACTCCATGAATTAGAATGAGTTATTCACCACAAAGGCACAAAGGGCACAAAGAACTTTTTGATTATTTCACGGCCGCCGTTTTCGGAGCGGTGGCTTTTTGTCCCGCCGATTTCAGGCCAATCCAGTAAATGTCCTGTTGCGGTTTGGACTCGTGCTGCGTGATGTCAATGATGTCGTGGATCGTTTCCGGGGTCACGTCGCGGCCGCCGAGGCCGGCGATGAAGCCGAACAGGCGCGGCGCGTCTGGCTGTCCATACAGCGCCGATTTGATCTCGGAAAAGAAAATGCCGTGGTGCCCAAACGAGATATTGCGGTCGATGACAGCGGCCTTGCGTACCCCGCTCAGGGCCTGCCGGATGGCCGCAAATGGAAACGGCCGGAACACGCGCACTTTCAGCAGGCCAATTTTTTCACCGCGGGCGCGTCGCTCCCGCACTACCGCCCGCGCCGTGCTGGTGATGGTGGAGCTAGTTACCAGCACGATTTCGGCATCGTCCATTTCATACTCTTCCAGCAGGCCGTAATAGCGGCCGAAATGCTCGCCGAATTCACGGCCAACCTCTTCGATGACCCCGGTGGCGCGTTCGAAAGCCTTCTGGATGTTGTAGCGAAATTCGTAGTAGTGCTCGGGCGTCACCAGCGCGCCAAATGCATGCGGATCGCGGATGTCCATTTTGACCTTTGGCTGAAACGGCGGCAGAAACCGATCAATGCCCCTCTGATCGGGGATGTCCACCGGCTCGTAGGTGTGCGACAGGAAGAACGCATCCAGGATGACCATCACCGGCAGCGACAGGGTCTCAGCGATTTTGAACGCCTGGATGGTGGTGTCGAGCACTTCCTGGTTAGACTCACAGTAAATTTGCAGCCAGCCGGTATCGCGCTGCGCCAGGCTGTCGGTTTGTTCGGACCAGATCGACCAGCCCGGGCCCATGGCGCGGTTGACATTGGCCAGCACAATGGGCAGTCGCGCCCCGGCGGCCCAGTGCAACAGCTCGTGCATCAGGGCCAGTCCCTGCGACGAGGTCGCGGTGAAGGCGCGCGCGCCTCCGGCCGACGCCCCGATGCAGGCCGCCATGGCCGAGTGTTCGGATTCCACTTTGATGAATTTGGCCTCGAGTTCGCCCCGGGCACATAACTCCGAGAGCTCTTCGACAATCTGGGTTTGCGGGGTGATGGGGTAGGCGGAAATGACCTGCACGCGCGAAAGCCGCGCCCCATACGACACCGCATGATTGCCCATCATGACTTTTTTCATAACAACCTCGTCGGTTGGTTTGCCGAGCGTTTATAAAAACAGCCTGAATGGGGCATCGTTTTCGCAGAGCTGGCCGTTGGGAAGAACATCTCAGACCGATCGGCATACGGTTCACGATCTCTGCGAAGCGCATGGATGGCTTTGCATGACACCATCGAACACCATACGATCATGCACCTGCGAAAGCCAATGGCAGACCGTGTGCAAATCATGAACTCCACAAAAAACGTACCAAAACCAATGAAATATGGAATGCCTAAGGTGTTGATATTTCAGCAGGAAAATATAGGTAGGGCGCAAAATAAGTCAGGTTATTATCATTTTTAAGAAAAAATGGATGCGTTTTCCCGCTTTTGGAAAACGCTCCATCTGCTTCCGTTGGGCTATCCGCCAATGTAGGACATTTCAATTTTGGGCAAATTCCGCGTGTTTTCATTGCGGAGCTCTGAATAACGATCGTCCCGTGCCTGCCAGAGCTGCCGGATGAACTGTTTGATGTCATCATCGGAGCGACCAGACCGCAGCAACTGGCGCAAATCGTGGCCATAGGATGCGAACAGGCAGGTGAACAGCTTGCCTTCCGCGGACAACCGCAGCCGGGTGCAGCCGCCACAAAAGGGTTGCGTGACCGAGGCGATGATGCCGATTTCGCCCTGCCCATCGGCATAGCGGTAGCGCCGTGCCACCTCGCCGGGATAGTGCGCCTGCAACGGCTCCAGCGGAAACACGCGGTGGATGATGCTGACGATTTCCGCTGCGGGCACCACCTCTTCCATGCGCCAGCCGTTGGCCGTGCCGACATCCATAAATTCAATGAAGCGCACGATGTGGCCGGTACCGCGAAATCGGTCCGCCATGGCCAGGATGTCCTTTTCATTGTATCCGCGCCGCACCACCATGTTGATTTTGACCGGGGTCAATCCAGCATCCGCACAGGCGTCGATCCAGTCGAGCACCTGCCGCACAGGAAAGCGCACGTCGTTGATTTTCTGGAATCGTTCGTTGTCGAGGGAATCGAGACTCACGGTGATGCGTTTCAGGCCGGCTTCTTTCAGTCGGGGCACGCGCTCCACTGGAAACGAGCCGTTGGTGGTGAGAGTGAGATCAATATCCGGCAGTTCAGCCAGCATGGCGATCAGATGCTCGAGATCGCGGCGCATCAGCGGCTCACCGCCGGTCAGCCGGATTTTGCGCACGCCGAGGTCAACAAAAATGCGAGCAGATCGGTATATTTCTTCAAAGGTGAGAATCTCTTTGCGCTCCAGGAAATGGTAATCGCGGCCGAAGATTTCGCGCGGCATGCAATAAACGCAGCGAAAATTGCAGCGATCGGTAACGGAAATGCGCAGGTCGCGCAGCGCGCGTCCGAACGTGTCTTTTAGCATATTTGCGGACGGTTCCTGGATTGGTTGTGTGATTCGATAGAACGAGTTGCCAGCGGCTTTTGAAAAATAACAAAGATTTGCCAAAAAGGCCAACAAAAAGTTCGCGAAAATCCCAACGGATGGTGGGATCGCATGGAACTAAAAGGATGGCCTCAATTCGGGAATAAAAATTGCCCCGGAAGGCCGCATCTGGATGGCCAGCCTTTCGGGGCAGGAAGCGTTTTATTTCAGGGAAAGGAGTTTAGCCGATTTCCGGGACTCCATGCTCTTAAAGGTGTTCGCCATGAGCCGCAGCTCTCGCAGGAACGGCTCCTTGCGATGATCCGGCGCAAACACCCCCATCATTATGACATAGATGCGATCCGCTTCTTTATCATAGAAGGTCATCACCTCGACAGGGCCACCCTTGGCATCCGTGGCGCTTTCCCACAGGCCGATGATTTTCAATGCCGGCCGGTTCTGGAAACGATCCGTGGACGAGAAGTAGTAACCATCCACGATTCTGGCATTGTAGAAGACCCGGCCCATCCAGTGGGCTTTTTCTTTGAGCCAGGATTCATTGACCTTTTTCGACCTGGGATGATCAATCCAGTGCACCAGCAAATGCCGTTCCGGTTCAGGTGACTTCAGATGCACCAACCGCTGCGTCGAATCTTCATCAACCAGCTCATAATAGAACGGAATCTTGATCGTCCAGCCATACTGCTTTCTCAGATGCCGTTCGATGCGGCCCTGCGTGCGTTTGAACATCGCGAACCTGAGCTGTTCGTTGCGGTTCTGATTGAAAATATGGTAGATGTAATCCGGATACGACTCGATGCTGGCCCTGAGCGCTTCTTTGCCTGGCGCCGCGAGCACCACGATGAACTGCTCCTTGGCCCATTGATTACGCGATACGAAGAAATATTCTTCCTGCTTCACCACCTTGTCGTAATACTCGTCCTTCAGGGCCTTGCGCACGATGCGATCCGTTTCCGTGCCCGGTTGCAGTGAGGAAATGATCAGCAGGTTGCGCATTTTCAGGTAATTGGCAAATTCCTGCGGCTTGACGTGGATGACTTCAAATTCGTTTTCCGTCTGCGGCGTTACCAGCTTCTTTTCCAGTACCTCAGTGATGGTCTTACCAATGACGTTCCAGTCCTCCTCATCCGCCACCACGTAAATTTCCCACTCCTGTCCCAGGGCCACTGGAGACCTCTTTTCGCAGCCGATCAGCATCAGCATAGCCAGGAGCGCGAGCATCAACACGGTGCCGAAAACCATTCTTCGCATCATGGCTCACCTCCTTTCTTCGCCTGATAGGAAACCGGGGATTGTTTATAAGGGAGTCTTGCTTTCGCCAGATTAGATACCACGGAGAATCATACAAAATTAATGCCAATTTGAAAACAAGGTTTAACATTACTAATAATAAATAGATATGGTTGTTTTTATCTTCGGGATGCTGCGTTGCAAAATGTCAAATTGGCAAAATTCGGCTTGCCATTTTTTTCTAGATTTCGGACATTCGATTCCATCCCTCAGAAATGGTGTGAAGGAAACGGAAAGGACGATGTACATGGAATTGCAGCAGTTGGAGTTTATCCCGATTTTTCTATTTGGTCTGGTGAGCAGTCTACACTGCCTTGGAATGTGCGGACCGATTGTGGTGGCCTATTCCGGGCACCTTGCCGCCGGCCATCAGCGTGGGCTGTTTTCAGCCGCAACGATGGCCCATTTGCTGTACAACCTCGGCCGGATCACCACCTATGCGCTGGTGGGCGCGCTCATGGGCGGGCTCGGCAAAGCGCTAAATATGGGCCTGCGGCTCGTCGGGATTCAGAATGCCGTTACCCTGATCGGTGGCATTGTGCTGTTGTCGCTGGGAGTCATGCACCTGGGCTTGTTACCACGCATTTCGGTTCTGAGTGAAAACGTGTTGTTTAAGATTCAGCGCCTGCGCGGGCTGCTGCAGCGCTTAATGGCGCCAGACAATCTCGCCGGAAAATACGTGTTGGGCGTGTTTCTTGGCTTCATCCCGTGCATGCTGACGTATGCTATGTTTATTCGCGCTATGGCCACCGAAAGCCCGGCGCAGGGATTTTGGGTGTTGTTGGTATTCGGGCTGGGCACCGTTCCCATGCTGTTTGCCGTGGGCATGGGCTCCTCGTTAATGACGCAGCGGATGAAGCGCTGGGGGAACCGGGTGGCAGCAGTGAGCATTCTGATTCTTGGCCTTTTGCTGGTGTTTCGCGCGGTTAAACGCATGCAAAAAGGGCCGATGCCGGCCGGCCATTCGTACGGTCATGCGGCAGTGGTGAAGCCAATGGATGGCTGCTTACAGGTAAAAGCGAGTGATGGAATTGGCGAGGAACGATTTGCTTGATGCGCTATAAAAAAAGCTCTATGCCGTTTTGTGTGGGTAGTTCCCCGACAGGATCAACAGGATCGACAGGATAGGCTTAAGACCCTCCCACCGACTGGCAGATGGTTTAATGGAGACATTTTTTACTTGTATCCTTCAAATCATGAAATGTAACGATTCAGGTCCTAATATATCTCGTCGGAGGCGCGGCGATCTTTGTGCTTCTCACAAGGAGATTGCGTCGTCTTCGCCGGCTGGCGGATCCTCGTAATGAAGGTTCCTCCAGCTTTTAAAGCAAAAGGAAATAATGAACAAATTGCATCCTGCAAGGGATGGAGCTGTAAAATTATCGTAGCTATTCAGTTATTCCCGTTTGATGAAATCTTGCCCGTCATCGCGAGCAGCAGCCGCAAGGCGGGTGCGCCTGTCCGACTGCTGGCGGACGGCGATCTCTTTGTAAATATAGTAATGAGATCGCGTCGTCGCTCCGCTCCTCGCGATAACGGGTAGGAAACTGAACAGTTACAAATTATCACCTTGGATGATGATGTTTGAATAGGATTGATAGGATGATTCTCATTCATAGCGATTCACTAATTTTTGCCATGAATTTTTCCTGTTTATCCTGTAAATCCCGCCAAAAATGAGTAAGCCACCCATATAATTCAACGTAGAACCTAAAAAAAAGCCATCCCGAAAAGTGGGATGGCTTTTTGCCCTCTAATGGTTTGCTGACGAAATGAGCGCGATTAGCTTGCGACCGCCATCCTGGTATTCTGCTTTTCCAGTTTCAGAGTACCACGCAATAAATCGATGAATTTTTTCTCGGCGTTGGAGAGGATACGCCCTTTCTTGCTGATTACCGCGATTTCGCGTTCGAGAGGAATGCCTTCCAGTTCCAGCGCAACCAGCGTGCCGTCCTCCAGCTCGGTGCGCAGTGAGTGGATCGGTACGATCGAAATACCAGTACCGTTTTCCACCACGCGCTTGATGGTTTCGATGTTGTCCAGCGTCATCACAATCTGTGGCTGTACTCCGTGCTGACGGAAGGTCTTGTCGATCAATTTCCGCGTCGGAATGTTGCGTTCGAACGTGATGAACGGCTCTTTGTCCAGGGCGGTAATGGGGATCGTCTTTTCCTTGGCAAATTTGTGCGCCGGATTGACGACGACCACCAATTTTTCTTTCCAGCACGGATAGATATCCAGTTGCCGGTTTTTCTGTGGCTGAGCCACCACGCCCAGATGCGCCATATTGCTCAGGATATCCTGATAAATTTCGGCCGAATGCCGGTAGGTCAGATGAATCTGTACATCAGGATAGGCTGACATAAAATCTTTTACATACTGCGGCAAGTCGTGCAGACCGATAGTGTAGATGCTCTCCAATTTGATGGTGCCGGCGACCACGTTGGATAGCTCGCTGATTTCCAGGCGCACATCTTCGAGCCGCTTGAGGATGTCTTTGCAAGCGCGGTAAAACACTTCGCCTGCAGGCGTGAGCGTGAGGTTTCGCTGCGCCCGTTCAATCATGCGCACCCCATACTCGCTTTCAATATGACTGATTTGCTGGCTGACCGCGGACTGGGTCAGGTGGTTGACTTTGGCTGCTTCCGAGAAGGAGTGCAGCTCGACGACATCGCAAAAGGTTTTAAGAGTTCTGATTTGCATAGGCCTTCACACATTTTTATCTGGTTAATTACCAATTTTAAATTGAATTATAATGAAAGTTTTAATATAATATAAAAAACGTTGTCAAAAAACAAGCAAATTCAACATCTAAATATAAGAAAAAATGATTTATATGCAAGAAATTTATTGATTAGGAAAAATGAATTGAAAGTTCATGTTTTGATGTTCCCTAAAGCATTAAAAAAAATAGATAAAGATACGCTTCAAATCGAATGGGACGATGGGCATGTTAGTATTTTTAATATTGTCTATCTACGTGATCATTGTCCATGTGCCTATTGCAAAGAATCCCGCCGCAAGCAAAGCATTGCAAAACCAAAGGTTTTATTGTCAACGGTACAGCAAGCATTCGGGCAAGGCCAATCCCCAACTTTGCTCGAAGCGCATGTGGTCGGCAAATATGCCATTAAATTTATCTGGAGCGATGGGCATGAGGATGGCATTTATCCCTTCACCCTGCTGCGCGAGCTGTGCCAGTGCGATGCGTGTCTGGCGCGCAAACAAGCAACCAAATAGTATGCTTGCATTTCGAGAAGGGCTCAGGCCAACCGCCGCAAATGAGACGGCCCAGGGGCGGAAATGTTGCACGGAATGAGCCAATCTTTGATGTAAAAAATGAACCAGCGAAGGAAACCGGAATGATGAACGATAGATTATCGATTCTTGAGCAAGCGGGTGCGCGCTTCGGAACGGCAACGGATTTTCCTCGGGTGCTGAATTTCGGAGCCTGGGAAGAAGAGTACCTGGCAGCATTGCACAGGGCCGCACTGTTCGATTTGTCTGGCTTGAATGTTCTGCGCGTCCATGGTAAAGATCACACCGATCTGTTGCACCGGTTGAGCATGAATGAATTACGGCAGATGCGGCCGGACGATCTTCTGGTCAACGCTTTTCCCGATGCTAAAGGCAAGATTGTCGAAGCGGTGTTCATGGTACGCCGTCCAGGTGCGATCGAGCTGATTACAGGTTTCCATCGCGGCCAGTCAATGGTCGCCTGGCTCGATCGATACATCTTTATTGAAGATGTAGGCATTGATGATATCACCGAAGAGACGGCGCTCTTGCTGCTGGCAGGGCCCAAGGCCGATTCGCTACTTTCGCCCGGCGAGGTCCGCATGCATTTCACCCAATTGGAATGGGGCGGGGCGACTGTGGAGGCCGCTCGGGTGGAGGGGCTGCTGCCAAACGGCATCCTGATACGAGCCTCGTCATCTGATATTGAGCGCATTTATCAGCACTGTATGCAATTGGCGGCGGAAAAGCGGTTGCGGCTGGCCGGGAGCCGGGCTTTCCATGCCTTACGCGTGCGCGAGGGCGTGCCCATGCAAGGACACGAATTTGGCGAAGACGCCAATCCATACGAGGCCGGACTAAAGCGCTATATCAGTTACACCAAAGGCTGCTATGTCGGCCAGGAGGTGATCGCCCGGCTGGATACATACGACAAAGTCAAGTACGATTACACCGGGCTGTGGATCGACACCCGGGAGCCGCTGGCGAAGCCATTGGCCGTACTGCGCAATGATCAGCAAGTTGGAAAGGTGACCTCGGCCGCGTGGTTGCCGGATGCGGACAGAACTGCTGCCATTGCGCGCATTCGACGCAAGGCGCTTGAAGAAGGCGGCGCTTTCATCGTTCGGAGCGGTGAGTCGAGATATGAGGCCGAGGTCCGCGAGCTTGCAGTCGTTGCAGAAAAATAGCCAACTGGAATGGCATGCAAAACAGCGATCGCGATGGCAGGCGCCGATGCCGCAGGGAGCCCATCGCCATTCTGCAAAAGTGGAGTGACGAAAAAATGCTGGAATCTCCTTTCATGGAGTAAGCCGGATATGAAATTCCGGCATTTCATCGGCTCCCTTTTGGTCGTCGCTGAAAGCCGGAAGGGCAGGAAACGGCACGGACGGAATCGTTACTTCATCCATCAAGGTGAGCGTTTACGGAACGACGTTGGGGCGATTTCTTTGTTTGCATCATGAGAATGGCCACGTCGCGGAAATTGCCCCGCGCACACCTCAGGCGCCTCGCATGACGGATGAACGCCAGAGTTGATGCTCAACACGGAGGCCATAGGCACAACTCGAAGCTTTTTGAAAATCTGTTTATCATTTTTAACTTGCCGTAGCGTGACACATTTCCTATTTTGACACCGGCAGGCCCGGGACCATCATCAGAGAGGCGGCCGACCATGCAATGGCTATTTTCGCTCATCGTCTTAATCGCTGCAATGAGGACCGAAAACCCCCTGGAAAGGAATCCAGCAATGGAAGACAGGCATCCCAAGCTCCGATATGTGGACACGATCCCGGTAGAGACCGAACAGGGAGAGATGATCGCGCTGCGCGATCCCATGGGTCTGGCCGATGAAATTGTGCTGATCAGCCGTGAAGCCCTGTACATTCTGCAATTTTTTGACGGCACCAAAACCGTCGATGAGGTGATCCAGCTCTTTAAAAAGCAGTTCCGCGTTGACATCGATCCCGAGGCGGTGCGAGGCTTGTTGCAGCATCTGGACAATCATTTTTATCTCGATAATGAACGCACCTTGAAGCGCAAACGCCAGCTCGAAAAGGCGCTGCTCGATGCCAAAGTTCGCGTGGCCGCGCATGCCGGGGTCAGCTATCCGGCGGAACCGGATTCGCTAAAATTGCGGCTGCAGCAATTTTTTCTTGCTGGCGCCGGCCTGCCCGATCGCGCCAACGGCCGTCCCACACCAGTCGGGGTGATTGCGCCGCACATCGATTTGCGCATCGGAGGGGAAGTGTACACGCACGCCTACCGCCGACTGGCCGAAGCGCAACCGGCGGATGTGTATGTGATCCTGGGCACGGGGCATGCCGGCGTGTCCGATCTGTACAGCGTGCTGCCAGTGGATTTTGAAACGCCGCTGGGACGCGTGTCGGTGGATTCCACCTTCATCCAACTGCTGCAAAAGAACTATCCGTACGATATGTTCAACGACCTGTTTTTGCACAAGACCGAGCACACCATCGAATTTCAGGTGGTGTTTTTGCAGAAAACTCTCGGCAACCGCCCGTTTAAAATCGTG
Organism: Candidatus Zhuqueibacterota bacterium; assembly: GCA_030950365.1. Lineage (GTDB taxonomy): Bacteria > Zhuqueibacterota > Zhuqueibacteria > Zhuqueibacterales > Geothermadaptataceae > Hydrothermovivens. Next base: position 15,125 of record JAUZRQ010000119.1, on the reverse strand, counting down.
CCCATTTTGACCGGCTTCAGTTACCACATTTTCGAGTATCCAATGTTCGAGCGCGAGCGAGAGATCGTGAAGCAATTCACAGCCGCCCTGCGCAAGGCCATTGAATCCTATCCCGGCCGGGTGACGGTCATCGCCAGTGTGGATCTGGCGCATGTCGGTCCGCGTTATGGCGATCAGCAAAAGCCGGATCGGGCGTTCCTGCACGAGGTGAAGGAAGCGGATTTCCGGGCGCTGGAAGCGGTGAAAAAAGTGGATGCCGGGGGCTGGAACCGCGCTGTGGCGACCGTGGAAGACCGGTACCGCATTTGTGGTTTCTCGCCGATTTACACCCTACTGGCCAGCGTGCCGGCCAGGCGCGGCGAAATTCTCAAATACGATCAGGGCCTCATGGATGACCACGTGTCCTACGTCAGCTACTGCAGCGCGGTGTTGTATTAGCCATCCAATGGGAGAAAGGTATGCCGAACAGTCCCGCGACGGGACCGGAACAACGCGAGTTTTTCCCGGAAGCCTATGTGAAACGGGCCGTTAAAATTTTGCGGCTGCTCAGCGATGAAAACCGGCTGCGGATCATGCTTTATCTGGCCAAAGAGGGCCGCACATACGTCTCCCGCATGGGGGAAGCGCTCGAGCTCAATCAAACCACCCTCAGCCATCACCTTTCCCTGCTGCGCAACGCGGATCTGATCGTACCGATCCGTGAGGGCAAAAATATCTACTACGAAATCAACAAGCCGTTCTGGCGGGAAATGGGCCTGGAATTTTTCCAGCATTTGAAAAAGGGCCCCAGGGTGAAATTTTTGGACCGGTTTGTGATCAGCATGCTGAAATAGCATGGATTAGAATCCCGGAACTGCCGGCAGGACACGCCGAACACATCAAGATGGACCAAAACATAAACAGGCTGTACGGGGCGCGACGATTTCACCCGGTACAGCCTTGTTTATTAAGGTGGGGGAGGGCCTCTCTAACAACCTTCGTCCGCTTTCTTTTTGCGTTTGAACTTGAATTTGGGTTTGGGTACGGTTTTGGGTTTTTGTTGTTGGGATGATTGGATCTGGGCTTTGCCGCCGGTGAAGAACTGCGAAGCCGCCTTGCGGAATTCGTAAAGCAGAATTTCCTCATCCGCTACCAGATCGTCCGGAGGTTGAGGATTCAGAATCGCCTGCACCCAGTAATTTAGGCCGCCCAGGAGCACATAGCTTTCGATCCCCAGTTGCCGCAGCAGCACCCAGGCCTGCGCGGCATGCGTGCCGCCATTGGAGTACAGCACGATGATTTTGTCCGGATCCAGTTGGTACAGGTACTCTTCATCGAACAATTTGGCCAGGGGGATGTTGATGGCCCCCGGAATATGATATTGCTGATATTCTTCGGAGGTACGCAAATCCACGAGCAAAATGTCCGGCCGTTTGTTAATCAGCCAGTCGGCCACCTCTTCGGCCGTCATATGGTCGCTGCGGCTGATGATGGCCAGGGCAATATCTTTGGGGGTACTTTTCAGGGTTGTTCGTTGTCCCGCCGGACTCAGTGCCAGAAGAAGGCCCAGTAGCAACAGCATGCCGGCGGCGCATTGTCGGGTAACGATCTGCTTCAGTTTCATGCGATTTTCTCCTCCATGGATTGCGGCGTTGACGCTGTGGTTGAAGGAGTATTTTCGGACAGCGGCTTTTTCTCACCAAAACGCTTTTCCGCCCATTCCGCAAACCCGAACATGGCCAGCGCCATGATCACGATGAAAAAGGCGATCAGTCCCGGGCGGAGATGAAGCCAATCGCTCAGGGTGACTTCTCCCATGTATCCGGATTCAGCGATGGATTTGATCGCCGGAAAGATTTCCCCGTAAATGAACATTCCGAACAGGGCGCCCAGAACATACATCATGCCGTCCAGCTTGCCGACAGTGCTGGCCACCAGCGACGTTCCCGGACAGTAGCCGCCGATGACGAATCCGACGCCCATGATGAGACCGCCGAGCATTTGCGGCCAGATGTACGTGGGATTGATGTAAATCAGCGACATATCGAGCACATCGGCCAGATTCAAATACAGAATGCCGAGCATGGCAACGACGATGCCGGTAAACATGACCTTGAGCACGGTCATATCCCGGAGATAGAATTGCAAGGCCAATTTGCGTGAGCTACTGAATCCGGCTCTTTCCAGAGTATATCCAAAAAGAATGCCGATGATGAAGGCGATGATGTAGCTCACTTCCACGCCAAAATAATCGTATTTGAACAACGGAGCAAACATGGTCACTCTCCTTGGTTTCGCTGCAATGGGTTATGCGCGGGGTGCGCGAGCGTTAAATCCATTGTTTCCGGACAAAGTACGCTATGGCATAGCCTGCGGCGAACATGGCGAACATGAAGACCCAGCTACCCAGGGCCAGGGTGGCGCCACCCGTCAGGGCCTGGCCGCTGGTGCAGCCCCTGGCCAGGCGGGCGCCGAATCCCATGATCCCGCCACCGATGAACGCCAGAAGCAGGCGGTGTCTGGGCGAAATGTTCGGCCCGCGGTCGATGCTCAATTTGATTTTCCCGGCCAAAATGCCGCTCAACAAGCCGCCTACGATCACTCCCAGCACTTCAAAAACCAACCAGTTGTTCAGCGGATTTTTATCGCCGCCGCCGTAGTGGGCGAGATAGGGATTGGAGTCCACATGGCCGGGGCTGATGGCATCCTCGATGAACACCACGGTGCGCATCATGGCGCCCGAGGCGCCGAGCCCCCTCCCCATGAGGAAGAAGGTGGCCAGCAGCACCAGACCCAGTGCAAATCCGGCAAAGTAAGGTGACCAGTATGCGTGCTTTTTCTCGTTCATGGTTTCACTCCTATCGGCATAGGTGATGGATTACCAGGAAAACCATTGGCTATACTGACCCGCTTCAACAACGATGAAGCGCAGCAGCAGGCCTCCAAATAGAATCAGCGACGCCGCAATCTGTCGGGGAATGCACCGGCCGCGAATTTCCAGAAACTCCAGCAGCCCCGGAAAAATCAGTCCCAGGCCAACCACCAGGATCCAGAATTCCGCCGTGTATGGCCCGCCCAGAAACAGTTTGGCTGCCTCGATATGGATTTGCGTCGAGGCCAGAAATCCCATAAACAGATGGATGATCAAAAACAGCTCGACGGCGATGGCCATGATATCGATTTTGCTCAGGAGCTGGATTTCCTGATGATTTTTGGCCAGGAGCAGATTCAGCGCAAGGCCGGTGGATAGTCCCGACACCAGGAACAGGGGCCCCAGAATGGCGGTGTTCCAGAACGGTCGCGCGTTGAACGCGCTTAACAGAATGCCCGTGTACATTCCCAACAGGGATGCATAAACAATTAAAATCCATGCAAATAGCCTCGCATGGCGATTCAGGAAAGCAATTCCCTGATTGAGCCAGCGGAAGGGCAGCTTGATTTGCGGATACACGCGGTGCAGGTGCATCAGCGCCCAGAGAATGCTCATGGGGAAAATCACCGCCAGGGTCCATGAACCCCAGGACATCGGCGATTCCAGGCGAATGGCGGTGTAAAAGCGAAAGACGTGCAGCTTGTATTCCAGATCGAGAAACAGGGCCAGCAGGCCCAGCGCCAGAAACAGAGGCGCCAGAAGCGGTGTCCGGTAAACAATAGTGGGATACTGATCGGCCTTTCCACGCAGAAAAAACAGCGCCGAAAAGAAAAGAATGCCCGAAACCAGTCCACCGAGAAACAGATAGACCGGGATTTCCCACCCCCAGATTGTCAGGTATGGATCGATCAGATGCATGTTTCGGCCGCTTGTGATGGTGATCTCATGCATGGCTGACTCCTGTGTGATCAGGTTAAGAAGAAAATTTTGGGTTCTGTCCCTGCTTCGGGGATCAATGTATGATAGTGCCGAGTTTTCAATAGTTGGCTAACTTCGCTGTTGGGATCAGCCAGGTCGCCAAAATGCAAACATTGGGTCGGACAGACTTCCACGCATGCGGGCTCGAGGCCCTCTTTCACGCGGTGGATGCAGAAGGTGCATTTGTCCACATATCCATCCGGATGCACGTAGCGTGCGTCATACGGACAGGCCGCGATGCAAGCCTTGCAGCCGGTGCATTTGTCGTGATCCACCAGCACAATGCCGCCTTCCTCGATATAGCTGGCCCCGGTTGGACAGCTCCGCACGCAGGGGGCATTTTCACAATGATTGCACCGCTCGGAACGGATCTCCATTTGTAGGTCCGGAAAAACGCCCGTCACATCCTGTACGATCCAGTCCCGGCAGAATCCATCCGGTACATTGTTTTCGGTCTTGCAGGCAACGACACAGTCTGCGCATCCCACACAGCGCTGCGTATCAACCACCATTGCATAACGAGGCATCGTCTTTCTCCTGCAGTTGTTTGCTCATTCCATCTTGCCAATGGGCCGCTTCTCTGTCCCCGGTTGAAGGGCTCTAAATCTGTTTTTCAGGGCTAAGCCGCAGAGTCAGCCGGTTCAATGGTCACGAAATTGACGCGCATGCCCGTCCCTCCCATGATGGGATCCACGTGCACACGCGTGATGAGCGCATTGTCATCGGCGCCTTTGAGAAACGCTTTTTTCAGGCGTTTGTCCCGATGACCGAAGCCGTGCACCATGTAAACGCAGTCATGGCGGATGCGCTCGGTAACCTTGGCCCGGATTTTATTGCTGCGTACGCCATCCTGATTGACCAGCACCACATACTGGCCGTTCTCGATGCCGTGCAGTTTGGCGACTTTGGTATGAACCCAGACTTCGTTTTCATCCATGGTCTCGGTGAGCAGCGGGTTGTTCGTCGTCCGGCCGAAAGTATGTGTTGGTGCGCGGCCGTACAGCAGACGGTAATAGCCCTCCGGCGGCTCCTCGTGGTGCGTGTATTTGGGAATGGGATCGAAGCCGTACGACTCCAGAATCGTGGAGTACAGCTCGATCTTCCCGGTCGGGGTGTCGAATTCGATCTCCATGCCCTCATCCAGATAAATGGGATGCCGGTCGGGCAATTTGACCACGCCCTTTTCTTTCAATTCCTTCAAGCTCAGTCCGATTGCCTTCAGCCGCGTCTCGAGATACTCTTCGATGTTTTTCCACGGAAAATATTTTTCCAGACCGAGCCGCAGTCCGAGCTCGCGGGCGATCCACCATCCGGGTTTGGAGTTGAAGCGCGGTTCGAAAGCCGGCGCCCGCAACGCGATCGTCGGTTCGCGGCCGGGCAAAATGCGCAGATCGTCGTAGCGTTCGAGGTAGGAGCATTCCGGCAGCACCACATCCGCCCAGCCGGTGATTTCCGCTGGCATCAAATCAATCGCCACCAGCAGCTCCAGATTCTGGATCGCTTCGATGGTTTTCTGCGGTTGCGGCAGGGTGAGCATCAGGTTGGTGCCGTAAACGATCCAGCCTTTGAACGAGCAATCGCGCGACGCCGAAGGAATCGTGGCTTCGCAGATGCCGTTGGCCAGCGCGAGGTTGGCGAGAGGATATTTGTCGGCGAACGCTTCTCGCCAGCTCCATTTGAACCTGGGATAGGGCGGATAGGGATACTTCGGCACTTCGGCCTTGTTCGGGTAATAAAATCCGCCGCGGCGTCCCCAGTTGCCGAGCAGCGCATTCAAAATCGCGCCGGCGCGCACGCGCTGCGTGTCATCGCCATACCAGGTCACGTGCCGGCCCGGGTGAATCAGTGTGGCCGGCTTGTGCCAGGCCATTTCGCGAGCCGTCTTGCGGATCACATCCGGTTTGATGGTGGTGATGGGATAGGCCCATTCCGGCGTGTATTTTTTAACTTTGGCCTTCAGTTGATCGAACCCGTAGGTGTATTTTTGGACAAAATCTTTATCGTACAGCTCCTCTTCAATGATGACATGAATCCAGGCCAGCAGCAGCGCCAGATCGGTGCCGGGCCGGATGGGCAGCCAGTATTTGGACTTGGACGCCGCCACCGAGTAGCGTGGATCCACCGTGATCACCGTGGCGCCGTTGGCCACGGCATCGGCAAATTCCTGCACCTGACCGTTGTGCATGTTTTCGCCGAGATGGCTGCCAATAAGAACCAGGCATTTGGTGTCGCGGATGTCCGTTCGTTCCGGCGAGCCGATGCCTTCGCCGTAGGTCAGCAAGTAAGCCTCTTCACGCGGCCCGCGGCACTGGGCATAGGATGGCGCCGCGATGTTGTTGGAGCCAAAGGCGCGCAATAGATGCTTGAAAAACACCCCGCCCGAACCGTGCGTGAACAGCGCAATGCAATCCGGGCCGTGCTTCTCGGCAATTTTCTTCATTTTCTGCGCCACATAATCCAGCGCTTCTTCCCAGGTGGCCTCGCGGAAGGTTTGCTTGCCGCGCACTTCCGTCCGGATCAGCGGCGTCTTTAGCCGGTCGTTGTCCAGATAGGCGCCGAGCCCGCCGGTTCCGCGTGGGCAGAGCCGACCGTTGCTATTGGGGTCGTTCTCGTTGCCGATGATTTTCCAGGGCTTGCCGTCGATGGTGTGCACCCAGCCAGCACACTGCCAGAAACAGATTTCACAGACTGTGGGCGTACGCTGGAGGAGCCCTTCAGAGAATCCGGTCAGGGCGATGGCTTCCTCCGTGCTGGCGCTGAACTCATTTGCAAGAGCGCGCCACAAACCGCCCCCCAGAGAGAGGGCCCCCAGGCCCAACGAGCTTATTTTGATGAATTCACGGCGAGACAATTCTCTGGCCATGGTGTTTCCTTCTCATTTGGGTTGCATTTTAATGTTTATGAACATATAAATATATTTATAAACATATATATCAATTGCCGTGCCAGTCCGTTTACTCGAAATGGATTTCAGGGTAATTAGCAAAATACCAATGGATTAACAGAAGAGCTGTTTTTGCGGGGAAGTGGAGGGATTTTTCTCAAAAAATGAAAAGATGGCGCAAAATTCTCAATTATAAGAAAAATTGATAACACGTCCGATGCGGAGCCGGAGTTAAAATTTTTTTCGCTTCTGCACTTAAATCAGCTTTTTCATGGCTTACTATCTGGCAATTCGTCATTGCGAGGATCCGCCAGCCGGAGGAGACGACGCAATCTCCATTTTTCAAGCAAGGAGATCGCCATCCGCCAATTGGCGGATTCGCTCGCGATGACGGGTTGCCTTTCGTCTTAAAAGTGTTCTGAACCAAGGCTAACGATTTGATTATAAAGCAATTGCAGTGTAAAATTCTGATTAAAATGCATATTGGCCACCGAAATGCGCCCCGGATTCTAAAAAAACGGCGGCTGCCAGTGGAGCCGCCGTTCTTTCGAAATGGCCACGGAATGCATCAGGTAAAGATGATTTCTCCGCCCGCGGCGAGTTCGTAGAACTTGCCCACGTTAATGATATCATCCACCTGCTCGCAGAAATCATCCTTCGTCAAATGAAACATATCCACGGTCGCCCTGCATGCATAGATCTTCGCACCGGCATCCGAGATCATTTCCAGGAACTCATCCACGGGCGGAATATCGATCTTGTCCATTTCCTTTTTCATCATGGCCGTCACGAACGATGAGACCCCCGGTAACATGCCGATGAGCGTCGGCATGTGCAGTGCCGGATTACCGACGGTGGCCACCTTGAGTTTGTTCATCCGTTTTTTGATAATCGCATCCAATCCGAAAAAGGTGAAAAACAAATTGACCTCGATTCCTTCCATCCTGGCCCCATTGGCCATGATCAGGCCCGGATACACCCCTTCCAGCGAGCCTTTGGAAATGATGATCGATACCTTTTCCAATTTGCCATTGTCGCTCATGGTTCAAATCTCCGTATGTTTGCTTATACACATCCCTGCGGTTTGGGCAGGCCGGCAATCCGAGCGGCTTTTTTCGCCGGGCCGTTGGGGAATAGCGCATACAACTCTTTGGTGGGGATGCCGCCGGCGTTTTTCAGGCGCCGGATCGTCGGTACCTGTCCGGTTTTCTCATACTCCTCACGCATGAATCGAATCACATGCCAGTGCCGATCGGTCAATTCCTCGATGCCCTCTTCTTTGGCGAGCTCTTTGGCCAGCTCCTCATTCCATTCTTTGTAATCCACCAAAAAACCTTCCGCATCCAATTGCACCTGTTTGACGTCCATTTTCACACCTCATCGTTTTTGGGGTTGTATGATTGGCTTTCTTGATGATTGGCTTTGTCATTCGAATTGAACTGGGTTTCCGCCAGATTCTTCAAAAACTGAATGGCGAACGCCATCCCGCGTTTCATCTCCGGCGTTCGGGCCGCTTTGATGATATCCCAGTACGAAATCTCCTCTTTCACGCTGATGTCCAGATTCTTGTACACCGACACAGCATTGTTGATCGCATGCAGCATTTCCGGCTGCGTGAGGTTCTTCACCGTGTTCAAAATCGTCACGATGTTGTCCCCGAGCGCCTTGACGTCTTCCACCGTGAACGAGGTCACGATGCGGTCGACGATTTTCAGCAGCTCTTTCATGAAATCGAAGTAGCCCTTGCGATCGAGTTCGTTCAGGGTGTACAGTAGATCCAGAAACGCCTCCTTGCCGATGGGCGCGGCATCCTGAACGAAATTGCTCAGGCTTTCGAGCTGGTCGAGCAGCTTGATCAGATTGCGGGTGTTGCGCATCAGCCGTTTCAGCAGGTGCAGCAGGTCCTGCGAGTCGAAGTGATGCGCCACCTCATTCAGTTCTTCCACCGCGGTCTGAAACATATCCACTGCGATGCGGTTCAGGTCGTCTTTCAGTTCCTGCCTTTCCTGACGCTGCCGCGCTTCAATCTTCATCTGCTCGACGATGAAATCGAGCTTGCGATTGATCTCGGCCAGTTGCTGTTCGTTGGTTTCTTGATAAGTCAATGTTTCCATGGTTACAGCCTCTTTCCTGCAAGATTCATTTGCGCTTGGATGGGAAGTTCAGACCCTTTCAACAGCAAATTCCAGTACATCCAGCGGAACATCATTTTGCCCCAGTGGTTCATTTTGGTTTCTTCCAGCAGCGAGAACGGACCGATGCCGGGAAGCGGGAATTTGCCGGGCAGCGGTTCCACATCATAGTTGAAGTCGATCAGAATGCCCTTGCCAAATCCGGACTCGATGAAGCAGTTGGCATGGCCATCGAATTTCGGCTGCAGCGGCCGGCCTTCGATGGCGCGCATGATATTTTCGAACAACACTTCCGACTGGAAATGCGCCACGGAGCCGGCTTTCGATGACGGTAAATTGGTGGCATCGCCGATGACGAACACGTTTTCGAATTGGCTGGATTGCAGCGTATGCTTGTCGGTAGGCACGAAGTTGAGATCATCACCCATGCCGGAGCGCGCGATCACCTCATCGCCCATGTTCGTCGGAATCGTGACCAGCAAATCGTACTCGATTTCTTTTTCATCGTACGAGATGATTTTGTTCTTGCTGCTGTCCACGCGCTCGATGTTGAATTCGGGCACCAGATGAATGCCTTTCTTCTCCAGGAAATTGCCCAGAAAGTGCGAAGCCCTCGGCTTGGTGAACGCGCCGGGAAGCGGGGTCGCGAACACAATTTCCACCTTATCGCGGATGCCCTGCTCGGTGAACCACCAGTCGGCCAGAAATACGAATTCGAGAGGCGCCACCGGGCACTTGATGGGCATCTCCACGATATTCAGCACCATGCGCCCACCTTCCCAGTATTTCAGGAAATTGGCCAGTTTCAGCGCGCCTTCTAAAGTGTAGAAATCGAAAATATTTTTATGCCAGGCGCCGTTCAGCATGCCCTCGGTTTCTTCGGGATGAATCCGCGATCCCGTCGCGATAATCAGAAAATCGTAAGGCAACACTTTGCCGTTTTCAAGCTTCACCCGATTGCGGTCGGGCTCGATCACCTCGATTTTCGACATGATCAAATTGACGCCGGGCGGCAGGTAATCGCGTTTCGGCTTGATGACGTCTTCACGGGTGTAAATCCCAAACGGAATGAAAAGAAAGCCAGGCTGATAATAGTGAATCTCCTCCTGATCCACCACGGTAATCTGCCATTCCGTTTTATCCAGAGCAGCGGCCAGCTTGTTCGCCATGATGGTTCCCGCTGTTCCGGCTCCAAGGATGACAATGTTTTTCATCGTTTCCCTCTTTCGTTGATTCCTCAGCTATTGATTCGTTTTCGCCACCGGTTTAATAAGTTGATGCTTGATTTGGTACAACAAAACTTTGAGATTCTCACAATTGGATGCGTTCTGATAAACGACGCATTCGCGGCAGTTTTCAGCCCGGCAGCTCACCGGAATCCTCGATTTCATGGTCCAGCAGGGCTTGAGAGCGCCGGTGAAGGCCGGACATTGCCTGCGCTCTTCTTCGCTGCACGGCCGCAACTCCCAGCAGGGCAGGAGCGCCAACAACCGGCGAATGCCTTCGATGTTCAGCCCTTCTTCCTTAATCAGCCGGCGAATGCAGCTCAACCAGTGCAGGTCCTCCTCATAGAAAATCCGCTGACCGGTGTCGGTCTTTTCCAGAACGATCAGGCCTTCGCGCTCATACATGCGGATCGTCTCCACGGCGATGTTCAGTTTCCTGGCCACCTGACCGATCTTTAATCCCTGTTTGCTTTCGGATTTCAATGCATTCACTGGCAGAGAACCTGTTTTTTGAATTCCTGTATTTTTCACTACAGGTTTCATCAATTACCATGCCAGCCGTTGCGGCAAGCACGAAGTGCATATTATTAATATAATTAATAGTGATGCAATTGTTGTAATGGATGATGATTTTTTTTGCAAAAATAGTAATTGACCTGGCATTTTCTTAATTTTGAGAATAAAGCAGAGGAGGAACTAGCGGAAAGATCGCAGGCAATAGAACCGGATTTTAACCGACCATCATTGGATTTTTTTTCTGTTCTGCTAAATTGCCAAATAGAAATTATTAGAAACCATAAACCGGTCGGTTTTAGCCGTTATTTTTCAATTAGATAAAGCTAAAGTTTGATTCAAAATTTTCTTTACTGATTTGCGGAACCCCGGGCTGGTATTCAAATGATCTAAATTTTTGAATTATAATTTCTTGTAAAAATAAGCACATTATCATCCCAATGAATTCGGTACGGAAGCCGCCTCTGGTCTGTTTTTTGCTAAAAAAGATTCTCATGCCAATTGTTTCATAGGCATGGGCTCGTTGTATTGGATACCCAAATCCAAAACAGGAGGACGTGATCATCTCCCAGACATATGCATAGCTTTACCATCGTCAAGACATGCAACCCTTGAACCGGGGCGGAATAGCTCAAATGTGTGAAAAGGAGGCGATATTTGCAATGAAACCACAAGATCTCGTATTAGCCATCGTTGGGAGTGGTGGCGAAGGTGTGGCCAGCGCGGGTGAGGTGCTGGTGCAGGCTGCGGCGAATGAGGGCATCTACAGTATGCTGGTGAGAAGCTATGGCCCCCAGATCCGTGGCGGAGAAACATTGGCGCAAATTCGATTGAGTAAAAAACAGGTGCGCTCTCAGGGCGATTACCTGGATGCCCTGTTTGTCTTGAGCTGGGCCAACTTTTTCCGATTCTCAGGCGAAATCTTCGTGAAAGACGGTGGGATGGTGTTCTATGATGAAGAAGATACGCCTCCGGAAAATTTGAACCTCGGCAAAGATATCCAGATCATTCCTGTGCCTTTTGCCAGAGCGACGAAAGAACTCACTGGCGATACACGATCCAAAAATATTTTGGCGCTGGGCTTCATTTCCGGGCTTTTCAACCTGCCGGATGGCGGCTTCAACCAGGCCATTCGCGATCGCTTCGGGAAAAAGGGCGAAGACGTTCTCGAAAGCAATTTCAACGCATTCCGGAGAGGGCGGGAAATGGCTCTGGCCGTGCCGCAGCACATGGAACTGGACTGGCAAGTGGATGAGAAAAAGCCCGTTCTGATTCTCACCGGCAACGATGCCGTGTCTCTCGGTTCCCTGTATGCGGGGGTGAAATTCTTCTCCGGCTATCCGATTACGCCGGCCAGCGAGATTATGGAATGGATGGCCCGCGAACTGCCGAAATTCGATGGCGTATTTGTGCAGACCGAGGATGAAATCGCCGCGGTCACCATGGCCATCGGCGCGTCGTTCGCCGGCGCCAAGGCCATGACCGCTACCTCCGGCCCCGGCCTGTCGTTGATGACCGAGGCGATCGGCCTGTCAACCATGGCTGAGCTGCCGCTGGTCATCGTGAATGTGCAGCGCGGCGGACCAAGCACGGGTATTCCTACCAAGACCAGCCAGTCCGATTTGCTGCATGCGGTGTACGGTGGCCACGGCAATTTGCCGCGGGTGGTGCTGGCCCCGCTCGATTCGCAGGACGCCATCGAAATCGCCATCCGCGCGTTTTACCTGGCGGAAAAATATCAGGTGCCGGTAATCGTGCTCACCGACCAGTTTCTGGGCCAGCGCGTTGAGGTGGTGCCGGAAGTCGATTTCTCGCAATTCGATCCGCTGGTCATCCAGCGTCAGTGGCCTGCGGAAGCGGACCTGCAGGATTATAAACGCTTTCGGCTCACGGAAGACGGCATTTCGCCGATCAGCGCGCCGGGCATTGCCAATGGCATGTACACTGCGGCCGGGATCGAGCACGATGAAAAAGGCAAGCCGACGTCGAATGCGGAGCTCCATGAGAAAATGACCGCGAAGCGCCAACGCAAACTGGACACCCTGCTGTCCAACGAAGATAACCTGATCTGGGAATACGGCGATCGGCATGCCAAAATCGGCATCCTGACCTGGGGCTCCAATGCTGGCGTGGTGCGTGAAGTGGTGGATCATTTGCGTCTAAAAGAGGTGCGCATTGCCGCCATGGCTCCGCGCCAGTTGATGCCGCTGCCAACGGAGACCATTCAGGCGTTCGTCGATCGGGTGGACACCCTGCTGGTCGTCGAATTGGCGGAAGAACAATTTTTGACTTACTTGAGGAGCCAGATACAGTTGCCCGAAAACACCCGGGTGCTCAAACGGGCGGGCGCCGCGCCCTTCACCATTCACGAAATTTTGCATGCGTTAGAGGAGGAAAACGGAAAATGGAAGCAAGAAACTATTCCCCAAAAGACTTTCGAAGTGATATAAAACCGGTCTGGTGTCCGGGCTGCGGGGATTTTGGCGTGCTGAATGCGCTGTATCAGGCGCTGGCCAAACTGCAGTTGCCGCACGAAGATGTGGCCATTGTGTCCGGTATCGGCTGCTCCAGCCGCCTGCCCGGATACGTGAAAACCTACGGGTTCAACAGCATTCACGGCCGGGCCCTGCCGGTGGCGCAGGGCGTCAAGTTGGCGCGGCCCGAAACCACGGTGATTGCGGTGGCCGGTGATGGCGACGGCCTGAGTATCGGCGCCGGCCATTTCCCGCACATGGCCCGTCGTAATATCGACCTGACCTACATCATGCTGGACAACAGCATTTACGGCATGACCAAGGGGCAGATGTCGCCGACCACGGTGGAAGAGCAGCCCACCAAAACCACGCCCTATGGCATGGTGGAGGATCCGATCAATCCGGTGAAGCTGGCCCTGGCGTATGGCGCGTCGTTCATCGCGCGCAGCTTCTCCGGCAACATCAAACACACCGTGCAGATGATCATTCAGGCGATTCAGCATCCCGGATTTTCGTTCCTGCACTTGCTGAGCCCCTGCGTGACCTTCGTCGGCCGCGACCAGTTCGACCTGATCCGCTCGCTGTCGGTTGATCTCGGCAACGAACACGATCCGACGTCGGTGGAACACGCCTGGCGCGTGGCCGAAGAAGTCGGCCGGATTTCCATGGGCGTGATCTTCGAGGCAGATAAGCCGACCTTCGAGCAGCGCTATGAACATGCGAAGCAACTGGCGCATCAGGCCGGCGACGGGGATTTTCGGAACCTGCTGAAGAAATACCGCGTTGCCGCTTGAATCGAATGAGACCATTGGCACAAAAAGCCCCTCGGGTTTCCGGAGGGGCTTTTTTATTGCGATTTTGCTCAGGGATCAGGGATCATGTACTGCGGGCCAGTCGGTGACGGCGCGTGTGGAACCGTCGCCAGCCCCATTGGCTTTCGCAGGCAACGATGCATCTCAAAATGGAATTGGCTCAGGCCGCTGCCTGCCGGCGGAGGCTGTCAGGGGAGATGGCGTTCGGGCATTCCCGGCCGGCCTCCAAATCGGCCAGATTCTGCAGTGTGGTCTCGGCGATGCGCGTCAGCGCGGTCTCCGTGAAAAACGCCTGATGCGCGGTGATCAGTACGTTCGGAAACGTCAGCAGCCGCGCAAACACGTCGTCCTGAATCACCTGTTCGGAATGATCCTCGAAAAACAGGTCTTCCTCTTCCTCGTACACATCTAATCCCAGATAGCCGATTTTGCCGGATTTCAGGCCGCGGATCACCGCGCGGGTGTCGATGAGGCCGCCGCGGCTGGTGTTGATCAGCACCACGCCCTTTTTCATCAGCGCGATGGCTTCGGCGTCGATGAGGTGATGCGTCTGCGGCGTGAGGGGACAGTGCAGCGAAATGATGTCGGCGCGGCGGAACAGCTCTGGCAGCTCCACGTACTGCAGCCCCAGCGCCTCACATTCCGGATTGCGCATGACGTCGTATCCCAGTAGTTCGCAGCCGAATCCTTTTAGAATACGCGCCACTACCGCGCCGATCTTGCCGGTGCCGACGATGCCCACAGTTTTGCCGTGCAGCTCGAAACCGAGCAGGCCGTCCAGGGCGAAATTGCCCTCGCGCACGCGGTTGAAGGCGCGATGAAACTTGCGATTGACCGCCAGCAGCAGGCCCACCGTGTGCTCGGCCACCGCATGCGGCGAATAGGCCGGCACGCGCACCACCTGCATGCCCAGAGTCGAAGCGATATCCAGATCGAGGTTGTTGAAGCCGGCGCAGCGCAGCGCGATGATGTCGGTGCCGATTTCGTGCAGTCGCACCAGGGTGCGGGCATCCAGCCGGTCGTTCACAAACACGCAGATTGCCGGAAAGCCGGCGGCCAGTGAAATGGTCTCGAAAGTGAGATGCGGCTCGTAAAACGTCAACTCATGCCCGAATGCTTTGTTCGCTTTTTCGAGAAAAAATCGATCATACGGCCGAGTGCTGAACACGGCGACTTTCATGGTGGACCTCCTGTTTTATGGAATGGATACGGCTCCTAAAAAAGTAACGAACAAAACGGGGAATTCTTGAGGGGG
>JAUZRQ010000118.1 GCA_030950365.1 Candidatus Zhuqueibacterota bacterium | reverse complement strand
GCACCGCCTGGTTGAATGCAGAAGATGGGCTACATCGACGAGAAGAATAAATCTCTCGCAGGGGTGCCGGGCGCGCAGAGGCCATGTGCGTACTCCGGCTTAAACCTGCCACCAGGTCTGTGTGAAAAAACAAGAAAAGTTCAGAACATCAAGTGGTAAACTTTCGTCCGGAATCAGTGGCAACTTTCACCGCAATATGCAAAAAGACCAACAGCACAAAATCCCTTGCATCTTTGCCGGTCGTTCTCTAATTTCCCTGCTTATGAAATCCCGACAAAATGGAAAATGCTTCAAAAAAGCATGCGTTGGCGCGCTGTTGCTTCTGATCATGGCCTGCGCGCATCAGGTGCCGCCGTCGGGTGGGCCTGAGGACAAAACGCCGCCGGAAGTTGTCGCGACCTATCCAGAGCCCGGCGCTGTGCGCGTGCCTCGCGATGCGGCCGTCGAATTCGTGTTTAGCGAAAAGATCGATCGCGACACGTTTCCCGGGGCGCTGTTTGTTTCGCCAAACCCCGCCGAGCCGCTCAGATTTAAATTCCGTGGCCGCACGGCACGCATCCAGTTCCCGGATTCTTTGTTGCCACAGCGGACCTATGTCATCACCCTCGGCACCGATCTCAAAGACAATCATGGCAACTCCATGGCACAGTCGTTCACCCTGGCCTTTTCCACCGGCGACAGCATCGATCACGGCGAAATCGCAGGGCGGGTGGTCGACAAAAAGCCGCAGGGCGTGGCCATCTGGGCCTACATCCTGCCCGATAGCGGGGATCCAGCCTTTGATGCCTTTCTGCACCGGGCCGGGGATTACATCACTCAGGCCGGCGATGATGGGCAGTACCGGTTTTCGTACCTCTCGCACGGCCGCTACCGGCTGGTGGCCGTTCGCGATGAGGCGCGCGATGGCGTGTACAATCCCGGCGAAGATGCCATCGGCGTGACTTTTGGCGACGTGGTGATTTCGGCGCGGCGCAAACGGTACCGCCATTTGCATTTCCGGCTGCAGCGCGCCGATACCGTCAGGCCGGCGCTGTCGCAAGCGAGCATGCTCAATCAGCGCATCATCGAAATTCGTTTCGATGAGCCGGTCGTTGCGGCGGATACCAGCGACTGGTCGCGCTATTTCGTGGTGCGCACAGAGGCCGGAGACACGCTTCCCATCCGGGCGGTGGCCCGTTTCCCGCTAGATCCCCGCGTGTTTTACGCCGTGCTCGATCCCGTGACGCAGCCCGGCGATCTGCGGTTGGACGTGATGAATCTTTTTGACGCCTCGGGCAATCCTGTCGATACGGCGTATGCGTATGACCGCTTCGGCGCCAAACCCGTGCCGGACACCCTGGCGCCGCGCATCATTCGCATCGTTCCCGCGGACAGCGCCCTCAACGTGCCGCTGGATGAGCCGGTACGGATCGTTTTTAATGAATGGATGCAACCGGCAGATTCCGCGAGCGGCATTGCCGTCACCGATAGCAGCGGCCAAGCAGTCGAGGGCAGCATCGTGTGGGAATCGCCGTTTTCGATGAGCTTCCGGCCATCGCCGCAGTGGGCCAGCAAGATGCGTTACACCATTACGCTGGACACGAGCCAATTTCGAGACCTGGCCGGCAACGCGCTGCTGGACACCACCGGCGTTCGGACGTTTGTCAGCATCGACCGAGATACGCTGTCATCCATTGCCGGCCGTATTCACTTTGAGCCGGCCGAGCTCGATTCCGTGCCGGTATTTTTACGATTGCAGCAGGCTGGCGGCAAGCTGTATTACTCCCTGTGGCTTCCGCATGCCGGGCCCTACGAGTTCCAGAACATCCTGCCGGGCGTATATACCATTGAGGGCTATCTTGACGAGAACCGCAATCACCGGTTCGATCCCGGGCAGCCGCTGCCGTTCCGGCCGAGCGAGCATTTTTTCCAGGTGGCCGATTCCATCAAGGTGCGTTCGCGCTGGCCCAATGTGGGCAACGATCTTTTGATCAAATGGCAATGAGGGGATGCAAGAAACGGCGGCTGTTCAGCCATTGCAGAAAAAATGATGTGATTGGTTATTCCGCGATAGTGGAGCGACAAGCAAATAATTGCGACCGGAAAAGCTACCGGCTGCATTGATGAAGGGACTGTGAATCCTTGAACACAACCAACCCAAAATCGATAGACGCAGATTATCAGGAAAGTGAGCCGCATGCAGTATTTGCAGTATGACCGCGATGATTTGGTGCTGGAGAACGTGCCGGTGCGCCAGTTGGCCGAGGAATACGGCACGCCGCTGTATGTGTACAGCGAATCCCAGATTCGTGACAATTACAGGCGAATGGATGAGGCCTTCGCCGGCGTGCCGCACCGGCTGTGCTACGCCGTGAAGGCCAATAGCAATCCCGAAATTCTGCGCTTGCTTGCCGAAATGGGCGCCGGCGCCGATGCGGTGTCCATCGGCGAGATGCATCTGTCCTTGCAGGCGGGCGTGGCGCCGGAGAATATCGTGTTTGCGGGAGTGGGCAAGCGGGACGATGAAATCGAGTTTGCCATTCAGCAAAACATTCGCGGGCTGAATGTGGAATCGGAAATGGAACTGCAGGTCGTTGCCGACATTGCCGCCCGGCTGCAGCGCCGCGCCCGCGTGTCCCTGCGCATCAATCCGGATATCGACATCCACGGCCATCCGTACATTTCTACAGGCCGGCACCAGGACAAATTTGGCATTGCTATGGATGTTGCGCGGCGGCTGATCACGGAGTATCGTGACCATCCGCATGTACAACTCGTGGGGTTGCACGCCCATCTCGGTTCGCAAATTGCCCAGATTTTGCCATACCGCAAGCTGGGTGAGGTCATGTATGAGCTGGCCTCCTTTACCGCGCAGCAGGGACATCGCCTGGAGTATATCGATGTTGGCGGCGGATTGGGCGTACGATACGAGCCACAGGGCGATGAACGGCATTTCCGCCATGACTGGCAGGGGGTGAACGAACTGGCCATCGAACCCAAGGCCGTGGCCGATGCGCTGCTGGCCTCGCTGCGTCAACTGGAACTGCCCATTCTGTTCGAGCCCGGGCGGGCGCTGGTGGCCAATGCGGGTTTGTTGCTGACGCGGGTATTGTACCTCAAAGAGACCGGCGGCAAGCGGTTCGTGATTGTCGATGCTGGCATGACCGAGCTACTGCGGCCGAGTTTGTATTCGGCCTATCATGCCATCGTGCCGCTACAGTGGCGTGAAGGCGAGGCGATTCAGGCGGATGTGGTGGGCCCGATTTGCGAAAGCGGCGATTTTCTGGCGCGAGATCGCCGGTTGCCTCCGCTGCAGCGCGGCGATCTGCTGGCCGTACTAACCGCCGGCGCTTACGGCTTCAGCCTGTCGTCCAATTACAACGCCCGTCCGCGCCCGGCCGAGGTTCTGGTGAAAGATGACCAGCATCGATTGATCCGTGCAAGGGGCCGTCTTGAAGCGCTGTGGGCGGGATGAACACATGGAATGAATGGAATGGTAATTGGATTTTTTTATGATTTCTTGCGTTTTTAGAAATGTATTGCTACTTTTATAAAGTAATAAAAAATAGTAAGTAATAAAATGAAAAATAGTGCAATATCTACTGTCACGAGTAAGGGGCAAGTCACTTTGCCCAGATCGATTCGTGAAAAACTTAATATAAAGCCTGGTGATAAAGTTGAATTCTGGATTGGGCCTGATGGGCAAGTCCGTTTGGTACCCATTAATATTTCCATAACTGAACTAAAAGGGCTTTTAGCCTATTCGGGGCCCAAAAAGACTATTGAAGAAATGCAGGAAGCCATTGAAAAAGGGGATAGCGCTGAATGATCGGTATTGATACAAATATCCTTGTTTGGTATTTGACATATGATGATCCTGATCAAGCTAATAAAGCCGAAGCGCTTTTTCAAAATCAATGTACAGTTGAAAATCCAGGATGTATTTCGCACATCGTTTTATGCGAACTGGTATAGGTTTTAAAGCACAACTAAAAATTTCCAAAATCAAAAATACTAAAAGCCATCTGGTATTTAATCAATACGAATGAACTTAAAATTCAAGGTGCGTCATTGGTTCGAAAAGCGCTGGTGTCCTTTCAAACAGGTACTGCGGATTTCTCAGATTATTTAATTGGGGAAGTTTGTCTTGAATATGGATGCGATTCGGTAGCCACATTTGATCAACGATTAAACGCTCAAGATCCTTTTCAAGTATTATAGATACGCATAATAAAATCATTCGCTATTTGAGAAAATTCTTTATGAATGATGAACTTAAACATTGGCATCGACTCCGATGACAGACTCCGCTTTCTGGGATAAGGCCATTCTTCTGGTTGCCGGTAAAGGCGAGCGACTGAAACCGCGTACCGATCATCTGCCCAAGCCTATGACCGAAATCGGCGGCGTGACCATTTTGCAGAATGCGCTGGCCAATCTGGCGGCCTTTGGCGTGCAGCAGGTGTATCTGGTCACCGGCTACATGCACGAAGCCCTGATGGCGCATGCGCGCGAATACGCCTCCGGGATGCAGATTCATGAGATTTACAGCTCCGAATACGATCGCACCAACAACATGTATTCGCTGTGGCTGGCGCGGGACATCCTTGCAGGCGGCTGTCTTTTGTTGGAAGGCGATGTGTTTTTTGCCGCGGATGTGCTGACGGCGCTCATCGACGTGCCCGCCGACCGCAGCTACTGGCTGGCCGATGATTTTGCCCGCTTCCGCGATGGCTGCATGCTGCAAACCGACGCGAATGGCGTGATTGAGCGCCTGCGCATCGTGCGCGGCGATCCGCCGGATGATTTCAGCCATTGCTACAAATCCGCCGGGATTCTGGCCATCCATCCCGAAACCGGGCGGGCGTTTTCCCGCTGGCTGGATGAGGATGTGCGACGCGGCCGGGTGCAGGTGTACTACGATCTGGTGCTGGCCGATCACCTCGCCGAAGCGCGCCTCTCGGTGCTGGATATCGGCGGCCGCAAGTGGCTGGAAATCGATGACGAGGCGGACTTGCGGCGCGCCGAGGCGCTGTTTGCTGCGGCAGAGTAAATTGATTTCCTGACCCACGAATGGCAATGATCCGTATGGCGCCGCATGAAAATCATTTATTTGGTGCATGCCGAGATTTGTGTGTTAAGGAATCCAAAGCGCGTATTGTGTTTGAAATGTTTCTCAGGTTCCGTCTGAAAAGGGCGAAACAGTATTTTTAAAGCCACGGCAGGACGCGGATCGACCGCGGATAAGCTCCAAATCATCCTACGGCGATCTCAGCAAACCTTACGAGAGTATTTTTTGTATCAAGCACAAATGAAAAATCATGCAAAGGTGTGCCATTTTGCCGACACGGTTTGAATTCGTTGAACCCTGAACCCGATTGAACTCCGTATCCATGTTAATTGCCAAAAAATATCTGGTCATCATCGGAGATGGCATGGGCGACCGGCCGGTGTCGGAGCTGGGCAACCGCACGCCGCTGGAAGCCGCCAACACCCCCAATTTCGACAAAATCGCCCGTGAGGGGCGGGTCGGGCTGATGCAGACGATTTTTCCCAATTTGCCCATCGGCAGCATCGTGGCCAACATGGGCATTCTGGGCTTCGATCCGTACGAATACTATCCCTATGGCCGCGCTTCTTTTGAAGCCCTGGCCAAGGGCATCCTCCTCGACCCCGCAGACCTGGCCTTTCGGTGCAATCTCATTTCGCTGGATGGCGACCGCATCAAGGATTTCACCGCCGGCATGATCAGCGATGGCGATGCCCTGACCATGCTCACCCACCTGAAATTCGACCGGGACAGCTTCGAAATCGAAATCTATCCGGGCATGAGCTACCGCAATTTGCTCATCATCCGCGAAGCGGGCATCCCGGCGGACGAGATCGTGTGCTTTGAGCCGCACATGAACATCGGGCAGGAAATTCACGACATCCTGCCGCACGGCCGCAGCGACCGCGCGCGCAAATTCATTCCGGTGCTAAGGCGCATCATGCTGCAGTCCATCGAGCAGTTTCGGGAGCTGAACAAACGCTACCGCACCAAAGCGGACATGATCTGGCTGTGGAGCCCGTCCGCGCCGCCCAACATGCCCGACATGTACGAGACCTACCAGGTCACCGGCGGCATCGTGTGCGGCATGGATTTTCTCAAAGGCATTGGGCTGGCTGCTGGCCTGCGCACGGAGAACATCCCCGGCACCAACGCCTACATCGACACCAATTATCAGGGCAAGTTGGACACGGCGCGCAAGTTTTTGCTGCAGGAAGATTTCGTGTATGTTCACATCAACGCGCCGGACGAAGAGGCGCATCAGCGCAGTATTAAAGGCAAAATCAAGGCCATCGAGCTGATCGACCAAAACATTGTCGGGCCACTGCTCGAATTTTGCGAAGAACACTGGCCTGGCGAGTACCGCGTCATGTTGCTGCCGGATCATTACACCCTGCTGTCGGACGGCACGCACACCTCCGACCTGGTGCCGGTGGCCATCTACGGCAAAAACATTCAGCCGGATCGGGCGAAGCGGTTGACCGAACGCGAGGCGGAGCAGCGCGGCAGCGGGCGCTACGGCCGCAGTTATCATTTCATGAGGCAATTTTTGCACCAGGAGACGTTTGCATGACCACGGCTACCACGAAGCAGTTCTGGGAAAAGCACGCGGCAAAGTATCAGACGGCGTTTGAAAAATTGCCTGAGCTGGCCGATTACGTGCACCGGGCCGAAAAACGTCATCTGTTCCGAGTGCTGAAGCCGCACGGTCGCGTGCTGGATCTGGGCTGCGGCACCGGCCGCTGGGCGTTCGAGTTCGCGACGCATTGCGATTACGTGCTCGGCGTGGACTTTGCCGAGGGCATGATTCGCCGCGCGCAAGAAGAGGCGCGGCGCCGCCAGATGCGTAATATCGAGTTTCGGGTCGAAAGCGTGGAATCGTTCCGCAGTGACGACACGTTCGATATCATTATTTTGTCCGGGGTGCTGGTGTACTTTCCGGATGACGCGCTGGCGGCCGTGCTGCAGAACGTGGCGGCCATGCTGAAACCGGGCGGCGTGGTGGTCAGTCGGGAAACCGTGGGCATCCACCGGCGCATCGAGGTGCAAAGTGAATTTCACGAAAAAGTGGAAGATGCCTACTCGGCCATTTACCGCCTGCCCGAAGAGTATGAAACGCACTTTCGCGCCGCCGGACTCGAGCTTTGGTATCACGAGGACTTCACGCCACTGAATTTTCCCATGATTCTGTACCGCAGGCTGGTGCCGGCGCGGTGGAAACAGGCCTGGCTGGTGCGCAAGTCGCTGCAGTTCGGACTATGGATTCAGTACTTGTTCGATCCGCTGCTTTTGCGCTGGAAATGGCTATACCGCCCCATTCAAAACCGGTTCTGGCAGATCAAATCCATGCTGTTTCTGTATCGCAAGCCGGGGGAGGGATGAGGTATGGAATCCATTGCGGAGCTGCGCAAAAAGGTCACCAAATCATCGAAATCGCACTACGCCCCGCGGCACGATGTGATCGTGCGACGTATTTCCATTTACCTGACATGGCTATTGC
This sequence comes from Candidatus Zhuqueibacterota bacterium, assembly GCA_030950365.1. GTDB lineage: Bacteria > Zhuqueibacterota > Zhuqueibacteria > Zhuqueibacterales > Geothermadaptataceae > Hydrothermovivens. Next base: position 26,065 of record JAUZRQ010000118.1, on the reverse strand, counting down.
TGCACACCCCCATTAGCGCCAACGGCGTGACGCTTTTGCAAATTCTCATTGGGATGGCGGGCGGCGCGCTGCTGATGAGCGCCGATTACGCGGTGAACTTCGCCGGCATCCTGCTGTTGCAGCTCGGCTATGTGCTCGATTGCTCCGACGGCGAGGTGGCGCGCTACCGCAACCAGAGCAGCGTGCGCGGCGTGTTTCTCGATCTCATCGGACATGAGGTGGTGATCCCGCTCATGTACATGGGGCTGGCCATCGGAGAGTTCCAGCGCAATGGTCAGCTCGAGGTCATTATTCTCGGCTTTGCCGCCGGTCTGTTTTCGCTGCGGTTCGACATCTCGGCCATGTTCCAAACCGTGAACACGCTGTTCGCTAAGGCCGATAATCCCAGCTACAGCTTCGAGAATCTGCAAAAGCAAACGCCCAGCCGGACCACCCGGTTGGCCACCAGCAAGCCATCGCTGATTCGCGTGCTGTTTCGCTATCCCGAATCCATGAACATCATTACCGTGATTCTGGTCATCGATAGCCTGGCGAAGGCTCGCTTCGCGCCATGGACGCTGATCTACCTGTTTCTACTGACCTATGGCAGCCTCATTCCGTTGGCTCGAGTGGTTTCCATCTATCACATTTTTCACTCGGGCGAAATCGAGGCGCGCTACCGTGAGATCGTGGAAACCGTCATGAGCTGGCGGCGCTCCGGGGACTCTGGCAGGGATTGACCCCCTGCCAGAGTGGTCCTCAAGCAGCAGCGCCCGATCCGACTTTGGTCATGCGAATCACGCCATAGCCAAGCAGCCCGGAAAGTAGCGATCCGGCCAGGATGGCCAGTTTGTCGGTGTATTGATACATGGTGGGGTCTTCAAAAGCCAGAGAGCCGATGAACAAGCTCATGGTAAATCCAATGCCGGTCAGCACGGACACGCCGTAGAATTGTAGCCAATTGCTTTCGGCGGGCAACCGGGCCAATCCCAGTTTAATCGCAATCCAACTAAATACAAACACACCAAACTGCTTGCCAAGGAACAGACCCAGCATGATGCCCATCGGTACCGGGCTGAATAGCTGATCGAAGGAAAGCTGCCTGATGTTGACCCCGGCATTGGCAAAAGCGAACAGCGGCAGGATGAAAAACGCCACCCAGAAATGCAAGTCATGCTCGATTTCTTTGAGCGGCGAAAACGAGCGGCCTTCCTCATCGCGGGCGTTCAGGGGAATAGTAAACGCCAGAGCCACGCCAGCCAATGTGGCATGCACACCGGATTTCAGCACGCTCACCCATAGCACCGTGCCGATGATAAAATAAGCGGCTTTTTTGGATACTCCGAACCGGTTCAACAGGACGAGAATGAGCAGGGCGACCCCGGCCACGGCCAACGACATCCCCGATAGCTGCGCCGTATAAAATACCGCAATGATGACGATGGCGCCGAGATCGTCGATGATGGCCAGCGCCATGAGAAAAATTTTCAGGGAAACGGGGGCACGCTTGCCGAGAAGCGAGAGGATGCCAAGCGCAAAGGCAATATCCGTGGCTGTGGGAATGGCCCATCCGTTCATGGCCACGGGGTCGCCGTAGTTAAACAGTATATAAACTGTGGCCGGGATTGCCATCCCCCCCACGGCGCCGATCACCGGCAGGGCCGATTGCCGGATAGACGACAGATGGCCTTCCAGAATTTCGCGCTTGACTTCGAGGCCAATGAGCAGAAAGAAAATGGTCATCAGACCGTCGTTGACCCAGTGGTGTAGCGTTTTGTCGAGATGTAGCGCGCCGACGCGGATTTCCACAGGAATATGCAAAAAAGCTTCATACAATTCAGCCAAAAAAGTATTGCTCAATAGCAGGGCCAGCGCCGTGGCGATCATCAGCAAAATGCCGCTCGATGATTCTTTCTCGATAAATTCTTCCAGAATCTTTTTCATGGGACTCCTGAAAGGTTGGTTCCGATTTGAGTGAATTGACCGGGCAGCTATAAAGATGGCATAGCCGTACGGTTTATGAAAAACCGACAGCCATGCCATGCAAAGAAAATAATTCCTTTGCTGTAAAATCACAAGCAAAATCGGTGGAAGGAAGTCATTGGGATGATCGCGTCAAAAATGAGGTGGTATAACAGGCAATAGGGGCTATTCGTCGCGCTCGGCACTGGGTTCCCTTACATGGCGTGCGGCAGGATCATAACCAGCAATGCGATAATGGTCTTTCGCGGATTGGATTTCTTTCTGTATTTTGGCCTCATCCCAGCCCAGCTCCGAGGCCATCAGGCGGGCAACCTTTTCCAGCACGGTGTCCGACGGGCATCCGGCCGAGCCCAACTCGGTGCGCCGGCGGACGACATCGAGCAGGGTTTGTGCCATTTCCTCGCGAATGGCGTGCACCACTTCGGCAAACAGCACTTCCTGTTCCGGATCCACGCGTTCCCGCCAGGCAACATTTTCTTCCAGATAGTGTAGAATTTTCGGATACTCGCGGCCATAGTTCAATACCAGATGCCGGACTTCCGGGTCGTTCAGGTTCCACGGTCGCTTGGTGATTTCTTCCTGTAAAAATGCGCCGAACCGCTCGATATTGCCGCCCGGAATCGGGATTTGATCCGTACGGCAGCGCTCGCGGCGGCCCAGCTTCTGCACGGCGATATCCACGGCCCGGGCGGCCACATCGCGCGCGGTGGTGTATTTGACTCCGACCACGGTTACCAGGCCTTTGAGCCCGTGCTCTTTTTCGTGATCCAGTAGTTTGTAATGTTTGGTCAGCGTCACATGGTTGCCGGCCCGCGATTTTGGCTCCATGGGCAGCAGTCCGCCATAGGCATGCGTGACATCCTCGCGGCGGATGCTGCGCGCCGGATAGGCCAGATTGTACTCCTGCAGCAACTCCTGGATATCTTCTTCCGTGATGGCAAACTCGTCCGGATCGCCTTCGTACGGAACATGCGTGGTGCCGATGAGCGTGTATTGGCGCCAGGGCGTCATGAATAGCAGCCGGCTGCCCTGTTTGATGAGTGCATCGGCGTCCTGGAATGAATATTTGCTCGGAATGCCCGCGCCGTACGTGTCGATGAGTTTGCGGCGCACCACCAGATTCATGGCTTTGGAAAATTGGATTTGCGGCAGGGAATCGCGTTGCGGTAGCAGCCCCAGCAGTTTGTTCACCCACGGTCCGCTGGTGTTAACCACCAGACGCGAAAAAACATCGTATTCGCGGCCGGATAGCCGATCGTGCACATGCACGCCGCGCAGATGACCATCCTGCACCAGGAAATTCACCACCGGCGCGTAATTGACCACGGCCGCTCCGCGCGCCGAAGCGCCGGCCAGCAGGCCAATCAACAGCCGTTCCGAGTTATAAATCTGGCAATCGTACCACATCGCGCCGCCGGTCAGGTTTTGGGTTTCGATGCCCGGTAAGCGTTCCAGCAGCTCTTCGCGCGACAGGATGCGCCCTTTGGGCAAATATTTCTGCGGATCGGACAGTTTGTTGCGATCGAAGGTGATCAGATCATTGAGGAACAGCGCAATGGCCAGCGCCTCCCGGCCTTTGACGCCATGGCCGTACGTCGGCATGATACAGGGCAACGGATGCACCAGATGCGGCGCCACGCGCATGAGAATCATGCGCTCGCGCACCGATTCGCGCATGCGTTTGATGTCGGCATGTTGCAGATAGCGAAGTCCGCCATGGATGATTTTGAGGCTGTTCGACGATGTGGCGCTGCCGAAGTCGTCTTTTTCAAACAATGCCACGGATAGCCCGCGCAGCGTGGCATCCCAGGCCACCCAGGCGCCATAAATGCCGCCACCGATGATGATCAGGTCGAAAGTTTTCTGGTGCAGGTGTTCCGGATTTCGTTTCATGGGTACATCAGGGGTTCGGTTCATTTGTATGCGAATGCCATCAAATGCCAGCCCAGCGGTCGCACAATGGGTTTGGGGAGAATGTTGAACGCCGGCACGAACACGCCATTGTAGGCCGTGCCTTTCCAGCCACGGTGCAGGCGGCTCTTCACCGGAAACCGCTCCGGGATGATCTTGACTTTCGGAAACGGCGCCAGAATGGCCTTGAATTCTTTGATAGAATACTTGTTCAGCACGGGCGCGTCCTCGTGTTCCAGCTCCACTTTCATGATTTTCGACAGCGCGTTGAGCCAGGAAAGGCGGTTGTACACCATGGCGATGGCCTCGCCCCCCGGTTTTAGCACACGGTGCATTTCCCGCGCCATCTGGTGCGGATCGGCAGTGTATTGCAAAACCCCGTGCACATACACCACATCGAACGAATCGTCGGGAAATTGCAGGTCTTCGCCATTCATCACCAGCAAATTGCCCCGCAGGTTGCGCAGCTCGAAATTTTTGCGCGCCAGTTCAATGGCGGTTTCGGAAAGATCGACCCCGGTGACGATAGCTCCTCCGGCGGCAAACCGCACCAGATCGATCCCCACGCCGCAGCCGATCTCCAGGATTTTTTTGCCTTTATAACCGTTGAAATCCACCAGCCGGGGCAGGTAGCGCAGCTTGTCGAAGCGGTATTCGTCGAGGTCATCAAAAAAACCGAGCGTGCCGACGGGATGTTTGGCGATTTCCAGATCGTGGATGTGCTCGTTCCAGTAGCGCCGGATGGCTTCGAGGCGTTCGGAGTGTGAGGTTGTGGGCTGTTCCGAAGTCTGCATGACGTCCTGTTGCATGACCATTTCCTTTATTGCGTTGATTTGTCCATCAGAATTATCATCGACCACTAAAAAAACTTCATTAAGCAACCTGCATGCCAGTGGCAAATATAAGCCGAAAATGCTTTTATCCAATCTTTTTTCAGAAAATTTGGCAAAGAGAAAAATATGTGTGCCAGGCACGTGTTGTTTCTATTAGAGATATAGCATCGCAGTAGATGTAGTGCTTGGAGTAGAAATATGAAAACACTAAGAGTACATATTAACCTTTCGTAGGGGCTGTACCATATTGAAACGATGTCGATGGCTGATACAAGCGGCATGTTCCAATTTGGTCGAATTTTCGTTGTTTAGCGGCCGAAAATTGGTCAAATTATCCAGAGTCGTGATTTTCAAAACGAGGATGCTGGGAACATTTTCGTTCAATTGTAATAATCATTCAAAGGGATATCGGGAGAGGATTATGCAAGCCTGGCACTGGTGGATCATCCTGGCGGTGTTTCTGGCCATTGTTGAGGTGTTCACCCCGGGATTCGTGGTCATGTGCTTTTCCGTCGGCGCGCTTCTGGCGGCGCTGGTAGCTGGAGCGGGGCTCGGTACGAGCTGGCAGGTTGTGGGCTTTGCCGTGGGCACGTTTCTGGCTTTTATTTCGGTGCGTCCGCTATTTCAAAAATGGGCGCAAACGGCCGAAGAGCGCACTGCCACCAACGTCGATCGGCTTATCGGTCAGAAAGCCACGGTGCTGCAAGATACCAACGAGGACAGCGGCCTGGTGAAGGTGGGTGGTGAGGAATGGCCGGCGCGTGCAGCCGATGGTCAGAAGCATTCGGCCGGCGACAAAGTCGTGATCGAACGCGTCGAAGGCAATCGACTGTATGTGAAATCGTTGCAAACGGAATAACCAAAACACGAGAGGGGATCATGGAACCTGCATTGTTTATCGTCATCATGATCGCAGTTCTGGTGCTTGTGCTGGCAATCAAAGGGCTGATCATCGTGAAACAGGCTGAAGTGGTGATTGTTGAACGGCTGGGGAAATACCACAGCACCCTCACCAGCGGCGTGAATATCATCTGGCCGTTCATCGACCGGCCGCGCAAGATAAGCTGGCGCTATGTGAAAACCGATGTGTCCGGGCGGACGATGATTATTCAGCGCGAGGTGGATCGCATCGACCTGCGCGAGACGGTGTATGATTTCCCGCGCCAGAATGTGATCACCCGCGACAATGTGGGCATTGAAATCAATGCCCTGTTGTATTTTCAAATTACCGATCCCATCAAAGCGGTGTATGAAATATCCAACCTGCCCGATGCCATCGAAAAGCTCACGCAAACCACCCTGCGTAACATCATCGGCGAGCTGGATCTGGACGAAACCCTGGTGAGCCGCGACACCATCAACCGCAAATTGCGTATGATTTTAGATGAGGCCACGGACAAGTGGGGCGTGCGCATCAATCGGGTAGAGTTGCAGGATATTTCGCCGCCGGAGGACGTGCGTGCGGCCATGGAAAAGCAGATGAAAGCCGAGCGCGATCGCCGCGCCACAATTCTGGAAGCGGAGGGCCGGAAGAAAGCCGCGATTCTGGAAGCCGAAGGCGTGAAAGAGGCAGCCATCCGCAAGGCCGAAGGCGAGAAGCAGTCGCAAATCCTGCGGGCTGAAGGACAGGCGCAGGCGATCGAACGCGTGGCCACGGCGGAAAAAGAGGCCATCCTGCGAGTGGCCGAAGCCGTGCGTGCGGGCAAGGCCGATCCGACGCAATACCTGATTTCGGTGAAGTATATCGAAGCGCTAAAGGAGATCGTCAGCGGGGACAAATCGAAGGTGGTATTCATGCCCTATGAGGCCACGGGCGTGCTTGGCGCCGTCGGGGCTGTAAAAGAGATTTTGAAAGACCAGCAGTGAAATAGGAGGCATCCGTGCCCCCCAGGCACCTCGAAGGCACCCGGGGGGATGCGGAAACTGGATTTGGCGATAGCCTGATGCTCAGAACCAGACATTTCCCCGATTTTTATCCCGGTGTGGCATCTCAACATGGCAATCCGCGACAATGATTGGAAGCTTGAAAAACAACAAAATGATGCGACGCCATAGAAATTTACAGTGGGCTTTCCAATTTTGAGAGCAAAAAGCGAAAGCCGTGTTGCGAATAATAATCCCGGGCTTCCTTTTCCAGAACGGAGCCAAGGGTGACTTTAAAATCGCGGGCCTTGAATTTCTGCAATTGCCGAATAAGCTGACTTCGTTGTTGATCAGACAATTCAGGAAGAGAAACGCCTTGCCGAAGAATAAATTCGATATCGAAAGCATCCCGGATTTCACCGCGATCCATTAGAGCGGCGATTTTGTTTAAGAGGGTTTGACGCAGGGTATGCCCTTTCAGTAGAACCTGTCGCGTACTGAACCTGGAAAAGGCGATTTTCTCTTCGTATTCCCAATCCTCGCGCTTTCGGCGCACTTCGATTTTCAGCCTCCGTGGAAACGCGGGTGATCGAATTGCGATTAGTAGGCTAAAATGTTTTATCTGAGCTTCGGTGATTTCATAAAAACGGGTAAGGGCATCGTGGATACGTGCAAATAGTTTGTCATCCGCTATTTTGCGCCGCTTCCAAAAATCGAGGTCCGCTGAAAACCGCCGCATTTCGTGACAAAGCCGAAGCATGGTCCCGCCACCAAATACCAGGCTATCCAGGATTCGAACGCTTTTCAGCCTGTCCAGTACTTCAATTTCAAAAACTTCATGCTTTTCAAGAATGTTCATAGCAATTGATTAACAACTTTTGAGTACCGGCTGGAAATTTTTTTGCAAGATTTTTAAGCTTTTGCGAATCGAATTTATCGAGATCAATGGCCGAAATATCCAACGTATATCGGCCAAAGGACATAAAATAAAGCGCATCCAGCAGGGCTTTTTCTGGTTCGGCAATAAAAAAGCCACGCAGCCGCACAAAACCAAAATACAAAGCGGGATTGATTTTGTTGTACTTAAACAAAGTATCTTCAATTGCAATTTCTTTGGTGCGTTTAATGGCAATGCTTTCAATAAAATTTTGCTGGATCTGAGTTGTTATTTCGTAATAGGCAAGAGCCGTTGTTAATGATACATAGGAAGGAACCTGAAGCAGGTTGGCTAATAAAAGTTTTTGTTCTGTGGATAAATACGGCCATTTTTCTTTTAAAATATAAATATCGGGCTTCAGGCGCAGCAGAATGCCTGAGCGCGCATAGCGAGAGGCGGCCACCCGTGCCGAATCTCTTGAAATGTTGAATACTCTTGCAATATCCTCGTAGCTGAAATAAGGCTTGTCGATCTGTCGGAGCCGGAGCACTTTCATCAAATACACCCGATTAACTGATTTGTTAATTTAATATACTTTGCAATGATTGAGAGGTAAGTGATTTTTCAATTTCTTTCTATCGATCGAATACGCAGGTATTCCCGATTAGATAGGGCAATAGACGACAGGACGCCATGTGTTGAGGATGGCGCATAAGCAGGGAAATAGGACCATTGCGCATTGATGGATCAACCATCAGGTGCTTTCACGGCTCCCGGTGGTTCAAGGGAATAAAAAAAGCCCGGTCGGACATGCCGGCCGGGCCTGGTTTCAGGCAATGCCACTCTGGCTCAATCATCTCCAAAGGAGGTTCCAACAGCCCGCGCGGCGCGGATTTCCGGGCAATCCAGTGGCACCAGACGTTGCTGCGCAATGGCCTCCTTGATCGGCACTGAAATGATTTGTTGCCCGCGCAGCGCTACCATGCGGCCGAATTGGCCCTCGGCGGCCAGATCGATCGCGGCGGCGCCGTATTTGGTGGCCAGATTGCGATCGAACGCGGTGGGGCTGCCGCCGCGCTGTAAATGACCCAGTACGGTCACCCGCGTTTCCAGACCGGTGTCCTCGCTGATTTTTTGGCCAACCAGCTCGCCGATGCCGCCGAGCTGTTTTGCGTCCGTACGTCGGATGTCGTGCGCCTTGACCACAATGTCGCCATCTTCAGGCCGCGCGCCTTCGGCCACGCACACGATGCTGAAACGCTTTCCGTGCAAACTGCGCTCGCGGACTTTTTTATAGATGCTCTCCCACCGGAATGGAATCTCCGGAATGAGAATGATGTCCGCGCCGCCGGCCAATCCGGCGCCCAGCGCAATCCAGCCGGCATAACGGCCCATCACTTCGATCACCATCACGCGGTGATGTGAAGACGCGGTGGTGTGCAGGCGGTCGATGGCTTCGGTGGCCACGAACAGTGCCGAGTCGTAGCCAAAGGTCAGGTCCGTGGCGGCGAGATCATTGTCGATGGTCTTGGGCACGCCGATGATGTTCAAACCCATTTCAAATAGCTTCTGACTGATGTGCATCGTGCCGTCACCGCCGATAGCAATGAGCGCGTCGAGGCCCCAGTGCCGGTAATTGCGAATCACCCGCGCCGATTCATCCACGATTTGAATGTTGCCATCCAGGTCTTCGATGGGATAGTGAAATGGATCGCCCTTGTTGGATGTGCCCAGAATGGTGCCGCCAACACTGAGAATGCCGGACACTTCTTTATTTTGAATCTCATGCATTCGTCCTTCAACGAACCCCTCGAAACCGTCTTCGATGCCGATAACGGTTGCATCATATTTTCCCATGGCTGCTTTGGCCACCGCTCGGATTACCGCATTCAATCCCGGACAATCGCCGCCCCCGGTCAAAATCCCCACGCGTTTTAATTGAAAATCTGCCATCGAATCGTTCCTCATCTTCAGATGATCACTCCTGAAATCCTATCAAGCTGGAATACATCCCGTTCCAATTAATATTTCGACGGCATTCATTGGCCCTTTAATACCCGCACCCGTACAGCGCGATCCCCCTTCATCTCGCGCTGAATATCGAAGGCCACGCGTTGGCCAGGCTTCAGGCGCTTATCGCGGACGGTGACATCCAGGTCGCTGACATGGACGAACAGCTCGTCATCGTCGTCCGAGACGATAAAACCGAATCCTTTGTTGGCATCCCACATTTTCACGGTACCGTAGTGCATGGCTCCTCCATGTGAGGTTGAATTACGGTGAGATGAAATCTGGTTTGAGGAATACTTGATAACACTATCGCCCCGATGCCTAATCCACATCGAAGTCGTCCTCGAGACCGAGGTCGATGGAATCACGCACCACTGCCAGGATGGCCGATTGAGGGACGATGAGGTATTTCTTGTTTTCCCATTTGATTTCGACGGCGGCTTTTTTCAAAAACAGCGCATAGTCGCCGACTTCCACCTGCATGGGCAGGTATTTAGGTTCCTGCACGCCGCTTTTCCAGGGCTCATCTTCAGAACCGCCGGGCTCGGGGAGCGGAATGCCCGGCCCAACGGCCACCACCCAGCCGCTTTGCACCTGCTCCTTCTCGATAACCGTTTGCGGAAGGTACAGCCCAACTTCGGTGCGTTCCACGGTATCTTCCGGCGAAATCAAAACACGGTCGCCGATGACAATCAGTTTTTGTTTGTGTGGTTTGGCAGGCATACAATTTTATCCCTCAACTTATTGAATAAATTGAATCACCGAATTTGTAAGCAATGATAGAAATTTTTCGGCAATCTTGCAACTGAATTATCAAGGCGCAGCAACATGGGGTGGGCCACTATTCCGAGTTCCACAACAGCACTTCATCCCGGCTTAATTGCGGTATGGCTGTAGCAAACGCAAAAAATGGGGATTGACCGGATAGCCCAGTGCGCGGGCTTTATCGCAGTACCGGATGGCCAGATCGTACTTCTGCTGCTGGAAATAACTGACCGCCAGATTGTAGCTGGCTCCGGCATGCTGGGGATTGATTGAGAGGACTTTTTTATACGTTCGGATGGCGTTTTGCGTCAGGCCTTTTTCGCTATACGCCAGGGCCAGATTGAAATAGAGCTTTTCGGAAAACGGATCGAGTCGCAGAGCCTTGCGATAGGTGGCAATGGCCGAATCGACATAGCCAAGGGAAAAATAGATCGCGCCTAAATTCATCCAGGCGTCCAGCAATTTACGATCCAGCAGGAGCGCCTGTTCGTAAAAATAGCGCGCCGAATCCAGCCGCGATTTTTGAAAATGATACAGCACGCCCAGATTCTGATACGCGGCCGCGAAATTGGGCTTGTAACGAATCGCCCGGCGCAAGAGCGCTATGGCGGTATCAACCCGCGAAGGATCGTTGGCAAAGCAGAGGCCCAGGTTGTAATAGGCCAGCGCCTGGCCGGGATCGAGCTCGATGGCGCGGCGATAGGCCGCAACCGCTTCATCGTAATGATTGAGTTTTTTGTAGATATTGCCCAGATTGAGCCAGACTCCAGGATAATCGGGGTTCTGCTGCAACACTTTTCGGTACATGTAAATGGCCTCATCAAAAAGCCGCGATTTGACGTACAGGTGGCCGAGATTTACCAGCGCCTCGATGAGATCGGGTTTTATGGCCAGCGCCTTTTTGAAATGCAGCATGGCTTGATCGTATTGGCCCAGCTCCCGGTACACATTGCCCATGTTTGAATAGGCCTCGGCCATCTGCGGAGACAATTTCAACGCCGTGGCATAAGCTTCCAGGGCGTCCTCGTACTTTTTCTGTTGTGTATAGATGATGCCTATATTGAGATACGCCGTGCCCATGTCAGGATTCAGCTCCAGCGCGCCTTCGCAGGCTTTCAGCGCCGCATCGAATTCGCCGTTTTGCAGGTAGGCATTGGACAGGTTGATGTAAATTTCCGGCAAATAAGGATTGTATTGCAGCGCCTGCTTTTGTAGCCTGATGGCTGGATCGACGTCGCCTTTTTCTAACAATGCGTTGCCAAGATTGGTCAGGGCTTCGGCATAAAACGGATTGAGTTCAACGGACAGGCTTAGTATGGCCACAGCCTCGTCCAACCGTCCGTAGCGGCGATAGGTATTGCCAAGATTGTTCAGATAGATGCCAAGGACGTTTTTTTTGCGAATGTTTTGCAGGTAAAACGGCGAGTCATCGTCAAGATGGTATCGCGACTGGTAAAATGAATCCGGCGCCATTTTGCCGTTATCGGTGGTTTCGATGTTGATGCGCGTACGGCCGTTGTCGTAACGGACAAAAAAATGGCCGGGCGCGGGCACGCCGTACAGGGGCAGGGACAGTTTTTCTGCAAGGCTCAGGTAGGGGATGGAAAGCGTCAGGCAGTAGCCTTTTTTGCGTTCAAGCACGGAATGGAGCAACAAATTGCGCGGATCGCGGCCAGCGGTGTCCTGCGCATCGGTGGTGAATTTCAGTTCTTCGTAAAAAAAACGGTTCATAATTTGCACCATCTCGCGCGGCGAGTGCGCATACTGCAGTCGCAGGCTCAGGATATCGGCCATGCTATCCAGAAGGGCCGCGTAAGGCTCAGGATCAAACGGCCGTCCGAAAAGATCGACGCTTGCGGCCTGGGACAGAGCCAGCACGGTGCGCGCCAGAGACAGCGAATCTTCCGGGGCTGTGCGGATGAAATCAAGTATGGGATAAACCTCGGCACTTTGTTGCGGATGACGGCGCTCGCCGGAGGGGCTGGCCACGGCGTTCGCTATATAGGCAACCATAAGCAAAGCGCCGATTGCTGGTAGAATCGTGTGTATCCTTCGGTCGAGTTGTGTTTTGATCATGGTCGCCATAGCTGTTGCGAGGAGGGGGTTTGTGTTTCTGCTTTTGCTTTGCCGATGCGGCAAAGGGCCAATGGGGCACAGGCTGTTGGATGAACCGGCCGCAGTGGGCCGCCGGATGATCTAATGGATATTACAAAAGACCGGCCTGAAATGCAAACGGATTCCATTGAAAATTTTTTAAAGTCTGTGCGGCAATGGAGCAGGCGCAGAACACCAGGCGCTTTCAAATAGCCCGGTGGCTTTACGAGTGTGAATCTCCTTGCATCCGACGGTGGGCGGTGTTATACTTTTGCATGAAATCGTTTCCAGACCTATGCCCATGATGACGAAGCGTTTGCCAAAGTTCCACCATCCATTTCGGTTGCGCACCATTCTGGCGCTGGCGTTTGCCGCGCAGGTGGCGCTGGTGCTGATCGCGGCCGGTTACTACGCCCAATTTCAGCTTCGCCGGGTGATCGAGCGCGAAATCGATTCGCGGGTGACGGCCTATGCCTCGCTGGCGGCCACGTCTCTGGCGAGAATCCCATTTTTGGGCGTGTTTCCGCCCGATCCCGACTCGCGCATGGCCCGGTTTGTGCGGCAAAGCATGCGGGACTTTCTAGCGCAAACCCGGCTCACCCGCATCGTCATCACCGATCCCAACGGCCGGGTGTTTTACGACAGCCGGCAACAGTTGCTGCCGGGCCAGGAATACGTCCGCGCCCGCATCGACCGGCTGGAATTTCAGCAGGCCGTGGCGGGACAGCCGGCGGCCGCGCCGTTTTTCGAGGACGCCAGCGGCGTGCCGTTCAAAGCGGCCTATGCGTCGCTGATCCGGGAGGACCGCATTTTAGCGGTGGTGTGCGTGGAGGCGCGGGCGGAGAGTCTCGCCGCTCTGCGCGAAACCCGGCGTCTTTTTTGGACCATCGGCGTCGTGGTTGTGTTGGTGACGGTGGGATTGGCGGCCGGCATTGCGTTTACTATCACCCGGCCGCTGGAAAAGCTGCGCCGTGCGGCCGAGGCCATTGCCGCCGGGCAGTACGATCTGCCCATCGAAGCGCGGGGCAGCAACGAAACGGTGGTGCTGGCCAACACCCTGGAAACCATGCGTGAGGCCGTGCTGCGGCGCGAGCGGCAACTGCACATGATGCTGATGGGCATCGCGCATGAGATCCGCAATCCATTGGGCGGCATGGAGCTGTTTGCCGGCCTGCTGGAAAAGCAGTGCGATGCCAGGCTGCGTCCGCATGTGGAAAAAATCAAAACCGAAATTCGCACGCTGAAAAACATTATCAACGATTTTTTGAATTATGCCCGGCCTGCCCGGCCCAACAAAACGTGCGTCGCGGCGGCCGCAATTGTGCAAGAGGCGCGGTCGGCGCTCGGCCAGAAGGCCGAGGCCGTGCAGTGGGATTTTCTGGTCGAGGACGACTGTCGCATCGATGCCGACCCCGAGCAGTTGCGCCAGGTGTTTTTAAATTTGCTGCAGAATGCCTGTCAGGCGGTGGCGGAGCAAGCGGAGGCGCAAATCCGCATTCGCATTCAAAACAATGAACAGGAATGCGAATGCATCATTCAAGATAATGGGCCCGGCATCGCCGAAAGGGATGTGGAACGTATTTTCGAGCCGTTTTTCACCACCCGGCATCAAGGCACGGGACTCGGCCTGGCGCTGGTGAAACAGTACGTGGAGGCCAACGGCGGCCGCGTGGCCGTGACCGAATGGCGCAGCGGCGCAACGTTCCGGGTGTGGCTGCCGCTGTGCCGGCATCACAGCGAAACGTCTTAGCGTCGAATTCTTGGGGGGATGGTGCTGAACACGGATGGCGCGACTGCTCGCGGATTTTTTATTGGGCTTTGGGCATCCTGTCGTAGCTGAGCCGTACGTTGCAACCTGCAATGATGGTTACAATGAAATTGCTTGGAAATTATACGATCAGATCGTATCATTCTGCACAAATCTGTACGATCACGAAAATGTCAAAATCTTTGCCACCTCTTCGTCCGCTTCGATTTTGCAGGACACGCGGGGTTTTCTGACCGGGCGCAGCCGGGGGCTGGAAATGCTGCCCCTTGATTTTGAAGAATTCCTGGCTTTTCGGGGTCTCAAGGTATCCCTGGCAGAAGGCTATATGCTGGAGGCGCATTTTGAGACATTTATGCAGATGGGTGGGCTGCCCGAATATGTGTTAACTGATGACGTCAGTTATCTGGACAATTTGATTGATAGTATCATTTATAAAGATATCGTAGTCCGCTATGGGGTGCAAGATGTCACCGGGATCAAAGATTTTTTTCGGCTATTGATGGAGCGCGCCGGAAAGCAAATCAGTTTGAACAAAGTCGCCCGGATTCTCGGCGTTTCTCCGGATACCATTCGCCGATATTTGCACTACTTTAGGCAGACGTTTTTGGTCTATGCCATCGAACGATGAGACAAATTGAATGAGCGCCTCAAAGCTCCGAGAAAACTGTTTGCCGCAGATATTGGCTTGCGAAACTATATCGCCGGATTTCGCGATAAAGGCGCAGTTTTGGAAAATCTGGTCTATCTGAAAATTAAAGACCGACATCCCTGTTATGTGTACCGCAATGGTCAGGAACTGGATTTCTTTTTCAAGGATACGCTGATGGAAGTGAAATTTGAAAAAGAATTGGAACACAAACAAAAGCAATTTTTTGATCGTTTTCCCGCGAAGAACAAAGTGGTTGTGAAAACCGTCCATGATTATCTTGGTCTGGAACAGACGCTGTAATGCGTGGAGTTCCCGGAAAAGGACGATAGCAGCAATAGCTGGTACTAAAATGGCAGGTGGGACAACATGACGAAATAAGCATTGAAACCATTAAGAGCAATAAATGGAACACGGGTGACACGGATGCCAGCAAATTAGGCTCACGCAAGCAATCGAATGTCCAGACCAATGCTCCGTTTCCCGAATTGGCTTGCCCACCCGCGTTTCATCCGTGGATGTCAAGTTGCGACAAATAAAAAATGGAATTTTTTGGGTGGTGAATCATGAATGCGCCTCAAGCAAAACCGCGCGTGCTGGTGATCGAAGACAACGCCACCATGCTGGATGGCCTCGAACAGGTGCTGACGTATTTCGAGTACCCCGTGCAGGGGGTCCAGAAGGCCGAAGACGCCCTGAAGGCCATGCGCGAATCCGTGCCGGATATCGTCATTTGCGATTACAAGCTCCCCGGCATGGATGGCATTACGGTGCTGGAAAAAATCAAAGCGGACTATCCACAGGTGGAAGTGATCCTGATCACCGCGTTCGGCTCCATCGAGCTGGCGGTGGAGGCCATGCAAAAGGGCGCGGCGGATTTCATCACCAAGCCGTTTTCAGCGGATGAAATCGGTGTGAAGCTGGAGCGGCTGGCGCAGCAGCTGGCCGAACGGCAGGAGCTGGCGCGGCTTACCGCCGAAAATCAGTATCTGCGCGACCGCGATGCCGGCGAGTTCAACTACGGCGAAATCATCGGCCGGTCCGAAACCATACAGGGGGTGTTCCGCACCATCGAGAAAGTCGCGCCGACCGACGCTTCAGTGATCATTTACGGCGAGAGCGGCACCGGTAAGGAACTGGTGGCGCGGGCGCTGCACAAGAAGAGTCCCCGCCGCGACGGCCCGTTTATCCGCGTGAACTGCGGCGCGCTGGCCGAGGGTGTGCTGGAATCCGAGCTGTTCGGCCACGAAAAAGGCGCGTTTACCGGTGCGCTGCGACGCAGACCCGGCCGCTTCGAGCTGGCGCACGGCGGCACCCTGTTTCTGGATGAAATCGGCGATATTCCCCTGGCCACGCAGGTAAAGCTGCTGCGCGTGTTGCAGGAAAAAGAGTTCGAACGCGTGGGCGGCGAAGAGACCATCCGCGTGGATGTGCGCATCATCGCCGCCACGCATAAAAACTTGCAGCAGGAAGTGAAAGAGGGCCGTTTCCGCGAAGACCTGTTTTACCGGCTGCACATCGTGCCCATCACCCTGCCGCCGCTGCGCGACCGGTTGGAAGACGTGCCCTTGCTGGCGGAGCATTTTTTGCGGCGATTGCAAGCCGAACTGAAAAAGCCTGGTTTGCGCATCGAGTCGGAGGCGCTAAAGCGGCTGCAGGCGTACTCCTGGCCCGGCAATGTGCGCGAGCTGGAAAATGTGCTGGAACGCGCCGCGGTGCTGTGCGAGAACAATGTGATCACCGCCAGCGATCTGCCGCCGCTGGACGGCGGCCGCGACGATCGCGGGCTGATTTCGGACGAGAACCTGAACCTGAACGCCACACTTGCGCGCGTGGAGCAGATGCTGATCCGCCGGGCGCTGGAGAAGGCCGGCGGGGTCAAATCCAGAGCCGCGCAGTTGCTCGGGTTGCGCACCAATACCCTATTTTATAAAATGGAAAAGTACGGCTTGGAATAACGGCTCCGGCGCGAAAGGCCGCAGGCGTGGCATGAAACTGGAAGCTGGAAACAAATCGACTGATAGGAATGTTAGCGCTACGCGGTTTCAGGATGGCTTATCGAGGGTTTGTTGGTAACCGCTTTGCGATTCCAACTTCCCTCAGGGCCAGAAAGATGGGGCAAAAGCTGTGGAATGGCATTTGCACCAGATAAGGTGCAGCATGTTTGATCGCCGGAAGCCGGAGAGACAAAAACGATTTATCCCTGAAACGTGACGGACCATGTCCAATATCGTATACAAAATCACGCGCTGGTGGCTCTTCTGGCTGGTCTGGCCGGGCTGGCTGTTCGCGCAATCGGCGCCACTGGATTCGTTGCAGGCCCGCCTCGATCAGTTGCAGGCAAACATCGCCGCGGTGCGCGCACAGAAAAGCCGGCTGTCGCAGCAAATCGATAGCCTGTCGGCTGAATTGCAGGTGCAGAAGCAAAAGACAGGCATCCTCAGCCGGCGCGCGGTGTCGCGGCAGTTGCAGCGCTCGGACCGGCTGGCAAACGAATACGACCGGCTGCAGCACCGCGAGGCGCTGCTGCTCAACGAGCTGATCCGGACGGCCGAGAGCGGCGAGGCCTGGCTGCGCGATTGGATCACCCGCATGGTGCAGCAGCGTCCGTCCGGGGAAGCGGCCATGCGCGACTGGTCCGAGCGGTTGCGGCACGTGCAACGATTGCGGCAGCGCTGCCAGGCAATTTTGCAGCAGGAACCACCGCGGCTGACCTTGTTCCGCATCACCCTTCAGCCGGATGATCCGCCCGAAGTAGCGCAGCGGAAAATTCAACTGCTCCTCGATCAGGCCGACCGCCTGCAGCAGCTGACCCGGCAAACCCAAAAGCGTATGGCTGAATTGCAGAACGAGATGACCCTCCGCCAGCGGTTGGCTGAGTTCATGCAGGATATCCGGCTCACCGATCCGGCTACCGAAGCGGTGAATCCAGAGGAGTTGCAAGGCGCCGAATTAGCGACCCAAAAGGCCGATTTGTTCGCCGGCGCTGCGCGCAACCTGGCCTGGTCCGATCTCGCCGCCGGCGCCTTCTTGCAGATCATCCCGGAATGGCCGGTGAACATTGCCGCGCTTTCCGACGCCGATTTGCAGGCGTGGATCCGGCGGCTGCAGCAGAGCGTGCGCCACTGGTCGGCCACGGCGGACAGTCTCCGACGGCGCGCCGATGAGATGAAAAATCGGATCGGGCGCCAACCATGAGCGATCGGTTGGCCAAAACGCTTTTCGCACTGGTTTTTCTGCTGTGGTTCTCTTCCGTTTTACAGGCCCAGGCCCCCGCCTGGACGGCGCAGCACCGGTTGCAGGCTGGACTGGAGCATGATAGTAACGTCTTCGAGTCGCGCCGTGATCCGGCGGCTGCCGCGGCCACACGACTGGCTTACCACGGCAAGGTGCGGCGCGCCGGCGCACGCTGGCACTGGCAGGCGCTGGGCTCCGCCGTGGCGCAGGTGTATCCGCAGGTGTCGCGCGAGGACAAATGGACCGGCGATGCGCAGTTGCGCGCCTCCTGGCTGCCGCGTCCGCGCTGGCTGGTGCAGGTGGGCTATGCCGGATTCCTGAAAATGTACTTCAACAGCAATCTCGATTTTGCCCATTTGACGTCCGACGTGCGATTGCAGCGCGCCCTCACCCAGCGCAGCTATGCCGCGCTGGTCTGGGAATCCACCCGGCTGGATTACCGCCATTTCGACCGTTTTGATTTCACTGCGCGGCGCGTAGGCGTGGTGGCCGGAGGCCGGCTACGCGATGGCTGGTTCACCGAGCTGGCGCTGAGCCGGCGCGCCGTGCAGTATTTACGCCCGGCGACGCGCATCGGGCCGGCGGGGGAGGTGGTGTATCAGCCGTTTCGCCAGAAGGACCGGCAGTGGATTGTGCGCTGGCAGCTTTCCGCGCGGCAGCGGCTGTTCTGGCAGGCCTCGGTGGAATGGCTGCGCAATCGTTCCAACAGTTTTGGCTATAGCCAGGACCGCCTGCGCGGTTCGCTCATCATCGCCTGGCCGCTGAACACGCATTTGCTGGCGCGGGTGGCGCTGCTGTTTCAGTACTACCGCTATCACGAGCCCATTTTGCCGGCGTTCCCCATCGAGCTGGACGTGGAACGCACCGAGAGCAATTTCCTGGTGGCCGATCTGTCGCACAATCTCACCGACCACACCAACCTGCTGCTGCGGCTGGCGTGGTACAACAACGAAAGCGCCATCCGTGGCCTGTTTTACCAGAAAGTCCTGCTGTTTGCCGGTCTTGAACGGCGGTTTTGAGTCTCCGCTTTCCACGCCTTTCTTGTTCCGCTGTTTTCAAATTCTTGAAACGGGTTTTCAAATTTTTGAAAAAAATTAGTATGCCCCGGGGATGATTGCGCCGGGCGGTCGGACAAAGCATGGGGCGGGTGAACGGACAAAAATCCGATAGACAGGGCATTTCTGCTGTAAATCCAATCGGTTAGCGGTGGATTTATAAGCAAAGTAGCGCTCGACAGGGAATGATCCATCCGATTTCATCGGGGATGGCACTGCTTTTGCGTAATGAGCTGCCGGATACCATCGACCACGGAAGACGAGGCTTTGTATTTTTGTACGCGCTTCCTGCAAAATTCATTTGGAAAAAGAATTCGAGACACCAGGGATTTCGCCGATGGCTATCGATTTTTAAACGCCACGGATGCTTGCAGTTGGAACGCGAATGATTGATTGGTCAGGATATGGATCCAAACGATCTAATTTTGTCCATATCTGATTGTTTTATAGTAACTGTTCAGCTAAAAAGATTATGATCGGCATTCACCCGTCATTGCGAGGAGCGTAGCGACGACGCAATCTCCCTGAGCAAGGCATGGAAATTGCCATCCGCCAATAGTCGGACACGTCCGCCAGTAGTCGGACACGTCCGCCAATAGTCGGACAGGCGCCTCCGCCGACTGGCGGATCCTGCAATGACGGGTCCATTATAGCTTGTTGATAGGGCTGAATCGTTACGTTTTATACACTGGCAATTTAAAATGGATAGCTGAAAATAATTGACAAACAAGGCCATAACGTGAGGAAAAACCAAACCATGAGCAGGATCGAACCCATCCGACAGGTGTGGCACTGGAGTCGGGGACTGGTGGCGGTGGTGATGTTCACGCTGGCGCTGCAGGCCTGCGATCAACCCCGGATTTTTTCTAGCAGCGAAGAGGAGACGCGAACGTTGAAAGGGAGAGGTGCATGGAATGTGGATGATGCCTTTGTGCAATTGCGGGTTTCCGGCGGCATTGCAGGCGTGGACTGGCGTCTGCTGATTTTCGACAATGGCAAGGTCGTGTATTTTCAGGATTATCCGCGTCAGGGCTTTGTGCAGGACCACCTCCCCGCGGATGAGGTTGGTCGCATTCGCGCCACCTTCATCGAAAACGATTTTTTCCAGCTCAAGGAGCGCTACCTCACCGAGGGCGCGGCCGATCTGTTTTTCTACCACGTCACCTTTCGGGAGGGCGAGCAATCGCACACCGTGCTGGCCGATGACCTGGCCGCCCCGCCATCCCTGAAAGCCATTCTGGACATGCTGCGCAAACAGATGGACCGGCTGCGGTCGCTGCCGCTGAAATTGACCCTGCTGGTGCCGTCCGACACGGTGAAAGCCGGGCAGCCCATCCGCCTGAAATTGCGCATCGAAAACCAGGCGACGCATGCCATCAAAATCACCTTTCCCAATACCCAGCAGTTCGATTTTTACGCTGTGGCCCCAGAAGCGGTGCAGCAGGCGGAAGGCTTTCCGCTGACAACGCTCTGGCGCTGGGCGGAGGGCCGGGAATTTCTCATGGTGATTCGCGAGCTGACATTCCAGGGGGGGCAGGTTCAGGAGATGCAAATCACCTGGAATGGACGCGACAGCAGCGGCCAGCCGGTTACCGGCGAGGTCTGGCTGGGCGCCGAGCTTACAGGGTATCCTGGCGGCGGCGCGCCCCTGAAAAAGCTGATCATTCTACCGTGAGAGGGGCTGGCGATGCGCGGCCGGTGGATACAGCGTTTTGTGCGTATGACCTGGGTGCTGTTTCTGGCCTGGAGTACGGGCTGCGGCAGCCCGTCGCCGTTTGAGCAGCGGCCGGATGAGGTAGAAATCCACCTGTTTGCCTTCGGCGGGTTTGCCGGAGGGGTGGTTTATGATCTCACCATTCGCAGCGACCGGACGGCAACGGAGGCGCGCACCCGGCCGCCGCTGAGCATGCCACTGGATGAGGATACCTACAACCAGATGCTGCGCATGCTCACACCGGTCTGGAATCTGCGAGAGGTGTATCTCGACGAACACCGCCGGTGCTCAGATGATGTGGAATTCACTCTGGATTTGCGCGCCGGTGAGCGCCGCAAAACCGTGCGCACCTGGGGATGCACTCTGCTGGCGGACAATGCCGGCAGCGATGTGGCGTATCTCAAACAGGTCATCGAGGTGCTAAGCCAGATTTCCCGGCTGGTTTGCGATACCACAGCGCCGTGGCTCGGACTGCAGGTCCGGTTTGCGCTGAACGATTCCGTGTTTGCCGTGGGCGAGCCCATCGGCATTCAGACAATTGTGGAAAATACCACCGGGCGGGAACGAAGGATCTATTTCGATTCCGATTACCGGATCGGGTTTGTTCTGTACGAAACAGGAGTCAGATACGTCACGCAGTATCCTTTTGATTATTTTCCCCGGCGGGAGGCGCCGCTGCAGGAGGTCGTGATTCCGGATGGCCAGACTCGGGCGTTTGAGCTGACATGGGATGCGCGTTACCGCTGGCATGCGTCCGACAGCTTGCGCACACTTGCGCCGGGCCGGTATCGCATGCGTGTCGGCCTGCTGACCACCGAAAGTCTGGGGCCCGGCGAGATCCTGGAATTTGTGGTTCAGTAAAAGCGACGGTATGCAAAAATGGCTTTGGACAAACCGTAGCAGGAGTGCCATCATGAAAAAAGTAGGATTTTTTGTGGCCGTGCTGATGGGGCTGATCCTGTGGCTCACCATGGCCGCGTGCGGCGGCAAGAATGTCACCGGTGTTTCAGACCAACTGCCACGGGAGCTGACCGTGCTGGAGAAAAAACTGGTCGAGCGCGACAACCGTTTCAGCATCGACCTGTTCAAACAGACCAACGCGCTGGATGCCAAAAAGAACGTCATTCTGTCGCCGCTGAGCGCGTCCTTTGCGCTGGCCATGACCCTGAACGGCGCCAATCACGCCACCCGGGATTCGATGATTCTGGCGCTGCGGCTGGGCGATATGCAGGAATCCGAAATTAACCAGAGCTACCAGTCGCTGATGGAGCTGCTGCTCAATCTGGATCCGAACGTGATCATGGAAATCGCCAATGCGATTTTTTACAAAGAGAATTACGGCTTTGAGCAGGCTTTTCTGGACATCAACCGCAAATACTTCAATGCCGAAGTCCGCGGCCTGAATTTTTTTGATCCGGGGGCGCTGGGCATCATCAACGGCTGGGTGAAGGACAAAACCCGTGGAAAAATCGAGAAGATCATCGACAATATTGATCCGAACGACGTGATGTTTCTGATCAACGCGATTTATTTCAAGGGCATCTGGCTCTATCAGTTCGACAAATCGAAAACGCAGGACGATCAGTTCCGGCTGGAGGACGGCAGCACCCGCGAGGTGAAAATGATGATGCAAACCGCCTATCTCGATTATCTGGCCAATGATGAAATCGAAGCGGTGGACTTGCCGTATGGCGGCGGCGCGTTTCGCATGACCGTGATTCTGCCGCGGGCCGGTCAGCGCATGGATGCGTTTATCGCAAACCTGACCGCCGAAAAGTGGCAGGCCTGGATGAACAGTTTCGGCAAGGATTCGGTGACGGTGCACCTGCCGCGGTTCAAGCTACGGTACGATACCAGGCTGAACCGGCCGCTGAGCGACATTGGAATGGGCATCGCTTTCGATCCCCAGCGCGCCGATTTTACGCGCATGTACAAAAACGGTGGTTTGTTCATCAGTTATGTGCGCCAAAAAACCTACGTTGAAGTTAACGAGGAAGGCACCGAGGCCGCCGCCGTCACCGTGGTTGCCGTTCGCTCTACCGCCATTGGCCCGTCCGGCCCGAAACTGTTCCGGGTCGATCGGCCGTTCCTGTTCGTGATCCGCGAGAAAAATTCGGGCACGATTTTGTTCATCGGCAAGGTGCTGGACCCAACGGCGGAATGAACCGTGAGTGAATGCAACAAAACCATCGTAACTGTTCAGTCTCCTACCCGTCATCGCGAAGAGCGGAGCGACGGCGCGATCTCATTGTTCTATTCGCAAAGAGATCGCCGTCCGCCAGCAGTCGGACAGGCGCATTTGCTTTGCGGCTGCTCACGATGACGGGCAAGATTTCATCAAACGGGAATAATTGAGTATTTGCAAATCATCATAACCCCCCGGTGGAAGAAGCCATGAAACGCTTGGGATGGCTTTTGCTCGTGCTGGTCCTGTGTCCGGCGCTGTCACGCGCCGACGGCATCATTGTGCCGCCGCCGGGCGTGAATATTTCGGTGAAATACCACCATGTGACCGTTTATATCAATGACAACGTCGCCACGACGACCATCGATCAGGTGTTCCTGAACGATACCGAAATCGACAGCATCGAGGGGATTTACATTTTTCCGCTGCCCAAAGGCGCGGCCATTAACAATTTCACCATGTTCATCGACGGCGAGGAAATCAGCGGACAGATGCTGCCGGCGGATTCAGCGCGCGCCATTTACGAGAGCATTGTGCGCCGGCATCTGGACCCGGCGCTGCTCGAATACCTCGGCACCGGTCTGTTTCGTGCCCGCGTATTTCCCATTCGCGCCAAAGGCGAGAAGCGCATCAAAATCAGCTATTCCGAAATTTTGCGTTACGACAGCGGCATCTACGCGTACCGGTATCCACTGAGTACGGAGAAGTTTTCTGCCAGACCGCTGGATTCGGTGTCGGTAGCGGTGAATATCAGCAGCTCCAGTCCCATCAAAACCGTCTACTCTCCCAGTCATCCAATTCAGGTGGATCGGCCGGACGAGAGGCATGCCAGCGTGTTGTACGATGAGGGCGGCGTCAAACCCGACACGGATTTCCAACTGTACTACACCGTTTCCACCGAGGATGTAGGGTTGCACGCGCTCACGCACCGGCCGGCGGGCGAAGATGGTTTCTATCTGTTTTTGGCCGTGCCGAAAGTCGAGATCGACGACACGATGATCGTGAAAAAGCGTATCCTATTTGTGCTGGATCGCTCCGGCAGCATGTCCGGCAAGAAAATTCGCCAGGCCAAAGAGGCGCTGCGGTTTGTGGTGAACCAGCTCGGCGAGCAGGATCGGTTCAACATCATTTCGTTCAGCACGGATATCCGGCTGTTTCAGAACGGGCCCGTGCCGGCCACGCCGGAAAACAAGCAGGCGGCCGAGGCGTTCATTGCGAGGTTTTCTGCGGATGGTGGCACCAACATCAACGATGCCCTGCTGGCGACCATGGATCAGATGAAAGCGGATGAGCTCACCAACATGGTCCTGTTTCTCACCGATGGCCGGCCGACGGTGGGCGAGCGCGACATCGGGGCAATCCGAAACAACGTGAAAAAGGCCAACAAACACGGCGCGCGACTGTTCGTGTTCGGCGTGGGCTACGATGTCAACACGCATTTGCTGGACTATCTTTCCGAGGACAACGCCGGGCTGTCGGTTTATGTGCATCCGGAAGAGGACATCGAGGTGGCGGTGTCGTCTTTTTTCAGCAAGATCAACTATCCGGTGCTGGCCAATTTGAAGCTCGATTACGGCGGTCTCCGGGTGTACGACGTGTATCCGCAGGAGCTGCCGGACCTGTTCCGTGGGCTGCAGATCACCGTGCTGGGGCGGTATGAAAACAGCGGTTCGTATGGCCTCACGCTGACCGGCGATGTGAACGGCCAACAGCGGCAATTTCAGACCGAGGCCGCGTTCCCGGAAGAGAGCGATCAGAATGCGTTTATTCCGCGGCTATGGGCGCTGCGCAAAATCGGCCATTTGCTCAATCAAATCCGGCTATACGGCGAATCGGAAGAGCTGATTAACGAGATCATCAAGCTGAGCAAACGCTACGGCATCGTGACGCCATATACCTCGATTCTGATTCTTGAAAATGCGCCGGGCGGCTGGTCGCTGAGTGATTTGCGCCAGCAAACCGGCACGAAAGCCTTCAGCGCGGCATCGGATATTGGGGCGTACCGTAGCGCCGTGACCACCCGTAATTTATCGGTGTCGGAAGTGCGGTATATCGCCGGCAAGACCTTTTTTCTGCGCGACAGTTTCTGGGTGGATGTGCAATTCACCGGCAACGAGCGCATCGTGGATGTGTTGTTCGCCAGTGATGCCTATTTTCAACTCCTGGCGCAGCAACCGGCGCTGGGTAAATATTTTTCGCTGGGCAAAAATGTCATCGTGCGCATGGATGATGTGGCCTATAAGGTGCACGAGCCAGACCGCGATTACCGCGTGATTCCCGGAGGGTATCTGCTGTTCCAAAACACACCCAATCCGTTCCCCGGCGATGCTGGCATTGGCACGACCATCCGCTATATGCTGACGACGGATAGCTGGGTGAAGCTTGCCGTGTACGACATTTTGGGCCGAGAAGTGGTGGTGCTCGACGAAGGCTACCGGCCGGCCGGCGAACATCAGATTCTGTGGTACGGTTTCGACCGCTACGGACGGCCGCTGTCCAATGGCGTATATTTCTACCGGCTGCAAACCGAGCACGGCGCGGTAATCAAGAAGATGATCAAGGTTCGGTAGCTCCATGGCAACAGATTGGCATGGAATCGACCGGGCGTTTTGGAAAAATTTCTTGCAGAGACGCAGAGTGCGCAGAGGGAGCTTGCAGGGGGGCAAAAAGCCGGTGCGGATTGCGTAGCCATCGCCGCTTTTGATTGGGCATGTGAATAAACGGAAATCATCGAGCTGAACAATCGGTCCATCAAGAGGTGGAGCGGTAAACCGTCCCGGGCTCATCCGCGTTTTATCTGTGGCGATGACGGGTGATTGCCTATTGGCTTTATTTCCAGAAGATTGCAACAGGGCCTGGGTAAATATTCAGCCGCATCGCCAATGTCGAGACTTCCTTTGTCATTCTATGGAACGCGCCGGGAAGGACATTTAGCCGAACAATTATGGGTATTCAGATTTAGGGGCGTAAGTGCAAAAATTTATTCGCTTATGCACTTAAATCAGCTTTTTCAGGGCTTACTATCTGGCAATTCGTCATTGCGAGGATCCGCCAGCCGGCGGAGACGACGCAATCTCCATCTTTGAAGCAAGGAGAGCGCCATCCGCCAATTGGCGGATTCGCTCGCGATGACGGGTTGCCTTAC
>JAUZRQ010000117.1 GCA_030950365.1 Candidatus Zhuqueibacterota bacterium | reverse complement strand
TCCACATCCACGGAGAGGATTTTGACCTCGATGACGTCGCCGACTTTGACGATGTCGAGAGGGTCTTTGACGTAGCGGCGGGCCATCTGGCTTTTGTGCACCAGGCCGTCCTGTTTGACGCCGATATCAACAAAGGCGCCGAAGTCCACCACATTGCGCACGGTGCCTTTAAGGATCATGCCGGGACGCAGGTCTTCCATTTTTAATACGTCGCTGCGGAAGATGGGCTTGGGCATGTCGTCGCGGGGATCGCGGTCGGGTTTTTCGATGGCGTCGATGATGTCCTCGAGGGTGGGAATGCCCACGCCGATTTCCTCGGCCAGCTCCGGCACGGATTTGCCCAGTTCTTTCAGTTTGGATTTCACCAGATGCCCTTTCCCCCGGGCGTCTTCCGGCTTCATGCCGAGCCGCGCGAGAAATTTCTCCGCCGCCTCATAGCTCTCCGGGTGGATGGCGGTGCTGTCGAAAAAGATGTCGCTGTCGGGGATACGCAGGAAGCCGGCGCACTGGGTAAACACTTTCGGCCCCATGCCCTTCACCTGCAGCAGCTCCTGCCGGTTGCTGAAGCGGCCGTGTTCATTGCGGTAGGCGATGATATTTTCTGCCAGTGATTTGCGCAATCCAGATACGTATCGCAACAGCGCCACCGAGGCGGTGTTCAAATTCACGCCGACGCTGTTCACGGCGCTTTCCACGACGCGATCCAGGGCGGTGGCGAGATTGGTCTGGTTGACGTCATGCTGGTAGAGGCCCACGCCGATGGATTTCGGGTCGATTTTCACCAGTTCGGCCAGGGGATCGAGCAGCCGCCGGGCGATGGAGATGTTGCCGCGCTGCGCGGCGTCGAGATCGGGAAATTCCTCCCGCGCCAGCGGCGAGGCGGAGTACACCGACGCGCCGGCCTCGTTGACGATGGTATACTGCACCTGCCGCTCCGGCATCTCGGCGATGACTTCGGCCACGAGCTGTTCGGTCTCGCGGCTGGCCGTGCCGTTGCCGATGGCGATGGTGGTGACGTTGTATTTTTCGATCAGCGTTTTGAGCTGGATTTTGGAGTAGTCCCAGCGGTTTTTGGGCTCATGCGGATAGATCGTGTCGCCTTCGAGGTACTTGCCGGTTTCGTCGATGACCGCCACCTTGCAGCCGGTGCGGTAGCCGGGATCGATGCCCATGATGATGTGGCCTTTGACCGGCGGTTGCAGGAGCAGGTTGCGCAGGTTTTCGGCGAAGATTTTGATGGCGTGTTCTTCGGCTTCTTCGGTGAGGCGGTTGCGCAGCTCGCGCTCGATGGCCGGCGCCACCAGCCGCTGGTAGCTGTCGGCGATGGCGGCTTTGAGTTCATCGAGGAAGATGCTCTGCGGATTGGTGATGAATTGTTTGTACAGGCGGGCCAGGATGTCGTCCGCCGGCGCCTCGATTTTGACGCGCAGGAAGCCTTCGCGCTCGCCGCGGTTGATGGCCAGGGTGCGGTAGGGTACCATCTTTTTCAGCGCATCGCGGAATTCCGCGTAGATTTCGTACACATCCACGTTGTCCGGGTCCTTGGCCTCGGACACCAGCATGCCCTGTTCCCATGTCATTTCGCGGACGAGCTTGCGTACGTCGGCGTCATCCGACACCCACTCGGCGATGATATCCATAGCGCCGGCGAGCGCTTCCTCTGCGCTGGCTACGCCTTTCTCTTCGTCAATGAATTCTGCGGCAATTTGCAACGGGTCGCCCTCAATATCCTGCTGCTCCCACATGCGTTTGGCCAGTGGCTCCAGGCCCTTTTCTTTGGCGATGGTGGCGCGGGTGCGGCGCTTGGGCTTGTAGGGCAGGTAGAGGTCTTCCACCTCCTGCAGTCGTGTGGCGGCTTCGATTTTTTCACGCAGCTCGTCGGTGAGCTTGCCCTGCTCTTCGATGGATTTGAGCACGGTTTGTTTGCGGTCCTCGAGGATACGTAGGTAACGGATGCGATCCTCGATGGCGCGGATCTGTTCCTCGTCCAGTCCACCAGTGACCTCTTTGCGGTATCGCGCGATAAACGGAACGGTGTTTTCATCGTCTAATAAGGCAATTGTGGACTGTACCTGTTTTTCGCTGATGCCCAGCTCTTCCGCAATCAACCGAAAAAAATCCTGCTCCGTCAAGACAACGCCTCCATGGGTTGGGGATGAATACAATGGGGGAATTCCGATGGGCAACGCCGCCAGCGGCCGCTGCCGTCTGTTTAATTTAGCGATTCCTGTCAAAAATGCAAGCGTCCATTGCGACGAATTGCACTTGTGTTTGTGAAAACGGTTGTTCATATTTTAAAAACAGCATCGTTGCTTGATCCAGGGGGTGTCGTTGTTCTTTCTTAGAGAGAACGTCTGCCAAATAGATTGTGTCTGTTTTTGCGCTTTTGTGAGAAAATGGTGCTAGATGGTGATGGGTAAGCTCGAAGCCCAGATCAGGAAAAACCACTGATTTCACAGATTATTACCGATTTTGCGGAAGCCACGGATGTCCGCGGATGGAACACGGATAAGGGAGCTGGTAAAACCGCAGAGCACGCGGTGGCCGCAGAAGATGGGTTCGGTGTTTTTTATATTTCACACAGAGCCGCAAAGCCACAAAGTCACAAAGGTTTTTAAATAAGGGAAAGCTACAAACAGTCCAGTTTCACTGATTTGCCGGACATCGATTTACTTTTGTGAGGATGCATCGGCAAAATGAAAATCCGTGCCCATCCGCATCATCCGTTTTATCCGTGTTTTATCCAATCGACGGCCGGTACATAGAAGGGCCTCTGCGGCTCTGTGAGAGACAATCGGCTCTATTTTTCAGCAGGCTCTGTGCCTCCGCGAGATAATTTTCTCGGCAAACGCCACTTTGCTGCCTGCAGGTTTTTCGGGTGTGTACCAACACGGTCTCCGTGGCTCATGGTGAGCGCCTTTCATGATGAAGAAACCCTCTTTCAGGGATCGAAAAAACGTCTTTGCATCATAAATTTAAGGAGAAGCTATGCGGAAATCGATATTTGTTTTGGGCGGCCTGGCGGTGATGCTGGGCCTGGGCTTTGTGCTGGCGCAGCAGGACTGGGACAAGGTCACCATCAAAACCACGCATGTGGCCGGCAACGTGTATATGCTGGAAGGCCGTGGCGGCAACATCGGCGTGTCGGTGGGCGAGGATGGCATTTTGCTGGTGGATGATCAGTTCGCGCCGCTGGCGGAGAAAATCCGCAAGGCAGTGCAGAATTTGAGGCCAGGCGACATCCGCTTCATTTTGAACACGCACTGGCACGGCGATCACACCGGGGGTAATCCGATTTTCGGCAAAGAATCGACGATCATCGCCCACACCAACGTGCGGAAGCGGCTCATGACTGAACAGCGCCGCGGCTCGCGCGTGACGCCGCCGGCGCCCAAAGAGGCATGGCCGGTAATCACCTTCGACCGTTCGGTGTCCATTCATTTTAATGGTGAAGAAATCAAAGTCATGCATTATCCCCGGGGCCATACCGATGGCGATGCGGTGGTGTTTTTCACGCAATCCAATGTCGTGCACATGGGTGATGACTTCTTTTCCGGACGGTTCCCGTTCGTGGACCTGGACAGCGGCGGAGATGTGGAGGGACTGGCGCGCAACATCGGACAAATCATCAATGAGTTGCCTGCAGACGTGAAAATCATTCCCGGGCACGGGCCGATTTCCACGCTGGATGATTTGAAAGCGTACCACACCATGCTGAAAGAATCGATCGTACATGTCAGAAAGCAGATCGAAGCGGGCAAGGACCTGGCAGCGGTCAAAGCGGCGGGCGTGCCAAAGGAATATAGCGGCTGGGGCTGGCGGTTCATCTCGGCCGAGCGCTGGCTGGAGATTGTGTATCGTAGCCTGACGAAAAAGTAGCGCGATTATGGCTGGCCTACTGTTGAAAAGCCGGTAGCGAAGACTCTCGCAGAGGCGCTGAAATCGCCAAAGAGACGCAATTGGAGGTTATGAAAAGGCCAGTTGCATTTCAATATTTGCCGGTGAGTTGGGAGTCTGGTAAGATAGATTGAGCTGTGATCAGGGCTGATGGATTGGCTTCAAGAAATGGGTAACTGTTCAGCCTCCTACCCGTCATCGCGAGGAGCGGAGCGACGAGGCGAACTCCATTCGCATATCTGCAAAGAGATCGCCATCCACCAGTCGTCGGACACGTCCGCCTGCAGTCGGACAGGCGCACCCGCCTCGCGGCGACTGCTCGCGATGTCAAGCAAGATTTCATCAATCGAAAATTGCTGAATAGTTACAAAAATTGTATGCAAATCAATTGGATGACATGCCACCGCTATGCGGTTTCCTGATTGGTACCCGATCCCACACGGTCTGTGACCGTGTGTTGTTGTTTATCATTCACTCGATAAAATACACCATCGCAGATGGTGTTGGATCAGATCGGAAGTGGCATGCAGCTCCGCGTGTTCAGACGTTTCCGCGGTTTAAGATCATGTCCCACCGCCGAGGGAGCGGAGGATGCAGAGAAAATATGTTACCGATCCAAAGTTTCTTGTTTGATAGTCGATCCCACATGGTCTGTGACCATGTGTTGTGGCTGATGGCTGGGCTATCCAAACACCATCGGAGACGGTGTTAGATCGTTTTGGGCCATCCAGTGATTAAACGCCGTAGGCGTGACAGGTTTGTAGCCTTTCATGTGTTTTTTAAATTAAAACGCCGTAGGCGTGGCATGTATCTCCGCGTTATCGGCGGCCTCCGCGGTTGACGATCATTTATCACCGCCGAGAGCGCAGAGGATGCAGAGAAGACATGCCTTTGTTCCATGGTTTCTCGTTTGATAATCGATCCCACATGATCACAGACCGTGTGGGATCAGCCTGTTACCCTCACAAAAACAGCGTCGGAGACGCTGTTGGATCTGGGAGGCGTTCAGCTTCACAGGCGCGACACTTTGGATGATCTTGTGAGAAGGGAGTTTGGAACGTATGTTGAACCAGAAATGGGCTTTTCTGATTCTAGCGCTGTTGGTGTTGACCGGTTGTGCGGGAAACCGGATCCGGTTCAAAGACTGGGAAAAGCTGCCGAAAGAGCATTACACCATTCCGCCGTACGCGCGTTATCTGGCCGGGCTGAAAATTGCTTTGGACCCCGGGCACGGCGGCATGGCGCATCTGCCGGGCTACAAGCGCGGCCCCACGGGCAAGCGCGAAGCCATCATGAATTTGAACGTGGCGCTGTATTTGAAGCAGTTTCTGGAGGCCGCGGGCGCGGAAGTCATTCTCACCCGAACCGGCGATTATTACGTCTCCCTGCGCGAGCGCGTCGAAATTGCCGAGGCGGCGGGCGCCGATATTCTCATTTCCCTGCACCACAATGCCAGCGAAAATCCACAGACCAATTTCGCGGCGGTGTTTTACCATCAGCATCCGGATTCGTCGCCGGTAAGCCTCGACCTGGCCCGCAACATCTATTTTGGTCTGGTGGAGGCGTTGCACTTACCCGACCTCTCAGAAGAAGGCCTGCTTTCTGACACGTACATCTATCCTTCCGGCTTTGGCCTGCTGCGGCGTGCGCGCATTCCGGCCGTGCTGCTGGAGTCGTCATTTTATTCCAACCGGAAAGAAGAAAAGCGACTGATGAAAAAATGGTACAACCGGCGCGAAGCGTACGGAATTTTTCTGGGATTGGCGCGATGGGCCGCCGGGGGCTGGCCGAGCGCCGAGCTTCTCGAGCCACAGGGCATATCCCGCGATAAACGACCGACCATCGTGTACCGGCTCAACGATGGCCTGTGGGAGCGCCATCACCGTCCGGATCGCCCACTGCTGATTTTTTCGGAATCTGTGAAACTGGAACTGGACGGGAAAATTGTGCCGGTGCGGATGAACCTGGCCAAACGCCGGTTTACGGCTCGGCCGGACAGTGCGCTGAGCAATGGTCCGCATGTGCTGCGCGTGAGGCTGCAGAACATGTTCAAAAATCACAATTTCCCGCAAGCGGATACCATCATCGTTGCCGCATCAACCGATTCGATCGCCTTTCGCGTGCCCACCGACAGCCTGCCGGCCGATTCGCGTGTGCTTATGCCGGTGCGCCTGACCGCCTTCGATGCCGATGGCGAGGCCGTGTGGGAAGGCACAGAGGTGCGGCTGCAGGCCCGGCTCGGGAAGGTGATGCCTGTTCGCATTCGCGCCAGATCCGATTCCGCTTTGTTTTTTTATCGCCCGCCCGACGATTCACTCGGTGTGGATGACATCATCGCCGAAGCAGACGGGCATACCGATACGCTGCGGCTCCGACTGGTGCCGCCGGGACAGACCCGGGCCGTGAGCGGCCTGGTAATCGACGATTCCACCCGGAAAGGCCTGGCCGAGGTGCAGATCTTGCAGGGCGATTCGGTCGTGGCGGTGACCAACGAACTGGGTGGCTTTTTTCTGCTCAATCCTCGGGTGGGCGAAACCATGTGGCAGTTTCGGTTGAATGGCTACCATACGGAGAGAAAAACGGTTGTGGTGGACAGCGTCCGCAGCAGCTTGCTGACCGTACGTTTGAAACCGGTGCTGAATGCCGTTCTGCACAAGGCCTACTTGATCATCGATCCCGATGTGACGAGTGCGGCGGATTCCAGCCGCGAGCGCTGGCCATACGTTTTGGCCGAGTCGTTGAAACGCAAACTGGAATGGGCCGGCGCGCGGGTGGAACTGGTGCAATGGCGGCCGGAGTGGCAATCGGTGCGCGACAAGATTCGGGCGATCAACCAATTGCCGGAAGCGCTGTACATCAAGCTGGTGTATGAACCGCTTGCGAGCGATTCGGTGCTGGTTGAAACGACGATTTATCCGGCCAACACCGAGGGCGAAAAGCTGGCCCGATCGGTGCACCGCGCCTTTGAAAAATTTCCACGCGTGCGGACCACGCTCCTGCAAAATACGGATGTACCGGAAGTTACCAACACCAACAAAACAGCGTTGCAATTTCTCATCCGCTGCGCGTCGCCAGCGGTGGCTAACCGCGACATGCCGGCCATTTTTGCGGGGCTGGTGTGGTATTTTCGCGAAGCCGCCACACAAAAATAAACCTTTGCGAATTTCCGTTGTTTTTGCGCCAAAAAATTCATAAACTGTGAAAAATGCCGGCAAACGTGACCAATTTTGTCAAAACCGGCATCAAAATAAAAATGAACAGGGAACCGATTTTGAAATCCTGACGATACCTATATGGACGATACGTTAACGCTTCTTCTGGTTCTGTTTGCCTGGTTTGCGCTGAATCGCTGGATTTTGCCCAGAATGGGCGTGCCGACGTGACTCTCGGCCAATTGCCAGGTTCCGTGGGAGCCGGAGGAAGCCAACTCAGAGAGAAGCGACCATCAAACTGAAACGACTGCGAAAAACAGGGAGAGGGTAGCCGAACATGCCGATTTATGAATACCGGTGTGAAAAGTGCGGCTCGAAGTTCGAGGTGTTTGTGCGCTCCTCGGACAACGAGGAAGACCTCCGCTGCGAACATTGCGGCCACACAGGCGTAAAGCGCGTGTTCAGCGCGTTTGCCACCAGCGGAGAATCGTCCAGCGTCGGTGGCGGAGCTTCGAGCTGCGGAAGCTCGGGCTTTGGCTGAGCGATCTAACGCTTCGGCCGTGAGCCGAAACATGATATGACATTGGCACAAAATCATACAGGCGCGATTCGCATGTTCCGATGACCCGGAACAGGGGATCGCGCTTTGTTTTTTTCAACCGGCATGGAGCATGCAACATGCAAATCGGAAACCATTCGGCCGAATTCTGGCTTCAGCATTTGCGCGAGTGCCAGCGGCGCATCCGTGAGGCAGTGCTGGCCGCGCTGCGGCGTGACGCGCAGCAGCATTTAGCGGAGGTGGCTTTCGAAACGGAGGGTGACGTTATTTTCGGCATTGACCGGGTCGCAGAGCAGGCGTTTCTGAGCTATTTTGAGCAGGTACTGGCCCGGGAGGCCCGGTTCGTGCTAATTGCCGAAGGGCTGCCCGATGGCGGCAAGCGCGTTTTCCCGGAGGGTGGTTCCGAAGACGAGGCGGAAGTGCGGATTATTATGGATCCGATCGATGGCACCCGGCCGCTCATGTTCGACAAGCGCAGCGCCTGGAGTCTGGCCGGGGTGGCGCCCAACCGCGGCGCGCAAACGCATCTCGGCGATATTGTGCTGGCCGTGCAGACCGAAATCCCGGTCAGCAAACAGGGCTTCGCGGATCGGCTGTGGGCGGTTCGGGGACAGAACACCCGGGCCGTGCGCGAGGAGTTGATGACCGGCAAAGAAAGGGCATACAAACCCCGAGCCAGCCAGAAGCGCGATCTGTTGCAGGGATTTGGCGGATTTGTGCGATATTTCCATGGCAGCAAGGTGCTCATCAGCCGGATTGACGAGGCGCTGGCCGAAGCGCTGTATGGCCCGGTGGAGGCGGGGAAGGCGCGCATTTTTGAGGATCAGTATATGAGTACCGGCGGACAGGTGTACGAGTTGGCCACGGGACGTGATCGGTTCGTGGCGGATTTGCGGGCGCTGGCGGATGCCGCGCTGCAAAAGGAAGGTCGCGCCGCCGGATTGTGCTGTCATCCGTATGACCTGTGCACGTTTTTAATCGCGGAGGGCGTCGGCGCGGTGATCACCGACGAACGGGGCCGGCGGCCGCATGCCCCACTTGAGGTCACCAGTGACATCAATTGGATCGGCTATGCCAATGCGCAACTGCGGCAGCACATCGAACCGGTTTTGCAGGAGATTTTGAAACAGGCAGGATGGCTTTGATACGCAGAGCGGCGTCAGGCCCATGAGTTGCCGAACTCTCATATCCTTTTGTTCCAAAGAGGGAGGATATGGTATCCGCCAGTAGTCGGACACGTCCGCCAGCTGGCGGAACCGGAATGTCAATTTCAATATCGAAATGGTTGATATGGCTGAATCGTTACCCTCTACCTATCGATCTGCAGCCGATGATTTGTCGATCCCAGCCAGCACAAACGTCAGTCCGCTAGCAATGAATGCCCAGAGGATATAGCCCAATCCCGTCTCCGCCAGCCAGGCCGGTTCCCACCGCTGTAGCAATACCTGTTTTTCGAGCCAATAAAACAGAAACGTCGCGGTGAAGCCAACAAGGGCGGCGGATTTCACCTGTTTGACCGTGGCTTTTTGCATAAAAATTGCCACCATGGGCAAAAAGACGGTGGTAGTCAGGATGCCGGAGGAAAGGTAGAAAATATCCCACAACGATTCGGTGAACAGGGCATACACGAACGCCAGCACCACAGCCGCGGCCGACATCCATCGGGCGATGACCTGCGGCGGTAGAGCCGCAGGCCGTTTTTGGAGCCAGGGCTCGAGGATATCGTACGACAGCGACAGCGCCACCACGTTGCTACAGGTGTCGATGGTGGACATCGCCGCGGCGGCCAGCCCGATGGTCAGCGCGATGTTGAGCGCCACCGGCGCCTGATCTTGCATGAGCACGGCAAAAATGGCTGCGCCATCTTCAAGGACTTTCGGAATGACGCCATGCAGGGGCGGATAGAGCACATACGTGCCAAGCGCAATTACCGCTGGCAAAATGGCAAGAAATACCAGTGAGTTCAGTCCGGCAATCAGCACGCCGCGTCGGGCCGCCGATAAATCGCGCGCCGCCTGTATGCGAAGCCAGATGTCGGTTTCCACCAGCCAGCCGGGCAGATATGCCACCAGAGTCATGACGATCAGGGCCGGACTGACCGCCCACAGGGACAGCGCGCTGGCCGCGGGATTTTTCGGAGGGGGCACGAGCTGCGCCAACGCCTGCGATAGAGAATACTGGCTAAAAACGCCTTTCAGCGCCAGGCCCGTGATGGAAAGGATGAAGAAAGCCACCAGGGCAAATTGCACGCGATCGGTGGTGACCACGGCCGAAAAGCCTCCCAGAAAGGAGTAGATCGCCACGACGGTCGCCACGATGGCCAGGGTGACAAAGAAGGACGTTTCGAGGAGGGGCGAGAGCACTTTCGCGGCGGCATAGATTTCTGCACCGCCCCAGACCAAAAAGACAAACGCCACCGGCAGGGCGATGAGTTTTCGCGTTTCCGGACCGAATCGCCGGGCCACCATTTCCGGCTGGGAAAAGGCCTGCAGCTCGCGAAACCGCGGCGCAAGCAGGTAGAAGCCGGCCATGGTCAGAAGCCAGGGGATTGGCACCAGCCACAGCGCAGAAAGCCCATACCAGTAGAACAATTGCACGGTATATACGCACGACCAGCTAATGGACATGAAACTGGCCGAAATCGACAGTCCCACCGCGCCGCTGCGCAGCGATCGGCCGGCGGCCCAGAAATCGATATCGGCATCTTCGACATGGCGCATGCGGCGGTACCCGCGCCAGCCAATAAGGATCACCGCGACGCAATAAGCCAGAAAGCCAAGCCAGTACAGGATCTTTTCCATGTCATCCATCCGCGCATTCGTTCATCGCTCTGCTGAAGAAAAGCGCAATTGCTTCGCCAAATCCGCCAGCGTTTGGGGGCCCGCCTGAATCCATGAGGTTCTCTCCGAGGAATCGGCCGGAACGACAAAAGCCGTCGGTTACCTGCAATACCCCCAAATGCTCGAAAAAACATCGATTCAAAGCCAACTTTTTGCAAATTTGCTTGCGAAAATGCGATTTGCCATTAAATTTACAGGGATTCTTTTGCAATTACTCAATGTTCACCGCAAATTGGATATTTCCTTGTTCATTCTGGCATTGCTGTGTGCCCTCTCGATAGCTGTCATCCGAAAACAGCAGGCATTTCACAAACCAAGGATAGTACCGGAATATCATTCCACCAACCAATGACAGGACGACGTCCATGAATTTAGCCCGCTACATGTCCACCGATCTGATGATCATGCGCATGCCGCCGCCCGAAGAGCCGCCGGACAATCCGGATTTGAATCTGGAAAAATTTAAACAGAAACAAAAAGAAAAGACTCTTGCCGACTTCGTGACGCTGCTGGAAAATTCCGGCAAAGTGCTGCACAGACGCAAGCTGCTCAACGATTTTATCAATCGCGAGCGCAAGGCCAGTACGGCGCTCACCAATGGGCTGGCCATCCCGCACGTGCGCAGCCGCTATGTTCGGGACACCCTGATCGCCTTTGCCCGCTCTTTTGAAGGCATCGATTTCGATTCCATGGACGGCCTGCCAACGCATCTATTTTTCATCATCGTTTCTCCCCACCATGTCGGCGATTTCCACATCAAAATCTACAAACAGCTCGCTGAGATGTTTGAATTCACCGATGTGTTCGATCAGCTCATGCAGGTGGAAGAACCCGGGGAAGTGCTGCGCGTCATTCGCCAGTTTGATTGAGCGCCCGGTTCAATTGGAGCGTGTCGAAAAGCGTCACCTGCGTACGGGACTGCACATCATGCAATGGCGTATCGATGCGGATTGGCATGGGCTGATCCAGATAAACCGCTTCGACCTTCCGCCGCAAATGGTGGATCGGTGCGGGTACGAGCAATGTTCCGCGCACATCCAGGGTATCCGGTGGCTCATATTCCCACACAAACCGCAGCATCCGGTTTTGTTTCGCATAAATGGGATCGGCATGCAGCACCTGAAACGCACTGTCGGCCGATAGCGCCACATCCACCCGCAGCCAGGGCTTGTGCGTGGTGATCCGCCAGTGGAATTTCAGAGTATCGCCGGCGAGGGTGAATCCTGCCGAATCTGGCATGACCTGCAGCCAGTTCGCGGTAAACGGCAGGTCGATTTGATGAGCGTTTTGGCGATGGGTGTATGTCCGCGTCAGGGTATCGGCCTGCAGCGTCACGCCACGCAGATACTCATCGGATCGCACATGCAGCCGGCTGCGTGAACTCGGGATATCGTAAGTCGCCAGTACGCGAAGAACGGGCCGCCACTGATCGTTATAGGCCGGCAGCCGGTAAAGCACCGCGGCCCCGATGATGAGCATGGCCAGCAGCGCTACGCCGGTGGTTGGCTTTCTGAACTGCTGCAGCCACCTTTCCACCAACGAATGTTTCAAGCGCACCCAGATCAGCGTGTAGGGAATGGGCCAGAACCAGAACGTCAGAAAAACGACAATGAGGGCTGATTGCAGCAGCGCCATTTTGAATGAATCGATGCGGTAGCTGCCGGTAGCCAGATTGTGCATGTAAAATGGAAAGGTCTCTGAAAACAGCAGCCGGGCCATGGGCGCGAGGGATAGCAAAGCCAGCGGAATGGACAGGGCCGGTCGGGCGGCAAAATAGGCCAGGCTGATCAGCAGCAGGGCTGTACCCGGGTAAACGGCCAGTCTCGGCCCCTGTATCGAAAACAGCAGGGTGAAAAGGAGGTAAAACATCAGCGGCCGTTTGAAATAATAATGCGGCTCGGCGCCGAATCGCCAGTGGCGGCTTACCACCAGACCCAGCCAAACTCCGGTTACCGCCCAGAGGATGGCATAAACAAAATAGGCCTCGATGTGCGTCATCCACGGGTGGCGGTAGCCGGCGAGTCCTTGCATGACCGCCTCTCCGAACTGTGAGAACATCACCACCCCGATCCAGAGCAACAGGACTTTCAGGCCCGAAAACCGAACTCTGGGGGCTTCATCGGTGGACAGCCGCCTTTTGCGGCTGAATAGAAATGCGATGATGGCCATGAGCAAGCCGGAAAAAATGATGGCCCAGAGAAGCCAGTTCGGCAGAAACAGCAACAGGCCGGCGATTTGCCAGAGCATGTAATGCCCTTTGCGTTCGGCGGGCACACCGTCGCTCTGGTATTTTTGCAGCATCGCATCCACGATGCGGCCGCTGCGTTCCAGCATTTGCGGCTGGATGAAATCAATGCGATCGCGGGGGGTGTGGATGGGCGAGGTGTTGATGCCGGCGGTGAAATCCAGCGCCGGGATGTTTTTTGCAAGAAAGGGCTGGTGGTCCGAGCCGGCGCCACCGAGCGCATTGTTGATGGAAAAAAAGTGCGTGGGATATACCAGGCTGTTATAGCCGAGCTCGCGGTCGGCTGCGTAAGCATCGCGCAACAGCCAGGCCGGCGCCTGATGCGTGCGCACCTCAAAAAACGGCGTGATGGCTTCATCGCTGCCGGCCATATCGATCTGCAGCATCAAAATGATATTCTGCAGCGAATCGTAATGCTCCACGAAATGGCTCGAGCCGATGAGTCCCTGTTCTTCGCCGCCGAAAGCCGCGAACAGCAGCGTGTAGTGGCGATCGCGCTGACTCCATACGCGGGCCAGCTCCACCACACAGGCGGTGCCCGAACCGTCGTCGTTGGCGCCGGGAATGTCCGGTCCGGAGGAATCCAGGTGGCCGCCGATGACGATGGTGCTATCGGTTTTGCCGCGGAACACGCCCACCGCCACGCCGCTTTGCGTGTTGACCGCGCGGCCATGTCGCCGGAAATTCGGAATGGGCATGATGTAGGCGGTATCGGCGCCAAACCGGCGGAATTGCCGGGCCACCCAGTCGAGCGCTTCACGCTCGGCTCGTGAGCCCATGGGTCTCGGCCCAATCGTCACCGCCAGATGCTGCAAATTCGCATAGGCCGAATCGGCATTGAACGCGGGCTGGGCAGCAAGTTCAGCGGGGTTTAGCAGCAAGGCCATCAATAAAGACAGGAGAACCTGTTTCATGGAATCAACCTTTTTACATGGATCAAAAGTCTGAAATGGCGAGCGCGCAACAGCGCCTCGCCGTAGCGTATATTCAGCATTGGCTGCTGACGACGGCGCCATTGTGGCCTTTCGCCCGGGCGCAGCAGACCATGTGCCGGACCGAACCGCTTCGATCGAGCAAAACCCTTGCGTGAGTGAATTAAAATGATTTTCTTTACAATTGCAATAAAACGCTAACGAACTGACGGAGCCATGGCGACGCATAAAATTTTCGGACGCAAGCCGGTGCTGGAGGCGCTGGCGGCTGGTGTGCCCATCAAGCGCGTATATGTGAAAGCCGGGTCGCAGGGCGCGGCAGTTCAGGAGCTGCTGCAGCGGTTGGAAGAGCAGCGCATCCCGGTGACGTTTCTCAAAAAATTCGATCTCGATCAGATGGCCGGCGGGCTGCATCACCAGGGAGTGCTGGCGGTGATGCAGAAAATTCAGCCGGCCTCGCTGGAGGAAGTGCTGGCGCTGACCGCAGGCGAGAAACATCCGGCGGTGGTGCTTCTGGATGGGATCGAGGATCCGCAAAATTTTGGCGCGATCCTGCGCGTGGCCGAGGCCACCGGCATCCGGGCGGTGATCTATCCAAAGCGGCGCAGCGCTGGATTGAGCCCGGGCACCATCAAAGCCAGCGCCGGCGCTGTTTTTCACCTCACCGTCGCTGAAGTGACCAACCTGGCTCGGTGCATGGATGAACTCAAAGAGGCCGGTTTTTGGATGGTGGGGGCGGACATGTCCGGCGATCGCATGCCATGGGATGTGGAACTGAACATGCCTGTGGGGTTTGTGATGGGCAGCGAGGGGCAGGGATTGCACCGCCTGATCCGCGAGAAGTGCGATTTTTGCGTGCGCATTCCGATGCTGGGGAAAATCCAATCGCTCAATGTTACTACCGCCGCGGCAATGCTATTTTACGAGCGATTGCGGCAAAGGCAAGGCCAATCGGAGAAGTAGAGCTGTTCAGGCATCAGGCAAGCAACACATCGGCAGCCCAAAAACACCGGGCACCTTTAAGGTGCCCGGTGTTTTGCAGATTTCAACATCTCAACATCAATTCGCACGCAGCAGTGTGCGGATGTCCTCATCGAAAACCGCTTCCGGCCGGAAGCCGACATACTTGCGAACAATACGCCCTTTCTGATCCACAATAAACGTGGTCGGGAAACCGGTGATGCCGCCATAGGCCTGCACAATCTGGTTGTTCCCCATAACAATGGGGTAGTTAATGCCGTGTTCTTCCACGAAGGCTTTCACATCTTGCACCGTACCGGATTGCAGCGTCACTCCGATGATTTCGAGCCCTTTGTCGCGATATTTGTTGTACAGCTTGATATAGCCGGGAATCTCCATTTTGCATGGTGGGCACCAGGTGGCCCAGAAATCCACGATGAGGATCTTGCCAGCGAATTGATTCAGGGTGATGGTGCCGCCATCCAGAGTAGCCAGAGGAATGTCGCCGCCCGGGACGGCGCCATCCGAGCCGGTGGCGGTGGTTTTCGATGCCTGATAGACCAGAAACCCAAGGAACAGCGCCACAAAAACGGTGATCAAAAACTTGGTTTGAGAAAAACCATTGTTTGTCGATTTTTTATTTTTTTTCACGTTTGCCATGGAATGAACTCCTCGATTGCTATCTCAAATTCATCGCCAATGTATGCAAAAAAGCGGCGGAATTCAATTGAAAAAATTCGGGGCGATGATTCGGCGTGCGCCTATTCGGACTGCTCGTGCAGCACCCTGCCGGATTCGTCCACCACACGCACGGTGACCGGAATTCCCTTGCGTACACTGCCAGTGACCACACAGTAATCCTCAAAAATCGACAGGCAACGCTGCATCCGCGAGGCATCCCCTCCGGCGCCGATGAGCTGAATCTCCACATCCATTTTACCAACACGTAAACGGCCTTTTTCATTCCGCACAATTTCGCCGATCACGCTCGTTTTGATGGTCTCGACCTCCACCTTGGCTTTTTGCAAACAGAACAACAAACTGGCAGAGAGGCAATTGCCCACCGCGGCTCCGAGCAGCCTTGCCGCGTTGGCGCCTTTCGCCCCACCCAGAGGCGGCGGTTCGTCCATCAAAATCGGTTGTACCTGCTCCCAATCAAAACTGACGTTGAACTCGAAGTCCTGCACACGTTCGAGATTGACCTGAAATGTCGGATGCTCAGCCATATTTATGTCCTTCCGAGTTTGGGTTCATTGGCCTTGAAGTCGGGTATACTGAATTAAAATCACGGAATCAGATGGATTTCAGGGCATTGGAACCGGCACGCTGTTGTCTGTACCCGTGCTCATGGTCATGGATTCTGCCCATATATTTTGATGCCAAATCTGATAATTTGAGTCAACATTTGCAAGTGAAATTTGGGTCAAAGCGTTTGGCAAAATGGCTGCGGTTTACTATCTTGTGGACATTGAAAAAGTCAGGATAACCTACCCCTAAACCGAATGAGGTGGGACGTGAGTGCATTTCAGAATAAGACCGTGTTTATTACCGGTGCCAGCCGGGGCATCGGCAAGGCCATTGGTTTAAGGCTGGCGCGCGAGGGCGCCAATATTGTGGTTGCGGCAAAAACCACGCAGCCACATCCCAAACTGCCTGGTACCATTTACACCGCCGCCGAAGAAATGGAAGCCGCAGGCGGACGGGCATTGCCCATCAAAGTGGATATCCGTTCCGAAAAAGACATCCAGCAGGCGGTTCAAAAGGCCGTGGAAACCTTCGGCGGCATCGATATCCTCATCAACAATGCCAGCGCCATTTTTCTGGCCGGCACGCTGGACACCCCCATGAAACGGTACGATCTCATGCATCAGGTGAACGTGCGAGGCACGTTCGCGACCACGCAGGTCTGTCTGCCGCATCTGTTAAAGGCCGATAATCCGCATGTGCTGAACATCTCGCCGCCGCTCAACATGCACAAACGCTGGTTCGCGCCGCATGTGGCTTACACCATGTCCAAATACGGCATGAGCATGTGCGTGTTGGGCATGGCCGAGGAGTTCCGGGATCGTGGCGTGGCGTTCAATGCACTGTGGCCGAGAACGGCCATCCAGACAGCGGCCATTCTGAACCTGCTGGGCGGCGAGGAGGCCATGAAACGCAGCCGCAAGCCAGAGATCATGGCCGATGCGGCGCTGGCCATTTTAAAACGCAACAGCCGGGAGTGCACCGGCAACTTTTTCATCGATGAAGAGGTGCTGCGGGAAGAAGGCGTCACCGATTTCAGCGCCTATGCCGATGTGCCCGATTCCGAGCTGATGCAGGACTTTTTTGTTTAACCGGCAGAACCGGCGTTGAAAAGAAATTTTCCCGCTGAGCTACCTGAGGGCGCAGCTGGAAGTACGTGGAAACCGGTGTTTCTTGGATCGCGGTATCGGTATTTCAGGGAAGGCATTTGGGACGCCACTGAAAGCCGGAATGAACAACGCTTGCGCCGGCTGAATCGTCGCGTTGCAATATTGGCATGATCGATGTTTTGAGGATTACCCAAAAACAGGCAATTCAGGGAGTGGATATGAGCGAACACATTCGTATCGAGACTCAGGATCGCATTGCGGTTTTGCAATTCAACCGACCGGAACGCAAGAATGCCATTACGCTGGACATGTACCGCACGCTGACCCGGGGCCTGCATGAGGCGGATGCCGATCCGGCGATCCGCGTGCTGGTGCTGCGGGGCACAGAAGATTGCTTCACCGCGGGCAACGACATTCAGGATTTCCTGAACGTCCCCCTCGAAGGGCAGGAAAGTCCGGCGGTGCAGTTTATGCTGGCGCTGATGCAATTACAAAAACCGATTGTGGCGGCCGTCAATGGAGTGGCCATTGGTATCGGCGCCACGATGCTCCTGCACTGCGATCTGGTGTACGCCACCGGGCAGGCGCGCTTGCAGTTCCCGTTCGTCAATCTGGGATTGTGTCCGGAGGCAGGTTCCAGTCTATTGTTGCCTTATCGCCTGGGGCACAACCGTGCGGCCGAGCTCCTGTATTTCGGCGAGCCGGTGGACGCGCAGCGGGCGTATGAACTCGGACTGGTGAACGCCATTCTGCCCGAGAAAGGTTTTTTCGACGCGGTCCTGGAGCGCGCGCAAAAACTGGTCGACCAGCCGCCGGCCGCGCTGCGGACCACCAAAGCACTGCTGCGACAGGGAATGGCTGCCCTGCTGCAAAAAGCCGTGCAGGCCGAACTCAAAGAATTTGCCGCCATGCTCAAAGGCCCG
The DNA here is from genome assembly GCA_030950365.1 of Candidatus Zhuqueibacterota bacterium. Classification (GTDB taxonomy): domain Bacteria; phylum Zhuqueibacterota; class Zhuqueibacteria; order Zhuqueibacterales; family Geothermadaptataceae; genus Hydrothermovivens. Next base: position 11,857 of record JAUZRQ010000117.1, on the reverse strand, counting down.
GAAGCTAAAGAAGCCTTTGAGGCCTTTCTGCAAAAGCGTAAGCCGGATTTTTCGCGGTTTGCCTGATTTGACCGTTTTGTGAGAGTTTTGTGATACTTTTGGATTAATTTGGTTGTGCGAGCTGTTTATTCAACAACAGTTCCTTATTGGGGCGGTGGTTGCGGAAGGGGAATCTGCGGGAAAGAAAGGAAACACAAATTATTCACAGTAGAAGACTTTGAAACAAATCAGCAGGTTTAACAGACTACGGGCTTAAGCACGAGGAGTTGCGATTGGCGGGTAGCAGACAGGTACTCATCATCGAAGACGATCGTGATATCGCCGATCTGGTCGAAATCCATCTTCACGATCTGGGATACACGCTGGATCGCGCCGAAGATGGCCGCAGCGGGTTGGAAAAATTTTACGATCGGGAATACGATCTGGTGATTCTGGATTTGATGCTGCCGGGACTGGATGGCCTTGAGGTGTGCAAGCGCATCCGCGAAGAGAACAAATACACGGCCATCCTGATGCTCACGGCCAAATCCGAGGAGCTGGATAAGGTGCTGGGGCTCGAGCTCGGCGCCGACGATTATTTGACCAAGCCGTTTAGCGTGCGCGAACTGGTGGCGCGCATCAAAGCCATCTTCCGCCGCCTGGATGCCGATGAGGAGCGCATGCAGGCGCGCTATCAATCCGAGCAGGTGCGGTTGGGCGAGTTGTGCCTCGACCTCAAAAAGCGTAAGGTCACACTGGCCGGGCAGCCCATTGAGCTCACGGCCAAAGAATTCGATCTGCTGGCGCTGTTTGCCACGCATCCGGGCAGGGCGTTCAGTCGGCAGGAGCTGCTCGATCTGGTGTGGGGCTATCAGTTCACCGGGTACGAGCACACCGTCAATTCGCACATCAACCGGCTGCGCAGCAAGATCGAACATAATCCCGCCAAACCGGTGTACATCAAAACCGTGTGGGGAATCGGCTACCGGTTCGCCGAGCCCGAGGAACTGAACGCATGACCCGTCCGCTGCGCAGTCTTTACGGCAAAATCTCGGTGATATTTCTGGCGTTGCTTATCCCGCTGCTGTTTGTGCAAATCTGGGTTTCGGTACATTCATCCGGCCGGTTTGTGCAGGAATCCGAGCAGAAGCTGAATCGCGATCTCGCCGCCAATATCGCTGAGGAGTTCAAGCCGTTTTTACAGGATAGCTTAGATCACAAAGAAATCAAGAATCTGATTCATTACCTCATGGTCATGAATCCGCGTGTGGAGCTGTATCTGGTGGATAGCACCGGCCGGATTCTGGCCTATTTCACCGGTCCTGAAAAACGGTTGCAGCGCCAACGCATCGACCTCCGGCCCGTGCAAGCCTTTCTCGGTGAAACCGCAACCTTTCCGATTCTGGGCGATGATCCGCGCCATGCCGATCGCCGTAAGCCCTTTTCGGTGGCGCCCATTGCCATTCCGCCAAACGCCCGGGGCTATTTATACATCATCCTAGGCAGCGAACTGTACGACTCGGCGATTGAGATGATCCGCGAAAGCTATATTTTGCGCATCGCGTCGAGCGGTCTGCTCGCCGCGATCGGCGTAACGGCGATCCTGGGGCTGATTGTGTTCGCCATGCTGACGCGACGGTTTCGCATTTTGCATGATACGGTGAAACAATTCGAACAGGGCGATTATCGTGCGCGCATTCCGGTGGATTGGCGCGATGAGATCGGCCAACTGGCGCGGGCGTTCAATCAAATGGCCGATCGCATCGTCCAGAATATGAAAGAGCTAAAGCGCACCGATGACCTGCGCCGGGAACTGGTGGCTAATGTGTCGCACGATCTGCGCAGTCCGCTGGCGTCGATCCAGGGCTATCTGGAAACCATCATGATGAAAGAGGATTCTCTGAGTCCGGAAGACCGTCGCCGTTATTTGAACATCATCCTGGATAATGCGACTCTGCTGAATCAACTGATCGGTGAGCTGTTCGAGCTTTCCAGGCTGGATGCTTGCCAGATCCAGCCGAAAGTCGAGCTGTTTAGCATGGCCGAGCTGACCCAGGATGTGGTGATCAAATTTCAGCCGCAGGCGGAAAAGCTGGGCGTGACGCTAAAGACGAAGTTTCTAGATACGTTGCCACAGGTATATGCCGATATCGCGCTCATCGAACGCGCCCTTTCCAATCTGATTGACAATGCCATACGCTACACGCCAGAAGGGGGACGGGTGGACGTCCGGTTGCAGGAAAAAGACCGCAACGTGTGGGTGTTTGTTTCGGATACCGGACCGGGGATCCCGGCGGAGGACCTGCCGCGTATTTTTGAGCGGTTTTACCGGATCGATAAAAGCCGTACGCGGTCGTATGGCGGCGCCGGCCTCGGCCTGGCCATTGCCAAAAAAATCCTCGAAATTCACCGCAGTTCCATCCAGGTGGAGTCGCGGGTGAACCACGGAACCACCTTTTCGTTTGCCCTACCCCAGGCCTCTTTTGCCGAAAAGCCTTCATAAGGATCGCTGTTCCCTCCAATGTTGATTGACGTTCTCAGAGATCGAACGAGGATGCACGTTACTGGAGAGAATAGCCCGGGACTACACTTGCCAAGTATCGTAGCGCGTAGCGCGACTCTCCAGAGTCGCGATTCAAAGATTTATTTATAGCCCTGGGCCCCGGCCATAAAACCACATAGCGGTGGCCTTTGTGCCGGCCCACGAGAGGCCGGAACTACAGCGATCGAATACCGTCTCCGACGGTGTTTTCGGCGCAATGTCCAGGGTACTACATGGTCAGAAACCATATAGGATCGAACATAGTCGCTAAAATCGAATTCGACCTTCGTTCCCTTACACCTATTTTAAACATCCGTGATGGTTTTGTGATATCTGGATTGTTGGATAACAATACAAACCGCCACAAAACCATCAATTTCGGAGGACGTGATTATGCGAATCTTTCTATGGATCACGATGTTGAGTGTGTTCTCCACGCAGGCGCTTGCCGGCGAAGGCCAGCGCACGGTGTTTCGCGTGGAGATTGAAAACGTATCCCGCGCCTACCCATTTTCCGCCAGCGGCGTATTCAACACCCCGGTCGGAGCGGATGCGCCGGCGCCCATCGGGCCGGGCGGCGCCTACGAGTTCAGCTTCAGTGCCGCGCCGGGGGCAAAGCTGTCCTTGGCCACCATGTTTGTACCTTCCAACGATTTGTTTTACGCGCCTTCATCGGACGGTATCGCGCTGTACGATTCGGACGGCATGCCCGTCAGCGGCGATGTCACGGATCAAATCATGTTGTGGGATGCCGGCACCGAAGCCAATGAAGAGCCGGGCGTCGGGCCGAACCAGCCGCAGCGCCAGGCCGGGGCCAACACCGGCGCCGCGGATGCCGACAACCGCGTTCGCCTCGTGAACGACAGTTTTGCCTATCCGTCGGTCATCGACGTGATCAAAATCACCATCGATGGCAGCATGGCGCCGCGGTTTACCGTGCGCATCGAAAACGTGTCCACCGATTCGACGCTGAAGCCGTCTGACGGCAGCATGCAGCCGGTGCCACTGACCCCGGGCGTATGGGTGGTGCATACCCAGCCGGGCGCGCTTTTCATGGCCAATCAGCCCAATTCCGGCAACGGCCTCGAGATGCTGGCGGAAGACGGCAATCCGTCTGGCCTGGCGGAAAAGCTGGCCATGGATACCGGGCTCACCGTGCCCCTGTCTCCGGGCGTGTGGGTATTGCATTCGCAGCCTGCGCCGCTGTTTTCGGCCAATCAGCCCGATCGTGGGCTGGGCCTGGCTGCCATCGCTGAGGATGGCAATCCTGGCATGCTGGCCGAGGCATTGTTGCAGCAGGAGGGCGTGGTCAAACGCGGCATTTTCCTGGTACCGGTTGGTGCTTCCGGTCCGGCACCAATTGGTCCGGGTGGCAAATACCGGTTTTACCTGGCGGCCATGCCCGGCGAGGCGCTCTCCTTTGCCAGCATGTTTGTGCCTTCCAACGACTTGTTCTACGCACCGGACGAAATGGGCATCGCGCTGTTTGATGCGAACGGCAATCCGGTGGCCGGGGATGTCACCGACCGCGTCATGCTGTGGGATGCTGGCAGTGAGGCCAATGAAGAGCCCGGGTTGGGCCCGAATCAGGTGCAGCGACAGGGCGCGCCCAACACCGGTCCGGACGATCCCGACAACCGCGTGCGGCTGGTTGATGACGGCTACACCTATCCGCCGGTCGCCGACGTGATTCGCATTACTGTGACGCCGGTGGAGCCCGTTCCCATGACCCTTCGCATCGAAAACGTGTCCACGGACATGACCCTGAAACTGGCCGATGGCAGCACACAGCCCGTGCCTCTATCGCCCGGTGTGTGGTCGGTACACGGCGAATCCGGCCCGATTTTCATGTCCGGATCACCGGATCGCGGCCTCGGGCTGGAAGCCATCGCCGAGGACGGCAATCCGGCCTCGCTCGCGGAAGCCTTGATGAAAGATGGCGTCAACCTGTTTAGCGGCGTTTTCAACACCCCGGTGGGCGCCAGCGGGCCCGCGCCGATCGGACCGGGCGGGGCTTACGAGTTTACCATCCACGCGGTGCCGGGGATGCGGTTTTCCTTTGTCAGCATGTTCGTGCCCAGTAACGATTTGTTTTTCGCACCGGATGAAAACGGCATTCCGCTGTTTGATGGTGATGGCAACGTGATGCAAGGAGACGTCACCGAATACGTGCAGTTATGGGACGCCGGCACCGAAATGAACGAACCGCCGGGAGCGGGGCCCAATCAGGTGCAGCGGCAGAGCGGCCCGAATACCGGCACGGCCGATCCGGATAGCACTGTTCGTCTGGTCAATGATGGCTATGCCTATCCGGCGGTCAATGAAGTCATCCGCGTGACCGTAAGTCCCATGATCACCGGCATCGAGGAAGGTCCGACTTCTGCACCGGGAACCTTCGCCTTGCATCAGAACTATCCTAATCCGTTCAATCCGGAAACCGTGATTCAGTTCACGGTGCCGGAAACCCGGCAGGTGCGCATCGCGATTTATAACCTGCTGGGGCAGGAAATGGTAGAGCTGGTCCGTGGCGTCATGCCGGCCGGGACGCACCGGATCCTATGGAATGGATTGGACCGCCACGGCAATCCAGTACCATCGGGCGTGTATCTGTATGAACTGAAAGCCGGGGATTTCCAGACCATCCGCAAAATGACCCTGCTTCGCTGATTTTGAATTTTAGTAAGGAACAATAAAAAACCGGGCGATCGTCCGCTGCGATGACGAGCGCCCGGTTTGGGTAAGAAAGGAAGGAGACGCAGGTTCTTGAGTCTCCCGGGTACAAACGCTACAGGTGATGAGTCATGCAAGCAACAGCAGCATCGAGGAGGGGGGGCTGCCACTGCGCTTCATCTCAGGTTTTGCAATTAGCGTTCCATTCTGGTACAATACAATCGGTGCAAAGACAAAAAAGGGGCAGCCAGGGATGTCTCTTGTGGATATTGTTGATTTCACAGCAGTTGCGGCGATGGCTCCGACGAATCGCAAATGCCCCGGAAGTCTGCTCCGAAACGCGACTACAAATACGAATTCGTCGGTGAGGATAAACCTGTAAAGCTTGTTGGCAGAGGATGTATACCAACGTAGCGGTTGGCCATGATCGGTTCCGCGCAGCTGATCATGGCCATTTTATTTCAAATCATGATCCGTCCCGTTTCAGTACCGGCCGTCTACCGGACCGTTTTCCAGTTTGAGCACGCCTCGCGGACAAACCGCCGCGCAAATGCCGCAACCCACGCAGCTCGCCCGGATAATGTTCTGCTGCTCCTGCGCGTACATGCGCACGTCGATGCCCATTTCGCAGTACGTGGAGCAGTTGCCGCAGGAAATGCACTGCGCCCCGTTGGTGGTGATCCGAAATCGCGAGAAGTGCTTTTGCAAAATGCCCAGAATCGCCGCCTGCGGACAGCCGAACCGGCACCAGACGCGGTTGCCGAGCAGCGGATAGAAGCCCACGCCGATCACCCCGGAAAAAATGGCGCCAATGAAAAAGCCGTAGGCCCGGGCAAAGGTCTGCGAAAGGTTGCCGAGAACCCGGCCTTCGGTGGCGGAATTGATCCACAAGGCCGCGGTGGTGATGATGATGAATCCGAGTACCGAGTAGATCAGGTTGCGTTCCACTTTCCAGGAAAGCCGCGATTTGCTGGACAGGTGCCGCCAGGGATCACCCAGGGTTTCGGCCAGGCCGCCGCAGCCGCACACCCAGGAGCAGTACCAGCGTTTGCCATAAAAATACGTCAGCACCGGCGTGGCCACAAATGTGAGCATGGCGCCCCAGAATACCATGAACACGCCCAGTCCGCCCGGCTGCGACATCAGCCACCGGACATCGTTTGGAAACAGGTAGTGGTATTTCAGCGGCCAGAAATACGAGAAATAGAACTCCGGCTGGTTCATCAGCCGCAGAAACGCTGGAATCAAATAAGCAAAACCGAGCTGGAAGAACATCACGGAAGCGGTGCGAATGAGCTGGTAGCGATTGTGCCGGTAACGCACAAACATGCGCACGCCCATGATCAGCATGGCGAAGGTGTAGAACGTGCCATAGAGAAACCAGTGATCGGCCGGATCACCGCGCAGCAGACGGCTGACCGGATCGACCATCTGAATCCAATTTTGAAATACGGATGGAAACCAGTAGAGGATGATGTAAAACGCCGTGAACACCACGCCGATTAACCAGCCGGCTGCGCCTCGCGCGGTGAGCGAGCGGGTGAAATTGTGGTTGTTTTTGATGCCCGGGGGCGATTCTTTGAGCTGCGCCAGAATGTACATCAGCCCGCCGATGCTGGTCAGACCAAAGGTGAGGAAAAACCACAGCCACGGGTGTTCGCTGGTGAAGCCCGTCAGCGCAATGAGCAGTAGCAACGAGCCGATGCCAAGCAGACCGAGTCCCACTTTTTTGACTCCGGTCAGTTCGCGGTATTCGGGCAGTTCGTCAACCTGAAGATCGGCGTACTGGTCGCGCAGGTAATCCGGTAACGGTTGTATTTGCAGCAGCTGCATGGTCAACATCCTTCCGTTGGCAATTAACGAGTGTTGGAGCTCATCATGGGAAACAGGCGTTTCAAGCGACCGCGGATTCGGCGACCGCATGCCGGCTTTCGGCATACTGCCGCGCCACCTCCGCCTCGAAGCGTTGATAAAATTCCGGATCGAAATTGGCCTCGGGCAATCGCTGGATCACATCATCCAGCGTGCGGCCTTCGCGAATCCAGCGCTCGCACACCCGGTGCCGCAGCCGGATGCCGATGGCATTGAAGCCGATGACCTGCATTCCGGGCTTGCGGTAGGCGATGCGCAGCGCGTGCTTGCGGTCTGGATGTTCCCAGTAAAACGAATCTTCGTCATCGCCGGGCTGCGGGGAAACCTGCCCGTAGGTCTGATATTCGAGATCAAAAAACTTGGCTGAGTTGAACCAGATGCCGCGGTCGTAAGCCACGTGCTCGCCGCAGAGAATGCGCCCCAGCGCCTCGCCCTGCATGCGGGCGGTGTACCAGAGCTGCTCGATGCGGTTGCGGCCTCCGGGCTCCTTCGCACGGATCTCGGCGCAATCGCCGCAGGCGTACACATCCGGAATGTTGGTCTCCAGGTATTCATTCACCAGCACACCGCGGTTGGTTTCGATGGGCGTGTTTTTCACCACCTCGATATTCGGATGCACGCCCACGGTGAGGCCCACGAACTGGCAGGCGATTTCCTCGCCGTGGCTGGTCACCACGGCGCGTACGCGGCCGTCCGTCCCGGGCAGGATTTCCTTCAGCTCGGTGGATAGCCGCAAATCCACGCCGTGCTCGAGGATGTGCCGGCTGATGAGCCTGGCTTCTTCCTGAGGCAGAATGATGTCGTAAAAATAGCGCTCGCGCACCAGGAACGTCACCGGGATGTCGCGGCTCATCAGCATCTCGGCCAGTTCGATGCCGATCAATCCGCCGCCGACGATGACCGCATGGCGGATGTGCGGCGTGTATTCTTCCAGCCGCTGCAAATCCTGCAGCGAATACAACCCTTGCACCCCGGGCAGGTCCTGTCCCGGCCAGCCGAATTTGTTGGGCTTCGAGCCAGTGGCGATCACCAGCTTGTCGTAGGCGATTTCACGGCCATCCTGTAGCCGTACGCATTTGTTATCAGTATCGATCTCTGTAACGAATCCATGCACCAGGTCGATCCGGTTTTGCCTCCAGAACCAGTCCGGATACGGCTTGGTGTCCTCGAAGCGCATGTGCCCCATGTAGATGTACATGAGCGCGGTACGGGAAAAATGATACCGGCTTTCGGCGGAAATGATGGTGATGTTCATGTCGCTGCGCCGGCGCACGTGCCGGGCGGTGGTCACGCCGGCCACCCCGTTGCCGATGATCACCAGATGCGGCTGTCGTTTTTTAAACATGGCGGGTTCTGCTCCTTTCACCGCGATTCGCTATCGGATTTAGACAGTTTTGCAAAACTCAGATGTAATGGCCTCAGCATGTCTGTAAAGCCATATAAGTCTCATAGGTGTTCGCAAAATACACACGCTGTTGCTCATGTTGAAGTATGACCAGACCTGATAGTTTAACACCTCTTTCGCAGATATTCAACAGGTTTTCGGGCAAATAAATTTCATAAAAAACGATGCGCTTTTCGGATCACCGGGTTTCAGCGGCCAGGTTGACGATTCGTTGGCTTTTTATTGTGCCGAATTTATAAGGGCTTTAGATTTAAAATCAAATGAGAAACGAGCATTGAGGAGCAGTGCCATGAAAATGCGTTTTTGCTTATTCGGTTGCCTATTTTCGATTGGTTTGATCGTATCTTCTGTTACACAAGCCCAATCGTCCAAAACGTTTGGCGATCTGGCGGAAGGCCCGTATAAAAAGCTGGTCATTCGCAATGCGATGGTCATCCCCGGGCACGGCGGCCCGGTGGTCGGACCGTACGACATCGTGATCGAAGGGAATACCATCACTGAGATGATTCTGCTCGACCCGGTGACCCTGGCGCGCAAGGGCGATACGGATCGCCCGACCGGCGACCGGGTGATCGACGCCACTGGCATGTATGTGATGCCGGGCATGATCGACCTGCACATGCACCTGCGCAAGGAGCCGATGGAGCTCGAGTATGTGTATTACCTCAAGCTGGCGCACGGCGTGACCACCCTGGTGCCGGCGCCCGATCGCGGACTGGAGCAGGCCATGGAGCAAGCGCGGCTCAGCGCGGAAAACAAAATCCTTGCGCCGCGCCTGTTTCCGATCTGGCGCTGGGGTGCCGGTACAAACTATTCCCGCGCCGAGCTGGAGAACCCCAAAAATGCCATGAAGATTGCCAGGGAAATGGTGCAAAAGGGGGCGCATGTGGTGAGCGTGGGCAACCTGGCGTGGAATCCGGCGCTGTTCGGCGCGGTGTGCAGGGCCGTGTACGCCAATGGCGGCATCACCACCGTGCACCTGCCGCCCTCCACGAATGCGGTTGTGGATGCCGTGGCCGCGGCCCGGCTTGGAGTTACCATGATCGAACACCATTACGGCTATTCTGAATCCTCCCTGGATCGCAGCGTACAGGATTTCCCGCGCGATTACAACTACCACGACGAAAATGCGCGTTTCCGGCACGCCGGCAAGGTGTGGCTGGAGGCCAACAAGGAACGGCTGCTCACGGAAGTGGCCGACTCGCTGGTGGCCTACGGCGTGACCATGCTGCCCACGCGCGTGGTGTACGAAGCCAACCGCGACATCCTGCGGGCGCAGAGTCTGCCCTGGCACGAAAAATACACCCACCAGGCGCTGATCAATTGGAACCTGCCCAATCCGGCGTTCCACGGTTCGTATCATTACGACTGGACGTCGGATGATGAATATTACTGGACCTACGCGTTCCGGCTGTGGGGCGATCTGATTTACGAATTCAACAAGCGCGGCGGCCGCGTGGCCTACGGCACTGATGACAACTACATCTGGGCCACGCCCGGCTTTTCCAATATTCGCGAGCTGCAATTGCTGCGCGAAACTGGCCTGCACACCCTGGAAGTGCTGAAAGCGGCCACCTACAATTCGGCGCAAACCCTGCGGCAGCCGCGCCTCGGGCTGGTGCATCCGGGCTATTTGGCCGATCTCGTGCTGGTGGACGGCAATCCGGTGTACAACCTGCGTTTCATGTATGCGTTCGGCGCGCTGACGCTCGACAGGGACGGCAAGATGGTCCGCACGCGCGGCATCGTGCACACCATCAAAGACGGCATCGTCATCAACAACCGGCGGCTCATGGAGGAGGTCGCCAGAATGGTGGCCCAATCCAAGCAGGGGGTGGGACCGAACGCGGTGACCGAACCGTTTGTGACGCAATGAAGATTCTTGCAGCGCATCCACCTGTGTATCTGCCGGACCTGGCGTTTTTCTACAAGATGGCCAAAGCCGATGTGTTTGTGCTGGCGGACGATTTGCAGTACAGCACGCATGGCAACATCAACCGCGCGCGGATCAAATCGGCCGCCGGCGCGCAGTGGCTCACCGTGCCGGTGCTCACGCACGGACGGCAGGGGCAGCGCATCCGCGAGGTGGAGATCGCCAACGCCTTCCACTGGCGGCAGCGGCATCTGAAAAGCCTGACGGTGAGCTACAAAAAAGCCGCGTTTTTTGAGAAATACATTGATTTCTTCGAGGCGCTGTATGCGAAAGCATGGCATCGGCTGTTGGATTTGAACGTGGCGGGCATCGAGTATTTGCGTGAGGCGCTTGAGATTCGCACGCCGTTGACGTCGAGTTCGGAAATGGGCATCGAGGCCAGGGGCGCGGCACGCATCATCGAAATGGCGCGGCGGCTCGGCTGCGACGCTTACCTGGCCGAGAAGCGCTTTGAACCGGCGCTCGATCCGGCGGAGTTCGCCGCCGCGGGGCTGATTTTGATTCTGGTGGATGAGGAAACGCGGCCGTACCACCAGCTTTTCGGGGATTTCATCCCGGGGCTGTCGGTGGTGGATTTGCTAATGAACGAAGGCGACATGGCGCGCCAGATTTTGTTGGCCGAATAAAGCGCTCACCCGGTGTTTGGCCATGGATTAGCACAATCTTTTGTCATGAAACCACGGATTTCACAGATTGCCACTGATTAAACTGAGCCACGGATCCACGCGGATGGAACGCGGATGAAACAGGCGTCGCAGGATCTTACACGGTCTCTGATCGTGTATTGTCCCAAACTTACTATAATCATCATTTCTGTAGTCCCGGCCCTTTGTGGGCCGGAGACCTTTGCTGGAAATTATGGCATTGGGGGAAAAACCGCGGAGGACGCAAAGGGCGCAGAGGGGGTATTGTGGATTAAAACATTGCTGTCCTGGCTTTGTGTTTAAAAACAGGTATCAGGGTCGGGTTTTGGGGATACATGCCACCGCTACGCGGTTTGGGGGATTGGGTGTGCTGAAAGGCTACAAACATATCACCGCTACGCGGTTTTTTTGTGTTGATCTATCTTACACAGTCCCTGAGCGTGTATTATCCCGAAGGCTTGCCAGGAAAACACCGTCGCAGACGGTGTTAGATCAGGCAGGATGGCTCTGTTATGGGAAAACCACGGATTTCGCAAATTGCCACTGATTAAACTGAGCCACAGATCCACGCGCATGGAACGCGGATCGGCAAAATATCCAATGATGAATCGATATCCGCGACCATCCGCATCATCCATTTTATCTGCGTTCGCTTTTCTTGTGAGCTGGCTGAACCGTTTTACCAATTTCAGCAAATGGCCGGAATTTCAAATAAAAATGCCAATAACACCGATATCGGCTAATCTCCATTCCTTGCCATGAAAACACCGTCGGGACAGGAATGGATGGTGGAGATAGCATTAGCGTACGAA
>JAUZRQ010000116.1 GCA_030950365.1 Candidatus Zhuqueibacterota bacterium | reverse complement strand
GGATTCAGTCGTGGAGATCAGTCACTCTCCGATGTACTCGCGGTGCTTTTTTCCGAAGCCTTACCGTTCGACTTTCCATTCCCTTTGTTGTCGATATTGCGAGCATAATCGGTAATATAAAATCCCGATCCCTGAAAATGCAGGCCAACCTGGCCGGAAAATTGCTTTTCCAGTTCGCCTTCGCAGCTCGGACAGATCTTCAGCGGCGGATCGGAAAATTTTTGCAAGGCCTCGTGAATTTCACCGCATTTTTTGCATTTGTACACGTAGATGGGCATGCCACATCTCCTTATGTTGAGTCCGATCTCCGAATCCGGATTCGAAATCGGCTACGAGCTATTTGATCTGCACATCGATTTGTTTTGGACGCGCTTCTTCGGCTTTAGGCAGGGTCACCGTAAGCACGCCGCGTTGAAAATTAGCCGCGATTTTGCCGACGTCGATCTGTTCGGGCAGTTTGAAAGATCGTTCGAATTCGCCAAACGGAATTTCCTGCCGATGCAAAACCACGCCGTCCTGTTGCCGATGTTTTTTTTGGCCTTTAATAGTGAGAACGCCATTTTCATAGTGCACCTTGACGTCCTTCTTTTCCAGGCCAGGCAACTCGATAATAAGATAAAAATTATGATCGTCTTCTGCAATATCTACAGGCGGCGTCCACGACGTTTGGCGAAGCGAGTCATGGCGTCCATTTTGACGCGCCACCCGATTGGCCACACGGTTCATGCCTTCCACCAGATTCAGAAGCTCAGATTCCGGATACCAAATTCGCGCAAACATGATGGTCTCCTTTCTTGCTTTCTATGGTTTGGATGCGGTTTTTCGCGATTTTGTTCAAGACAATTGCAAGTGCCGTGCCAATATGGATTGTCGACGGCGTAACTTGATGAAAAACAGTAAACTAAATTGAAGAGCATGTTTGAATATTCATTAAAGCAGAATATTTGGAATGACATTTTGCCCGCCTGACCTGCACCGATGCGTCATGAAGTATGGCAAAAAGGCAGGCGGGAGGAGCCCCATTCAGGCAAAACCTCGCCAGAGGAGTTCTGGAATGATCCCAGCCGGTGCCAGAGGGAAAGGGCGCGGAAGTTGATCCATTGTATGGGATGGAATCGAGAATTGTTGATACCGATTCAACCTGTGCATGGACTCATTTCCCATCATCAGCTCACCAGAATCGCGGAAATCCGTTTGCAATCCAAACGCTTTCTTGTTACCTTATGACGTTTGCAGAAGCCGATACCATTTCGATCCTTTTAATCAGGCGCAAGCATGAGCGAAAAATCGCAGCTTGGTACAGAACAATTGACGCACGTGGATGCCAGCGGCAAAGCCAGAATGGTCGATGTGGGCGATAAGCCGGTGACCCGGCGAACGGCTGTGGCTGGCGGATTTATCCAGTTATCAGAGAAGACTTTACAGCTCCTGCGCGAAAACCGTCTGGAAAAGGGCGATGCCGTTCAGGTGGCCCGCATTGCCGGCATCATGGCGGCCAAGCGCACGCACGAGCTCATTCCGCTGTGTCATCCGCTGCCCATTACCAGCATTGAGGTGGACATCCGCCTCACCGATTCGGGTGCGGATATTCGGGCCACGGTCAAGTGCGATGGAAAAACCGGGGTGGAAATGGAGGCGCTGACGGCCTGCTCCGTGGCCGCTTTGACCCTGTACGACATGTGCAAGGCCGTGGATAAATCCATGGTCATTGGCCAAATCCGTCTTTTGCGCAAAGAGGGCGGGCGCAGCGGCGTATATGTGCGGCCCGAGGAAGAAAGCGCGGCGGAATGATGTTTTACCCAATACCATGAAAGCCCTTCATTTGCAAAAAGCCGCGTCGTTCGAAGCCGAGCCGCACCGCATCTGGCGCATTCTGGCAGATGCCGATCGTCTCAATCGGGAAATCGGGCTGCCGGTCGGAATTCATGCGCTGTCAATTGAAGGGTTTTGGTAGAGCGACTCTCTGAGTCGCTTATTGCGATAGTCGTTGTGAGCGACTCTGGAGAGTCGCGCTACTGGGTAGGTAATGTTTCAAGCGACTCTGGAGAGTTGTGCTACTGGGTAAGCAATGATATAAGCGACTCTGGAGAGTCGCTCTACGTGGTCGCACTAGGTGACAGATTCTGTCAGCATATTATTTCCAAGGGAAATTGCGAAACCGTGGGGTGGATTTATGCCAAAAATCGCCGTCATTCCCGGAGATGGAGTCGGAGTCGAAGTCATTGCTGAAGCTGTAAAAGTGTTGAAGGAAGTGGATCGGCTGGATCATCTGGGGCTCGAACTGGTACGATTTGATTTTGGCGCGGAGCGCTATTTGAAAACCGGCGAGGCCATGCCGCCGGGACAGATCGACGAATTCCGAAACCATTACGATGCCATCCTGCTCGGCGCACTGGGGGATCCGCGCATTCCGGATATGGCTCACGGCCGTGCGATTTTACTTGCCTGCCGTTTCGAGCTGGATTTGTACATCAACATGCGGCCGGTGAAGCTAATCCACGAAAAGCTGTGCCCGATCAAAAACAAAGGGCCGGAGCAGGTGAATTTTGTGGTGTTCCGCGAAAATACCGAGGGACCGTACGTCGGCGCCGGCGGCTTTTTGAAAAAGAACACGCCGGATGAGGTGGCGGTGCAGCAGAGCATTCACACCCGCAAGGGCGTGGAGCGGATCATTCGTGCCGCGTTTGAGTACGCCCGTAAACACGGCCTGCCCAAAGTGACCATGGCCGATAAATCCAACGTGCTGCGCTACGGACATGATCTGTGGCAGCGCACATTCCGTGAAGTGGGCGAGGCCTTCCCGGAAATCGAAAAGGAGCATTATTACGTCGATGCGCTGGTGATGGAGATGGTGCGCCAGCCGGAAAAATTCCATGTGATCGTCACCGAGAACATGCTCGGCGATATTATCACCGACCTTGGCGCCATGTTGCAGGGCGGCATGGGTATGGCCGCCAGCGGCAATATCCATCCCGGAAAGGTGTCGCTGTTCGAGCCGGTGCACGGCTCGGCGCCGCCCATTGCCGGCAAGAACATCGCCAATCCGCTGGCCGCCATCCTTTCCGCGGCCATGATGCTGGAGCACCTCGGTTTGCACACTTCGGCGCAGCGCATCGAGCGGGCGGTGGTGCAGGCCGTAATGCAGGATGTGGTCACCGAGGACCTCGGCGGCCGGTACGGCACGCGCGAGGTCGGCGATTTCGTGGCGTCGCATCTGTAAGCGGCCTGCGGAAAAGACAAAGGCTGTGTCCGCCATTGTTTCGGAAAGTGCAGAACACATTGGCTTTTGCAAACACGCTTGTTTTGTTGCAAATTGCGCCCTGAATGATTTTTTTTAAGGAGATAGCATGGCTCATTGGATATGGCCGGTCCTCTGGCCCGGCCTGCGGCAGGGACTTTGCCGCCCGTTCGTCGGTAAAGTGCCGGACACGAATGCCGTAATCACCGGCGGGGGCGGGGGCGGTGCCTCCCGGCGGCCGCTGACCGCCAGCAAAAACGTGATCGGTATGCTGGTTTTTGTCGCCAGCGAATTTATGCTGTTTATGAGTCTCATCAGTGCGTTCTATTTTGCCCGCCTTGGTCATGAAACCTGGCCGCCCTCCGGGCAGCCGCGGTTGCCGCTGGCCATTGCGCTATTTGATATGGTGTTGCTGTTCGCTTCAAGCTACACGTTTCGCAGGGCAGTGCACCGGATCCGCGCCGGGGATTATCGCGGCCTGCAAACATGGCTTTTCTGGACCCTCTGGCTGGGTGCGGGGTTTCTGACGCTGCAGGGCATCGAGTGGTGGCGGCAGATTGCCTTTGGCCTGCGCATGTCGCAGAATCTGTTCGGTGCTATGTTTTACGTGATCATTGGCATGCATGCGTTGCATGTGATGATCGCGCTGGCAGCGGTGGTGTTGGTGTGGCGGCGCGCCAGCCTGCGGCGGTATTCACCGCGCGCGCATGCGCAGGTCGTGGCCTGGCAGATTTTCTGGAATTTTGTGGTCTTCATGTGGCCGGTGATTTTTCTGGTGGTGTATGTGTTGTGATGGGGGGGAACGTTGTAACACGAGCTTCCAATTTGTGAATTTCGCGTAATTTGGAACATGAGACAGGGCAAGCAAGAAACCCCGAGCAACTCCAGGGTGCCATGAGCTTATTGCAACCGCCGAGGGCGCGGAGAGCGAAAATAAAAAGTGCTATCACTACGCGGTTTCTGGGCAACGGGTTCTTAGCTATTGCTTGTAATTGTCCGCGGCTTTCGGCCTCGTTGCAAGCAAGTTGCTTGCGCTATAAAAAAAAGCGACCGCCTTCGCAAGAAGGTCGGTCGCTTATGCGCCGCTGTGGTAAGAAAAAGAAAGTTACTTTTTCGCCTTGTTGATTTGTCGCATATATGCAATAATGTGAATGATCTCTTCATTGGTAAGTGCTGGATTTCCTCCCTTAGGCGGCATGGCCACCCCTGTGGTATTTAAAGGATCATCCGGTGTTCGGCCTTTCAAAACATATTCAAGCAATTGTTCATCGGTTTGCGATGCGACAAATTTGCTGGCCACCAGGTCTTTGCCGAGTCCCTTGATACCGCGGCCATCGGGACCGTGGCACGCCAAACAGTTTTTCATAAACAGTGCCTGACCTTTAACGGGATCACCTTTGATGGTGATTTTGGTTTGAGTTGTCGTTGCCTGCTGCGTGGCGCCATTCGACTTTTTCGACGACTCCTTCTTATCACCACCGCAGGCAAGAACGAGTACGCTGATTCCAAGTACCAACGAAATCAGGCGCAGTGAAGCAAACCCTTTCTTCATGTTGAACTCCTTTTATTAAAACGGTGTTTAGTTGGTTTTTTTCAGTTTGATATTTCTCCCTGTGGCTTTCAGGGCGTTGTGCCCAAAAGGAGGTTTTGCAATTGCGTGAACCGCAGAACCTCACCCTCCCGTACACTACTTAATGAATCGGCTTTTTCCGCTTTTCCCACCGCGATAATGCCGTAGCCCATGGGCGTTTCCAGATTTTGGCTTTTCACAAACACAGCGGAATCCGTTTCCAACCAGCGCAAATTGATAAAATCATGCACCCACATGTGCAGAGGCGTTTCGTTCGTCTTTTGCACGTGTTTCAGCATGCAGCCGATGTCGTCGAAAACCCGGAACTGCCCGTCCGGCGTGACATACGCACTGGCGTACTTTTCCTCGCTGATGAGCATGTAGCACTCGTTGCACGCATCGGCGCCGAGCTGAATTTCCGGTGGCTCATCAAGCTTTGGCTTCTGCGAACAGGCGATCGAAATCAACAACAGTGCGGCCGCAAACAGGATCAGAACCGATTTCATAAGCCGCCTTTCTTTTGGATCACCGCATAAGTTACAACAAATGAGCTAAAAATCCAAACCCCTAATACAGCACTGATGAGAATGGCGAGCTGCGCCCCGAAGGTGCGCATGGCATACAGGCCCACCGGTCCCAGCACTTCCAGGTTGGCGCGCATGCTCATCAGCGCTCCCAACTTGAACGCCTGCAGCGGGTTGATCAACGAAATGTACAGCACCTGCTGGATATCCAGCTTGAAAAACAGCGTGCTACCGATGAGGCCGAGGTCGCCGAAAAACACGAAGAACAGCCACAGAAACAGGGCCATTCCTACCGCCGATTCAGCCTTTTTCATGAAGCTGGAAATCAACAGCCCGATGCCCAGCGTGGCCAGAGCCAGCAGCAGGGTGAACCCGATCAGGCTGAGGTAGCTGCCAATCTGCGTCATCCCTCCGCGCAAGGCAATAAGATAGCCGCTTAAACCAAAACCGATCAGCAGTGCGGCCAGCAGGGCGGCCCCAATGCCCAGAAACTTGCCCAGCAGCACCTCAAACGGCGAGACCGGCTGCGCCAGCAGGTACAACAACGTGCCTTTCTCACGCTCACCGGCCAGGCTGATGGCGCCCAAAGTCAGGCCCATCAATGGCACGATGAGCAGAATCAGGTTGATCAGGCTGGCCGTGGTTTTGCCAAACCCGGCCAGATTGTAATTCCCCACGCCGGCGAGTCCAAGCCAGGACAGTGCCAGCGACAGCAGCGCAAATACGATGGTGTATAAAATAAACCAGCGGTTTCGCCGCGCATTCAAAATTTCCTTCCAGGTGATGAGAAGGACGTTGTTTATATCCATGGCGTGCTCCGCTCGATATCAATGTTCGAGTTCGTATTCAAAATCATAGATGGAAATGCCAGAGTCGATCAAAATGGCGATCGGTCGCAGGCGCGACTTGGGATCGATAGTAACCTTGATGCCAAGCCCGTTGCGCGACACCTCGAATTTCGCCTCCTGCAGGATGACGATCGCCTTTTCGATTTGCTCCTCCGGCAAATAGATGCGGATACGGCTGAAACGACCTAGATAGGAGTAGGCCTCGCCCGGAGGGATATCCGCTACCACCTTGCCGTGTTCCATCACCACAATGCGATCCGCAAAGGGAATGACCTCGGTCATACGGTGCGAAGAGAAGACGATGGTTTTGCCGCTGTCTTTGAGCTTTTTCAAAATAGCCAGAAATTCCTCGCGCGAACGCATGTCCAGATTGGCCGTGGGCTCATCCAGCAGCAGGATCGGCGGATCGGCCAGCAGGGCGATGACTAGCGCCAGCCGTTGCTTCATCCCGCCCGACAGTTCTTTCACTACTTTTTCCGCATGCGGCTGCAGGCCCACCGTTTCCAGCCATTCCTGAATCCGCTCCACCGGCGCTTTTTTCAGTTTGGCATAGAAGCGGATCGTTTCGATCACAGAGAAATGGTCATGGAACTGGATTTCCTGCGGCACAAAGCCGATGTGGTAGCGTGCTTTTTTACCGTCTTTACGGATGTCGAACGAGTTGATGGTGATGGTGCCTTCAAAGGGAATAACTCCCAGAATGCAGCGCAGCAGGGTGGTTTTGCCGGCGCCGTTGGCGCCCCACAGGGCCACGCACTCGCCGCTGGAAATGGTCAGTGATACATTCTGCAGCGCCACAATATCGCCGAACGATTTGGACACTCTGGCTATGGTAATCGATGCCTCTTCTTTGTGATGGGGGGGCATCGAATCTTTGCCAATGTTTTGCATGGATTTGGACCGCGTTTTTTGCTGGTTGTTGATTTTTTTCCTTGAACCCGAAAACCCCCGGATCAAAAACAGACCGAACAAAATCGAAGCTACTCCGCTGATCAGCAAGGGCCAGTTGGTGCGCAGCTCTATTCCAACGTTCAGTCTGGGAAAGAACGGCTGCAAAAGTGGCGCCGGGTCTTCGACTTTCGGATGCGGCTTCACCAGAGGAAACGCCTGCGCGGCAAAATTGATCGCCTGAATCACCGGACTGTAGATGAAGAACCGCAGCTCGGGTTTGCGCAGGATCAGATCCTCGAACAGTTTTTCGGATTTGTACGGAATATCGCCGATGCCGTCGCCGTCTTCATCGAATCCGAAATAGTCGCTCCAGTAATTACCGCGCCAGTCGTTGCCGGTCAGAAATCCGGCGCCGGTCACGGCAACCTGTTCGTAATTTTCGATGAAGCTGTTTTTATTGATCTGGCTCCGGCGTACGAAGCTGAGCAGCCCGAAGCCTGCATCGTTGTAGGCGATCACATTGCCTACATAGGTCATGCTAGCGGTCAGCGCGCGCGGCGAATTATCCACAAAAATACCAACGCGATTGTCAATAATCAAGTTTTCTTTGATGACGCCGTCGTCCAGGTCTTTCACACCGAGCCCAAACCCGCTGGCGCCGCGATTGTAAGCCACCGTGTTGTGGCGATAGGTCAGCCGACGGCTGAACATGAGGAACGTGCCAACCGAGTTGTGCAGCAGAGTGTTGTTTTCGATCAGACAATCGTCGCTGTACATGAAGTGGATACCATAGCGCGCATAACGCACTTCGTTGTTGCGCACGACCGAATTGCGCGAAAACCAGACGATCAGATCGCGGCCGAAGCGCAGGATGTTGTCGGCAATCAACAGGCTATCGCTGGACCAGGCACGGATGAGATCGCCGCGTCGCGGGATGTCCAGCTCTTTTTTGCCCTCGATGAGATTGTTGCGCAGCACCGTCCTGTGCGCCCGGCGCAGGTAGATGCCAAACAGCACATCTTCCAGATGGTTCTCTATGATCGTCGCATCCGGGGCATCCAGAGCAATTCCGGCGTCTTCTTCGGACAAATTTTTGCCGCTGCCGATGATTTTCAGGCCCTGCAGATGAACCCCGGGTGCGGTGATTTCAATGACGGTTCCCCGCTCCTCACCGTCGATAACCGGCCAGTTTTTGCCGATGATGGCAATCGGCCTGTCGATGGTTATCGGACCGGCGTAACGTCCTCCATTCAGGAACAGGGTGTCCCCCGGTTGGGCTTTTTGAATAAGCGTCTGCAAATCACCCGCACTGACCATGTTCGGCGCGGTCTGGGCTAATGCAATATGCCAGCCGGACCAGAACAGTATGATAAGCGATAGGGCGCTTTTCCGCGTTATTTGCATGGATCAGCTTTCCGATATTTCTTTTTTGAACTGCTCTTCCAGCAACGGCTTGTAGGCTTTGCGGTGATAATATAGCCCCACAAGGATCAAAACTGAGGCAAGAAAAACCAACCACAGACCGATCTCCCAGGATGCAATGGTCTTAAACTGCCCCACCATACCTTCTCCTAAAAGGGGGGGGACAAATGGCTTGATCGCATTGCTTAACGGGGCTCTTGGATCGAGATGCGTGCCAAAGTTCCACATCCAGAAATATAAGTCTCCCAGGAATATGAAGGGATAGAAAAATGCCGGTAGCGCAAACACCGCCGCTGCGGGACTGTGCAAATAAATGGCCGCAATCACCAGCAGACCGATCGCCACGACCATGACGATGCTCAGTGTACGTTCCAGGGAAGCGGCTTCGGTTAGCGACCGCATGCCGATGTAATGGTTCAGTGTATCGATTTCTTTGACGTCACCTTCCACCCGGTTTATGTACACTTTCATTTGCAGGCCGCTCGGGTATTGCGGCGCAAATAAAGTGAGCTTCCAATACGGCAGGAAAATGGAAATCAACAGCAAAAGGCCTGCCGCTCCCAGAAAAAGCGTCGGTAGCAGGAACCGTTTCCGTTCGCGTTTGAGAAGATCCTGCGGTACTCGAGGTCCGACGATCAAATCTATGTCTTTCATCGTTTATCTCCTTGCTAAAAACCTGTCAAAAATATGCCGGGGGAGGGGAGCCTCCCCCGGTAGTCCCATCATTATGGCTTCACCAGGAGGTAACCCATCATTTCGAGGTGCAAGGCCGAGCAGAATTCTGTGCAGTAGAATGGATACACGCCCGCGCGCTTGGCCACAAACTCGATGGTTTGCGTTTCGCCCGGCTCGATACTCAGGTTGAAGTTGTATCCGGGCAGCGCAAAACCGTGCGTAGCGTCCTTGGCACGCTCGATATTGGTGATGTGCCAGATCACCCGGTCGCCTTTGCGAATTTCGACGCGTTCCGGGGTGTAGTGGCTGCGGATGGCGCTCATCCAGATTTCCACCGTTTTGCCACGGCGAACCACTTTTTCCTGGCCGGCCTGAATGCCGTTCGGATCCTTCGACTGCGTATGCGGATTCCAGCCGATTTCCGGATACACTTCCCAGGCTTTGATCTTGTCGGCCTTAATCATCTGCGCATAATGCGGCTCGCCAATGCCAATGGGCATATCATACAGGAGCTGCATCGGCGCATCGCCCTTGGTGATGTCGATCAATTGAAAGTTTTGCGGCAACAGCGGACCGATATTGGTGTAGCGGTCGATAGCCCATTTGTTGAGGGCAACCAGATACTTGCCGTCCGGATGCACGTTATCGCCCTCGGCCGTGACCAGGTGGCCGATATTGTAGTGCACCGAAACCTTATCCACCAGCGTCCAGGGCTGCTTGCCGTGTTTACCGGTCCATTCGCCGCCCAGGGTCCAGCGCGCCACGGCGCTTTCCAGGAACAAGCTGGTATATGCAAAGCCGTTCGGGTCGAACTGGGTGTGCAGCGGGCCGAGACCAACTTCGACCTGCGCTTCCATCACTGCGTCGAAATCCAGCACTGGCACGCCAAATTCATCCTTACCGGAGAATTTCTTCTCCGCAATGGCTTGCTGGATCTTGTCGAAATTGTAGATGGTCACATGCGGATCCAGCTTGCCGGACACGACGATGTAGCGGCCGTCCGGGGTCACATCCACGCCGTGCGGGCTCTTCGGCTCGGGAATGAAATACAGCACGCCTTCTTTGATCGAGGTATCCAGAGTCAGCACATTGAAGCCGCGAATCTTTTTGGTTTTACCTTTTTTGAACAACTCGGCTGCCTTTTTCAGATTGATGACATGCATGTAGTCCATATCCCGCTGCGACACGCCGGCCTCGAAGGGCGGGTTGCCTTCTTCAACACCTCCGGTAGCCATCTCGGTGTTGAACGAGTTGAGGAACACCCAGCCTTCGCTCACCAGTTTTCCGGCATCGCTCAGGTCCTGCCAGTAGGGCGGCAGTTCCATGGCGAAGGATTGATTCTTGATCAGGCGGCCTTTTTTGCGGTCGAATTTCCAGAAGGTGATCATGCCTTTGTACTTTTCTTTGTACTGGCTCAGCGGAGCATACTCACCCGTCCATGGCATGCCGTACTGACCGCCTTCAATCACCCATTCGGTGTTCGGCGTCACCATGGTGCCGCCATGATCGCTCAGGGTCAGCGGGTTTTTGATGATTTGCTTGGTTTCGAAGTCCCGCAAATCAATCACCGCGACACGAGCATTGGCTTTGTCATTGATAAACAGAAACTCTCCGTCATAGTCACCCCCGGTTTCCGACAGTCCCGGATGGTGCGTGTCACCCCAGGTCAAGGGCGTGCCGTTGATGCCGGCATCTTCAAACACTTTCCAGGTATCCGTAGAGTAGCCCCAGCCCTGCCAGGGTTCGGGCGTGAACACACCAATCACCTTCAACAGACGCATGGAGGGGACACCGATCACCAGAACCTGTCCCGAGTGGCCACCGGAAGAGAATAGCAAATACTCATCATACTTGCCGGTGGGGATGTAGGTTTTGACGGCTGCCAGGACATCGTTTGGCGTAAGGCCACGTTCCTCAATTACAGCATTGACATCTTCGCTGCCCACCTGCACGCCAGCTTTCTGCCCTCCTTTACCGCAAGTGTAAAACAGGGCGAGAATGCCAAGTCCTAACATCGGCAACATCCACCTTGAAACATGCTTTTTTAACATAACGCCCTCCCAAATTGATTAAATGGATTTAAAATAACCTCACATCAAGAAAATGCGAGGTTTCTTTTCTAATCTCGCAAAACCGAAAAATCTCGGTCGTCATTGTTTGAGTCTCAATAAATCGTTCACATTCGATATCGAGGTCAACTTTGCTTGATTCTCTCGCACCAGCTTCACCAAAAGTGACAACATGGTGTGGGATAGCATGTCGCGCAAATTTTCACGAATCGGCGCAAACAGGTCATGTAGCGGACAGGGTTTACTATTGCCACAATCAGGCAATCGTAAAATGCATTGTGTAAATAGACGGTCACCATCAATGCTCAAAATGATCTGTTCAATAGAAATCTGAGTTGGTCTTTTCAGTAATCGAACGCCTCCAGTGGGGCCACGGTATGTTTCGAGTATCTGTTGCTTACTCAACACCTGCAATATTTTGGTAAGAAAAGAAAAGGGAATATCTAACCTTTTGGAAATTTCACGTGTTGGCACAAACTTTCCATGATCATGCAACGCAATGTAAATAAGCGCTTGAATGGCATAGATGCTCTTTTGAGTCAAATACATGGATTATTCTGGATTTCGGAGTCTTTTGTCTTGATTATTCCGATTTCAAATATTTAATACAAGACTTGTGAGTCCGAAATGCAATATCCATGCCCAAATTCGTTGCGTGACATTAATCCATTATATTCAGGCACTTATAGCATGATGAAATGCAGGCAAACGATGAGAAGGCTTTATCAAAAATTAGAATCCGCAGAAGAATTTTCTTATTTTTAAGAAATGGCAACAATTTGTGCAGATGATTATCAGATGGGCCAATGGGGGCATTAATCGGCTCAGGCCGATTCGAAGCGTCCCGCCTTGAAAATGCGTCGCGCTTGCTGCATGTGATGATCGAAATGCTCCTGCAAAAACAGCACTACCTGCCCCACGTCCATGTGGCCAAAAAACGGATGCCGAAACACGGGCAAATGTAGTTGCGGTTCCTGCACCGATTTCAGTGTGCGTTGCATTTGCTGACGTACAGTATCCCAACGCGATTTCAATTGCGCAAAATCCGGCGATGGGGAAGGGGCGACCCGATCCGTGGGAATTTTGAATTTCAGCGGCAGGCGCATGACTAGTTTCATGGTAGCCATCCGGATGGGCGCATGCCACCGGCCACGATTGGGCAATTTGGGATTGGCCAATTGTTTTTCGACGATGCGGATGGTTTGTTCTTCGGAAATGATCAAATGTTCGATGACCTGCAGCAGGCTCCAGCTCCGGTCGTTGGGGGAGAAGGCGCGTTGTTCCGGATGAAGCGACTGCACTCGCCTGAGAAAATCGGTCCTCGTTTTTTCGAGCCGGTCAAAGCGGCGCTGCAGCGGTTGTAACATAAGCCCTTCCTCAGGGTTTCATCGGTCGATCGCGATCGTGATCGACGATGCAGAAGAAGCCGAACGGTTCCTGTTCGTTGTTGCGGAGCTGGTGGACGGCCAGCGGTGGTACGTACGCAATGTCGAACGGTTTCAATTCAATGATTTCATCGTTGATTTGCAGCACGCCTTTGCCCCGAATGCAAATGATGGCGTGGGTATGCACATGCTTTTCCAGGCTGGAGTAGCCATTCGGACCGATTTCAAAATAGCGCAGGTCGAAGCGCGTGCGTTCGCCGTGCTGCCCGATCAGCTCATGCCGTTTCACCCCCTGAAACGGCAGAACCTGCGAGCCTTTGTATTCGCTTACCGCGCGACCCACCCACGAAAAGTCGTCGCGAAAGGGCAGGTGGTTCAGTACGGCTTCGGCGGTTGGCCCTGCAGGCAGCTCACAGGCCGAATGCCAGTTAGCATTGGCATTCTCGTCCCGATGCTGCGGAAAGGCCGCCCGGATGGCCTCAAGGAATTTCCGTGTGCTTCGCGTCAGGTCGCTCGAATCGCTCAGCAACGCCCCTCCGATGAGAAAGACCGCATCGGGGCCGTATTGTTCGGCCATTTGCGGCAGGTTTTCGAAGCGCATACCGCCGGCTGGAGCCGGCAGACTGCGCGCCAGATGCCCGAAATCGTTCTGCAACTGGCGTTGAATGTTGTGGCAATCCTCGCGCCTGAAGCTGAACCGACCGCCGTAATTCGGGAACACGGAAATATCGCCTCCGATTAGTCGGACCAGCTTGCCCAACATAAGGCCTGGAGCCATCCCATGCGCGGGATCGTGGAAAAACGTGCCGGCGAATGTTGGATGCGTCATGATGACCAGCGGATATGTTTCGGCCAGAAAGCGCACCGTGTCCAGGCCGATAAGGAAGGGCGACAACAGCACACCCTGGATGCCGATGGATAGGACGAAATCGATGTAGGCTTGCAATTGATCCTGTGGCCCAAGTACGTATGGAAAATAAAGCGTACTACGCCCGGTTTCCTGATTTGCGCGTTGCACGGCTTTCTGGCAACGGCTTACCCGTGCTTTGAATTCGTCCAGACAGCTATCAACTAAATTATGATCATCTTTGATGATATCACCGCCGCCGATGGCGAACTGATAAGCGATGCGGGCCAGTTCTTCATGCGTTGAGCCTCGTGGCTTGAGCGCGGTGGACAAAAGCGGACGCCCGAAAACACCGCACAATTGCCTCACTCCATCAACCCCAAAATTAGGGCCATGAAAGTGGCGCAGAAAATCGGCTGGCAGGGCTACATCTACTAGCTTGATATTGTTTTTGATGGAAATGTTGCCGAAAAGGAGATTCAGAAGCTGGGAGATTTGAGCATTGGCCAGGTCGGCGTTGAATTCGATGCGGACGCGAAAGCTGAATTCATCATCGCTAATTGGCTGAATCGCAACGACCTGCCCGACGACGTCTCGCAAAATGGCTTCCGAGGTCACCAGCGCTTCCGGCACCTCTACCGTTTGTTCAAAGGCGATTTCCCGGGCCACGCGGTCGATTTCAGCGCTTTCGGCGCTGACGATATATTCGGCAGTAATTGTTTCCATTCCACCCTCTGGCGCCATTTCCTGTCCCAAGTGCATGGATCAAAAAGTTAAAGGTGGTTCTCCTGCCCAAGCTCTTATGGCTGCTCATAAGCGATCATTCGCTGCCAATAAGTTGGTAAGGCAAAGGCAGCCTGATGCACTTCGCGGTTGTAAAATCGCGCTTCGAACTCCACACGTGGCTCATTGATGCGGTAGCCGACGTGGTTGGCGGCAGCAAAGGCCATTTCGCCGCAAATGTAGGTTGGTACCGAGGTCCGGTACACCTGTACATTGCCGAAAACCTGCTTCAGATTGGCAACCCCGTCCTTCAGAACCTCGGCTTGCAAAAACGGCAGCCCCAGATGACGCACCACCAGCCCATCGGATTTGAGGCAGCGATCCAGCTTATGATAGAATTCCTTCGAATACAGAATTTTCCCGGGACCGACAGGATCCGTTGCATCCACTAAAATAAGATCGAAAGGCTGACCGGCTGCTTGTTGGGATTGAATATACTGGAAAGCGTCGTCGATGACAAGAGTCACCCTCGGGTCGTCATAATCACCATGAATGCCCAGATATTCGCGCGAGACGCGGATGACGGCCTCGTCAATTTCCACCATGACCACTCGAGAAACGAACGGGTGGCGCAGGACTTCGCGGAGAATGCCCCCATCGCCCCCGCCGATGATCAGGACATCGACCTGGCTATCGGATCGGGTTGCGAACCGACCACCCAGAAGCGGGACATGCACGAACATTTCGTGGTAGATAAACTCATCGGCCTGGGTGGTCTGAACGATATCATCCAGAACCAAAACCCGGCCAAGAATTTCGTGTTCGTAAACGGCGAGTTTCTGATAGGGACTCTCCTCAGCATACAGCAACGTCATATGCAACCCCAGTCGGATAGAGACCGGGTCGTCGGTCTCGTACCACCACTGGGGTTGCGGTGTTGTACAGTCAAGTTCCTTCAATGATTTGCGGCATGAATTCGCGTTGCTCAATTTTTGGATCAAATCCTCGTTTTATTTCCCGTGTTCGAATTTCTTTGGCTTGTAAGGCTTTGCAGATCATCTTCATGGCTTTGACCGGATCTCCTTCGCCACAAAAGAAACAATCGGCGGCAAAATAGCCGTATTCCGGCCAGGTATGAATCGCGATATGCGATTCAGCCAGAGTCGCGGTGGCCGTCACGCCATGAGGACTGAACTGATGGACACACAAATCAATCAGGGTCGCTCCCCCGGCTTCGACAGCCTGGATCAGCGTCTCGCGGATCCATTCCGGGTCGTTTAGGAGAGCTGGCGAAGCCTGCCACGCGTCAATGATCAAGTGCGTACCCACCGTCTTTTTCATTCTTCCTATCCCTTCCTCCATTAAAGTCACATGGTTCACATGAATTTACGGGCGGCGCGTAGCCGACACAGTTGATAACAATAATGAAATTTAAAAAGAATGTCAAGATTATTTTTCGGAGACCATGGTCCCCTGATTTTTGCTAATGCGTCCCAAAAATCCGCTTGTTAGATGCACCTTCTTTGCATTTTGGGCAAAATTAATTTTGATGATTTTTATAAAATTGCAAAGCCAATAAGCTTGCATACTGAAATGCTGGTGGTTGAAATTGCGTAACTATTCAGTACAGATCGGAAGCCGTCAATTGAATCAGCGATGCAATGCCAATGAATATGCTGTTGATTGGAAAAGACCGCTGATTTCATAGATTGGCACTGACATTTCGGAGGCTACAAATGGTCGTATATCCGTGACAGATTTGAAGCTGGCTGGTTGTTTTGGAGCACGGTTCGATCGGTTCGATCGGTTCGATACCCCTTAGACCTTCTCACCGGTTTAATTGGGAAAGGAGGGAATGTCATTCCGACCGAAGCGAGGAAATTATCGACGAACCGACCGCAATTTTTTTACAAAAACGTTGTGAGTCCGCCGTATCGTTTCCGAACAGCCTTTTTGATTCGCTCGAAACAACACGCCACGATACGAAATCGGGACTTTTTCGGTTGGCTCTTCATGGTTGCACATCCATTCTGGTATATTGCATAAAGTCGTGCCGGTTACTTTAGCAATGGGCGCTTTTGCAGGATGTTTCTGTACTTTTCATTGAATGCGGATCAATCTGTGCAAGTTTTTTTTCAACCTCTGCGGCCTCAGCGCCACTGCGAGAGGTTCATTTTTCTTCTTTACAAGCTTTTTCCAAATGGCTGAATAGTTACA
>JAUZRQ010000115.1 GCA_030950365.1 Candidatus Zhuqueibacterota bacterium | reverse complement strand
CTGGCAGGTCGGCAAAACGCCTCCAGAGAAGAATATTCAGAAACCGACTATGAAACTGATCCTGGATTGCTGCTCAGTGCTGGATATGGAGAATATCATCGTCAATCCGAGCTCGTAAGTGCATTTCACAGGACTATCTATTCTCGGGCTATGAGGAAGGCCTATCCTGGAGGTGAACTCGCTGCGGTTGCTCCTTGATGGAGCGATCTGGCAATTGTCCCCGCCGGAAATAGTGCTTATCCCGTGCGCTTTGTGGTGAAATACCAATCAGGAGAAACTGGCGAACATGCATTTTTAACCACTGATTGCGCTGATTTTCACTGAAATTGAAGTGGAAGGTCAATGGCGCGATGCTTTTCTTTGCGTCATTCGTGCTTTTCGTGACAAAAAGCCTAAACCAGCCTGGAATCATTTTTCATCCCCAAATCCGCGCCATCCATGGGCGCTTTTTCAATTTTCGCGGGATGGATGCATGGCCCCTGCGCCCACAAGGGGCGCGGGCTACAGAACCGACGCGGGCAGGGACCGCAGGTTGCTCATTATCCGTCATTGCGAGGAGCCGCCTCCTGGCGGCGACGACGCAATCTCACCGCCTCCGGTACGAACATCCGCCGCGGTCAGGGGACGCGTCTAACCAAAACCAAAATTTCAACCACAGGTTTTATGACCTCCGTCCCTAATTGAATTTGGGACGGAACGCATTGGGAGAAGCTGCGCTTCTCATTCTCTCGCAGCGGCGCTGAGCGCGCAGGGAAAGGCGGCTCACGCAAAGCCGCAAAGACGCGAAGTTGCATTATCATCCGCGCCCATCCGCGTGCGCTTTTTCAATTTTCTCGGGATGGTTGCAAGGTCCCTACGCCCACAAGGGACGATGGCTATGGGGAACGCCGGAGTATCTTTCTTAAAACATGCCCTTGCGCTTGCGCAGAAACCATTCCAGGCTCAGGCTCAGCACAATGATGGCCAGCATGGGCCAGCGCTGCCACAGCGGAAACTGCTTTTCTTCATAAGTAATCCGTGGCGCAAATTGCAGCCCCGCCGCCCACTGCGCCAGGCTGTCCGGCGCTACCGCGCGTCCGCCTGAGCGCATCGCCAGCCTCTGCATGAGCAGAAAATCGGTCTCTGTATGCTGGAATTCGATGCGGAACGGTTCCACAGTAAAGCGTCCTTCATCGGTGCCAACGATGCGATCGCCCTCGCGCGCCGTGGCCCGGTAGCGATAATCGCCGCTTTCCAGCACACTCAATTTGCCCTCGTACAGGCCATTGCCGCGCCCCTGCAACAAAATATCCGCCGAAGTGTCCCGGCCACGGATGTTGACTTCGATATCGAGCTGGTCGCGTGGGGTAAAATCTTCGTAATACGCCTGCGCCGAAAACAGAATTTCTTCGCCGGTCCGGTAAATATCTTTGTTCGTACTCACCCGCAGCAGTTTGCTCTCTTCCACCGAAACCAGCCAGCGGATGCTCTGCAGAAACATGCGTTGGTAATAGTCGTTGCCGGGCTGCACGCGCTGCATCATTAGATGCCAGCGCCAGAAACCGCCGCCCCAGAAGGCCACCAGGCGCCGCTGACCCTGTCGCACCAGATTGAGCAACGGCACTCCGCCGCGGCGGGCGGCCAATTTGCCGGTGCCCACGCCTTCGAGCAGAACCTGCGCGCCCGGCGCAAAATTCAAACGCAAAAATGGCGAAACCACCGGAGGCAATCCCTCGATGGCTTCTTTAATCTCGCTGCTCTCGTCCGTGATTTTCAGGATCGGATGCAGCATGCCTTGCAGGGTGACCCGGGGCACCACTTGCTTTTCCCGTGTTACCACAGGTGGGGTGACCAGCAGCAGCAATTTTCGCTGTTCGGCCAGCTGCCGGGCGGACACATCGGCGCCGGAAATAAACAAAAATGGCTTTTCTTCCTGAATAACCGTGCGTTCGAGCCAGCGCTGCATCACCGGAGCGAGCGGCTGCGGGCCGAAAAGCTGGACGCCAATCACGCAATCAATGTCTTTCAGCTCACCGCTCACAGGCAACGTGCCGCCCAGAATTTTTCCCGGCGCCAGCGCCACATAACTCCTCACCTTCAAATTGCGATCCTGCTTCAGGGTGCGCACCAGGAACGACACATCGGGCGATGGCGCGCCCGCCAGCAACACGATTTTCAATTTGCTCTTGAGAATTTTGATATAAAACGTGCGCTGGTTGTTGCGATCGGTCACCTCATCTGGGAAGGCATCCACCACCAGGCGGTACTTTTGCATGCCTTCCTGATCGGGCACGAACGAAAACTGCAGCGTCTGCTCCTGATCATCCGGAGGCAGGGTCACGGTTTGCGATGCGACCACGCGGCCGCCCTGCATGAGGCGGATTTGCGCATTTCGGCCGGCGTAGCCGCGGCTGCGCAGCATCACCTGCAGCGGCACCCGGGTGCCGGCAAACGCCACTTCGTTGGTCAGCACATCTTCGATCCAGACATCGCGGTCGGCCGTGGTGCGGCCAAAGGCAACGGTGAAAATGGGCACCGGATACGCCCCCTGCGCCTGCACCGGATCGCTGCCAAGGTTGTAAATGCCATCGGATAACAGCAGCGTGGCGGCAAAATTTCGGCTGCTCAGTTTTTCGCTGGCCAGTGCCAGTGCCGCGGAAATGTGGGTGCCCTCGGCGTCGAAGGTCAGGGAATCTGGGATGAGTGCAGGGACTTCGGTGGCCTCGCTGGCAAAGTGAATAAAGGTCACCTCGAACCGCTTTTGCAGATCGTTCAGCCAGGGCTGTTTGAGCACGGATTTGAGATGTTCACCGCGGCTGCCCTGCTCATCGGGTAGCTGCATGCTGGCGGACACATCCACCAGCACCGCCACCACCGGCCGCTCCGCATTCCGCCAGGCGATGCCGAGGATCGGCTCGAACAGCAGCAAAAACAGAAAAACGAAACTCAGGGTGCGCAGGATCAGCAGCAGCCGCCGCAAAGCCGCGCTTACCGGCGGCAGCGTGATCTGGTAGGCCCACCATGCCAGCAGCCCGAAGCCCAGCATACCAAGAATGAAAAACCAGGTGTTGTAGGCAAATTGCAACGAAAATTCCATGGCTCAGTCAGTGCTCGATTCGGTTAACGTCAGGTTGGGCCTCGGCGGCAAATTTAGCGGCGAGGATTTGCCCTGCCGGAAAAACAGATCGGCCGCCTTGCCGATCATCGCGGCATTATCGGTGCAGTACTGCAGCGATGGGATGTACACCTCAAAATCGTGCTTCTCGGCCAGCGCGGAGATGGCATCGGCCAGGCGGCGATTGCGCGCCACGCCGCCGGCCACCACCACATGGCGGATGTTCTTCTTTTTGACCGCCAGCGCCACTTTCTCGCTGAGAGCCCTGACTACCGCTTTCTGAAACGAGGCCGCCACATCGGCGCGCTGGCGCTTTTTCTCCGCATCGGACAATTTGTTATAATAATACAACACCGCCGTTTTCAGGCCGGAAAAACTAAAATCGTATGGATTGCCTTTCAGTTTCGCAACCGGAAATTTCACCGCTTCGGGATTGCCCTCGCGAGCCAGTTTTTCGATGGACGGCCCACCGGGATAGGGTAAATCCAGAATCTTGGCAACCTTATCGAATGCCTCGCCCGCGGCATCGTCGCGAGTCTCCCCGAGGATGTGGTACCGGCCAATATCCTGCACCAACGCCAAAATCGTATGTCCGCCCGACACCACCAGGGCCAGAAACGGCATCGGCAAGTCTGGATATTCGATCATTGCGCTGAACAGATGGCCTTCGAGATGGTTGACGCCCAGAAACGGCACCTTCCGCGACATGGCCAGACCCTTGGCAAACGTCAGCCCGACCAGCAGCGAGCCGATCAGCCCCGGGCCGTAGGTTGCGGCCACGCCCTCGATGTCGTTCAGATCCACATTGGCCTCGTTCAACGCTTGTTGCACCACTGGCACAATTTTGATGATATGCGCTCGTGATGCCAGCTCCGGCACGACGCCGCCCCATTTCAAATGCTCCTGCTGCGACGCCACAACACTGGAGAGCAACTGCCCATCTCGCAATACGGCCGCAGCAGTTTCATCGCACGAGGTTTCGATTGCCAGCAAGGTCATCGGCGTCCCTGTCGTTCTTTCACCAGCTTAAACCGTTGCGGGTGCATTTGCACAATGCGGATTTCCGGCGGCAGTTTGACCTGCACCCGATAGCCATCTTTGTTGCTGATTTTGTCTTGTCGATAATCAATGAAGGCCTGGATATCCTTTTTTTGTAGCTGCATTAACAGCCGTTCGCCCCCGACCAGCGTCAACCTCAGGGTGGATGGCACCGCGCCCACACGCCATCCGCGCGGTGCATTGATGACTTTAATCGGGATTTCCTTGTAAGTCAGTTCCAGAAGCTTCTGGATATCCACCGAGTAATGCACTTCTTTGGGCTCTACCGTGATCTTTAAGGAGTCCGGGAACGGCTTGATGCGCACCCGCCCTGAAAACCGGTATTTGACCTCGTTGAATATCCGTCTTTCGGTGGTGATCTTCTGAATGGATTCGATATGGTTGATCGGCCCGGTCAGTTTGACGCTGTCCGGCACCACCTGCACGCCGCCCACCACGGCATATCCGGGCAGGGGGGCAACATGAATATCCGGCACCACCGGCACCTTTTTGGTGGCCTTTTTGCCCAGGCGAATGTACAGCGTGTCCGGGCTAAGGATGCGCCATTCGTGAATATTGTGTCCACCGCGGGAAATGTTGATCATGTTGTGGGTCAGCGGAATAGCACCATCCGAATATACGTTGCTCAGATCCACTTCGAGTACGGCCTCGTTGAGAAACCGCAATGCCAGCAGAGACTTCCCCTGACCGCGGAAGCGCACCTTGACGCGATCGGGTAGGTCATTGAGAATGATTTTATCCTCTGGGGGCTGAACAGGCTTGAGTTGAACATAGAGTTCGTAGTTGTAGTCGCTGTCGGTGACCACGACGAACCAGAAAATGAAGGCCGCAACGAATGAAAACAGTTTGACTTTATAATTCTCCAGCAGTCGATTTAACATTGCATGACATCGGAATTGAACAAAGAAAAAGGGTAAGAGCAACGACTCTCACCCGTAATTTTGTATGGATGTTCACCTTTTGCGAGCAAAGACGTTCACCATTTATTCTGCTACTTCCTTCACAGAATGGACGACGCTTACTTCACCGTTATCGATCCGGATTTGATACCCACACTCCGGATTGGTGCAAACCCAGGCTTTGAAAATCAATGTGGCACCCTCACGTCCATAGTCAGACAGGGGGATCAGAACGCCTTCTTTGCATTTTTGGCATTTCGGATACAGGTTATCCATAGTCACCATCCTCCCACGCTTTCTTCGTTTTCCGTTGCAACTTCAGGCTCCGCCCGCGTCCGTGATCCTATCGAAAATGCCCCTGAATGCGTTAGTGCAAGTACTTATCTGATTCGTCATCCTGTTCCAATCCCATGCGGCGTTTAAACGTGTCATCCGTGTGATAAAGAATAAGCTCCCGAAACGGATAGTGATGGTCCATCAGGTAGCGCAGCGTGATTTTGCAAGCCTGCATCGGTTCCAGGTGTTCTATTCGCTGCATAAGTTCCATCATCTGCAGATCATTCAGGCTGTTAAAGGCTTCTTCCCACACGGCCGCAATTTTTGGCTCCAGTCCCCCTGTAGCCACGATCAGGTGGATTTTGAAACGAATCAGATCGCGCGTTAATTCAAAATAACTCCCCATAAAATGCCCTCGGCACTGGTCGAAATATCACCTCCCGGCACTGAACATCTATTTTAAATGCTATATTAAAGTAAAAGTTTTTCAATTGAATGTCAACCCATTCGACAGATTTTTTGGAATGTGCCTTGCGGATAATTCTTCCCCCGAATAGCCACCTATCCTGGATAGGGCAAGGCATGGCAGGCGCTGAACGCCTCGGCGGCCAGCGGCCACGAAGCGTTCAGCCAATCCCGATGGCCATCCAGCTATCCCTGCTTGACAACCCAGACTTTGATTTTGGCCTCAACATCCGGATGCAGCTTGATCGGCACCTCGTACACGCCGAGTGCTTTCAGCGGCTCCTCCATCAAGATTTTACGACGATCGATGTCAAAGCCTTTGTTCTTCAGCAGCTCGGCGATATCCTGCGACGTAACCGCACCAAAAACGCGATCTTCTTCGCCTACCTGCACTTCCGCCGTCACCGACACCGAGCTCAGCTTCTCGGCCAGCTGTTCGGCCTCGCGGCGGATGCGGTTTTCGATCGCCTGCAGCCGTTTTTTCTCCTGCTCGATGATTTTCAAATTGCGCTTGTTGGCCTCCAGCGCAATGCCTTTGGGAATCAGAAAATTGCGGGCATAACCGTCCTTCACATTGACGATTTCACCCACATCTCCTAAGGTCTCATATTTTTGTTTCAAAATAACTTTCATTGCCTATTCCTCGTTTCCTCATGTTAACCGGATTCAACGATTCTCGACCTGGCCTGAACTTCTCGATCGGCATTCTGAATCACCGCCTGACTTCCAGGGCCACCGCTCTGCTTGTGGCCGGGCATGCATTAGCGCGTCATTTCCGCGACGAACGGAATCAGCGCCAGATGCCGCGCACGCTTGATGGCGCGCGTCAGCATGCGCTGATGTTTGGCGCAGGTACCGCTGGTCCGCCGCGGAATGATTTTGCCCTGTTCGGTCATGAATCGCAGAAGGCGTTTTTCGTCTTTGTAATCAATATAGATGATTCCTTCTTCGCAGAATCGACAAATGCGACGTTTTCTCAACATCGATCATGCTCCTTCACGTTATAAATTCAAATGTCCCAGATTGATATCCAGATCGTCGTCGGAACTCGACTGCTCTGAATCGGAGGACGGCTCAGCCGCGTCGGAGGTGAGCGATCCGCCTTCGTCTTCCCAGCCGGAAAGCGAATCGGCCATGGCGTCCGTGCCCTCTTCACTCAGGGTCTGCACTTCTTTCTTTCGCTTATTCAGAAACTGAATCCGGCGTGCTTTGATTTCCACCACATTTTTGGTGGTGCCGTCCTGGTTTTTCCAGGTGCGGCTCTGCAGCTCGCCATCGATCAACACCGCGCTGCCTTTGCGCAGGTTCTCGTAGCAGCTCTCAGCCAGTTTGTACCAGGCGACCACCCCAACATAACACACATTTTCGCGCCACTGGCCGGTATTATCCTTGAACCGACGATTGGATGCGATATAAAAATTGGCAACAGGTGTTCCATTGGTTGTTCGCCGGAATGACGGATCGCTGGTTAAATTGCCGGCGATCATCACCATATTGATATCTGGCATTTTCAAGTCCGCCATAGCGCACCTCCCGCCGCTATCAAATGATCCATATGCAACCTTGCCCTCATCATCTTATCCCAACACATACGACTGCTGAAATGGGCAATTCCATTTTTTCATTGTTAAAATGAAAATAAGTTATGAATTTGTCATCTTCAAGACTTTTCTTCAGCTTCGGGGGAGGTTTTGCTCGCCTCGGCCGCTTCGCCTTCAGTGCCGGCCCCGGCTTCGTCTTTGGCAGACTCCGTTTCGGCCGCTCCGGCCGCCGGTTCGGCGGTTTCGCTGGCGGTTTCCGCTTCCGCGGCGGTTTCCTTCGTCTCAGGTTCGGCCGGTTTCTCCTCAGCCGCTTCCGCCTTTGGTGCCGGCGATTCGGCCGCCTGGGCTTCTTCGGCCGCGGCCTGAGCCGCGCGCGCTTCCTGCAGCTTTTCCATCTTCAGCATCAGCTTGTCCACGCGCACGGTGAGATACCGCAACACGGATTCCATCAATCGGTATTCCCGCTCAAGAAGCCGCACGATCTGCCCCGGCGCATTGAAGCGAATATAGACGTAATAGCCATACTGCTTTTTATTGATCTCATAAGCCAGACGACGCTTGCCCCACTCGTCCACCTTGACGATCTCACCACCATGATTGGCAATAAAGCTGGTGACTTTTTTTATAGCGTCTTCGATCTCTGTGCCTTTTAGTTGCGGATCGAGCACAATGGTTGTTTCATAAAGACGTTCCAATGTCACAACCTCCTTTTTTCAAAAATAACGGTGAATCAGGGGAATTGGGGCCTGCCGGATGGCGCTGATCACATGCGAATCATCCAGGCTGAGCATACCATCCCCACAGGAACGCATCCAACAGGCCGCATTACCCATCCATGAACTTATTTGAACAGCGGCGCCAGTACCAGAGAAATCACGCTCATCAGCTTGATCAGAATGTTGATGGACGGACCGACCGTATCCTTGAGCGGATCGCCCACCGTATCGCCAATGACCGCGGCCTTGTGGGTTTCCGACCCCTTGCCGCCGAAATGGCCTTCTTCGATGTACTTTTTCGCGTTATCCATGGCGCCGCCGGAGTTGGCCATCTGGATACCGAGCACCAGACCGGATACCAGCGCGCCCACCAGCAGGCCGGCCAGCGCGGCCTTGCCCAGCACCAGTCCGACCACCACCGGCGCCAGGATTGCCATGATGCCCGGCACCAGCATGCCGTTGATGGCTCCCTTGGTGCTGATATCCACACAGCGTGCGGAATCCGGCAGGGCGGTACCTTCCATCAAGCCCTTGATTTCACGGAATTGCCGCCGCACTTCTTCGATCATCTTAAAAGCGGCCTTGCTTACCGCCTGGAATAGCATAGAGCTGAAGAAATACGGCAGCATGCCGCCGAGGATCAATCCGACCAGCACGTACGGGTCTTTGATGTCCGCCGCTTCCAGCTCGACCGAGTGCATGTAGGCCACCAGCAGGCCCATGGCCGCAAACGCCGCCGAACCTATAGCGAAGCCCTTGCCGATGGCCGCCGTGGTGTTGCCCACCGCATCGAGGTTGTCGGTAATTTTGCGCACGTTCGGATCCAGTTGCGCCATCTCGGCGATGCCGCCGGCGTTATCGGCGATCGGGCCGTAGCTGTCGACACTCACGACCATACCGGTGGTGGCGAGCATGCCGAAGGCCGCCATGGCCACACCGTAAATCCCGGCAAATTTCACCGAAACCAGCACGGCAATGGCCAACACAATCACCGGAATGGCGGTGGAGGCCATGCCCAGCGAGATGCCGCCGGTGACCGTCAAAGCCGGGCCGCTCTGCGACTCTTCGGCCAGGCGGCGCACCGGTTTGTAATCACTGGAGGTATAGAATTCGGATGTCAACCCGACGATGATGCCAGAAATGACCCCGGCAAGCGTGGCCCAGAACGGTCCGAGCACGCCATAAGTGGTGCCGCTTTCATCGGTGAATTCCACGCCGTTGTACTTCACGATCAGAAACGTGGCCACGGCCGTCAGAATAGCGCTGATATAGGTGCCATTCATCAAAGCCTTTTGCGGGTTATTCCGCGCGGCGAACTTTACATACAGCACGCCGATGATGGACGCCACGATACCGGCGCTGGCGATTTGCAGCGGCAGCATTTGCAGCGTGACGATGCCCAGTCCGGCCGCAATGGCAATGCTGGCGATCATCGATTCCACATAGCTTTCCAGCAAGTCCGCTCCCAGACCGGCCACATCGCCCACGTTATCGCCCACGTTATCGGCAATCACCGCCGGGTTGCGCGGATCGTCTTCAGGAATGTTGGCTTCGACCTTGCCTACCAGGTCGGCTCCCATATCGGCGCCTTTGGTAAAAATGCCGCCGCCGCTACGGGCGAACAGCGCCACCAGACTGGCGCCCATGGCGTATCCGTTCACAATGGTCGGATCGCCTTTGAATACGATATACACCGCGACCAGTCCCAGCAGCGCCAGGCCTACCACCGACATGCCCATGACGGCGCCGCCGGAGACGGCAATGCTCAACGCTCCCTTCAATCCATCGTCGATGGCGCCCTGTGCGGTGCGCGAATTCGCGCGCGTGGCGATGCTCATGCCGATATAACCGGCGAGCGCCGAGACAACGCTACCAATCATAAATGCAATGGAGGTCTTCCATCCCAGTTGAACTTCGCTGATCATGGGCGCAATCGCGATCAGCGCCGCAATTGCGATCACAAAAATCGACACATAGGTGTACTCACGCCGAAGAAAGGCTTTCGCGCCTTCCTGCACCAGTTTCGATATCTGCACCATCTTCTCGTTGCCCGGATTCTTTCTCAGAATATCCATGGAAAGATAGGCAACAAAAAGCAGCGCAATCACGCCGGCAACAGCTGGGATAATCAATGTTCGTTCCTCCTCTGTTTATTCGACTAAAAATTGATGGTTGTATGCATTCATCGCTTTTTCGATGCCCTCTCGGACCACGATCTCCGCAGCATCCGCACTGGCCTCCAGAATTCGGGGAAGCAGTTTCTTCTCCTTGCGTGAAAATTGCGCCAGCACGAACTTCACCGCATCGCCGCGGTACTCATCCTGTCCGATGCCCACCCGCAGCCGCGCAATGTCTTCGGTCCCGAACACATCGATGATCGAGCGCATGCCTTTGTGGCCGCCATCGCTGCCGCTGGCGCGCAAACGGATTTTGCCGAACGGCAGGTGGTAGTCATCATACACCACCAGCAGCCGTTCCAGCGGCACGTTCCAGTAGTCGAGCGCCTTCCGGACACCGTGGCCGCTGAGGTTCATGTAAGTCAGCGGCTTGACCAGATACACGGTGGTATCGGCCAGACGGAATTGCGCAAAGACCAATTCACCGCGGCCGGCCTTGAACCCGGCCAGATGCCGATCGGCCAGAAAATCCGCCACCATGAATCCGACATTGTGACGCGTCAGGGCGTATTCCGGTCCCGGATTTCCCAGACCCGCAATAATAAATGTGTCTGCCATTTCAGGGCATAGTACAGGTAAGTAAACTAATGGATGGTGCCCGGCCTGGTAAAGAGGCCGCCAGAACAGCCGCCTGCTTTGCGTTTTTCTCTACCCGGAAAAACGCACCGGGTGGGCACAATACTATTTTGAACAGGATTCGGAATCCTATTCTTTTTTTTCGCCTTCTTCCTCTTCTTTCCTAGCCTTGCCGACCACTTCCGGTTCTGCTTCTTCCTCGGCCTCCACCGGCTCGGCTTCCACTTCCACCCGCGCCGGGATGACCGAAACGATCACCGTGTCCGGATCATCCACGACCTTGTAGGTGGACTGATCCAGATCAGCCACGGTCAGTGACTCGTGCACTTTCAGATGGCTAATGTCCACCTCGATGTGATCGGGGATATCTTTAGGCAGCACTTCAATGGTCACGGACCGCGTCAGGAACTGCAGCACGCCGCCCTGCTCCTTGACGCCCACAGGCGTACCGGTCAGGTGAATATGCACATCCACCTCCATGGCCTCGCCGTAAGTCACGCCGAGGAAATCCACATGCACTGGTTCCAGCGTCACCGGGTCCCACTGAATTTCACGAATCACGCCGGGCATGCGCTTGCCGTCTTCAAACTGCAAATCCACAATGCTCACTTCGCCGGAAACCACGGCGTGAAACTCCTTGCGGTCCACCGCCAGGGGCATGGCCTCGTTGCCGTGGCTATAATAAACGGCGGGAATTTTGCCGAGTCGGCGCAATTTTTTCGAAGAGCGCTTGCCAACGATATCGCGATATTCCGCTTTCAATGCTACTTCAGACATAACTCGTTCCCACGTTTTTCATTCAGTCGGTTGTATCGAATAATGAACTAATCGATTCTTCGTTATGAATCCGCATGATGGCACGCCCAAACAGCTCGGCCACGCTCAGCACCTTGATTTTGTCGATTTTCTTTTCCGGCGGCAGGTGCACCGTATCGGTCACCACCAGCTCGGTCACAGCGGAATTTTGAATTTTTTCCACCGCATTGCCGGAAAGAATAGCGTGCGTACAGCCGGCATAGATTTCGCGCGCGCCTTTTTCTTTCAGGAAATTGGCGGCGGCGGCAAGGGTTCCAGCGGTATCACAAATATCGTCCACCATGATAACATTGCGACCTTTTACATCGCCGATCACGTGCAACACTTCGGCCACATTCTGCCGCGGCCGCCGCTTATCGATCATGGCGATTGGCGCATTCAGCCGCTTAGCATATGAGCGAGCCCGGCGAATGCCACCGATATCGGGCGACACCACCACGAAGTCGTCAAGTTCTTTTTTGCGAAAATAATCGGTAAAAATGGTAACCGCGTACAAATGATCCAGCGGGATGTCAAAGAATCCCTGGATCTGCGGCGCGTGCATATCCATGGTCAGTACGCGATCGGCGCCGGAAGTAGTCAACAAATTGGCCACCAGTTTTGCCGTAATGGCAACACGCGGCTGATCCTTGCGATCTTGCCGGGCATAGCCGAAATAGGGAATGACCGCTGTGACCCGCATCGCGGAAGCCCGACGCGCCGCGTCGATCATGATCAAAAGCTCCATCAGATTGCGCGGCGGCGAGTTGGTGGACTGTATCAGAAACACATCAGCGCCGCGAATATTTTCATTATACTTGACCCAAATCTCGCCATCACTGAAATCCCGAATATCGTTATCACCCAGCTCCATATCGAGATAATCAGCGATTTTGCGGGCCAATGCCGGGTTGGAGCGTCCCGTAAAAATTTTCGGATGCCGCTGCTGCAGCAAGTTTGTGTTTAGCGGAACCACACCATCGCCAGAGTTTTGCATTCACCTGGCGGCCAAGCCAGACAATAAAAATGACGAAAATCAAAAATGACTTTCGTCATTCCGTCATTTGTTCGCCATTTTCAGGCCGGCTGATGTTGCTTGCGACCTGGCGTTCGATCCGTTGCCGGTGCCCGGATCAAGCCGTTAGCTGGGGCGGGAGGACTCGAAC
The DNA here is from genome assembly GCA_030950365.1 of Candidatus Zhuqueibacterota bacterium. Lineage (GTDB taxonomy): Bacteria > Zhuqueibacterota > Zhuqueibacteria > Zhuqueibacterales > Geothermadaptataceae > Hydrothermovivens. The sequence continues at coordinate 7,017 of JAUZRQ010000115.1, read as the reverse complement.
CTCCGAATGCAGGAACCAAAATCCTGTGCCTTGCCAACTTGGCGACGCCCCAGTAAACGAAGTAGTTCAACATCAAAGGATCACGAGGGATTTGCGTGAGTATGAACCCATAACATCCCGTCTCCCGGTCCTGGACCATCAATTATAAAAAATAATTTTTTGGAAAGCAATAGTTGATTGCAAAAATTATTCTTCCTGGGCCAGGATTTTGTCCACTTCTTCGATCGCCTGGAGTATGCCTTCTTCGACTGGAAGCCCCTCTTTGTCCAGCATGTTTTTATACTCTGTGAGTACCACCTTTTCGATTTTGGCTCGGAAGTCGTGCGTAATTGGATGGGCAATATCGCGATAGGTGCCATCGCTCATTTTACGGCTGGGCATACTCACAAAATAGCCGCTCGTTCCTTTGATTACCTTCATCCCGCGTACAACAAAGCAGTTGTCAAACGTCACATTGACAAACGCCTTCAGTTTGTCTTCGTCCCGGATGCTGACGGTGATTTCGGTAATCTCCATTCCTCCCTCCTGAAAAGATAATTGAGACATGCTGAGAACCCTTTCAAACCATCCAACCCCTGTCAGCCGTTTGAGGTAAGGCTGCTGAGCTCACGTATCCCCCACCGGACTGGGCGAGCCAGAAAGGTCGGATAGTGTTGCTGAAAACACGCTACCCCAGCTAAAGCATCCACCTCCTTGTGATAAATCCCATAAACCGCCGAGCCACTCCCTGTGAGACTCGCATAAAGGGCGCCTTTTTCATAGAGCACTTCCTTGATTTCTCGCAGTCGTGGGAACGCCCGAAAGACGACGCGCTCAAAATCATTGACGAGCTCCAGGCGCCAATGGCTTTGATCGTCCCCCGAGAGAAAAAATCGCTGTAAGTTAATCTTTTTTTTGACAGTTGTCAAGGGAATTTTAAGGTTTGCATAAGCCCACCTTGTTGAGATATGGATCGGCGGCGCCACCACCACGATGTGCAGCTCTGTCAGCGCAGGCGGCAAAGGCGTCAGCCGCTCGCCAATGCCTTCGGCCAGCGCCGTGCCACCTTCGATGAAAAACGGGACATCGGCGCCCAGGCCGGCGGCCATCTGCAGCAGCGCTTCACTGCCGATGGGCGATTCTAGCAGTTGGGCAAGCCCGATCAAGACAACAGCGGCGTTGCTGCTGCCGCCGCCCAATCCGGCGCCCATGGGAATGCGCTTTTGTAACTCTATCTCAATCTTTGCCGGCCGCGCGCTGTGCGCCATCATCAGCTCGGCGGCACGGTAGGCCAAATTTCGTCGATCGGTAGGTAGGCCCGGCGCATCGACGGTCAATCGAATGCTCGGCGTCTTCGCTTCTTTTGCGCGAATGCGAATTGTGTCATGCAAACTGACTTGTTGAAAGACCGTCTGAATCTCGTGATAACCGTCTTCTCGTCGCCCTATGACCCGTAAGCCCAAATTTATTTTGGCACAGGAAGGGAGGACGAGTTGTTTTTCCTCGGCTGAAAAGGCAACGGGTAAATTCGTCCTCACAGCATCAGGTGTGTTGATGATGCCTCCACCCCGGCGATACTGGCTTACTTCGCCGGCTTTTTGGGTAAAATCATCTCCACATCGGCATGCGGCCGCGGGATGACATGCACGGAGACGAGTTCGCCGACCTTTTCAGCAGCCGCAGCTCCGGCATCCGTCGCCGCTTTCACCGCACCGACATCGCCGCGCACCATCACCGTCACAAAACCGCCTCCGATGGTCTCTTTGCCGATCAGGGTCACTTTGGCGGCTTTCACCATGGCATCCGCGGCTTCAATCGCGCCAACCAGTCCACGTGTCTCTATCATGCCCAATGCATCTAAGCTCATATGTCTGTCTCCTTGCAAATGATCGATGCTCCCTGAAATCCAGGCCGGGGCGTGTGGCATTTTACGGCCCCAACTTACTCGAATTATGAACTTAGCAAAATTCCATTTTTTTGTCAACGTTTTTTTGGCTGGATGCACGATGCGTCCCGAAGAAAACCTTGCATCTTGCCCACCGAATCTTTACATTTTGACGCTTTGCCGATGAATAACTTGTGAACCCAATCGACCTGAACATGAAATCTTCGTCACCGGTTTTCTTCTTCTCCGATGCGCATCTTGGCGCGCCGCAACTCGAGGACGACCGACAGCGCGAAAAGGACGTCATCGCATTCCTGGAATATGCCGCTTCCGAAGATGGTGACATCTATATCGTCGGCGATCTGTTCGAATTCTGGTTCGAATACCGTCAGGTGATTCCAAAGCACAATTTTGCGGTGCTCGTAGCCCTGTACCGCATCGCATCGAGCGGGGTGCCGATTTATTACCTGCCGGGCAATCACGATCTCTGGATCGGCGCGTTTCTGCGCGAGGAAATCGGCGTCCATGTGCTGCCACGCGCAACCGCACTCCGCCGGGGGGCGTTTAATATATTTGTGACCCACGGAGACGGCATGGCCCGGCATGATTATGGTTATCGGTTTTTGCGCAAGATTCTGACCCATCGCCTGAATATTGCGCTGTACCAATGGTTGCATCCGGACATTGGTATTCCGTTTGCCAAGCGCATGTCGCAGGTGAGCCGCGAAAAAGGGCAGAACCAAAATCCCTTTGATGCCGATTACCGGGAATATGCGCTGTCGAAATTGGCCGAGGGCTACCATGCCGTCATCATGGGCCACACGCATTTTCCATTGCATGAAGTGTACGCCGATCGGCATTACATCAACCTCGGCGATTGGATTCGGCATTACAGCTATTGCGAATTTCGCGAATCCACCGGACCGGTTTTGCGGCAGTGGCCGTCGAAAGACATTCTCATCGAACCGGTTGCGAAGAAATTGAGGCATGAAACCTTGATTACATAGCCTGAATGTGGCCCGGGGCAATATTCCGGAATGCACGATAGAACTGCAACTTTTATTTTTGTAGCAAGTTAGCTTGCGTAGTCACTCATCATTCCGGCTCGTTCCATAAAAAAAGAGATTCCGAAATTCACACTTGCTCGCAGAGGCAATTGATGCCGCAAAAAAAGCCGGAAATCCGGTTGTGGGCGCTGTGAGCTGAGCAAATAGCCGACATCGTTGAATGAGATGCACAATTGACTTGAAATAGCCTTTTCTGTGGATCTGAAACCGGAGCTTTTCGTCTTGAAGAAGAAAATCATTACATACGGCATTGTTGGCCTGATCCTGATGGGCGGCGCAGGAGGCTATTTGTACTACCTAATCCAGGGCCTGCCGTCCCTGAACAAGCTGGAAGAATACCGGCCGCGGCTGGCATCCAAGGTGTATTCCGCCGACGGCAAGGTCATTCATGATTTTTACTACGAGGAACGGCGCACGTACGTGCCACTGGAAGAGATGCCACCCTACATGTGGCAGGCGGTGGTGGCCATCGAGGACCGGCGGTTTTTTGACCACTGGGGTCTCGATCTCAAGCGTATTGCCAAAGCCATTGTAGTGGATTTGATTTCGCTGAGCGCACGGGAAGGCGCGAGTACCCTCACGCAGCAGCTCGCCCGGCAGTTGTACATGAATCAGAGCCTCGAAAAGACCATCACGCGCAAATTCCGAGAGCAGCTTACCGCCATTCAGATAGAGCGCACTTACACCAAGCGCGAAATTCTGGATATCTACTTGAATTACATGAATTTCGGGCACGGCTCCTATGGCGTGCAATCGGCGGCGCAATTTTACTTTGGCAAGGATGCCCGCGACCTGACCCTCCCCGAGTGTGCCATGCTGGCCGGTTTGCTGCAGCGGCCGGCCGCCCTCAGCCCTTACGTCAATCCGGATCGGGCGCTGGCGCGGCGCAACCTGGTACTGGCGGCCATGAAAACGGTCGGCTACATCAGCGATGAAGAATACGAGGAGGCCGTGGCTCAGCCGCTTGGCGTGCTCAAGGAAAAGCCCAGGCCGTATCACGGCATCGCCCCTTATTTCGTGGAATACATCCGGCGGCCGTTGCAGAAAAAATACGGCTTCGATCTCTATACCGGCGGTCTGAAAATTTACACCACCCTCGACACCCGCGTGCAGTATTTTGCCGATCTTTACGTCAAGAAGCAGATCGCCATGTTGCAGGAGTACACCAATCGCCGGCTGATGAAGGAACCGGATAAGCTGCTGGAGGTGCTCGGCGAGTCCTATCTGGATTCCCTAGGCCTGACCATGAAGGAATTTCTGGCCGACACGTCGCTTGTGGATTCGGTGCTCACCGAGAAGCTGCCGGTGCAGGCCGCCCTGGTAGCGCTGGATCCGACCACTGGCTACGTTCTCGCCATGGTCGGCGGCCGCGATTTCGACAAATACAAATTCAACCGGGCCACCCAGGCGCGGCGACAGCCGGGATCGGCCTTCAAGCCGTTTCTATACACCGCCGTGATCGACAACGGCTATCCGCCCACCCTGGAGCTATTGAACCAGCCAGTGGTGGTGTTCCTGGAAAACGGCCAGCGTTGGAGTCCGCACAATTACAACGAAACCATGGGCGGTCTCACTACCATCCGCGAAGGGCTGCAGAAAAGCCTGAACCTGATTTCGGTGCGGCTGATTCAGGAGGTGACCAAGCCGGCGGTGGTGGTGGAATACGCGCGCAAAATGGGCATTTCCACGCCCATTCCAGCGGTGGATGCCATTGCCCTGGGCGCCGGCTCGGTGATTCCGCTGGAAATCACCAACGCCTACGGCGTGTTTGCCAACCAGGGCGTGCTCATGGAACCGATTGCGGTGATGCGCGTCGAGGATCAGTACGGTAACATTCTGGAAGAAAACGTGCCGCATGGCCGCGAAGTCCTGCGCAAGGCTACGGCCTACATCATGACCGATCTGCTGAAATCCGTGCTGAATGGCGGCACGGGCAGCCGCGCCCGCTGGATGTACCACTTTTACCGGCCAGCCGGCGGCAAAACCGGTACCACCAACGATTACACCGATGCGTGGTTCGTGGGCTTCACGCCGCAGATCGTTGCCGGCGTATGGGTCGGCTTCGATGACCCGGCGCAGACCCTGGGCGAAGGCCAGACCGGATCGAAAGCCGCGCTGCCTATCTGGGCGCCGTTCATGAAGGCGGCCCACGACACACTTGGCTTGCCAGAGGAAGATTTCCCCATGCCCGATAATGTGGTACGCGTGGAAATCTGCAAAGAATCGAAGAAACTCGCCAACCCGGAATGCCCCGAAGTGTATAAAGAAGTATTCATGAAAGAGTACGAACCGACCTTGCACTGTGACATCCACACCGGGCTGCGCCGCACCAGCCACCGACGCCGGAGATTGCGCTGAAACATTGCCGCAATTCGCAATAATCCAATCCCAAGGCGCCTTTCTTTTTTATGCCGGCTCAGGGGAGGGCTCTACCTGAAAAATTCCATTTTTCGTTCATACTTTCAACCATATTTAGACTCCTGTTGGTGAGAGAGCCCTCCTTTCGGACGATTCTGAAGCGTTCAGAAGTAGGCCTCTCGCGATCTCAACATCCCGGCGGAAGCTCCGATTTCCCCGCATGCGAACGGCTGGCCGAACCGTTGCCTACCATCATTGCCAACCTATTGTAAAATTTTGTAGCTACAACAATTCTTTTTCTGCATCATTCTCCCAATTCCTGTACTATTTTTAGAATCACGGGGATCATGTTTTCTGCACACTTCTGCCACAATTTGCCCTGCCACGGAATGGCTCCCAAACCAATGGACTGTTCGCGCAGATGTGTATCCATTTTGCCCTGAATGCCACCTGAACCGTTTTATGCCCCGAGCAATGAAGATGATCTGAAGGTGGACACGCGTCATAAGGAGAAAGGATACGGACCATGGCCATTTGGATTCATCGAGCGAGCAGGACGTTTCTATTAACTCTTGCTCTTACAGCTCTGACTTCTGGATTTGTTTTCCCGCAGACCGGTTCGCTGGTTTCCAGCGAAGCCTCGCCGTATTTTCAGGCATCCAACCAAAATAAACTGTTTCCGGCTTTCAACCGCTGGTGGCTCATCGCCCGCTCAACCCTGGACCGCGATTGGTATCTGTGGCGTTACGATGCCGCCAACGGATGGCTGCGCACGGTGCTCATCGATGCTCGGTCATCTGCCCTGCCGGATGCCTATCTCGATCCCAATAATGACAAGCTGTATGTGCTCAACAGCCATAAATCCACGCCCAAGCTAGTGCGGCTGAGTTACGGCACAGATTGGCAGATCGATGCTGGTTTTCCGGTGAGCGTGCCCAATTTTGCCGGCGATAAAAACCGGCCCATCAGCATGGTGCGCGACCCGTCGGGACAAATCTGGCTGTTTCAAATCAAGGCAGGCGAACTGCGGGCGGTGACCACGGCCGACGAGGGCACGACCTGGTCTGCACCGCTGGTGCTGGTCAGCGGTCTCAACACCGGTCTCACCGACTGCGTCATTTTTTACGACAACGGCCAGGCCTATGTGGGCGTGGCGTTTTCAGACAAAACCGGATTTCACGCCGGCTTTTTGAAACATAAGGTCGGTGATCCCGACACTGCCTGGAGCGATGAGTCCGACGCCCTGACGCCGTTCGGCGCGGAAGCCACCAACGGCGAAATCGCAATGGCCGTGGCCGCAGATCAAAGCGTGTACCTGTTCCTGTCGACGTATGCGTCCGATCCTACGGAAGTCGGCAACCTGCTGTTCAAACGCACCGCCGACTCGGGGCAGTGGCAGAAATTCCGCGTCAACGAACGCAGCGCATCCTGGTCGGAGCCGGCGATCACTCTCGATGAAACACAGGCACGCGTGTATCTGTTCGGTATTACCGCTGCCGGCGTGGTGGAATACAAAAGCGCTGATGTTGGCGGCGAGAGCACCTTCGCAACCACGACCCCGCAAGTGGCGCTGCAAAACGGCAGCGATGTGTTCGAAGGATTGAGCTCGCCACGGGATGGCATTGACACCGGCATGGGCCTTTTGATAGCGGCCGGCAACAGCACCGCAACGCAATTGTATTTCGTGGATGTTCTCGGCGGCGGCAGCACACCTCCGCCGCCCGCACC